>NZ_JAJJOZ010000007.1:0-274252 GCF_021653995.1 Paracandidimonas lactea
GAAAACTTGTTGTTCTTGCTCATGACTCCATTCTCTCAAGAATTGAAGCCTCCTCAAAACCCGGTTCGATTCAGTTCCGGCAATGTGGTGCATCGTAGTGCAATTTGAGTGCAGTGAAAGGCTATAATTCGCCTTGATTGGGTTATACCATCCACCCAATGCAATCACCTAAGTGCTTGATACTACTAGAGAAATGTGGCGGAGCGGACGGGACTCGAACCCGCGACCCCCGGCGTGACAGGCCGGTATTCTAACCAACTGAACTACCGCTCCGCAGCGGTGTGTACTGCAACTGTGCCAGAGAAAACTGGCGTCCCCTAGGGGATTCGAACCCCTGTACTCACCGTGAAAGGGTGATGTCCTAGGCCTCTAGACGAAGGGGACAGGACTTGCATAATCTGCCGTGGAACTGGTGGAGGTAAGCGGGATCGAACCGCTGACCTCTTGCATGCCATGCAAGCGCTCTCCCAGCTGAGCTATACCCCCTACGTGTGAACATAGTGTTGCCAGCGACAGGGCCGTAATTATGCACTATTTTTTTGTTTCTCGCTTTTGGCTGCGGCGGCAGTGGACTAGGCAGGAGGGGGTGAGGCCCTGTGTTGCGCCGTTGATGGTGCAAGGTACGGTGCGCGTCCACCGAAGCGACTCACAGCAGCCTTGCGCCGCTGTGAGCGCCGTAGGAATCCCTTTTCTTTAGGGAGGGGAGGATGTCAAGCGGCTGGAACGATATACCGTCTGGTAGTGCTCGCTAGCAGGTGTCAGTTGCAATGCAAGCATTCTGCATTTGGAATACAAATGGGGGCGAAAAAAAAGCGCTTACGGTAAGTAAGCGCTTTTTTTACTGAATTATTTGGCGGAGCGGACGGGACTCGAACCCGCGACCCCCGGCGTGACAGGCCGGTATTCTAACCAACTGAACTACCGCTCCGCAGCGGTGTGTACTGCAACTGTGCCAGAGAAAACTGGCGTCCCCTAGGGGATTCGAACCCCTGTACTCACCGTGAAAGGGTGATGTCCTAGGCCTCTAGACGAAGGGGACAGGACTTGAAACAAGCTGCGCATTTTAGCATATTAAACACGCGGTACTGCAGGTGCCCGAAGGCAGACTTCGTTAGAACTGGTGGAGGTAAGCGGGATCGAACCGCTGACCTCTTGCATGCCATGCAAGCGCTCTCCCAGCTGAGCTATACCCCCGAGGCTGCAAATTGCTGCTTCGTTCTCTAGCGAAGAAGCGAGATTATGCACGAATTTTTGAATCTGTGCAAGCCAAAGCCGCCGAGGGCGATATTTGGTTACGCAACCTGTCGTCAATGACATGGACGCTTTAAGGGGCGCTTAGGTCAAACCATTGGATTACGCGGGGCCAGCCGCGCGCGGGCGGCGCAGTAGGCCCAGGAGCAGGAACAGGGCGATCCACGCCAGTGCGGGGGCGTTGCCTAGCCGCACGTAAGGCGTAAGGCCGCTGCGACCCTGGACTTCGACGTCGAGTACACCCTTTCGCATGGGCTCGAGCACGCCGCGCACCACACCGTTTGCGTCGATGGCGGCCGTCATGCCAGTGTTGGTGGCCCGCAGCATGGGACGGGCGGTTTCCAGTGCCCGCATGCGTGATATCTGCAGGTGCTGGCGCAGCGCCCAGGAGTCGCCGAACCAGCCCAGGTTGCTCAGGTTCAGCAGGATGGTGGCGCCGGGGCCTTGGGTGGCGCTGTCGCGCACACTGCGGATGATTTCTTCGCCGAACACGTCTTCATAGCAGATATCAGGGGCGATGATTTGGTCGCCGATCTTGAACAGCGCTTGCCTTTCGGGGCCGCTGTTGAAGTCGCCCAGAGGGATGTGCATAGCGTCGACAAACCATCGGAAGCCAGGCGGTACGAACTCGCCAAAAGGCACCAGGTGGTGTTTGTCGTAGCGCATGGGCGGCTTGGCGGCGGCGATGGCGGCGGCGGTTGTCTCGCCGTTGAAGCCGATGGCGCTGTTGGTATAGCGATCGGCGCCGTTGGCGGCGTCGTGCAAGGGTGCGCCCATGATGACGTGCGCATTATGCTCACGCGCCACGTTCAGCCAGTGCTCCCACAGGTTGGGTGCGACATTGTCCTGAAACAGAGGGACGACGGTTTCCGGCATGACAACAAGGTCGGGCACAGCTTTCGGATCGCGCGGCGGCAAAGATGCGAGCTCCAAGTAGTCCATTTGCGCTTGTACAAACATCGACGCGTCGAATTTCTGTGATTGCGGGACATTGCCCTGTGTGAGCCGCACCAGCAGCGGCTCTCCGTGGGGCGAGGACCAGCTTACGTGGCCCAGGAAAATGCCGGCCAGGCCCGACAGGACGGCAAGCCCAACGCCTATCGCTGTCCGGGCATCGTTTTGCGTGTCTTTGGCGCAGGCCAGCAAGGCTATGGCCGCGGCGGCGAACGCCGCCAGCCACGCGATGCCATAGACGCCAACCACGGGTGCCCAGCCGGCCAGCATGCCTTCGACGTGTGCATAACCGATGTTGAGCCAGGGCAGCCCGGTGAACAGTGTGCCGCGCAGCCATTCGGCGCCGGCCCAGCATGAGGCCCATGCCGCGGCGGCGAGCAACTGGCGGCGGTAATGCGTGGCTTGCGGGAGGTAGCGCCCGCCAAGCAGGCTTGCTGCGCCGGTGGCCAGGCCTGTGTATAGGGCAAGAAATGCCGACAGCAGCAACACGGCCAGCACAGCGAGGGGCGCGGAGATGCCCCCGTACTCATGCATGCTGATGTACAACCAATACAGCCCCACCGCAAAATGGGCCAGGCCGAAGACAAAGCCGGTGAGTGCGGCCCGCCAGGCGGTGGCAGCGCGCATGGCGTGCCAGGCCAGCACCGCCAGCGCGAATAGCTGCACAAAAGGCAGCGACCAGTGCGGCAGCGGGCCCGGCGCGAATGACAATGCATGCACGGCGCCCAGCGCCAGCAGGGCGGCCAACGTCGTGGCGGGCAATGTGGCGCTGCGGGGTGTGGGCATATGCAAGTTGATGGCGTCCGGATACGTGTGGCTAGTTGCCGCCGTCGGGCAGGGGTGCCGGTGTGGTGGAGTCGTGTTGGATGTGCAGCCAGAGCGCCCGCTTGGCGTCGGCGCCAACAACGGTGATATTCAGGCCTTCGTAACTGATGCTGTCGCCTCGGCGCGGGATGCGGCCAAGTTCAGCGGCCAGCCAGCCACCCAGCGTGTCGTAGTCTTCGTGCGGCAAGTGGGTGCCGAAGCTTTCGTTGAACGCGACGATTTCGGTGATGCCCATGGCCCGCCAGCTATTGGTGCCGGTCTGGAAAATGGTTTTCTCGTCATCTTCATCGTATTCGTCTTCGATGTCGCCGACGATCTGTTCCAGCACGTCTTCCATCGAAACCAGCCCCGAAATGCCGCCGTGCTCATCGACGACGATCGCCAAGTGGTT
This sequence comes from Paracandidimonas lactea, assembly GCF_021653995.1. Lineage (NCBI taxonomy): Bacteria > Pseudomonadati > Pseudomonadota > Betaproteobacteria > Burkholderiales > Alcaligenaceae > Paracandidimonas > Paracandidimonas lactea. The sequence continues at coordinate 3,422 of NZ_JAJJOZ010000007.1, forward strand.
GCGGCTCACGCGGAACTCGTGAAGCAGCACGTTCAGGCGTTTGGTTTCGGGGATGAACACGGCCGGCCGCACAAGGGGGCGCAGCGCGATCGAGGGGTTGCTGACCGAAAGCAGCAGGTCTTTGGCCAACAGGATGCCGACAATGTTGTCGCGGTCGTCTTCGTAGACGGGGAAGCGGGAGTGGCCAGTCTCGATGATCTCGGGCAGGATTTCGGCCAGTGGCTTGCCGATGTCGAGCATGTCGATCTTGGAGCGGGGCACCATGATATCGGCCACTGTTTGCTCGGCCATTTCGAGCGCGCCGGAGATCATGGTGTAGGCTTCGCTGTCTAGGATCTGGCGCCGGTGGGCGGCCTCGAGTACAGCCTTGATGTCGTCCCGGTTAGCGGGTTCGGAGGGCCGGATAAGCGAGGTAAGCCGTTCGAGCAGCGATCTGCCGTGTTTGGCCGGTTGAGGTTCGGGGTCGGTGGGGCTAGGGTCTGACATTGTCCGGAGACTGAATACACGAGTCCTTAGGATAACCGATAATCCACGGCGCGGCGTAGCGGCTGTTTGGCTGCCCGCACCGCGCCGATGCTGTCATCGGCGTGTCCTACTGTGTCCTACTGATAGGGGTTGGGCAGGCCCATGGCGGCCAGGATGGCGACTTCGAGCGCCTCCATTTCACGGGCCTCATCATCGTCCAGGTGATCGTAGCCAAGCGCATGCAGCACCCCATGCACTACCAGGTGCGCAGCATGATGCAGCAAGGGTTTGCCTTGTTCGGCAGCCTCGCGGCGCAATACAGGCATGCACAACACAATATCGCCGCTTGCCGTGCCGCCTTGGTCGGTGCCGTATTCGAAAGTCAGCACGTTGGTGGCGTAGTCTTTGCCGCGATAGGCGTGGTTGAGAGCGCGGCCTTCTTCGGCATCGACCAGCCGCAGGGTGAACGCTGCAGTGCTGAAGCCACCGTGCGCGCCACCTTGCGCTACACCCGCCACGGCCTGCGTAACCCAGCGGCGCAGCCGCCAGCGCGGCAGCTCGACGGCTTCGGTGCCATATTGCACAGACAGCGACAGGGCGGGCGCATCAGGCGACATGATCGCCCGCTTTTTCGTAGGCTTCGACGATGCGCGCCACAAGCGGGTGGCGCACCACGTCGCGGCTGGTGAACTGCGTGGTGGCGATGCCCTGAACATCACGCAGAACATCGACGGCATGCGCCAGCCCGCTGGCTTGGCCGCGTGGCAAGTCGACCTGTGAAGGGTCGCCGTTGATGACGGCCTTGCTGCCGAAGCCGATGCGCGTCAGAAACATCTTCATCTGCTCGGGCGTGGTGTTCTGGGCTTCGTCGAGGATGACGAAGGCGTGGTTCAGTGTGCGCCCGCGCATATAGGCCAACGGGGCGATCTCGATGGTTTGTTTTTCGAACAGGCGCTGTACGCGTTCGAAGCCCATGAGATCGTAAAGCGCGTCGTAGAGCGGGCGCAGATAAGGATCGACCTTCTGTACCAGGTCGCCCGGGAGAAAGCCCAGACGCTCGCCGGCTTCGACGGCCGGACGTGTGAGCACCAGCCGCTGCACACTCTCGCGCTCTAGTGCGTCGATGGCGCAGGCCACTGCCAGCCAGGTTTTGCCGGTGCCTGCGGGACCGATGCCGAAGGTGATGTCGTGGCGCAGAATATTGTTGAGATACTCGCGCTGCCGGGGGGTGCGGGGACGTAGGTCAGTGCGCCGGGTGCGCAGATTCAGGCTCAGGTCGTCGACCGGTGGCAGATCGGGCAGCGCGGCGTGGGCGGCGGGCGCTTGCATATGGGTTTCTTCTTGCGTGAGGCCTGCACCCATTTCGACCATGCCAAGCTGGATGTCTTCGACCGCCAGAGCCTTGTGTGTCGCACGGCGGTGAAACGTTTGCAGTGCCTTGGCGGCAGCCTTGGCCTGCTCTCCCTCTATGGTGACGCGGTCGCCGCGGCGGGCAATGCGTACGTTCCAGCCGTCTGCAATCTGGCGCAGGTTGGCGTCAAGCGGGCCGCAGAGATTGGCCAGGTGAGTATTGTCGCCCTCCAGGGTGAAGACGACTGGTTTTTTGCGCGTGGACGCTGTCATGCGGAGGTTTCCTGCGAGTCGTGGGTGACGATCTCGCCGCGCAGCGAATTGCTGAGAGACTGCGTGATGCGCACGTCCACCATTTGCCCGATCAGGCGCGGATTGCCCTGGAAGTTGACGGTGCGGTTGTTTTCGGTGCGGCCGGCGAGCTCACCTGGGTCGCGCCGCGAGGGCTTTTCGACAAGGATGCGCTGCACGGTACCGACCATGGCCTGGGCGACGGCGGCAGCCTGCTCGTTGATGAGTGTCTGCAATTTTTGCAGGCGCTCGAGCTTGATCTCTTTGGGGGTGTCGTCTTCCAGATCGGCGGCCGGGGTGCCGGGGCGACGTGAATAGACGAAGGAAAACGAGGTGTCAAAGCCCACGTCGCGAATAAGTTGCATCGTACGTTCGAAGTCGGCCTCGGTTTCGCCCGGAAAGCCGACGATGAAATCGGAAGAAAGCGTAAGCCCAGGGCGGGCCGCGCGCAGGCGACGTACGATGGATTTGAATTCGAGCGTGGTGTAGCCCCGCTTCATGGCCGCCAGGACGGGGTCGCTGCCAGCCTGCACGGGCAGGTGCAGGAAGGGCACCAGCTTGGGCAGTTTTCCATGGGCCTCGATCAGGCGCGTGGTCATTTCTTTGGGGTGCGAAGTGGTGTAGCGGATGCGTTCGATACCCGGGATGTCGTGCACGTATTCGAGCAACATCGCGAAGTCGGCGATCTCGCTGCTGCCTTCCAGAGGGCCGCGGTAGGCATTGACGTTCTGCCCCAGCAGGGTGACTTCTTTCACGCCCTGGTCGGCCAGGTCGGCGACTTCGGTGAGTACGTCTTCAAACGGGCGAGAAACCTCGGCACCCCGTGTATAGGGCACCACGCAGAAGCTGCAGTATTTGCTGCAGCCTTCCATGATGGACACAAAGGCGGTGGGGCCTTCGACGCGTGCCGGTGGCAGGGCGTCGAACTTTTCGATCTCGGGGAAGCTGATGTCGACCTGTGAGTGGCCCGATGCACGACGCCGGGCGATGAGATCGGGCAGGCGATGCAGGGTTTGCGGGCCAAACACGACGTCTACGTAGGGCGCGCGGCGAATGATGGCTTCGCCCTCCTGGCTGGCGACGCAGCCGCCCACGCCGATGATCAGGTCGGGCCTGGCCTGGCGCAGGTGCTGAACGCGGCCCAGGTCGGAGAACACCTTTTCCTGCGCCTTTTCGCGCACAGAACAGGTGTTGAAGAGGATGATGTCTGCCTCTTCGGGGTTCTGGGTGAGTTCTACGCCCTGGTCTTCGCGCAGGACGTCCGCCATTTTTTCGGAGTCGTATTCGTTCATCTGGCAGCCAAAGGTGCGGATGAACAGTTTACGGTGCGGGCCGGTCGCAGCGGCGGGCGAGGCAGAACTGGCGATGGCGGCAGGCGTGCCGGCTTCGCGCTTGAGGTTGATTTCTTGCATGTTTGGCCGTTACGGGTGTAGATCCCGGGGGCGTTGAATAAAACCAATATTGTACCGGGAAGGCGCCAGCCGCGTAGCCGCCTGCGGGATGGCGGAACGTCGGTTGTGAATTGGGCTCGCGTCTGGATGCATAGAAGTTTTAGATCTGGACTATATATACTTATATGTATTGTCGATATAATCGGCGCAAAATAAGGGCAGACGGCCCGCGCGGGCTTACGGGCTCGGGGCAACACGGCGCCAGCCGGGTGCCGTGCCGTTTGCCTACGATCGAGTGCGTGCGGTGCGTGGAAATTCCGCGGGGCATGCAGAGCAAACTACACGACAAAGGAGAACGATATGAGTGATTTGCAAAGCCTGGCTCGCCGCCGCATGCTGGCTTCCACAGGTGGTCTTGCCGCCTTGGCGGGCTTGGGTGGGCTGGCGCAGACGGCATCGGCGCAGGGTGCCGCCGCCGCGCCCCCCGCTGCAGCCAGTGGCGCCAAGCCGCTGCCAGATTATGCTGCATGGAAGGATGTGGACAGCATGATTGTCCACAGCAACAACACCATCGAACTCAAGCGTTGCGCCTTGGGCTCTGGCGGCATCACACCGCTTGATCGCCTGTTTGTGCGTAACAACGTATCGCCGCCTTCCGCCGACATCATGAAAGACCCCGATAGCTGGGCGGTGGCCATCGAGGGCGTAGCCAAGCCGCGCAGCTTCACTGTGGCCGAACTCAAGACGCTGGGCCTGGCTTCGGTGCCTATTGTGCTGCAGTGCTCGGGCAACGGTCGCGCCTGGTTCCCCAGCAAGCCCAGCGGCACCAAATGGACGGTCGGCGCGGCTGGCTGCGTGGTATTCAGCGGCGTGCCAGTCAAGGCCGTGCTGGAGGCTGTGGGCGGCATGTCCGACGGCATGGTCTACATGACCAGCACAGGGGGCGAGGAAATACCGGCGGGCATCGATCCCAACACGGTGATGGTCGAGCGCTCTGTGCCGCTGTCGGCAATTGAAGATGCCATCCTGGCCTGGGAGGTCAATGGCGAGCCGATTCCGTTGGCGCATGGCGGCCCTCTGCGCATGATCGTGCCGGGCTATACGGGTGTGAACAACGTCAAATACATCAAGCGGCTGGCCTTCACCAAAGAGCAGTCGCCGGCCAAGATCCAGCAGACTGGCTACCGCTTTGCCCCGTTGGGCGAGAAGGGCGCCCCGGTGCATAAGTCTATCTGGGAAATGCCGGTCAAGTCCTGGGTCACGCATCCTTGCGAGGATGGTGAAAAGCTCAAGGCTGGCAAAGTACAGATCCGTGGTGTCGCCATGGGCGGCATGACGGCGGCCAAGAAAGTGGAGGTGTCCGTCAACGGTGGCAAAGATTGGCAGGAGGCTACCCTGATCGGGCCCGACTTGGGCAAGTACGCTTGGCGCGAGTTTGTGCTGTCCACCACCTTGAAGCCGGGCACCTATGAAGTGACGAGCCGGGCAGTCAATGAGAAAGGCGATGCACAGCCCGAAGAGCGCCTGGAGAACAACCGCGGCTATTTGAACAATAGCTGGCGCGACCACATGGTGAAAGTTACGGTCGCCTGACGCGGCCCCAACATTCTGTTTTTACCCTGGCGGCGCCTGGCCCGGCTCGCACCGGAGCCAGGCGCCGTGTTGTTTGTTGTTCATTAAAAGGAAGTGAAGATGAAATACCCGGTTGCAGCACGAATTGCCGGAGCGATGATCCTGATGTGCGCGGCGGGCGCCAGTATGGCGGGCGGCCCCGATGCCGCCAAGCTGGAAAAGGGCAAGGAAGTGTTCCTCAAGCGTGCCACACCTGCCTGTGCCGTCTGCCATACCCTCCAGGACGCAGGCGCGGCTGGCACCATCGGCCCCAATCTCGACGAGCTCAAGCCCACCTACGATCAGGTTAAGTCCATGGTGATCGAAGGGGCGGGTGCCATGCCGGCTTTCGGCCAGATGCTGGACGAGGCCTCCATCGATGCCGTGGCGGCCTACGTGTCGCATATTACGGGCGGCGGTCAGTAACTCGTTGCCAAGCACCGCTCCGCATAAGCGAAGGCGTGTGCCCGCAAGAATGCTGCCCAGGGCGGCGTTTCGCTCGTACGCCGGGCGACGCGGGTCACACATGGATATGCAAAAAAGCCGCCCGGCTGCCCGCCTTGTACAGGACGGGCAGCCGGGCGGCTTTGTTTGAACGTCGTGGGATCAGTTGACCTCGGCGCCGGGGTCTTCCTTCTTGACCGGTTTGACCAGGTCTTCGCGTTTGACGCCCAGCCACATGGCTATGGCGGCGGCCACGAACACCGATGAATAGATGCCGAACCAGATGCCGATGGTGAGTGCCAGTGAGAAGTAGTGCAGCGTTGGGCCGCCGAAGAACAGCATGGCCAGCACCATCATTTGCGTAGACCCGTGGGTGATCACCGTGCGCGAAATGGTTTGTGTAATGGCACTGTTGATGATTTCTTGGACCGATGCTTTGCGTTGCTTGCGGAAGTTTTCGCGGATACGGTCCATGATGACGACCGATTCATTGACCGAATACCCTAGCACCGCAAGCACCCCGGCCAGCACCGAGAGTGAAAATTCCCACTGGAAGAAGGCAAAGAAGCCCAGGATGATGATTACGTCGTGCAGGTTGGCCACCACGCCCGCGACGGCGAATTTCCATTCGAAGCGGAGGCCCAGGTAGACCATGATGCCGATGATCACGCACAGCAGCGCCAGCAGACCGTTATGGACGAGCTCCTGGCCCACTTGCGGGCCTACGAATTCAACGCGGCGCAGCTCGACGCCCTTGTCCTGCGCCTGCAGCGCAGCAAGCACGGCATCGCTTTGGGCTGCGGAGCTTTCGCCCTCGCGCAGCGGCAGCCTGATCATCACGTCTTGCGAGGTGCCGAAGTTCTGTACCTGGAAATCGGAGTAACCCAGCCCGCCAATGGCGCCGCGGACTGTGTCGAGCTGCGCAGCCTGCTGATAATGCACTTCCATCACCGTGCCGCCAGTGAACTCGATCGACAGGTGAAAGCCCCGGGTGACGATGAAAAACACCGCCAGCACGAAAGTGATGAAACTGATGATGTTCAGCACCAGCGCATGGCGCATGAAGGGAATGGTGCGGTGTATGCGGAAAAATTCCATGTCTGAATCTTGCCTGTGTGTTGCCTGTTATCGGGAAGCCCTGCGCCGCGCGTGGGCGGCGGGCAGGGGTTATTCCTCGTTGGGTTTCCAGATCTGGCCGATGGAGACCGTGCGCAGCTTGCGCTGGCGGCCATACCAGAGGTTGACCAGTGCCCGCACACCTACGATGGACGAGAACATGGAGGTGAGGATGCCGATGCAGTGCACGACCGCAAAGCCGCGGATGGGGCCGGTACCAAAAGCCAGTAGCGCCAGCCCGACAATCAGCGTGGTGAGGTTGGAGTCGAGAATCGTGCCCCAGGCCCGTTCGAAGCCCAGGTGAATGGCCTGCTGCGGCGGCAGCCCCAGGCGCAGCTCTTCGCGGATACGTTCGTTGATGAGCACGTTGGAGTCGATGGCCATGCCTAGTGTGAGCGCAATGGCCGCAATGCCAGGCAGCGTGAGGGTAGCCTGCAGCATCGACAGCACCGCCAGCAGCAGGAGCACGTTGAAGGCTAGCCCCAGCGTGGAGAACATGCCGAACAAACGGTAGTACATGATGATGAAGATCGCGATGGCGATAAAGCCATACAGCGTGGAGTAAAAGCCCTTGGCGATGTTGTCGGCGCCCAGGCTGGGGCCGATGGTGCGCTCTTCGATGATTTCCATGGGCGCGGCCAGCGAGCCGGCGCGCAGGAGTAGCGCGATGTCGGCGGCGTCCTGCGCCGTCATGCTGCCGGATATCTGCACCTGCCCGCCCGGGATCTCGCTGCGGATGACCGGCGCGGTGACGACCTGGCCCTTGCCCTGCTCAAACAGAAGGATGGCCATGCGCTTGTTGATATTGTTGCGCGTGACGTCGCGGAAAATACGCGCGCCCTTGTCGTCGAGCGTGAGGTTGACGGTGGGCTGCTGCGTTTGTTGGTCGCGGCCCGGTTGTGCGTCTTTCAGGTTTTCGCCGGTGAGGATGACCTGGCGGCGCAGAAGCATGGGGCGACCGTCAGCGTCGGTATAGCGCTCAAGCCCGAAGGGCACGCGGCCGGCGGCCAGCGCCGCCTGGGCCGACGGCGAATCGTCGACCATGCGGATCTCGAGTGTGGCCGTGCGGCCCAGGATTTCTTTGGCCTTGGCGACGTCTTGTACGCCAGGCAACTGGACGACGATGCGGTCGGCGCCCTGCTGCTGGATGACAGGCTCGGCGACGCCAAGCTCGTTGATGCGATTGTGCAGCGTGGTGATGTTTTGCTTGAGTGCGTTGGTTTGCACTTGCGTGACTGCGGTTTCGGTGAGCTTGCCCGTGAGCATGAACTGGCCGCCGGTTTCGCCCGTGGCGGTGAATACCATTTCGGGCATGGCGCGGGTGAGTTCTGATGCGGCGGCCGAGCGGTCGGCCTCGCTGTTGAAACCGGAAACGATGGACAGGTTCTCGCGCTCGACACTGGCAGGGTTGATCTTGACGTTGCGCAGGGTATTGCGCACATCGTTGGCCATGGAGTCGTAGCGGCCGGTGAGGGCGCCCTGCATATCGACCTGCAGCAGGAAGTGCACGCCGCCGCGAAGATCGAGGCCCAGGTACATCGGGTGCGCACCCAGCGCGGACAGCCAGTTGGGCGAGGCCGGCAACAGGTTAAGCGCCACCGTGTAGGACGGGTCGGCTGGGTTGGTGTTCAGGGCCTTTTCGATAAGGTCCTTGGCCTTGAGCTGGACGTCTGTGTTTTCGAAGCGTACGCGCACCGTACCGACCGGGCCGTTCATGTCGAACCGGCTGCCGGTGTAGGCGAGGTTATTGCTGCGCAGGACGTCTTCGACCCGGCTCAAGGTGCCCGCATCGACCTTGACGGTAGACTTGGCGCCAGCGACCTGAACCGCGGGAGATTCACCAAAGAAATTGGGCAGTGTGTACAGCAGGCCGAGAATAAGGGCCACCAGTACGGTCAGGTATTTCCAGAGGGGATAGCGGTTCATGTCGGGGCGGGAGCTGATGCTGAAAAAGGCGCCGCGAGGCGCCTGGCGAGGCCGGGGATCAGAGCGACTTGATCGTGCCCTTGGGCAGCACGGTGGTGACTGAGGTGCGCTGCACCAGCACTTCGACCGGTTTTTCGGCCAGGGTGGCCACTTCGATGGTGACGTAGCTGTCGGTCAGCTTGGTGACCTTGCCCAGCATGCCGCCGCCGGTGATGACCTCATCGCCCTTGCCAAGGCCAGCGACCATGTTGCGGTGCTCTTTCTGGCGTTTCATCTGAGGACGGATCATCAGGAAGTAGAGGATCACGAACATCAGGATGATGGGCAGCATGCCCATCAGCGCGTTTTCGCCACCGGCGGGCGCGGCCTGGGCCATGATGAGGGGAAGGGTGTCGGTGACAGCCATGAATTCTCCTGGAGGATATTTTTGGTTAACTCTGTATTGTAGCGATATATTGCGTCACGGCCAGCGGGGGCCGCCGGGGCGGCCGGGTTGCCATCTTGCAGCGGTATCTCGCGACATGACTGGCATATGCCTGCCGGGGCGCACCTATTCGATGCCGCGCGCGCGGTCGCGATGGAACTGTTCGCGCCATTGCTCGAAGCGCCCCGCCTCGATGGCCGTGCGCATTTCCGCCATCAGGTTCAGATAGTAATGCAGGTTGTGCAGTGTGTTCAGCCGCGCGCCGGTGATTTCGTTGGCGCGCTGCAGGTGGTGAAGGTAGGCCCGGCTGAAATGCGCACAGGTGTGGCAGGTACAACTCGGATCCAGCGGCCGGGTGTCGTCGCGGTAGCGGGCGTTGCGGATCTTGATATCGCCATAGCGAGTGAATAGCCAGCCGTTGCGGGCATTGCGTGTGGGCATCACGCAATCGAACATGTCGACCCCGTTGGCTACGCCCTCGACCAGATCTTCGGGCGTGCCCACGCCCATCAGGTAGCGGGGCGCATGCTCGGGAAGCCGGGGCGCCACATGGCGCAGCACCCGGATCATGTCGTCTTTGGGTTCGCCCACCGACAAGCCGCCGATGGCATAGCCCTCGAAGCCGATGTCCAGCAGCCCGGCCAGGGATTCGTCGCGCAGGTGCTCAAACATGCCGCCCTGCACGATGCCGAACAGCGCATTGGGGTTCTCGAGTTGTTTGAAGGCCTCGCGCGAGCGTTTAGCCCAGCGCAGCGACATGCGCATGGACCGCGCCGCTTCTTCGGCGGTGGCAGGGCGGCCGTCGATGGCGTACGGCGTGCACTCATCGAACACCATGGCGATGTCGGAATTGAGCGAGCGCTGGATGCGCATGGACTCCTCAGGGGTGAGGAATTGACGTGAACCGTCGATAGGCGAGGCGAACTTGACGCCTTCTTCGGTGATTTTGCGCAAACCATTCAGGCTGAATACCTGGAAGCCGCCCGAGTCGGTGAGGATGGGCCGGCCCCATTGCATGAAGCCGTGCAGGCCCCCATGCTTGTCCAGCACCTCGGTGCCCGGGCGCAGCCATAGGTGAAAGGTATTGCCCAGGACGATCTGGGCGCCGATTTCGGTGAGCTCGTGCGGCAGCATGGCCTTGACGCTGCCGTAGGTGCCCACGGGCATGAAGATGGGTGTTTCGACCACGCCGTGGTTGAGCGTGACGCGGCCGCGGCGCGCGCGGCCGTCAGTGGCCAGGAGCTGAAACTGTAAACCGGTCATGGGTGGGAAGCGGGTTGGGCGGGTTCAATGAACATGGCGTCGCCGTAGCTGAAGAAGCGATACCGCGATTGGACGGCGTGCGCATAGGCGCGCCGAATGGGCTCCATGCCCGCCAGCGCCGATACCAGCATCAACAGCGTGGACTGCGGCAGGTGGAAATTGGTGATCAGGGCGTCGACCCAGGCAAAATGGTAGCCGGGCGTGATGAACAGGCGTGTATCGCCTTCGATGGTACCCGTCTGGTTAGGCTGGGTGGCGGCGGATTCGAGCGCGCGCACACTGGTGGTGCCCACGGCGATGACACGGCCGCCAGCGGCGCGCGCTGCGTGCACCTTTGCGACGGTGTCAGGGGGCACAGAATAGCGTTCGGCGTGCATGACGTGTTCGGACAGGTTCTCGACCCGAACAGGCTGGAAGGTGCCCGCGCCCACGTGCAGGGTGACGAAAGCTTGGGCGATACCCTGCTCGCCCAGGGTGCGCAGCATATTGTCGTCGAAGTGCAGCCCGGCGGTGGGCGCGGCCACGGCGCCCGGTTCGCGGGCATAGACCGTCTGGTAGCGGGCGTCGTCGTCGGCCCCGGCTGTGTGCGTGATATAGGGTGGCAGCGGCGTGGCGCCATGTGCGTCGAGCAGATCGAGCACCCGGCCCGGAAAGACAATGTCGAACAGATCGCCTTCGCGCGCGGCGACGGTGGCAGTGAAAGCGTCAGCCAAGTGCAGCTGCGCACCCGGTTTGGGAGACTTGCTGGCACGTACATGCGCCAGGGCCCGGTCGGGGCCGGTAATGCGCTCGACCAGCACCTCGACCTTGCCGCCGCTTTCTTTGTGCCCCGTGAGCCGCGCCTTGATGACGCGGGTGTCATTGAAGACCAGTAAATCATTGGGGCGCAACAGGCTGGGCAGGTCTTTGAACAGACGGTCGTGGAGTTCGCCACTGGCATCCAGATGCAGCAGCCGGCTGTCGACGCGGCGGGCGGCGGGGGATTGCGCGATGAGTTCGGGCGGCAGGTGGTAGTCGAATTGGGAAAGCGAGAGTGTCGGGTTCACTGAAAGTCTTCTCGGGCCGGCGCCGTGGTGGCGCGGCAGGGTGCGGAGTGGTGCGCGGTACAGGCATCAGCCAGGCGCGGCAGCGCCGGCTATCATGGCCAGGCGGTATTTTAAGCGTTTGCGGCGAAAAATTCCCCACGGCGGGTGCCGCGCACTGGCCAGGATTGTTTATGCTGATGTTTTTTGCGGGTGGGAGACGGGACATGTTTGCATGGTTGGGGCGGTTGGCCAAGGGTCTTAGCGCGGGGTTCGTCCTTCAGGGCCATGCCGGGCGCGGCCATTGCTTCGCCGGCGATGCTGGCGCGCGAGCTCGATGGCGGCATGTCCAGGCCGAAAGGCCGGGTGTCGTCCCGCCCGGCGGCAGCCGGTTGCGCACGGGCTTGGCGATGGCGCTACTTGCCTGTACAGTGCCCGCCTCTGCGCTTTCCCAGGCGCTGCCGCCCGAACTGGCCAAACTCTGGGGCGCAACTGGTATGCCCGATAGCGTTCTGTCTGTGCAGGTGCAGGAAATCGGCGGCCCCGCGCTGGTTTCCGTCAATAGCGACACGCCGCGCAACCCAGCCTCTGTCATGAAAATGGTGACAACCTGGGCGGGGCTGGCCGGCCTGGGGCCCGACTACACTTGGCGCACGACAGCGTTGGCCGAAGGCAAGGGGCGTATCGATGAGCAGGGCACGCTGGCCGGGCCGCTGTACCTGAAGGCAGGCGGCGACCCCTACTTTACCGTGCAGGATCTTTGGGCTTTGCTGCGCGAGCTGCGCCTGCGCGGCATCAAGAATCTGACTGAGGTGGTGGTCGACCGCTCGGTGTTCGGCGCGGTGGACATTGACCCAGGCGCCTTCGACGGGGCGCCGGAACGGCCCTACAACGCGAGCCCCGACGCCATGATGGTAGGGTTGGGCGCGATACGCCTGCTGTTTCAACCCGACATGGCCGCCCACAAATGGATCGGCGTGATCGACCCGCCGGTACGCGGTGTGCGTCTGGAAGGCGAGGTGAAATGGAGCGGCGCGACATGCCCCGGATCGCCTTCGATTTCCACCCAGGTGCTGCCGGTGCAGAACGAGTTCGTCGTGCGCATAGGCGGGACGGCGGCCGGATCGTGCGGCGAGTTCAGCATCTACCGGCTGGCCCTGCCGCAGGGCGAATACTTTGCGCAGTTGTTCACCATGCTGTGGCGCGAGCTGGGCGGCACCCTGGCGCGCGGTGTGCGCAGCGGCCGTGTACCCCGCAACGCCACGACGCTCGCTTGGCACGATTCCCAGACCCTGGCCGATACCATCCGCTATATCAACAAGCACAGTAACAATGTCATGGCGCGTACGCTGCTCCTGACGCTGGGGGCCGAGAAGTCCGGGCCCGGCGCGACGCCCGCCTCGGGTGCGACAGCCGCGCTTGGGATACTCGCGCGGCAGGGTGTAGATACGCGTGGTTGGGTGCTGGACAATGGTGCCGGGCTGTCGCGCAACGGCCGGGTGACGGCGGCGGGTATGGCTGGCATGCTGGACGCTGCCTGGCGTTCGCCCCTGATGCCTGAGTTCATGTCGTCGCTGGCGATTGCCGGGGTGGATGGCACCGTGCGGCGCCGCATGCGCGATGACGAGGTCAAGGGCATGGCGCACCTGAAGACTGGCAGCCTGCGCGACACCCGCGCGCTCGCGGGTTATGTGCTGGGGGCAAGCGGCAAGCGATACATACTGGTCAGCCTGGTCAACGATGATCGCGCGGCCGCCGTGCGGGCGTTCAACGATGGCTTGGTCGCCTGGCTGGCGGCACGCTGAATCGCCATGCGTGTCGCGTCATTGCTTCTACAATAATGGCATTGTCGATTACCGGCTTACCGAACGTCCGGGCCCTCCCCAAGGAAGCATCATGCCTATCCACGAAATCCGCCATCCCTTGATTCGCCACAAGCTGGGCCTGATGCGCCGGGCGGATCTCAGCACCAAGAATTTCCGCGAAATGTCGCAGGAAATCGCCGCGCTGCTTACGTACGAGGCCATGAAAGACATGCCACTCGAAACCGTGCGTATCGACGGTTGGGCTGGCCCGCTGGATGTGGAAAAGCTCGCGGGCAAGAAGGTAACAGTGGTGCCCATCCTGCGTGCGGGGATCGGCATGCTCGATGGGGTGCTCAGCCTCATCCCGGGGGCCAGGGTTAGCGCCGTGGGCATTGCCCGCAATGAAAAAACCTTGCAGGCTCATACCTACCTGGAGCGGCTGGCGGGCCAGATGGACCAGCGTGCCGCGCTGATCGTGGACCCGATGCTGGCCACTGGTGGCTCGATGGTAGCCACCATCGATCTGCTCAAGCGCGCCGGTTCACGGCATATCCAGGCGCTGGTGCTGGTGGCCGCGCCCGAGGGCATCAGGGCGGTGCAGGAGCGGCATCCCGATGTCGACATCTACACCGCCTCGATCGACAGCCATCTCAATGAAGACGGTTACATTATTCCCGGCTTGGGTGATGCGGGCGACCGCATTTTCGGTACACGCCAGAAAGAACCCTGCTGATGCGGCCAGTTAATATTTGCTAACCGATTCGACCAACTGGCGGCAGGCAGGCCTGCTTGGATCGGTTAGTATCTGGGCTGAAGCAATTTCATTGGACGGCTATGCGTATTATCTGGATTCATCGCATTGTCGCGTGTGCATTGGGGTTGGCCGCCCTGCCTGCCTTTGCGGGGATGTGCCAGACACCATTCATGCATGACGGCGGCAAGGTCAAGCTCAGTGGTTCGGGCCTGCTCGCGCTGGGGGCCGATCTTTCATTTTCCAATGTACGCAAGCAAGGTGGCGATGTCTGTGAGGCCCGGGTGCAAGGTACGGCCACTTACGGCTTGGCGGGATTGCCGGCGGGGCAGGCCGGGCTCGACTACCTGATGCGCATCAATCGCGGCGAAGCCCGCTTCGAGCGCGACGACGGCAGCGGCCGAAGGGTGCCGGTGCAAGGCAAGTTCGACCTGCGCGTGCTGGGGCTGTTTTCATATGGCACGCCTATTACGCAGGCGGGCCAGCGCTTTCCGGCCCAACGTTTCGAGATCAATGTCGACAAAAAGGCGGCTCAGGCCCAGCCCGTTGTCATCCAGACTGGTGAACGTACGGTGGGGCAGCGGCAGGATATCAATACAGCCGCAGGAAGCCTTTCGTGCTGGCCGGTGCGCTACACCCGCATCAGTGAGCCAACCCAGGCGTCATTCAATGGGCTGATGCTGCCGGTGCCGGGGATGACGGCCAGTGTCACGGACTGGTATTGTCCCGATGTCAGCATGGTTATGCGCCAGGACAGCGTCCAGAATGGCGTGACATCCACGGTAGAGGTCACTGAGCTGCGCTAGGCATGCAGGGTGCTGAAGTTTCGTTGTACTGTTTCTAAAACGTCTGATTGGGAGTGAAATTATGGCAACACGACAAAGCCTGCGCGAGAGCGAAGAGGATTTCATCGAAAGCCTCAAGGTCAGCCTGGACGAGGCGGAGAAGCTGATGCGCGAAGCCGCCGAGGCTACCGGCGACAAGGCCACCGAACTGCGTGAAAATGCACTGCGGTCGCTGCGGCGCACCCGAGAAGCCCTGTACGACACCCAGGATGACTTGATGGCGCGCGGCCGCCAGGCCTGCCGCGCAACCGACGATTACGTCCATGACAATCCCTGGCAGGCCATCGGTTTTGCCGGCTTGGCGGGTGTGCTGCTTGGTGCGTTGATCTGCCGCCGCTAGCCGCCGCTACCGCCGCCGCCAGCGTGGTTGCGCTGGCGGTGCGTCCAACCGGAAAGGGCCATCATGTCTCTTAGACAATCGGCCGGCGACTTGGCCGGCATGCTGCTGTCCATTTTGCGTACGCGCCTTGAACTGTTTTCGCTCGAGGCGTCCGAGCAGAAGGCGAGCGTGATCAGTCTGCTGGGGATGGCATTCGGCGCCTTGTTGTTTCTTACATTGGCGGTGCTGGTGTTTTCGATCGCCGTGGCGCTTTATTTCTGGCCGACCGAGCAGCGTTATCTTGCACTGGGGCTGTTGGCACTGATCTACGCGCTGATCGGCGCGGGCCTGTTCCTGGCCCTGCGGCGCAAGCTGGTGTACGGGCCAATGCCGTTTGCCGCTACGCTTGAGGAGCTTCAGCAGGATGTAGCGCTGGTAGAGCGGCTGCGCGGATCATCGACCCGTGCACATGACGGCCCTGCGCGGGACGAGGAGGCACGATGACCGCCGAACGACACTCAACGCGAAACACGGCAAGCGAACGCGCCGTGCGGATAGAGTTGGCGCGGATGCGTGCGGCGCTTGAGCGCGAGGCGGTGGCGCGCGATGCATGCAAGCTGGCCGGGGCGCTGCGGCCAAGCGCCATCCTGCACAGCATGGTGCCGCGGGCAGGCTCGCGTTCGGTGGTCGACTGGCTGCTGCGCGCGGTTGCGCTCACGCGTCGCTACCCCCTGCTCACGTCGGCCGCGTCAGCCCTTCTGTCAGGCGTGGGCCGTGGCAGGGGCCGTCAGCGCTGGCTCTGGCGGGTGGGCGCGGGCCTGCTGATCGCCTGGCAGGTGGCGCGCAAGCACGGCGAACACAATGCGCCGGGTCGCCACGATATTGACCTGCCCAAAGGGCGGGAGCGCTAGACGGCGGCTCGCACAGCCAGGCATGCACCTGCCGGTCTACGTCGATAACGAAGCGTCGCACCACATGCATCGCCCTTGATGCGTCGCTCCGAGGCATGGCCAACCCCGGTGGTGCCGCGCCTTGCATTGCGCATATCGGCGCGCTACAGGCCCAGTTCGCCCCAGATGGCATCCACACGGGCCTTCACCTGTGCATCCATTTCGATGGGGCGGCCCCATTCGCGCTGGGTTTCACCCGGCCATTTATTGGTGGCATCCAACCCCATCTTGCCACCCAGGCCCGATACGGGCGAGGCAAAATCAAGGTAATCAATGGGCGTGTTCTCGACCAGCACGGTATCGCGCACTGGATCCATGCGCGTGGTCATGGCCCAGATCACTTCCTTCCAGTCGCGTACGTCTACATCGTGGTCGACGACCACGATGAACTTGGTGTACATGAACTGGCGCAGTACGCTCCAGAGCCCGAACATGACACGCTTGGCATGGCCAGGATACTGCTTGCGCATCGACACGACGGCCATGCGGTAGCTGCACCCTTCGGGCGGCAGGTAGAAGTCGACAATCTCGGGTAACTGGCGCTTGAGCAGCGGCACGAATACTTCGTTGAGCGCGACGCCCAGCACAGCGGGTTCGTCGGGCGGTTTGCCGGTATAGGTGCTGTGGTAGATCGGGTTGCGGCGCATGGTAATGCGCTCTATCGTGAATACCGGGAACCAGTCCTGCTCGTTGTAATAGCCGGTATGGTCGCCGTAGGGGCCTTCGAGCGCCATTTCGTAGCCCGTGTCGGGCGCGGGCGGCGGCGCATGGATGGCGCCTGGCCCTGGTGTGGCGCTGTGCTCTCGCGAGGCCGGCGCCCGAGGCGGTAGGGCGCGCGGGTCGCTGGATGGCAGGATGTGCCCCTCAAGAACGATTTCGGCGAAGGCGGGTACCGACAGGTCGCTGTGCAGTGTCTTGGCCAGTTCGGTGCGCGAGCCGCGCAGCAGGCCCGCAAACTGGTATTCGGATAGGCTGTCGGGCACGGGGGTGACTGCGCCCAGAATGGTGGCCGGGTCGGCCCCCAGCGCCACGGCCATGGGAAAGGGCTTGCCCGGATGCGCCAGGCAGTGATCGCGGAAATCGAGCGCGCCGCCGCGGTGCGACAGCCAGCGCATGATGAGTTTGTTGCGCCCGATCAGCTGTTGGCGGTAGATGCCCAAGTTCTGGCGCCGCGCATTGGGGCCGCGCGTAACCACCAAGCCCCAGGTGAGCAGCGGTGCCACGTCGCCGGGCCAGCAGTGTTGCAGCGGGATAGCGTTCAGATCGACATCATTGCCTTCCAGTACGACCTCTTGGCACGGGGCCGCCTTGATCATGCGCGGGCTCATGTCCCAAAGCGCTGATTTGAGCTTGCCCACCGTGGCAATGGCATCGCGCAGGCCGCGAGGGGCTTCGGGTTCGCGCAGCGAGGCCAGCAGTTCGCCTACGTCGCGCAGGGCGCTGACGTCGTCGGCGCCCATACCCCAGGCGACGCGCTTGGGCGTGCCGAACAGGTTGGCCAGCACTGGCATGCGCGCGGGCGCGCCATTGTGCTGCGCATTTTCGAACAACAGGGCGGGGCCGCCCGCGCGCAGCACGCGGTCGCTGATATCCGTGATCTCGAGGTGAGTGGATATGGGCGCCTGGATGCGCTTGAGCTCGCCGTTGCGCTCAAGTTGGGCGATGAAGTCTCTCAGGTCACGATATTTCACAGATTTTTGCCGATCGGGTTACATTGGACAGTGGCCGGAGGTTAACATCGGCCCACTTCATTTTATCTGCAAGGGGCAGCATGGCAGTTGCGGCGTCCACCTTTTCGGGTGTGCTCGTGCGTTCGCTGCGCGGCATTTCCTACCGCCTGAGTGAAATCGTTCACGTATGTGCCATCTATTTGGGCATTACCGTGCTGGTCGCTGGTGTGCTGGCTTTTGTCGTGCCCTCGCTTCGCGAGCAAGTGCGCGAAGTCCACGAGGCACTGATTATCGCGCTTCAGCCCGACAGCGCCGGCAGTGAAATGCTGCATGCGCTGGCCGACCCGGATGGCAATCTGTATTTGCCAGGCCGGGAGCCGGGGCGTTTGCCCCCCGAAGATGCGCAAACCGCGGGGGGGGGGGGGGGGGGGGGCGCCCCCCCCCCCCCCCCCCCCCCCCCCCCCCCCCACCCCACCCCCCCCCCCCCCCCCGCGCCGCCCCCACCCCACCCCCACACGGGCGCCGCCCCTCACTCACGCTCACCCCGGGCGCCGCCCCCGCGGGCCCCTTTCTTTCGGCCGCGGGGGGGGGGGGGGGGGGGGCCCCCCCCCCCCCCCCCCCGGGGGGGGGGGGGGGGGGCCCCCCCCCCCCCCCCCCCCCCCCCCGCGGGTGCCCAACTCAGCTTCGCTCAGGCTTTGCGTGCTTCCGAGGCCGGTCGCCATGCTGTGGGGCTCACCCGCGCACAGGCCGAGGCGCTGCGCAGCTATATTTCGCGCAAATTCCGGATTGCCGGCACGGTGGCTGGCGCGCTGGTCAATACGGTATTTGTTGTTGCCCGCGAAAGGGGCCTGGACCCGCAACTGGTGCTGGCGGTCATCGCGATCGAGTCGCGCTACAACCCCTATGCCGAGAGCCATGTGGGGGCTCAAGGGCTGATGCAAGTGATGCCCAAAGTGCACAAAGACAAGTTTGAGGCATTTACTGACGGCCAGATCGCGGCACTCAACCCCATTGCCAATATCCGTGTGGGCACGCAAATCCTGTACGACTGCATCCGCCGACGCGGTTCAGTGGAAGGTGGCTTGGCGTGCTATGTGGGCGCGACAGGCCCCTCGGACGGCGGCTACGGCGCGAAAGTATTGGCCGAGCGGCGCCGCATCGCCCTGGCGTCGGGCATACGCGTGGCGGACCGTTGAGGGGTTGCTGCTGGATACTGATCGTGGGATGTCGATCTCTGTTGCCGATGATTGTTGGCGACGTCGCCCTGCCTAGCCCAGAAAGCTGCCGATGCGCCCGATGGCTTCTTGCAGCCTGTCCAGCCCGGTGGCGTACGACAGCCGTATGGTATGGCCTGCATGGGCAGGCCCAAAATCCAGCCCGGGCACGACGGCAACCCCCGCTTCGTGCAGCAGGCGGTGCGAAAACACGGTGCTTTCCTGGCCCAGGCCGCTGATGTCCGCATAAATATAGAACGCACCATCGGGCCTGACCGGTACGCGCAGGCCCAGGCGATCGAGTTCGGGGAGCAGGTAGTCGCGGCGCTGCCTGAACGACAGGCGGCGGTTTTCATAGATTTGCATCACCTCGGGCTCGAAACAGGTGATGGCTGCGTGCTGCGCCAGCGACGGCGCGCAGATGACGAGGCTGGCGGCTAGCTTCTCGATGGCTGGCACCATGTCCGCGGGTGTGATGAGCCAACCGAGGCGCCAGCCCGTCATGTGGAAGTATTTGGAGAAGCTATTGATGACGACAATGTCGTCGTCCAGGGTGAGTGCGCTGAGCGGGGCATCGTCGTAGTACAGGCCAAGGTAGATCTCGTCCATGATGATGAAACCGTCGTGTCGGCGTACTTCGGCGATGAGCGCGCGCAAGTCTTCGCGCGCCATGCTGGCCCCGGTGGGGTTGCTGGGCGAGGCGATCAGCACGCCGCGCGTGGCCGGCCCCCAGTGCCCGCGCACGTCTTGCGCGCTCAGGTGAAAGCGCTGCGCGGCGCTGGAGGGGATCAGGCGGGGCACGCCGCCGGCGGACATGATGAAGTTCTGGTTGGCCGGGTAGGACGGATCTGGCATGAGCACTTCGTCGCCGGGGTTGATCAGGGCCATGGCGGCCAACAGCAGGGCGCCAGACGCGCCGGACGTTACCACCACACGCGAGGGGTCGATGGATGCGCCGAATGTGGTGTCGTAATAGCGGGCGATAGCGTCGCGCAGCAGGGGCAGGCCTGCTGGTGAGGTGTAGCCGCTCAGCCCCGCTTCGGCCGCACGGTGCAGGGTTTCGAGCACCTGGGCGGGGGCGGTGAAGTCAGGCTCGCCAATGCCCAGGCTGATGATGTCCCGGCCTTGCGCCTGTAGCAAGCTGGCTTGTTTGAACAGTTCCACAGCGTAGAATGGCATGACTTGTTCAGTACGCTTGGCGAGGCGGGACATATCGCGGAAACCTTTGAGTCAAATGAGGTAGCCGCATTGTAGCCCTGGGGCATGGCCTTGGTGCTACATCATGTAGGCCCGCCGACCGGTGCCGCGGGCCCATGGCGCCGTATCGCACAATGCAATGTGCTGAATGCGTACCGAATTCGTACCAAATGTGCGTCGAATGCGTATCGGCCGCACATCGATTGTCGCCAGGAAGCCATCATGCAGTCATCCTCCCGCCGCGCCTTTCTTACCGGGCGGCGTGCCCTCAGCGACCCGTGGCAGGCGTTTTGCCAGGCCATGCGCCGCAATGTCGAAGGTTCGTTTTTCGAGCTGGACACGCATGGCGGCGCGCCTGCCGCGCGCCTTGTCCCCAAGCAACCTGGGGATGTGCGCAAGGCGCGCGCCTTGTGCGAGCGCCATGCCGTCATCCTGGCACTGGACGGCGTGCCGGGGGCGGCACGGCTAGACGACGAAGCTGTGCTTTGGGTCGATCCGGGCCGCGCGCTGGGGCGCTGCGAGCGGCTGGAGCCTGGCAGCCCGCAGTGGTTCGTGCAGCCGGGCTGCTTGTTGGGGGAGCTCGAGGCAGCCGGCCTCACCGCGTTTGCCGATCTTCCTTGTCATATTTCGGTCGCCGCATGGCTTGCCGATCGCACCCTGTGCGATTGGCCTTCCGGCCAGACGCATGAATCGGGCATCGTGCATGCATCTGTTCTGCTGGGTGACGGAGAGGTCGTCACCTTGGGGCCATTTGGCGAACACAACCGCAAGCCGCTCGACGGCATACGGTTGCAGCAGCTCATCCCGGCGCTGTTCCAGCTGTCCACACAAGCGGCGGGCCGTGCCTGTCGCGCGCAACCCGCGTGGCCGGCGCGCTACCGGCTGGATGCGCTTGCGCCTGTGGACGGCCAGGCGGTCAACCTGGCCCATCTGCTGTTGGGGCACGGGGGCGACCTCGGCTGGGTGGAGTGGCTGGTCATCGACGAGCGGCTGGCGCGCCCGCTCGCAGAGCAACCCTACGACGCCCGTTACGCCGCCGGCCGTGCCGTCGCGCTGGGCTTGGAAGCCGAGGCGGGAGAGCTTGATGCCGCCGTCAAATCATTGTTTGATCCCCATTGCCGCTTGTCGCATCCCGGGCAGTCTCTGTAAGAGCGGCGTATGATGGCGGCCTGTGGGTGAAGCTGCCGCGGCCTCGCCGAGGTCGGGGCGGCGGGGCGATGCGCCATGTGCCCCGGCCATGTCCCAAATCGGGGCAAAACGCTAGAATGGGCGTCACATACTTTTACTGTTGTCGGGGTTACACGTCATCATGGAAGAAAATCTTCGCAAAGCCGCGCTGGAATATCACGAATCGGGCCGCCCCGGCAAAATTGCCGTCACGCCCACCAAGCAGCTCTCCAATCAGCGCGATCTGGCGCTTGCGTATTCGCCTGGCGTCGCCGCGGCGTGCGAAGAAATCCAGATCGATCCCCAGAACGCCGTGCGCTACACCGGCCGCGGCAACCTGGTAGGGGTCATCACCAACGGCACCGCGGTGCTGGGCCTGGGCAACATCGGCGCACTGGCCTCCAAGCCGGTCATGGAAGGCAAGGCCGTGTTGTTCAAGAAATTCGCCGACATCGACGTCTTCGACATCGAAATCAACGAAACCGACCCGGACAAGCTGGTTGAAATCATTGCCGGCCTTGAGCCCACCTTCGGTGGCATCAACCTCGAAGACATCAAGGCGCCCGAATGCTTCATCGTCGAACGCAAGCTGCGCGAACGCATGAACATCCCCGTTTTTCACGACGACCAGCATGGTACGGCCATTTGCGTGGCTGCGGCCTTCCTCAACGGGCTTGAAGTCGTCGGCAAGCAGGTTGACAAGGTCAAGGTGGTGGTATCGGGCGCCGGCGCGGCCGCGCTGGCCTGCCTCGATCTCATGGTCGACATGGGCCTGCCGCTCCAGAACATCTGGGTGTCCGATATCGAAGGCGTCGTCTACAAGGGTCGCACCGTGCTCATGGACCCTGACAAGCAGCGTTTTGCGCAAGATACATCCGCGCGCACCCTGGGCGAAATCATCGGCGACGCCGACGTGTTCCTGGGCTTGTCGGCGGGCAATGTACTCAAGCCCGAAATGGTGGCCCGCATGGCGGCGCGCCCGCTTATCCTGGCGTTGGCCAACCCCAACCCCGAGATCCTGCCCGAGGCTGCGCACGCCGTGCGCGACGACATCGTTATGGCCACGGGGCGCTCCGATTATCCCAACCAGGTCAATAACGTTCTGTGCTTCCCGTACATCTTCCGGGGCGCACTCGACGTCGGGGCCACCACCATTACGCGCGGCATGGAAAAGGCCGCCGTCATGGCTATCTGCAAGCTGGCCCGCGAAGAGCAGAACGACATGGTCGCGGCTGCCTATGGCACTTACGGCGTTTCCTTCGGTCGCGAATATTTCATCCCTAAGCCCTTCGACCCACGCTTGATCGTTCGGTTGGGCGTCGCGGTAGCCAAGGCGGCCATGGAAGACGGCGTGGCCACGCGGCCGCTGTCCGATCTGGACAGCTACGCCGAACAGCTCCAACAGTTTGTCTATCGCTCAGGCTCCTTCATGAAGCCGTTGTTCTCGTCCGTCAAGCGGCTGGTACGCGAAGGCGGCAAGGCCCGCATCGTGTTCACAGAAGGCGAAGACGAGCGCGTGCTGCGCGCGGTGCAGATCATCGTCGACGAGAAGCTGGCCCGGCCTATCCTGGTTGGGCGCCCCTCGGTGCTGGCAGACCGCATCCAGCGCTTTGGCCTGCGTATCCGTCTGGGCGAAGATGTAGAGGTCACTAACCCCGACTACGACGAGCGCTTCCACCGCTACTGGACCACATACTGGGAAATCATGTGCCGGCGCGGTATCACCAAAGAAATGGCACGTGTCGAAATGCGCCGCCGCCTCACCCTGATCGGCGCCATGATGGTGCGGCTGGGCGAAGCCGACGGCATGGTATGCGGCACGGTGGGCAGCTACGCCAACCACCTGCAGTTCATTGATGAAGTGATCGGCAAGGCGCCGGGCGCGCGCACCTATGCAGCCATGAATATCCTGCTGCTGGCCGAGCGCACCATCGCCATTGCCGATACGCACATCAACGACAACCCCGACGCCCAACAGATCGCCGACATCACCCTGGCGGCGGCAGCTGAAATGCGCCGCCTCGACATCGAGCCGAAGGTGGCGCTGCTGTCGCGCTCCAACTTCGGCACCGGCAGCTCCTCTTCGGGCAGCAAGATGCAAGAAGCGCTGAGCATCATCCGCGAGCGCGAACCGGGGCTGGAAATCGACGGTGAAATGCACGGCGACTGCGCACTCGACGAGGCGCTGCGCCAGCGCATCCTGCCCTCGACCACGCTGCGCGGCGCAGCCAACCTATTAATCTGCCCCAACGTCGATGCAGGCAACATCGCTTATAACCTGCTCAAGACGGCTGCCGGCGGTAACGTGGCGGTGGGGCCGTTCCTGCTCGGGGCCAACGCGCCTGTCACGATCATGACATCCAGCTCCACCGTGCGGCGCATCGTCAACATGGCCGCTCTCACCGTGCTCGATGCCAATCGGCCTGTGTGAATCTCACAAAAGCGGTGCGGTCGGTCTTGTCCTGACCGGTGGCGGCGCGCGCGCCGCCTACCAGGTCGGGGTGCTGGCCGGCATCCTCGATGTACTTGATCCGGCCCGCTCCCGCGGGCTGCACAACCCTTTCGACATTATTTGCGGTTCATCGGCCGGTGCGGTCAACGCCGCGGCGCTGGGCTGCCGCGCCAACGATGTCTACCATGCGGTAGACCACCTGGTGCGGCTTTGGGGCGGCCTGCATACCGGCATGGTGTACCACGCCGACGCGCCGCGCCTGTTCCTGACAGGGCTGCGCTGGCTGCTGCTTATGGCGCTGGGCTGGGCGATGCCTGGCGCGCCCGGCGCGCAACCGCGCGCATTGCTCGACAACATGCCATTGCGAGGCCTGCTCGACGAGACGCTCGATTTCGAGCGCTTGCAGCACAATCTCGATCATGGCTGCCTGCGGTCACTGGCGATTACCGCCGCGGCCTACACTACCGGCGAGCATCTCACGTTCTACCAATCCACCGACACCATCGACCCCTGGAGCCGGCCGTTGCGCCACGCCGTCCCGTCCAACCTTACGGTCGAGCATCTGCTGGCCTCCAGCTCCATCCCTTTCATCTTTCCGGCACAATTGATCGACGTAAAAGGAAACGCGCACTGGTGCGGGGACGGCTCCATGCGCCAGCTTGCGCCCATGAGCCCCGCCATCCATCTTGGGGCTCAGAAGATCTGTGTCATCGGCACCGGCCACCGCGATGACATACACCCGGAAGTGCAGCAGAGCAACCCGCCTTACCCGTCCATTGCGCAGATCGGCGGCCACACCTTGTCCAACATTTTTGTCGACAGTCTTTCCATGGATGTGGAGCGTATGCAACGCATCAACGATCTGCTTGCACTTCTGCCGCCAAATGTATTAAAAAGCCAGTCGCTGCGACCCGTCAGCACATTAGTGATCACGCCCAGCCGCTCTCTCGATGACCTGGCACTGGCGCATATGGACAAGCTGCCGCGCGCTGCGCGCATCCTGTTCCGGGTTCTTGGTGTATCGTCGTCTTCCGGGCCCACAACCGGCGGTGCACTCATCTCATATTTGTTGTTCGAGGCCAGTTACACGCAAGCGCTCATTGACCTCGGTCGGTCCGACAGCATGAGCAGAAGTGAAGAAGTGAAAGCGTTTTTCAAGGAGACGCAGCAATGAGCCAGGCGCAGTCGTTGCAAAAGAAATTGCAAAAAGGCGGTTTGATCGATGTGTCTGCCGATACCCAGCAACAAGCCATACAGGCGGCTCGCGATGCGGGCATGACGGCCTATGTCGTCGAGTGTGATCGCGCGCGCAGCCGCTCCGCAGTGTTGCGCGCGGTGGTGAAAGCTGTGGATTTTCCCGAGTATTTCGGGGGTAATCTCGATGCGCTCTATGATTGCTTGTGCGATACCGTGCTCGACCACAAGAACGGCCTGTATCTGTGGTTCAGCAAACTGCATTCCGGTGATCCGGCCCTGGCCGAAGACGCCAAGGCAATCATCGCCGTTTGTGACGATGTCGCCGATTTTGCCGCTAATAACAGCCGGCACTTCTGCTACAGCGTCGAGCACGCGGGCAAGCATCCGGACCCTGAGCCAGGCAAAGCACCTTCGCCCTACGGCGAAGCCAGCGAATAACACCCTTGGTGTCAGGCCCAGCCCAGCAGCGCGCTGCTGGCTGCGATCAGCGCCAGGCCGGCGGTTTCGGTGCGCAGCACGCTGCGCCCGAAGCTTACCGGCGTCAGTTGGTGTGCCTGGGCCAGCGCCAGTTCTTCGTCAGACCACCCCCCCTCGGGGCCAACCATCAGGGCCAGGCTGCGCTGCACGCCGTCGAGCGCTTGGGGTAGTGTGCGCGCAGCGCCGGGGTGGCAGAACAGCGTGGGCGTGGATGCTGGTGTGCGCTGGGTGAGATAGTCGTGCAGCGTGGCGGGTGCCTGTATAACGGGCAGCCGGTTGCGCCCGCATTGTTCGGTGGCCGCCGAAGCTACGCGGCGCCAGTGCTCGAGCCGCTTGCGCAGACGCTCGCCCGACAACTGCAAGACACTGCGCTGCGCGAAGATAGGCGCGACCTCATTGGCGCCCAGTTCTACCGCCTTTTCGATGATCCAGTCCATTTTGTCGCCGGCGGCGATGCCTTGCACCAGGGTGATGTGGCCTGCGAGCTCTGCTTCGACGGGATCGTGGGCGCCCAACTCGGCGCTGGCCCGCTTGCCGTCGATGATGAGCCGGGCCGGATACTGGCCGCCGCGGCCGTCGAAAAGCACGATGGCTGCATCGGGCTTGAGCCGCAGTACGCGCACCGCGTGATGGGCCAGCGCCTCGGGCAGATCGATAATGGTGTTGGCCGCCAGGGGGCCTGGGTGAAGGAATCGGGGCAGCGACATGAGACGAACGGGTTTCAGAGGGGCGGGGTGGGGCCCGGGCGGGCTCGGGCCGGCCACAGGCAATGCGGGCCAGGACATCGAGCGGCAAACCCGAATCATACTGTAGCCATCCCGCC
Source organism: Paracandidimonas lactea (assembly GCF_021653995.1). NCBI lineage: Bacteria > Pseudomonadati > Pseudomonadota > Betaproteobacteria > Burkholderiales > Alcaligenaceae > Paracandidimonas > Paracandidimonas lactea. Next base: position 29,592 of record NZ_JAJJOZ010000007.1, read on the forward strand.
AGACGGTGTGTGTAGAGCGGTGCCCGGCGAGGCGCAGGCCGATGGTAAAATCGAATGCTTTGAAAACCATCCCAGCCGCAGGGCTGGCCCCTACCATGGGGCGATGCCCGCTACGAGTCCTTCATGAGCCTTACTCCCGCCCAAGATGCCTCCATGGCCAACGCTATTCGTGCGCTCGCCATGGATGCGGTACAACAAGCCAATTCGGGTCACCCCGGTGCCCCGATGGGCATGGCCGATATCGCCGAGGTGCTCTGGACGCGCTATCTGCGCCACAATCCGTCCAACCCCGCCTGGTTCGGCCGCGACCGCTTCGTGCTGTCCAACGGGCACGGGTCCATGCTGCTGTACGCGTTGCTGCATCTCACGGGGTACGACCTGCCCATCGAAGAGCTGCGCAACTTCCGCCAGCTGCATTCCAAAACGCCGGGCCACCCCGAAGTCGGCCTGACCGCCGGTGTCGAAACCACCACCGGCCCGCTGGGCCAGGGCATTGCCAACGGTGTGGGCATGGCGCTGGCCGAGGCACTGCTCGCGCAAGAATTCAACCGCGCCGGGCACGCCATCGTCGATCATTACACCTATGTGTTCCTGGGTGATGGCTGCCTGATGGAAGGGATCTCGCACGAGGCCTGCTCGCTGGCCGGCACGCTCAAGCTGTCCAAGCTCATCGCGTTCTACGACGACAACGGCATCTCGATCGACGGCGAGGTGCAACACTGGTTTGGCGACGACACGCCCAAGCGTTTTGCCGCTTATGGCTGGAACGTCATCCCGGGCGTGGATGGGCACGATGCCGAAGCCGTCAACGCCGCCATCCTGCAGGCGCATCAATACGCCGCCCAGGCCAATGGGCCTACGCTCATCTGTTGTCGCACCGTGATCGGCAAGGGCGCGCCCAATATGGCCGGCACTGAAAAGGTGCACGGCGCCGCGCTGGGCGAAAAAGAAGTCGCCGCTACCCGCGAAGCCCTGAACTGGCCCTACGCGCCGTTCGATATTCCCGCCGAAATCTACAGCTACTGGGACTGCCGCGAAAAAGGCGCTGCGCTGCAGACGCAATGGGAGGAAGGCTTCTCGGCCTACGCGCTTGAATACCCCCACGAGGCGGCCGAGTTCCAGCGCCGCATGCAGGGTGACCTGCCGGCCGATTTCTCCGAGCGTGTGCGTGCGTTCATCGACCAAACCAACGAAAAGGCGGAAACCGTTGCCACGCGCAAGGCGTCGCAGCTTGCCATCGCCGCATTGGTCGACATGCTGCCCGAAATGCTGGGCGGCTCGGCCGACCTCACTGGTTCCAACCTGACTGACTGGAAGGGGGCTGAACCCGTGCGCGCGGGCGAGCTGCACCTGCGTTTCGGCCGCCACGTCAACTACGGCGTGCGCGAGTTCGGCATGGCCGCCATCATGAACGGCATTGCGCTGCATGGCGGCTATTTGCCGTTTGGCGGCACCTTCCTCACGTTCTCCGATTACTCCCGCAATGCCATCCGTATGGCGGCGCTCATGAAGCAGCGTGTGGTGCACGTATTTACCCACGATTCCATCGGCTTGGGCGAAGACGGCCCCACGCACCAATCGGTCGAGCATGCAGCCAGCCTGCGGCTTATTCCCAACCTGCACGTCTGGCGGCCTTGCGACACCACCGAAACCGCAGTGGCGTGGGCGTACGCCTTGCGCCGCCCAGTCAGCGTCGGCGCCACCGTGCGCGACGGCGGGCCCAGCGCGTTGCTGTTGTCGCGCCAGAATCTGCCGTTCGTGGCGCGCGACGCGCAAACCACTGCCGACATCAATCGTGGCGGCTACATCCTGCGCGATGCCGACGGCGCCCGCGCAATCATCATCGCAACAGGCTCCGAAGTCGACCTGGCCCTGAAGGCCCAGTCTCAGCTTGCCGAAAAGGGTATCCCGGTGCGTGTGGTGTCCATGCCCTGCTGCAACGTCTTCGACGAGCAGGAGGCCGCCTGGCGCGAAAAAGTATTGCCCAAGGGGCTGCCGCGCGTGGCTGTCGAAGCGGGCGTGAGCTGGGGCTGGTATAAATACGTCGGCACCGACGGCGCGGTGGTCGGCCTGGATCGCTACGGCGAATCGGCACCTGGCGGCGCCCTGTTCAAGTTCTTCGGGTTCACGCCCGAACGCGTTGTCGAAGCGGTAGAAAACGTTTTGTAACGGCCGGGTTTTCCGGGCGTTGAAAAGGGGTTGTGGTTGTGCGGCGCCGAGGGCGCCGACAACCGGATAGGTTCCATGTAAAACAGGAGTTCATGCAATGACAATTCGCGTCGCGATCAACGGCTACGGCCGCATTGGCCGCAATATTCTGCGTGCCCACTACGAAGACGGCAAAAAGCACGATATCGAAATCGTGGCTATCAACGATCTGGGCGATCCCAAGACCAACGCGCACCTCACGCGCTACGACACCGCCCACGGCAAATTCCCCGGCACGGTAACGGTGGATGGCGACTACATGGTTGTCAATGGCGACCGCATCCGCGTGCTGGCCGAGCGCAACCCCGCCTCGCTGCCGTGGGGCGAGCTGGGTGTCGACGTCGTGCTCGAATGCACGGGCCTGTTCACCAGCAAAGAAAAGGCTGGCGCACACCTGAAGGGCGGCGCCAAGAAGGTCATCATCTCGGCCCCCGGCGGCAACGATGTGGACGCCACCATTGTGTACGGCGTCAACCATCAGGTGCTCAAGTCCAGCGACACAGTCATCTCCAACGCATCGTGCACCACCAACTGCCTGGCGCCGCTGGTCCTGCCGCTGCATCGTGAGCTGGGCCTGGTCAATGGCCTGATGACCACTGTGCACGCCTACACGAACGACCAAGTCCTTACGGACGTCTATCACTCCGACCTGCGCCGCGCCCGCTCGGCAACGCAAAGCATGATCCCCACCAAGACAGGCGCAGCCTCGGCCGTCGGCCTGGTGCTGCCCGAGCTGAACGGCAAGCTCGACGGCTACGCCATCCGCGTGCCGACGATCAACGTTTCCATCGTAGACCTGTCCTTCGTGGCCGCCCGCGAAACCTCGGTCGACGAAGTGAACAGCATCCTGAAGAAGGCGTCCCAGAACGAGCTCAAAGGCATTCTCAATTTCTGCGAAGAGCCTCTGGTATCGGTCGACTTCAATCACGACCCCGCATCCAGCACGGTAGACGCCGGCCTGACCAAGGTGTCCGGCACCCTGGTCAAGGTTTCGTCGTGGTATGACAACGAGTGGGGTTTCTCCAACCGCATGCTCGACACCACCGTTGCGCTGATGGCGGCCAAGTAAAGCGGCATTGTGGCGGCGGCAAGGGCGGGGTAACCCGCCCTTGTCATATCTGCCGTCCTGTAACAGGTTTTCTCATTTCCCGGCTCGAAACGTTATGTCCAAGAACACTGTCAACACTCTGTCCGCCCTCGTCAAGGCCGATGCGCTGGCGGGCAAGCGGGTATTCATCCGCTCCGATCTAAATGTACCCCTGAAAGACGGCCAGATCACCGAAGACACGCGTGTGCGCGCCTCCGTGCCCGCCATTCGAATGGCGCTGGATGCAGGTGCCGCCGTCATGGTCACATCGCACCTGGGCCGCCCCAAAGAGGGTGTGGTCGGCCCTGAAGACACACTCGCGCCGGTGGCGCACCGCCTCTCCGAACTGCTGGGCCAGCCGGTCAAGCTGATCGCTGGCTGGGTGGACGGCGTCGAGGTGGCGCCCGGCCAAGTGGTGCTGCTGGAAAACTGCCGCTGCAATGTGGGCGAAAAGAAAAACGACCCTGGGCTGGCCAAGAAAATGGCGGCACTGTGCGATGTGTATGTGAATGATGCTTTCGGTACGGCGCATCGTGCCGAAGCAACCACGCACGGCATGGCGCAATACGCGCCCGTCGCTTGTGCGGGTCCGCTGCTCGAGGCCGAGCTTGATGCGCTGGGCCGCGCCCTGCACGCCCCCAAGCGCCCACTGGTGGCGATTGTGGGTGGCGCCAAGGTGTCGACCAAGCTCTCCATTCTGCAGGCGCTGGCAGCCAAGGTAGACCAGCTGGTGGTGGGCGGCGGCATCGCCAATACCTTTATGCTGGCCGCAGGCCTGTCCATCGGCAAGTCGCTGGCCGAACCCGACCAGAAGAACGAAGCCAAGGCCGTCATCGACATCATGCGCCAGCGCGGCGCGGCGGTGCCAATTCCCGTGGATGTCGTATGCGCCAAGTCTTTCAGCGCCGACGCTGCAGCCACGGTGAAGGCGGCCGATCAGGTTGCGGAAGACGACATGATTCTGGATATCGGCCCCAAGACGGCGCAACAGCTTGCCGACATCCTGGCGCAGGCGGGTACCATTGTCTGGAATGGCCCGGTGGGCGTGTTCGAGTTCGATGCATTCGCCAATGGCACGAAGGTCGTGTCCGAAGCCATTGCCCAATCGGCGGGTTTTTCGATCGCGGGCGGCGGTGATACGCTGGCAGCAATTGCCAAGTATCATATCGACGACAAGATCGGTTATATATCGACAGGCGGCGGTGCTTTCCTCGAATTCCTGGAAGGCAAGACGTTGCCGGCAGTCGATATACTGCAACAACGCGCACAGGGCTGACAGCCTGGGCTTCGCCTTCATCCGGAAGGCGCCCGCAAGGCAGGGCGGGGCGCGGCAAAATCGCGCGCCCGCGCTGTCCTGTGCCGGGCGCATTCCAGGAGACAGGCGGCATGATTTACAAGAACTTCATCGGCAACCAGTGGCTCAGCGCACTGGCGGGGCAGACGCTTCCCGTCATCAATCCTTCTGACGGCCAGTTGTACGGCGAGATCGCTCGTTCGGGCGAGGCCGATATCGACACGGCAGTGCGTGCGGCGCGCACGGCGTTCAATGGCGAATGGGGCAAGATGGCCCCGGCAGCCCGCAGCCGCCTGCTCTGGCGCATCAGCGCCGCGCTGCTTGCGCACCAGCGCGAGCTGGCCGAGATCGAGTCGCGCGATACAGGCAAACCCATCCAGCAAGCCATGGCCGACGCAGGCGCCGTGGCGCGGTATTTCGAGTTCTACGCTGGCGCGGCCGACAAGCTGCACGGCGAAACCATCCCCTATCCCAGTAATTTCACGGTAATGACGGTGCGTGAGCCGCACGGTGTTACCGGGCATATCGTGCCCTGGAACTACCCGCTGCAGATTTTCGGCCGCAGCGTTGCTGCTTCGCTGGCGGTGGGCAATGCCTGCGTGATCAAGCCAGCCGAGGATGCCTGTGTATCGCTGCTGAAAGTGGCTGAAATCGCGATGGATGCAGGGCTGCCCGCAGGCGCGCTCAATATCGTGACAGGCCTGGGGGCCGAGGCGGGGGCGGCGTTGTCGGCGCATCCGGGCATCGATCATGTTTCGTTCACAGGTTCGCCGGCCACGGGCAAGGCGGTCGCCATGGCGGCTGCGGCGCATTTCGCGCCGGTCACGCTCGAGTTGGGCGGCAAGTCGCCGCAGATTGTGTTTTCGGACGCGGACATCGAGGCCGGGCTTCCGGTGTGGCTCAATGCCATCATCCAGAATGCGGGGCAGACATGTTCGGCGGGCAGCCGGCTGCTGGTGCAGCGGGCCATCTACGCCGATGTGGTGGCGCGGCTGTCTGAGCGTTTCGAGGCTACCCGCACCGGGGCGGCGGGCGATGATCCCGATTGCGGGCCGCTGATCAGTGCCCGCCAGCGCGAGCGCGTGGCAGGCTACCTGGGTATGGCTGATGAGGCGGGTATCACGGTGGCCGCGCGTGGCAAGCTCGATGCCAACGCACCCAAGGGTGGCTTTTACCAGGTGCCGACGCTGTTGAGCGATGTGCCGCCCGATCACGTGCTGGCACAAGAAGAAATTTTCGGGCCGGTGCTGGTGGCGATCCCGTTCGACACCGAGGAGCAGGCGTTGCGCATTGCGAACAGCACCGCATATGGGCTCGCGGCGGGCGTCTGGACGGCCGACGGCGCGCGCCAGATGCGCATGGCGCGCCATCTGCGCTCGGGCCAGGTGTTCGTCAACAATTACGGCGCCGCCGGCGGCGTAGAGCTGCCCTTCGGCGGTACGGGGCAGTCTGGCTACGGGCGCGAGAAGGGTTTCGAGGCGCTGTACGGGTTCACGACACTCAAGACGATCGCGATCAAGCATTGATTGCAGCGGTTGGCGCGTGGCCGCACAAGCGGTCTGTGGCTGCGCGGCGCCGCTGTATAGGTTTTGCAAGGAAAGAAAATGGCAGGAAGTATGGTGCGGTTGGTCCGCGAGCATCCCGATCAGTTGCTGGTGGGCCTGGTGTCGGTGTCGGACCGCGCGTCCAGCGGCGTCTATGAAGACCAGGGTCTGCCGGCGCTGCGCGAATGGCTGGATGGGGCCCTGACGGTGGCGCCGCAGTATGCGCAGCGGTTGATTCCGGATGACCCTGCGCGTATTTCCGCCGCGCTGATCGAGTTGGTGGATCAGGCGGGTTGCGATCTGGTGTTGACGACAGGCGGAACGGGGCCGGCCCGGCGCGACTTGACGCCGGAGGCGACACTGGCGGTGGCGACGAAAGAGATGCCTGGTTTTGGCGAGCAAATGCGGCAGATCAGCCTGAGGTTTGTGCCCACGGCTATTTTGTCGCGGCAGGTGGCGGTGGTCCGAGAGACGCCGTCGCACGCGGCGCTGATTATCAACCTGCCGGGGCAGCCGAAGGCGATACGGGAGACGCTGGAGGGGCTGAAGGATGTCGATGGCAAGGCGCTGGTGCCGGGGATTTTCGCGGCGGTGCCATACTGTATCGATTTGATCGGCGGGCCTTATGTGGAAACGCATGAGGCGGTGGTGAAGGCATTCCGGCCCAAGTCGGCTGTGCGGGCGGCGCGATCCTAGCCCCGGCGCCGTTGCTGGTGGCGGGTGGGCTGGCCGGTTACAGGTTGTCGCCGATCCCTTCATACGTTATCGCGCTGGCGGAAGCGCTGTTACGCATTTCCGTTAAAATGGGAAGATTCATCAATCCCACTAATATCAAGCTTTCAGGAGTCTAACCATGGCCCTCGTTTCCATGCGCCAACTACTCGACCATGCCGCCGAGAATGGCTATGGCATCCCCGCGTTCAACGTCAACAACCTCGAACAGGTGCAGGCCATCATGGAAGCCGCCGCTGAGACCGACAGCCCGGTGATCATGCAGGCGTCTGCCGGCGCGCGCAAATACGCCGGCGAAGGCTTTCTCAAGTACCTGATCCAGGCTGCGGTCGAATCCTACCCCCACATCCCCGTGGTGATGCACCAGGATCACGGCCAGTCGCCCGCCATCTGTCAGGGCGCCATTGATCTGGGCTTCTCCAGCGTCATGATGGATGGTTCGCTGAAAGAAGACGGCAAGACGATTGCCGATTACGAATACAACGTCGATGTCACCCGCCGCGTGGTCGACATGGCGCACAAGGTAGGCGTTACCGTCGAAGGCGAGCTGGGTTGCCTGGGCTCGCTCGAGACCATGAAGGGTGACAAAGAAGACGGCCACGGTGCCGAAGGCACCATGACGCGCGAGCAACTGCTCACCGATCCCGAGCAGGCCGCCGACTTCGTGCGCAAGACAGAACTCGACGCGCTGGCGATCGCCATCGGCACCAGCCATGGCGCTTACAAGTTCACCCGCAAGCCTACCGGCGATATCCTGTCCATCGAGCGCATCAAAGAAATCCACCGCCGCCTGCCCAACACCCACCTGGTGATGCATGGCAGCTCCAGCGTGCCCCAAGACCTGCTGGCCGAGATCCGTCAGTTTGGTGGTGACATGAAGGAAACCTACGGCGTGCCCGTCGAGGAAATCCAGGAAGCCATCAAGTTCGGCGTGCGCAAGGTCAACATCGACACCGATATCCGTCTTGCCATGACGGGTGCTATCCGCCGCTTCATGGCCGAAAACCCCGGCAAGTTCGATCCGCGCGAATACCTCAAGCCCGCGCGCGCCGCCGCCAAGGCGATCTGCGTGCAGCGCTATCAGCAGTTCGGTACCGCCGGTAACGCCAGCAAGATCAAGGCTATCCCCCTGAGCGAGATGGCTAGCCGCTATGCGGCCGGCAAGCTGGCGCAAATCGTCCAGTAAGCGAGTCGCGTGGCCCATGACCGTCTGCTCATGACTGCCTGCTCATGACCGTTGTCATCCCGCCTGTTCGCACAGGCGGGATGTTTCTTTTTCAAGGACACACCGTGGCGCAAGCCCTACACCAATCCACCATCAAGTCTCTGCCGCTGCTTGGCCGCGGCAAGGTGCGCGATATGTATGCCGTTGGCGACGACAAGCTGCTGATTGTCGCCTCCGACCGCATCTCCGCATTCGATGTCATCCTCGATGACCCGATCCCGGGCAAGGGCGAGGTGCTGACGAAGCTGACCGAGTTTTGGCTGGACAAGCTCTCGCACATCATGCCCAACCACCGCACCGGCATCAGGCCCGAAGACGTGGTGGCGCCCGATGAGCGCGATCAGGTGGCGGGCCGCGCCATGGTGGTCAAGCGCCTCAAGCCCATTCTGGTCGAGGCCGTGGCGCGTGGCTACCTCATCGGTTCGGGCTGGAGCGACTACCAGGCCACCGGCAGTGTCTGCGGCGTCAAGCTGCCTGCCGGCCTGAAGCAGGCCAGCCGCTTGCCGCAACCCATTTTCACGCCTGCCGCCAAGGCGGAGTTTGGCTCGCACGACGAAAATGTGGATTTCGACCACGTGGTGGCCCTGGTGGGGCTCGAGCTGGCCGGCCAGATCCGTGACGCCACGTTGCACCTGTATTCCGAGGCGGCTGCCTACGCGGCGACCAAGGGCATTATCATTGCCGACACCAAGTTCGAGTTCGGCCTGGACGACAACGGCACCTTGCACTTGATGGACGAAGTGCTGACACCCGATTCCTCGCGCTTCTGGCCGCAGGACCAATACGCCGAAGGCATCAGCCCGCCATCGTTCGACAAGCAGTTCGTGCGCGATTGGCTGGAAACCCAGCCTTGGGGCAAAACCCCGCCTGCACCGCGCCTGCCTGCTGACGTGCTGCAGAAAACCGCCGCCAAGTACCGTGAGGCGCTCGAGCGTCTCACGGCCAATTAAATAGTCCCTACTTGCCTAGCGCCTGGCAGCGCCGCGCAGCGACGGCCAGGCAACATCACACAATGAGCGAACTGCCTACCAATCCATCCCGGGGCGCCGCACCCGAGGCCCAGCCTGTCGCCGGCATCATCATGGGGTCGTCCAGCGACTGGGACATCATGAAGCACGCCGTGACGGTGCTGGAAGAATTCGGCATTGCCTACGACGTGCGCGTCGTCTCAGCGCACCGCATGCCGCTCGACATGGTCGAGTATGGCGCCCAAGCGGCCGCGCGGGGCTTGCGCGGCATTATCGCGGGCGCGGGCGGCGCCGCCCACCTGCCGGGGATGATGGCAGCGCTCACGCCGGTGCCGGTATTCGGCGTGCCAGTGCCGTCGCGCTATTTGCGCGGCGAAGACTCCTTGCTGTCTATTGTGCAGATGCCTCGTGGGGTGCCGGTGGCTACGTTCGCCATCGGCGAGGCCGGTGCCGCCAATGCCGCACTGCACCTGGTTGCCTGCCTGGCGACGACGGATGCCGCCCTGCAGCAGCGGCTTGTGGATTACCGCAGCCGCCAGACCGAAGCCGCGCGCGCAATGGTTGTGCCGCCGCCAGCGGCCTGATTTCTTGAATACACACAGGTTCTTGATCCATGACTGATGGCGATTCCGCCTTTTATCTTGCGCCCGGTAGTTGGCTGGGCATGATCGGCGGCGGCCAGCTTGGCCGCATGTTCTGCCAAGCGGCGCAGAGCATGGGCTACAAGGTAGCCGTGCTCGACCCCGACGTGCACAGCCCGGCGGGGGCGGTGGCCGAACTATATATCCGCGCGGGCTATGACGACCCAGGCGGCCTGGCGCAGCTTTCCCAGCGCTGCCCCGCCATCAGCACCGAATTCGAAAACGTGCCGGCCACCAGCCTGGATGTGCTGGCGCGTACAAGCAAGGTCAGCCCGGGAGCACATGCGGTCGCCGTCGCGCAGGATCGCATCACCGAAAAGGCTTTCATTCAGAAAGCCGGCGTGCCTGTGGCGCCGCATGCGGCGATTCGCGCCGAGTCCGATCTCGCTGCCGCGCCTGTCACGCTCTATCCCGGCATTCTCAAGGCTGCTCGCCTGGGCTACGACGGCAAGGGGCAGGCACGTGTGCGCAATCACGATGAAGCGCTGGCGGCCTTTCGCAGTTTCGGCGGCGTGCCCTGTGTGCTAGAGGCCATGCTGCCGCTGGCGAGCGAGCTGTCGGTCGTCATGGCGCGCGGCCACGATGGCCAGGTCGCGTTTTATCCGTGTGCGCGCAATGAACATCGCGATGGCATCCTGGCGGTATCCACCGTTGACGCCGGCCGTGCGGGCGAGGCGGGCGACGAGACGCTGGATGGCCGTGCTGCGCGTGCTGCTGTGGCGATCGCCGAGGCGTTGGGCTATGTCGGTGTCATGTGCGTAGAGTTCTTCGTGCTTCGGGACGGCTCGCTGGTGGCGAACGAAATCGCGCCCCGGCCGCACAACAGCGGGCACTACACCATGGATGCCTGTGCCTGCAGTCAATTCGAACAGCAGGCCCGGGTCATGGCTGGGCTGCCGCTGGGCGACACCCGCTGCCTGGTGTCATCGGTGATGTTGAACATTCTGGGTGATGTATGGTTCGATCCCGCCACGGGGGCGCAGCGCGAACCCGACTGGCGTGCTGTGCTGGCCGTGCCGGGTGCGCGCCTGCATCTGTATGGCAAGGCTGAGGCGCGCCGAGGGCGCAAGATGGGCCACGTGAATATCGTTGGCGCTACGCTGGCCGAGGCCCAGGCGCGTACCGCCCGCGTGGCACAGGCCTTGGGCATTGCCTATCAGGCCTGAGCGCGGCCCGCCGTTCGCAACAGAGACCTTCAATGCCCTCACACAACGCTAAATCCGACGCTGAGGCGGCCGACATGGCCGGCATGCTGGCCGAAGGCGCGCGGCGCCTCGCCCAGGGGCGTCTGGTGGCCTTTCCGACGGAAACGGTTTACGGGCTGGGCGCTGATGCGGAAAACCCCGCTGCCATTGCCGCCATTTATGCGGCCAAGGGCAGGCCGTCGAATCACCCTGTGATCGTGCACGTTTCGCCTGAAGCCGATCTCTCTTACTGGGCCTCGTCCATTCCTGCCCAGGCGCGCGCGCTTATCCAAGCTTTCTGGCCCGGGCCTTTGACATTGATACTGCCGCGTGCCGCGCATGTGCCGGCGGCCGTCAGCGGCGGCCAGGACAGCGTGGGCCTGCGCTGTCCGTCGCATCCCGTGGCCCAGGCGCTGCTGCGTGAATTCGCGCGGCTCAAACCCTCGGGGCAGGGTGGCGTGGCCGCCCCCTCGGCCAATAAATTCGGCCAGGTTTCGCCCACGCTCGCGGCGCACGTACGGGCTGAGTTCCCCGAACTGGACGACGAGGCGCTGTTGGTGCTGGAAGGTGGGCCATCGCGCGTGGGGATAGAGTCCACCATCGTTGATTTGTCGCGGCTGGGCCAAGGGATAGGCCCGGTTCTGCTGCGGCCGGGTGGCATCACGGCTGCACAGCTTGCCGAGGTGCTGGGCTGCGAGCCGATGCGGCCCGATGCCGCCGCGCCGCGGGTATCCGGCTCGCTCAAGGCGCATTATGCGCCGCGCACGCCGCTTTCCATCGTGACGCGCGAGGCCATTGAGCAAATGGCCCGGCGCGGCAGTGCGGGCCACGCAGTGGCAGTGGTGTTCGACTCGCCGCCTCAGGCGGGCGCACCCACCGCGGGCAAGCAGGCACTGTCGTGGCATGTGTGCCCGCGTGATCCGGAGACCTATGCGCGCAATCTATATGCCATGCTGCGCGAGCTGGACGCGCAGGGCTATCGCCACATTTATCTGGAAGCGCCACCCAGGGATGAGGCGTGGCGAGCCGTCAACGACCGCATCGGGCGGGCCGCCGCTGCGTTTGACTGAGCCGGGCGCCATAGGAATACAGCTGGCAGGCCGCTCGATTCAGCGGATAATGGCCAGGGCGCGATGTGCGGTAAGCCGTTGCCCATGGGGTGCCTGCGCGCGCCCCGCAGAGTATTGCTACACTGTTAGGTTTGCACAAACCCGGAAAACGGTAGCGCCATGAAATATCAGGACTTCAAAGTCGGGATGGTAATCAAGCACGGGCCTGTGACTGTGGCCGAGGAAGAAATGATTTCCTTTGCCAAGTCCTATGATCCTCAGTGGTTCCACGTTGACGCCCCGCGTGCGCAGGAAAGCAGATGGGGCGGCTTGATCGCCAGCGGCTGGTTTACTTGCGGCCTGGCTATGCGCATGGCTGTAGAGTCTGTGCTCGAGGGGTCGGAGTCGTTTGGCTCGCCGGGGCTGGAAAAACTGCGCTGGCTCAAACCCGTGCGTGCCGGCGATGCGCTGCGGCTGGAGTCCAGGGTGGATTCGCTGCGCCGTTCTGAATCACGCACCGAGCTCGGCATCATGCGTTGGTCGTGGCTGGTGTACAACCAGCACGACGAGCAGGTGCTGGACGTTCAGGTGACCAGCATGTTCGACCTGGGCGGCGAACAGCCCGCCTGAGCCTGGCGGGCGCATGGCTGCTAGGCCGTCATTTGCCCGGCCGTGCGCCACGCCCCAGCGGCGCCGCGTTTAGCCAAAAAACCAATAACACACGGCAATCGACGCCAACACGCCGGCGAGGTCGGCGACCACGGCGCAGCCCACGGCGTGGCGTGCGCGCTGTATGCCGACTGCGCCAAAATACACCGCCAACACATAAAACGTGGTTTCTGTGCTGCCCTGTACGGTGGCAGCCATCAGGGCGGGAAAGCTATCCACCCCGTAGTGCTGCATGGTTTCGATGAGCAGGGCGCGCGCGGCGCTGCCCGAAAATGGCTTGACCAGCGCAGTGGGCAGGGCATCGACAAACCGTGTATCCAGCCCCAGCGCGCTGACAGCCCAGCGCACTGCGTCCAGGAGGATGTCCAGCGCCCCGGAGGCACGCAGCACGCCGATGGCGCACAGCATGGCGACCAGGTAGGGCAGCAGGTCGCGCGCAATATTGAACCCATCTTTGGCGCCTTCGATGAAACACTCGTAGACGGCCACCTTTTTGCGCGCGCCGGCAAGCAGAAACAGCATGATGATGCCGAACAGGGTGAGATTGCCCAACAGCGACGACATGGCGGCGACTGCGGCACTGCTGAGCGAGGCCAGCACGGCCATCAAGCCGCCCAGCACCAGCGCCAGGCCGCCCAGCCACGCCAGTACGACTGGGTCGTACAGCCGCAAGCGCTGCATGAAGGCGACTGCAAGCAGCCCCGCCAATGTCGAGCAGGTGGTGGCCAGCAGAATTGGCAGGAACACCATGGCTGGGTCTGGCGCGCCTTGCTGGGCGCGGTACATGAAAATGGTGACCGGCAACAGCGTCAGCGACGAAGAGTTGAGCACCAGGAACAGAATTTGCGCATTGGTGGCGGTCTTGGGGTCGGGGTTGAGGGTTTGCAGCTCGCGCATGGCGCGCAGGCCTATCGGGGTGGCTGCATTGTCCAGACCCAGCCCGTTGGCAGCGAAGTTCAGCGTGATCAGGCCCAGTGCGGGGTGGCCGCGCGGCACCCCCGGCATCAGACGGGCGAACAGCGGCGCCAGGATGCGGCCGAGGCGTTCCACCAACCCAGCTGCTTCGGCGATGCGCAGAAACCCAAGCCAGAGGGTCAGCGTGCCGAACAACAGGATCATTACCTGAACCGACAGTTCGGCCATTTCGAACAGGCCCTGGACCAGGCGTGCGAAAACCTCGCCGTCGTGCAGGATGATCCACTGATATAGCCCCGCCAGCGAGGCGACAATGAAAAAGGCGAGCCAGAGCGTATTGAGCATGAGCGGTGGATGATGGGCGGAGCGCTTCATCGCAAAGCGCAAGGTGCGGCGGTATCCCGCCCCGCATGCTGCCAAGGCAGGAAGGAAGGCTTGATTGTCGCAGACAATCATGGGTGGCGTCTGCAGGTTCGCGCGGGCTGGGGATTCCGTGGATAATGAATATATCCGACGTTCGTTTCGAGGGCATTATGGATTGGAGAGCTTGGCGCAGGCGCTGGTTGACTGAACCCTTGTATCGCATGGGCCGCAAAGCCATGCCGACGCTATCGCCCACAGAACAAGCTGCTATTGATGCCGGTGATGTCTGGTGGGATGCGCAGTTGTTCTCGGGTGCGCCCGATTGGCACGCCATGCTCGATCTCCCGCCCGTGAGCCTCACCGAAGAAGAGCAGGCCTTCATGGATGGCCCGGTGGCGCAGGTGTGCCGGATGCTGGATGACTGGCGTATCACGTGGCACGACGCCGATCTGCCGCCGGAGGCCTGGGGCTTTCTGAAGGCGCACGGCTTCTTTGGCATGATCATTCCCAAAGAATACGGCGGCCTGGGTTTTTCGCCCTACGCGCATTCCGAAGTGGTGCGCCAGATCTCCGTGCGCTCGGTCACTGCCGCAGTCACCGTGATGGTGCCCAATTCGCTGGGCCCGGGCGAGCTGTTGATGCAGTTCGGCACCGACGCGCAGCGCAGGCACTGGTTGCCGCGCCTGGCCAGCGGCCAGGAAATCCCGTGCTTCGGCCTCACCAGCCCCGAGGCCGGCTCCGACGCCGCATCCATGGTGGATACCGGGGTTGTGTGCCGCAGGTTGGTGGATGGCGTCGATCAGCTCGGCATCCTGCTGAACTGGCGCAAACGCTACATTACGCTGGCGCCGGTTGCAACGGTGCTGGGGCTCGCTTTCAAGCTGCTTGATCCCGACCATCTGCTGGGCCCCGACGACGCCCCAGGTATTTCCGTGGCACTGGTGCCTACCAACCTGCCTGGCGTCACGATCGGCCGGCGCCACCTGCCGGCCATGCAGTCTTTCCAGAACGGTCCCACCGAAGGTCATGATGTGTTCGTACCCATCGACGCGCTGATCGGCGGGCCGGCACAGGCCGGCAAGGGCTGGCAAATGCTTATGAGCGCCCTGGCGGCCGGGCGCGGCATCTCACTGCCATCGCTGTCGGCGGCGGCTTGCGTGTTTGCCGCCCATACCGCGGGTGCCTACGCCCGCGTGCGCACGCAGTTCGGCATTCCCATCGGCAAGTTCGAGGGCGTTCAAGAAAAACTCGGCCATCTGGCAGCCAATGCTTATCTGGTCGAGGCCGCCCGGCGCTTTACCTGCGCCGGCCTGGCCACAGGCATCAAGCCTGCTGTGGTGTCCGCCATCATGAAGCTGCATGCCACTGAACGCATGCGCCAGTCTGTCAACGATGCCATGGATATCCATGCCGGCAAGGCGGTGATCGACGGCCCCAGCAATTACCTGGGGGGCTTGTACCGCGCGTTGCCTGTCGCCATTACTGTCGAGGGCGCCAACATCCTTACGCGCAACCTCATTGTGTTCGGGCAGGGGGCGATCCGCGCCCATCCCTATTTGATGCAAGAAATCGCGGCTCTCAACGACATCGATGAAGCGCGCGGTGAAGACGTCTTCGATGCAGTCATCTGGCGTCATCTGGCGCACAGCGCCCGTAATACGCTGCGCGCGGTCGGCACTGGCTGGACGGCCGGGCATTTCGCCTTCGCCCCCTCCGGGGTGGGCGCAGCGGCACCTTATTATCGCGGCTTGGCGCGCTGGACGGCCGCCTTCTCGCTGGTGTCTGAAGTAGCCTTGCTGACGCTGGGCGGCAGCCTCAAGCGCAAAGAAATGCTGTCTGCGCGCCTGGGCGACATTCTGGCCGAGCTGTTTCTGATTTCCGCCGTGCTCAAGCGCTGGCACGACGAAGGCAACCACGATGCCGACTTGCCTCTGGTGCGTCAGTGCACGTTGCAAGGCTTCTACGCGATTGACAGGCGCATGGACGAGCTGCTCGCCAACCTGCCGTCGCGCCCCGCGGCTTGGCTGCTGCGCATCTTGCTGCTGCCGCCCTGGTCGCGTGCCAAGCGGCCGACCGACGACACCACTGCGGCCTGCGCGCAGATCCTGCTTGAACCCTCCACTGCACGCGACCGTCTGGTGGGCGCCGTCTGGGAAGGGCATGACAGCGCCAGTGTCGAGCTGCTGGAGCGTGCCTTTGAACTGATGGTAGATGTGCGCCCCTTGCAGGATCGCCTGCGAGAGGCAGGCCTGTCCGATTGGCGGAAGGCCCGCGCGCATGGCGCCATCACCGAAGAGCAGGCGCACATGCTGGAGGCGGCCGAAGCAGCGGTTGCGGCGGTCATCGAGGTGGATGATTTCGACCCCGAAGCCTTGAAGCGGCCGTAGGCCTAGGCCTACGCTTAGGCGCCGGCGTACGGCCCGGCAGGCGGTGGGCGCCCGCAATCGCAGCGCGGGCAGGCCCGGTGTTGCGGGCCGTGTGCATCCGCTCAGTCGTTGCGGCCCTTGCGCTGGATCAGCTCGATCTTGTAGCCGTCGGGGTCTTCCACGAATGCGATCACCGTGGTGCCATGTTTCATGGGGCCCGCTTCGCGCACGACATTGCCGCCTTTTTCTTTGATGCGCGCACAGGCGTCATAGGCATTGTCTACCTCAAGGGCGATATGGCCGTATCCCGAGCCCAGGTCGTAGCTGTCTGTATCCCAGTTATGGGTCAGCTCGATGACCGCGCCGTGTTCTTCGTCCTGGTAGCCCACAAAGGCGAGTGTGAACTTGCCGTCGGGGTAGTCTTTGCGGCGCAGCAGGCGCATGCCCAGCACATCGGTGTAAAAAGCCAGCGAGCGGTCGAGGTTGCCCACGCGCAGCATGGTGTGAAGTAAGCGCATTGAATGCTCTCCTGATAAAACGTTATGAAGAACGAGAGCAGTGTATCAGGCTGGGTCAATTGACAGTGGCTGCGACTCGGACTTGCTCGGCCGATCAAATCAAGGGGAGCGACCCTGGATCGTGCTGGCGCAGCACGTCGCGCGATTTCTCGAAGCCGGGCAGGATGATGCCGACTTCGCGCCAAAAGGCAGGGCTGTGGTTGAGGTGGCGCAGGTGGGCAACTTCGTGGGCGATGACGTAGTCGATGACGTCGTGGCTGAAGTGAATCAGCCGCCAGTTGAGCATGATGTTGCCGTCGCTGCTGCATGAGCCCCAGCGTGTGGCGGCGGAGGACAGGCGCCATTTGCGGATGGCCAGGCCGTTGGTTTCAAGGAAATGTTGCAGGCGTGGGCCGAACCAGGTGCGCGCCTGGTGTTGCAGCCAGGCATGAGCGCTGTCGCGCACGCGGGATTGGTCTGCACCCGCGGGCAGCGGCAATGTCAGGGTGTCGCCCGCTTGCGGCAGGAAGGGGCTGCCACTGAAGTCGGCGGTGCGGCGGGCGCCGTCCAGTTGGAGCACAATACGGGCGCCCAGGTAGGGCAGGGTGCCGCCGTGCAGCCATTGGGTGTCGGCGGTGGCAAGCTGCGCTTTGCGTTGATGGCGGATGCGCAGCTTGCCGATGATCCAGCGCGATTTTTCGATGACAGCGGCATCCACTTGGGCCAGTGTGACCCAATTGGGCGCGATGACCTGCAGGCCGCTGTCGTCCACCGTAAGCCCGATGCTTTTGCGGCGCGAGCGGCGCAGCACAAAGCCAATCGTTTGTTCGGGGGTGGCGACTTCGCGCCAGCGCGCATTCATGGGCAGGCTGGCGGGTTGCGGCGTGGGCACTGCCAACCCTGGCGTTGTTGGGCGCGAAGGTGTTTTGACGGGAGGCGTAGCACGGGGCGGCGTGGGTGGGCCGCCCGGCGAGGCGTGCAGGCCCCGGGCTCCACGCGGCGGCAGCCGATAGGGCGAGGGAGACAGGGGCGGGGCCGCCTGCTCCGGCTCGATGGTTTCGCGCTGGCCTGCGCCAGCCGGCGCGCTCAGTGCGCCGAAAAGATCCAGTTGCTCATGTGCGTTCATAACGCTCGGGGTTGAGCACCCGCATTTCGCCTTCGATCCAGCCTTTCACCTTTTCGTTGAACTCGTCGGCCGTCAAACCGTCGGGATGGATCAAGGGGCCGAAAGAAATGGTGACGACGCCCGGCTTCTTGAGAAAGGCCCGGCGCGGCCATAATTCGCCGGCATTATGCGCAACGGGGATTACCGGGGTGCCCGTTCGTGTGGCCAGCAGCGCGCCCCCCAACTTATACCGGCCTGTTTTGCCCGGGGCGATGCGGGTGCCCTCGGGGAACAGAACAGGCCAGCGGCCGGCCCGGATGCGGTCCCCCCCGATACGGATGACTTGCTCGAAGGCATCGCGCCCCTTGGCGCGGTTGATGGGGATCATGCGCAACAGCGCCAGGCCCCAGCCAAAGAAGGGCACCAGGTGCAGTTCTCTCTTGTACACAAAGCACACTTCGCGCGGCATCATGGCAGGGAAAAACAAGGTTTCCCAGGCTGACTGATGCTTGGACAGAATAATGGCCGGGCCATCGGGCAGGTTTTCCCAGCCCTTGACCCGCCAGCGTATGCCCAGGATAAAGCGGGCGCCCCACAGCGCCAGGCGAGGCCAGCCTGCGGTAAGGCGGTAGCGCCACCGCAGCGGTAGCGGCGCCCACAGCACACAGGCGATGGCATAGGGGATGACGGTGATGATCAGGAAGGCCTGATAAAGTACTGCGCGCAGGATGCCGATCATGATGCCTCGCCATCCAGCCAGGCATCGACCACAGCCGCCAGGTTTTTGCCAACGTGGGTGCCGGCCGGTAGTTTGCCTTGAGCCTGGGTTTTGGCGCCCTTGCCGGTAAGCACCAGCCAAGGCGTGCAGCCTAAGGCTGCGGCGGCTTGCAGGTCGCGCAGTGAATCGCCCACGGCCGGGACGCCGGCCAGGTTGATTTCGTAGCGGTGGCTGATGTCTTCGAACAAGCCCGATTTCGGCTTACGGCAGGCGCAGCCGTCGTCGGGCCCGTGCGGGCACACGAAGATGGCGTCGATGGTGCCGCCGGCCATGGCAACTTCGCGCCGCATCTTGGCATGGATGGCGTTGAGCGTATCCATGCTGAACAGGCCGCGGGCAATGCCAGACTGGTTGCTGGCGACAACCACGCGCCAGCCCGCATTGGTCAGGCGTGCGATGGCCTCGAGGCTGCCGGGCACGGGTATCCATTCGTCCGGGCTTTTGATGAAGGCGTCGCTGTCTTCATTGATGACGCCGTCGCGGTCAAGGATGGCGAGCTTCACCGCGCGAGCCTCGATATATCGGCGACCTGGTTCATGAGGCCATGCAGGTTGGCCAGCAGGGCCAGCCGATTGGCGCGCACGGCAGGGTCGTCCGCCATGACCATGACACTGGTGAAGAAGTCATCGACGGCATCGCGCGCCTGGGCCATGGTGGCCAGGCTGGCCGCGAACTCGCCGTGTTCGAACTGTGCACGCGCCTGAGGTGCAAGCTTATCGATCACTGCGCCCAAGGCCTGTTCGGCCGGTTCGAGCAGGCGCACGGTGTCGACCGCGCCTGGCTCGGTATCAGCTTTTTTGAGCAGATTGGCGATGCGCTTGTTGGCGGCGGCCAGGCTTTCGGCCTCGGGGCGGCCGGCAAACTGGGCGCAGGCTTCGATGCGGGCGTGAACCTGATGCAGCGGCGGCGACAGGGCCAGCACGGCGTCGACCACATTGCGGTCGTGGTCGGTCGCAAGCTGATTACGGTAGCGTTCGTAGATGAAGGCTTCGATTTCATCGGTGGCGCTGGCGGCAATCACACCGTCGGGGAAGGTGGCGGCGCTGGCTCGCAGCAGGCCTGCCAGGGGCAGGGCCTGCCCGTCGGCCGGGTCCAGGTAGCCGCCCGCCAGCAATTGCTCGTAGGCGCTGATCAGGCCCAGCGCCGCACGGCGCAGGCCGAAGGGATCGCGCTCGCCCGTGGGCTGAAGGCCGATGCCCCAGATGCCCACCAGTGTTTCGACGCGGTCGGCAATGAACAGGGCAGCGCTGGTGAGCGTGTCTGGCGTGACGGGGGCGTCCATGCGAACGCGGTACTGATCGCCGATGGCGCGCACGACATCAGCCTGTTCGCCGTCGCCCGCCGCATAGTAGGCGCCCATGACACCCTGCAGCTCGGGGAATTCGCCCACCATGCTGGCGTTGAGATCGGCCTTGGCAAGCAGGGCGGCGCGATCCGCATGGGCGGCGTTGCTGCCCAACTGTTGCGCCACCTGGACGGCGACCTTGCGCACACGCGCTACGCGGTCGAGCTGCGAACCCAGCTTGTTGTGATAGACGCTGCCGGCCAGCGCCTGCACGCGGTCGGCCAGGCGTACTTTGCGGTCGGTGTCGAAGAAGAAGCGCGCGTCGGCCAGGCGGGGCCGCACCACGCGCTGGTTGCCTTCGATGATGTTGGCGGGGCTGGCCACCTGCATGTTGCTGACGATCAGGAAGCGGTTGGTAAGCCTGCCGCCTGCCGGCTCGAAGAGTGGGAAGTACTTTTGATTCAGCCGCATCGTGAGGATGAGGCATTCTTGAGGCACGTCGAGAAACTGGGCTTCGAACTCGCCAACGTAAACCGTGGGGTGCTCTACCAGGGCAGTGACTTCGTCGAGCAGGGCGTCGACCTCGGGGCCTTCACCCAGGGAGGCGCCCAACTCGCCCGCGCGGGCCAGCAACTGGTCAAGGATCTGCGCGCGACGCTCGGTGAACGAGGCCACCACCTTGCCTTCCTCAGCCAGTTGCGCTTCATACGCGGTGGCGTCGTGGAAGACGATGTCGTCGCTTGACATGAAGCGGTGGCCCAGCGTGCTGCGACCGGCTGACAAGCCCAGCGCTTCTACGGGCACCACGTGTTCGCCCCACAACGCAACCAAGCGGTGCGCCGGGCGCACAAACTTGACACTGGTGACGCCGTCGGCCAGTTGATAGCGCATCACCTTGGGGATGGGCAGGTTGGCCACTGCGTAGTCCAGGGCTTCTTGCAGGCCTTCGGCCAGGGTTTTGCCCTGCGCCACACCCTGCGCGTAAAGGTAGTCTTGCTTGCCGTCGGATTCGCGCACGAGCCCGCTGGCCGTGAGATGCCCCAGGCCTTTGGCGGCCAGCTTCTTGGCCAGCGCGGGCAGGATCTCGCCCGCTTCGGACAGGCCGATCTTGGCGGGCATGAGTTTTTCGGTATAGGGCTGGTCGGGTGCGCGTTCGCGCACGGCGCTCAGGCGCACGGCTAGGCGGCGCGGTGTGGCGAAGTCGGTGACCGTGGCGGTGTCTTCAAGCAGATGATGCTGGGCCAGCACCTTGCGCACGGCGTCGGCGAAGGCTTGCCCCAAGCGATTGAGTGCCTTGGGGGGGAGTTCTTCGGTGAACAGTTCAAGCAGCAGAGGGTGGACGGCGGCGCTCATTGTGCGGCCTCCGCCTGGGACTGGGCCAACATGGGAAATCCTAGGGTTTCGCGTGAATCGTAATAAGCCTGGGCCACCGCGCGCGACAGGTTGCGGATGCGGCCGATGTAGGCGGCGCGTTCGGTGACGCTGATGGCGCCGCGCGCGTCGAGCAGGTTGAAGGTGTGGGCGGCCTTGAGGGTTGCTTCGTAGGCCGGCAAGGCCAGTGGCACCGCAATCAAGCGCTGGGCTTCGGCTTCGTAGTCGTCGAAGTGCGCGAACAGCATGGTGGTGTTCGCATGCTCGAAGTTATACGTGGACTGTTCGACCTCGTTTTGATGGAAGACGTCGCGGTACAGCACAGCACGGCCATCGGGGGTGTGCGTCCAGATCAGGTCGTACACGCTTTCGACGCCCTGCAGGTACATGGCCAGGCGTTCGAGACCGTAGGTGATTTCGCCGGTGGTGGGGGTGCAGTCCAGCCCGCCCACTTGCTGGAAATAGGTGAATTGGGTGACTTCCATGCCGTTGAGCCAGACTTCCCACCCCAAGCCCCAGGCGCCCAGCGTGGGGTTTTCCCAGTCGTCTTCGACAAAGCGGATGTCGTGTTCGCGCGGGTTGATGCCCAGCGCCTCGAGCGAGCCGATGTACAGGTCGAGAATATTGGGCGGCGCAGGCTTGAGTACCACTTGGTACTGGTAATAATGCTGCAGGCGGTTGGGGTTTTCGCCGTATCGGCCGTCTTTGGGGCGGCGCGATGGCTGTACATAGGCGGCGCGCCAGGGCTCGGGCCCGATGGCGCGCAGGAAGGTGGCCGTGTGCGAGGTACCGGCGCCCACTTCCATGTCATAGGGCTGCAGCAGTGCGCAACCCTGGCGATCCCAATATTGCTGTAGCGTTAAAATGAGGTGCTGAAAAGTGAGCATGTACGAAGGCCGAAAGGCGAGAAGCCGCAAAAGGCTTCGATTTTAACTCACTCCCCTAGTAGCTCCATCGCCGCCCCCACGCGGCGGCCAACCGAGGATTGTTCATGTCTGACCTGGTCAAAACCGAAATTCGGGAAGGTGTCCTGATTATCACAATCAACCGCCCCGAGGCGCGCAATGCGATCAACTATGACACTGCGCAGCAACTGGCGGCGGCGTTTGATGCGCTGGATCAGGACGACAGCATTGTCATTGGCGTTCTGACCGGCGCCGAGGGTACTTTCTGTTCGGGCATGGATCTGAAGGCGTTCGCCAAGACGGGCCAACGCCCGTACGCGGGCGACCGAGGTTTTGCGGGCATTTGTGAGCGCCCGCCCAGCAAGCCCCTGATCGCCGCCATCGAAGGCTATGCGCTGGCAGGTGGTTTCGAGATTGCGCTGGCTTGCGACATGCTGGTGGCCGCTACCAACGCAAAATTCGGCCTGCCCGAAGTCAAGCGCGGTATTGTTCCGGGCTCTGGCGGCATGCTGCGCCTGCCCAGCCGCATGCCCTACCACATCGCGATGGAGGCGGTGCTGACCGGCGAAATGTTCTCCGCCGAACGCGCGCATGGCTACGGCCTGGTCAATCGCCTGGTCGAACCCGGTCAGGCGCTGGACGGCGCCCTTGATCTGGCGCGGTTGGTGGCGGCCAACGGCCCGTTGGCTGTGCGTACCGCCAAGTCCATCGTCACACAGTCGCGCGACTGGCGCCAGGCCGATATGTTCGACCTGCAGCGTCCCCGCATTGCGCATATTTTTACCTCGGCTGATGCAAAAGAAGGCGCGACCGCCTTTGCCGAGAAGCGCAAAGCTGTGTGGACGGGCAAGTAACAGACGTATTTCCACATCGACCCGGCGGGCTGCCTGCGGCCCGCCATTTTCACGATTGAGCCTGACCTATGACGACCATCATCAAAGAAGATGACCTGATCCAGTCCGTTGCCGACGCGGTGCAGTTCATCAGCTATTACCACCCTGCCGATTACATCCAGCACCTGGCGCGCGCCTACGAGCGCGAGCAGAGCCCAGCTGCCAAGGATGCGATCGCGCAGATCCTCACCAACTCGCGCATGTGCGCCGAAGGCAAGCGTCCCATCTGTCAGGACACCGGCGTGGTGAACGTGTTCCTGAAGATCGGCATGGACGTGCGCATCGACAGTAAGCGCGGCATGCAGGAATTGTGCGACGAAGGCGTGCGCCGGGGCTACCTAAACCCTGACAACCCGCTACGCGCCTCTATCCTCACTGATCCGCTCTTCACGCGCAAGAACACGCGCGACAACACGCCCTGTATTGTCTCGGTCGAGCTTGTCGAAGGCGACAAGGTCGACGTGCAGGTGGCTGCCAAGGGCGGCGGCTCCGAGAACAAATCCAAGTTCGTCATGCTCAACCCCAGCGATTCGCTGGTCGATTGGGTGCTCAAGACGGTGCCGACCATGGGCGCGGGCTGGTGCCCTCCCGGCATGCTGGGCATAGGCGTGGGCGGCACGGCCGAAAAAGCCATGCTGCTGGCCAAGCAGTCGCTGATGGAAGACATCGATATGTACGAGCTGCTGCAGCGCGGGCCGCAGAACAAGCTCGAAGAGCTGCGCATCGAGCTCTATGAAAAGGTCAATGCCTTGGGCATCGGCGCCCAGGGGCTGGGCGGCCTGACCACGGTGCTGGATATCAAGATCAACACCTTCCCGACCCACGCGGCCTCCAAGCCTGTGGCCATGATCCCCAACTGTGCCGCTACGCGTCACGTGCATTTCGTGCTGGACGGCTCCGGCCCAGCCGCGCTCACACCGCCCCCGCTGTCCACCTGGCCCGACGTGCATTGGGCGCCCGACTACAACAAGTCGCAGCAGGTCGACCTGAATACGCTTACCCCCGAGCAGGTGGCAAGCTGGAAACCCGGCCAGACGTTGCTGCTGTCAGGAAAGATGCTGACGGGCCGCGATGCGGCGCACAAGCGCATCCAGGACATGCTGGCCAATGGCGAGAAGCTGCCGGTGGACTTCACCAATCGCGTCATTTACTATGTCGGCCCGGTCGACCCGGTGCGCGAAGAAGTGGTGGGCCCCGCCGGCCCCACAACGGCCACCCGCATGGACAAGTTCACCGACATGATGCTCGAACAGACTGGCCTGATCGCCATGATCGGCAAGGCCGAGCGCGGCCCGGTTGCCGTCGAATCTATCCGCAAGCACAAGTCGGCTTACCTGATGGCAGTGGGCGGCTCGGCCTATCTGGTGTCCAAGGCCATTCGCGGCGCCAAGATCGTGGCTTTCGAAGACCTGGGCATGGAAGCTATCTACGAGTTCGACGTCAAGGACATGCCGGTGACGGTGGCCGTCGATTCGCAAGGCGTGTCGGTCCACGATACCGGCCCGCGCGAATGGAAAGCTCGAATCGCCGAGATTCCGTTGGTTCCGGTGGCCTGATCCAGGCAGTAAGCCCCCACAGGGGCTGTCAACGAGTCCGGGGGCGACCAGGCCGGGCAGGCGGGCCCCGCCCGGCCTGCCCGGTTCTCCGCTTTGGCCCCTCTCCTGGGCCTTTTCAGTTCTTCCTCCCCTTCCGCTTTTCCCCGTTTCCTTCTGTCCGCGCGCTGCGCGGTGGGGGCGTCCGTGCCTGCTGTAGGGGGGCGATGTGTGCGTCTCGCGGGCCAAAACCGTCGTTTCTTCGTTCGCTTTGGCGCCTTGAAACGCCCTGTTGCGCAAAACAAAATTCAAAAACCGGCCGGGAGCAGGCAAAGTGTCGGTTATAGACACTACATGGATAATCCGATGACGACTCCCAATCTTGATGCCTGGCTGGGACGCAGCGAAGCCTGCGACGACAGCCTCGACCTCAATCACGTCGAGCGGGTAGCGCTGGCGCTGGACGCCGCAGCCCCGGGCCAGGGCGAAGCACTGCCGCCGCTGTGGCAGTGGTGCTTTTTTATCAAGAGCGTGCCTTATGCCGAAACTGGTGCGGATGGCCACCCCGCGCGTGGCGGTTTCCTGCCGCCGGCAGACAACCGCAACCGTATGTGGGCGGGCGGCCGGGTGCGTTTTGTAGCGCCACTGCTTGCCGGTGTGCCCGCGCGCCGCACGTCCACCATCCTGAAGATTCAGGAAAAAGAAGGCCGTACCGGCAAGCTGCTGTTCGTTACCGTTGGCCACCGTTATACGCAGGACGGCAAGCTGTGCGTGGATGAGGAGCAAGACATCGTGTACCGCGAGCCTAGCCCGCCCAAGCTTCAGGGCACCATCGATGCGCCCGCCAGCCAGTGGTCCAGCGAGACTGTGCCGCATTCGCTCATGTTGTTCCGCTATTCCGCGGTCACTTACAACGGCCACCGCATCCATTACGATTACCCCTATGTGACGGAAGTCGAAGGCTATCCCGGCCTGGTTGTGCACGGCCCGCTGCTGGCCACCCAGATGTGCCGCGCGTTTGTCGAAGCCAATCCTGGCAAGGCCCCCGCCTTGCTGACATATCGGGGCTTGCGTCCACTGATTTCACCCAGGCCGTTCAAGGCAGCCGGCCGCATCGATGAGGACGGCAAGGCCAGCCTGTGGGTAGAGCAGGACGGCACCCTGGCGCATCAGGCAGAATTGGAGTTCAAACAATGACAGACACGCATCACGACGCGCACAGCGGCCACGCTGTGCCAGTAAGGCCCCGTCCCCTGGACGGCATCACGGTGATCAGCATGGAGCACGCCATTGCTGCGCCGTTCTGCACGCGCCAGCTGGCCGATCTTGGCGCGCGGGTCATCAAGATCGAGCGCCCCGGCGTGGGTGATTTCGCGCGCAAGTACGATGAGCGCGTGAAGGGGCTGTCCTCGCATTTTGTGTGGACCAACCGATCCAAAGAAAGCCTGACGCTGGATCTTAAGCGCCCCGAAGCGCGCGAGGTGCTGGACAAGCTGCTGGGCCACGCCGATGTGCTGGTGCAGAACCTCGCGCCTGGCGCCGCGGCGCG
The DNA here is from genome assembly GCF_021653995.1 of Paracandidimonas lactea. Taxonomy (NCBI): domain Bacteria; kingdom Pseudomonadati; phylum Pseudomonadota; class Betaproteobacteria; order Burkholderiales; family Alcaligenaceae; genus Paracandidimonas; species Paracandidimonas lactea. The sequence goes on from NZ_JAJJOZ010000007.1 coordinate 55,752, forward strand.
CCTGGGCCTGTCGTACGAGGCCTTGTCGCCCGACCATCCGCGGCTCATCGTCTGCGATATTTCGGGGTATGGGGATGGCGGTTCGTATCAGGACAAGAAGGCCTACGATCTACTGATCCAGAGCGAAGCAGGCTTTCTGTCCGTCACGGGCACGCCGGAAAGCCCGGCGAAAGCGGGCTGCTCGATTTCTGACATTGCCGCCGGCATGTACGCCTACAGCAGCATTTTGTCGGCCCTGCTGCTGCGCGAGCGCACCGGCCATGGCAGCCGGCTCGATGTGTCCATGCTTGAAAGCATGGTCGAGTGGATGGGCTTCCCGATGTACTACGCGTTTGACGGCGCGCCTCCGCCGCCGCGTGCCGGCGCCTTCCATGCCACGATCTACCCCTACGGTCCGTTTCCGGTGGGCGACGGTACCGAGGTTATGCTAGGCCTGCAGAACGAGCGTGAATGGGCAGCATTCTGCAAGACTGTGTTGGGCCAGCCCGAATTGGCGCAGGATGAACGTTTCAATTCCAATTCAAAGCGGGTCGCCAACAAAGAGGCGCTGCGGGTGCTGATCGTGACCGAGTTTGCGTCGCTCACGCGCCAGAAGGTGATCAGCTTGCTTGAAGAGGCCGCCATTGCCAACGCAGGCGTGAATACCATGGCCGATGTCTGGCACCACCCCCAGCTTGCCGAGCGCAATCGCTGGCGCCAGGTGGGTACCGAGAAGGGTGCCATCCCCGCCTTGATACCGCCGGCAAGCAGCAGCGCGTTTCAGGCCCGCATGGATGCCATTCCTGCGCTGGGCCAGCAGTCGCGCGGTATTCTGGCCGAGCTGGGCTATTCCGCTGCCCAGGTCGAGGATTACGCGAAGCAGGGGATTATCTGAAGCAGAGGGTGGGCGCCGGCCAGGCCGGTGCCTGCTTGTGCCGGCATGCATCAAAAGAAAAAGCGCCGCGGCGTTAGTTCCGGCTCAATCCATTTTTTCCACGGCTTGATCGGCGCACGCGGCCAGCAGGGCGCCGACGGCGCCTTGGGCCAGCGTCAGGGCCGGCGCCAGGTCGGCCAGCGGCTGCAGTACGAAGGCGCGCAGGTGCATGCGGGGGTGTGGCACGGTCAGCGTGGGCGTATGGATGCGCGCATCCCCATACAGCAGCAAATCCAGATCCAGCGTGCGCGGCGCATTGCGGTACGGCCGTGTGCGGCCGTGCGCATGTTCGATTTCTTGCAGCAATGCCAGCAAGTCGTGCGGCGAAAGCGTTGTGTGCAACTCGGCGACGGCGTTGATGTAATCGGGGCCTGACGACGCCACCGGCGCGGTGCGATAGAACGGCGACAGGCGCAGGCCGTCAATGCCCGGTGCCTGTGCCAGGCTTGCCGCAGCCTGCTCGAGCGCCGCCCTGGCATCGCCCAGATTGGCACCCAGGCCGATATAGCAGCGATTCGTGGATGTGTTCGGTGCGGACATGGCTGGCTGGGTAAGGGCGAATAGTTGTTGAGCGCAGTGGTGGTACGTGTACCGCTCAGAAGGCGGCGGGCGCAGGGCCCTTGCCGCGCTCAGCCTTGTGCTTCGGGTGCGCCGCTCGCCTGTGCGCTGCGCTTGCGGCCGCGCCCGCGGCGGCGGCGGGAGGCCCCGCCCGGGCGGGTGTGCTGCTCGGCCTGCCTGGCCTCGATCATGCTGGCGCGATCGGCGTCGTCGGCGTTGGCTAGGTCCATCCACCACTGCGCCATCACGCTGTCCACCTCGCGCGCCTCGGCTCGCAACTGCAGGAAGTCTACCGCCGCGCGGAAGCGCGGTTGTTCGAGCATGCGCCAGATGGTGCGTGGATTGGCGTGCTCGAAGCGCGCCTGCATGAACCAGATGTCGCGCATGTCGGCTTGGAAGCGGCGCTGGATGGCCAGCTTGCGCGTTTGGGCGTCGAGCACGTCGTCCGCGGCCTGGACCAGTGCCTGTGCCGCGTGTTCGCCGCCGGCTGTGAGTTGGCGCCAGCGCGCATACACCGGCTTCCATAACAGCGCGGCAAATAGAAAACTGGGGCTGACTGTCTTGCCCGAGCGCACCCGCATATCGGTGCGCGACAGCGCCAGTTCGATGAATGCCTCGCCACCTTCTTCTTGCAGCACGAGGTCGATCAGCGGCAGCAGGCTGCGGTGCAGGCCCGAGGTGCGCAGGTGCTGCAGGCACTGCATGGCGTGGCCACAAGTGAGCAGCTTGAGTGTTTCGTCGAACAGCCGCGATGCGGGCACGTTTTCGATCAGCCCCGCCATGCGCATGATGGGATCATTGGTGGCGGGGTCGATGGTGCCATCGAGCTTGGCCGCAAAGCGGATGGCGCGCAGCATGCGCACCGGATCTTCACGGTAGCGGGCCTCAGGCTGGCCGATCATGCGCACAACGCGGTTCTTCAGATCGGCTACGCCGCGGTGGTAATCGATGACCACTTCGCTGATCGGATCGTAATACAGAGCGTTGAGCGTGAAGTCGCGCCGCGCGGCATCTTCGGCTTGGGTGCCGAAGAGGTTGTCGCGGATGATGCGGCCGTGTTCGTCCGTGAACTCGTCGCCGTTTGCAGTGGCGCGGAAGGTGGATGTTTCGATGATTTCTTGCCCGAACACCACGTGTACGAGCTGGAAGCGCCGCCCAATGATGCGTGCGCGGCGAAACAGCGGGCGCACCTGTTCGGGCGTGGCGTTGGTGGCGACGTCGAAATCCTTGGGCATCAGGCCCACGATCAGGTCGCGTACCGCGCCGCCCACGATATAGGCCTCGTAGCCTGCGTTGCGCAGGACTTCGCAAACCTTGATGGCGTGGCGGGATACGTTGCGGCGGTCGATGCCGTGTTTTTCGCGGGGCAGCCTGATGGGGCCGCGGGTGGCCGGCGAAAACAGGCGCTCGACGAAGTTTTTTATTGTCTGCTTCAGCATGGCGGTATTTTATGACTTTGCGTCGCGCATGTCCTCGAAGAGGTCGATCACCCGCCAGCCGCGCTCGCGCGCCAGCTCACGCAGCACCGGGCTGGGATTGGTGGCGATGGGGTGGGAGACCACTTCAAGCAGAGGCAGGTCGTTGTGCGAATCGCTGTAGAAGTGGATGGACGTAAAGTCGTCCATCGTCTGGCCCATGCCGGCCAGCCATTGTTGTACACGTGTGATCTTGCCGGCCTGGAAGCTGGGGACGCCCGAAATACGGCCGGTGTAGCGGCCCTCGTGCATTTCGGGGATGGTGGCGATCAGGTGCGGGATATTGAAGGCGCGGGCGATGGGCGCGGTGACGAATTCGTTGGTGGCCGTGACAATGGCGCACAAGTCGCCCTGGCCCAGGTGCTGCTCGACCAGCGCGATTGCACTGGGCAGGATAGCCGGCAGGATGACTTGCGCCATGTACGCTTCATGCCATTCGTCCAGCTCCCGCAGTGTGCCGCGGGTGAGCAGGCCAAGCATGAACTCGGCGGACTGCTCCGCGGTCAGGCGCCCGGCGTTGTAGCGTTCCATCAGTTCTTCGTTGCGGCGCTGCGCCTCAATGGGATCACCTGCGCGGCCAGTGCGGGCCAGGAAGTCGGCCCATTGGTAGTCGCTGTCAAGCGGCAGCAGTGTGTGGTCGAGGTCGAAAAGCGCCAGGCGTTGGGTGGTAGTCATGGATATCCGGAAATAATGATGTTCTGTGCGTCGTGCCGCTGGGCCTTGCGTGTGGCGTTGCGCACTATGTTGCCTGCAGTGCGGCGTACGGGCCCGCTAGCCATGCTGCCCGGGCTCCGCGGCGGGCTGGCCCGACGCCAGCAAATCTTTTAGCAAGGGCAGGGTGATGGCCCGGTGTTTTTCGAGAGAGTAGCGGTCGAGCGCGTCGAGCAGCGCGCTGAGCAGCCGCATATCGCGCGAATAGTGCGTGAGGATCCACGCCACGACCTCGGGCGCCAGCCGTAGCCCGCGCTCGGCGGCGCGAGTTTCCAGCGCTTGGGCGCGGTCTTCGTCGGACAGCAGCTCGAGCCGATAGACCACGTCCCAGCCCAGCCGGGTGCGCAGGTCTTCGCGCAGCGGCATGGCCATGGGGGCGCGGTCGCCCGCCAGCACGATGGCAAACGCCTCGCCCGTGGCGGCCACTTCTCGCCAGCGATTGTACAGGGCGAACAGCGCCGCCTGCCCGTCCGTGCTCAGCCCCTCGATGTTGTCGATGGCGACCAGGCGCCAGGGCACGACGTCGGCTGTGGCGATGGCCGTGAGCTCGCGCGCAGCACTGGCGGGCTCGATGTAGCAGGCGTCGGCGCGCCCCGCGACAGCGCGCAGCAGATGTGTGCGGCCGGCGCCGGGTGCGCCCCACAGATAGATGGCGCGGCCGGCTTCGCAACGGGCCAGCGCGTCGAGCGCGGCCGCGTTGCGGCCCGCAACGAAATTCTCGAGCGAAGGCGGTGAAGGCGGCAGGAGGTCGAGGAGCAATTGCTGTGTCATGGCCCCCGGGGCGGCATGGTGCGCGCGTTCATCGTAAAATCCACATTCAGGTTCATACTAAACATGCAATTCTTGCACATCCCACGGCTTTTCTCATGACAAACAAACAATCCGCTTCCATGACCTACCGCGATGCCGGGGTCGATATCGACGCCGGCGACGCGCTGGTCGATCGCATCAAGCCTCTGGCGGCGCGTACCATGCGGCCCGGCGTCATGGCGGGCATTGGCGGTTTCGGTGCCCTGTTCGAGGTGCCGCGCCACCTGAAAGAGCCAGTGCTGGTGTCGGGTACCGACGGCGTGGGCACCAAGCTGCGCCTGGCGTTTGAGTGGGGCCGTCACGATACCGTGGGTATCGATCTGGTCGCCATGAGCGTCAACGATATTCTCGTTCAGGGCGCCGAGCCGCTGTATTTTCTCGACTACTTCGCATGCGGCAAGCTGGCGGTGGATACCGCCGCTGCGGTCGTGGGCGGCATCGCAAAGGGCTGTGAACTGGCCGGCTGTGCGCTGATCGGGGGCGAAACCGCCGAAATGCCCGGCATGTACCCCGACGGCGAGTACGATCTGGCCGGTTTTGCGGTAGGTGCGGTCGAGAAATCACGCATCATCGACGGCAAGTCCATCGCCGAGGGCGACGTGGTGTTGGGCCTGGCTTCCAGCGGCGCGCACTCCAACGGCTATTCGCTGGTGCGCCGCATTCTCAAGCATGCCAATGCTCGGCCCACGCAAGAGCTCGGCGGTCGCCCGCTGCAAGACGCGGTCATGGAACCCACCCGCATCTATGTCAAATCTGTGTTGGCCGCCTTGGCCGCGCACGGCACCGACATCAAAGGTCTGGCCCACATCACGGGCGGGGGCCTGCTCGAAAACGTACCACGTATCCTGCAGCCCGGCCTCACGGCCCGTTTGCACCGTGATGCCTGGCAAATGCCCGAGCTCTTTACCTGGCTGCAGCAAAATGGCGGGGTTGAAGACCGCGAAATGCACCGCGTTTTCAATTGCGGCATTGGCATGGTGATCGTGGTGCCCGCCGCTGCGGCCGATGCCGTGGCGGCTACCCTGTCGGCTCAGGGCGAGCAGGTCTATCGCGTGGGTGAAATTACTGCCCGCGAAAGCGCCGACGCGCCACAAACCGTCGTCGTCTGAGCCTGGGTCACGGCCCGCGCAGCGGGCTTCGTGGCTACTCCAGATAGGGGGCTGCAGCGTCGATCACCTGGGCGGCCGCATCGGCCGCCAGGCAGTCCACTACGGTTCTGTCGGGTTGGCTGCGCAGCCAGGTCAGTTGACGCTTGGCCAGTTGGCGCGTGGCGGCAATGGCGCGTTCCACGGCGGCTTCCAGGCTTGTTTCCCCGTCCAGGTAATCCCACAACTGCCGGTAACCAACACAGCGCACCGACGGCAGGCCGGTGTGTAGGTCGGGCCGCGCATGCAGTGCGGCGACTTCCTGTACCAGCCCTTGTTCGATCATGGCGTGGTAACGCTGCGCAATGCGCGCATGCAGGGCCAGCCGGTCAGAAGGCTCCAGGCTCAGTGTTACGTATCGGTCTTGCGTGGCGGGGCGCGGGCGCGCCTCGTTCAGCCAGGCTGACATGGGCTTGCCGCTGGCGCGATAGATTTCGATTGCGCGCTGCAGCCGCTGGCTATCGTTGGGCGACAGCCGGGCGGCGGTTTCAGGATCGTACCCGGCCAATTGGCGATGCAGGCCAGGCCAGCCTATCCGCGCGGCCTCCAGATCGATCTCCGCCCGTATGGTGGCATCCGCCGGCGGCAGGTCATTCAAACCTTCGCGCAATGCCTTGTAGTAGAGCATGGTGCCGCCGCACAGTAGCGGGATATTTCCGCGGCCTCGTATCTGGCGGATAAGCGCCTGGGTGTCAGCCACGAATTCGGCGGCAGAGTAGCTTTGCGCGGGGTCGCGGATGTCCAGCAGATGCTGCGGCACCTGCGCCCGCTCTTCAGCGGACGGCTTGGCAGTGCCGATATCCATGCCACGGTAGATCGTCGCTGAATCCACCGTAATGATCTCGAGCGGCCAGCGCTGTGCCAGCGCCAGCGTGGACGCCGATTTGCCGGCCGCAGTAGGGCCGGCCAGACACAGCACAGAAGGGACGGGTGGTTGCATCATTGGCCGCGCATGAACAGCCTGTCCAGCTCGCCGATACGCCACTGCACCCAGGTGGGCCGCCCGTGGTTGCATTGATCGGCGCGCTCGGTCTGCTCCATCTTGCGCAGCAGGGCGTTCATTTCGTCGATGCTCAGGCGCCGGTTGGCGCGTACGGAGCCGTGGCAGGCCATGGTGGACAGCAGTTCGTTGCGCTGCTCTGTCAGCCGGGGTGATGCCCCTACCTGAGCCAGGTCGCGCAGCACGCCACGGGCCAAGGATTCGATGTCGCCGCTGGCAAGCAGGGCAGGCACCGCGCGTACGGTAATAGACGCGGGGCCCGCTGGCCGCATGGAAAGGCCGAGGTCTGTCAGTGTGCCCTGGTATTCCTCGACCAGGCCAACATCTTTTTCGCTGGCCTGGAATACCACCGGCACCAGCAGTTCCTGGCGGGGCAGGTCGCGGGCGTCCATGGCGCGCTTGAGTTGCTCGTATACGACGCGTTCGTGCGCGGCATGCATATCCACGAGCACCAGGCCATGGCGGTTCTGGGCCAGGATGTAAATGCCGTGCAACTGCCCCAGGGCCATGCCCAAGGGGTAGTCGCCGCCCTCTGCGCCCAATGGTGTGGGCGCGGAGCGGGGCGCCGCGAAACGCGCGTTGTAGCCGGGGGCGACTGCGTCAGCGGGGTAGGCAGGGCCATCAGGGTAGACGGGGGCGTGTGAGACGCCCGGATGCCCAGGGTAGCCTGTGCGCGGCTGGCTGGTCGCGCTGTCACTCAGCGTGCTGGCCGCTTCAGCGTGTTCTGGATACGATGCGCTGCCTGTGCCTGTGCCTGTGCCTGTGCCTGTGCTGCCGGGCTCACCGGCGGCATCCAGCGGCCGGTACAACGCTTGCCACTCGACCCCCTCGCTGCCGCGCAGCCCTAAGGGCTGCTGGCCGCGATAAAGCATGCCGGACGAGCCGGGGCCGCTGGGTTGCCGCGCCCCTGGCTGCTGCCATGGCGCGCCGCTGGGCGCATAGGCGGGTGTGGCATCCACAGCCTGATGGCTGGCATCGAGCCCGCCGTGGCTCATGCCGCCAACACCCGCGGCAAGCCCATTGGCCGCGCCGGTTGCATGGCCGCCTGCCGCCGCCAAGGCCTGGGACAGCGTCTGGCTCACAAAGCGGTGCACCGCGCCGCTGTCCCGAAAGCGTACTTCGTGCTTGGCTGGATGCACATTGACATCCACCGTGGCTGGATCCACGGATAGAAACAGGATATACGCCGGCTGGCGGTCGCCATGCAGCACATCCGCATAGGCCTGCCGCACTGCATGCGACACGCTGCGGTCTTTGACAAAGCGCCCGTTCACGTATAGGTACTGGCGGTCGGCGCGGTTGCGTGACAACGTAGGGCGGCCGATCACGCCTTCGAGGGCGATCAAGCCATGCTCGCGCCCCACGGCAATGCATTGCTCGACGAATTCCAGCCCCAGCACATCGCGTACGCGCTGGGCTACGTCGCTGGCGCGCCAGTTGCGCTGCGGCTTGTCGTTATGGAAGAGGCGAAACGCAATATGCGGATGCGCCAGCGCAATGCGCTCGAAGGCATCGACGCAATGGCCATACTCGGTGGCTTCGGCGCGCAGAAACTTGCGCCGCGCCGGCACGTCGTCGAACAGTTGGCGCACGTCCACAGTCGTGCCCACTGAGCCCGACGCGGGTTGTGGCTCATCGTGCGGTGCGGTGATTTGCCAGGCGTGGGCGTCCGCCTGCGTGCGCGAGGTGAGCGTCAGGCGTGCCACAGACGCCACTGATGCCAGCGCTTCGCCACGAAAACCCATAGAGCCCACGGACTCCAGCTCGGAGAGGGACGTGATCTTGCTGGTGGCGTGGCGAGTGAGCGCCAACGCCAGTTCGCCGCGCGGGATACCGCAGCCGTCGTCGCTGATGGCGATACGGCGTATGCCGCCGCCATCGAGCCGCACCTCAATCGCACGCGCACCGGCATCGATGGCGTTTTCCATCAGCTCTTTGAGTACGGATGCGGGGCGCTCGATGACTTCGCCGGCGGCGATCTGGCTGATGAGCAGGTCGGGGAGCGGCGCAATCGGGCGCCGGGCGCCGGACGGTGAAAGCGGTACATTCATAGAGCAATTTTAGCCGCTGGCGGGCGGCGAGGTGTGTAGTGGCGCGAGGGGCGGAGCGTGGCCTTCGACACGAAGCCTCTTATTGTTTCTGGCCGACGTTGCAGCAGGGTGGTCAACACGGATAGGGTATACACTACAGCGCGGCCCCTGGGGCGCCATGCATCACGCAATTTACCGAGGAATTATGCTCGATCTATTCTCGATGATTCTCCACATCGACCAATATATGGGCCAGTGGGTCACGCAGTATGGAGACTGGGTTTACCTTGTTTTGTTTCTGATTGTTTTCTGCGAAACAGGGCTGGTTGTGCTGCCGTTCCTGCCGGGCGATTCGCTGCTATTTATTGCCGGGGCCTTTGGTGCCAGCCATATGCTCGACATCGCCACCCTGATCAGCCTGCTGGTTGCGGCGGGGGTGCTGGGTAATACGCTCAACTACCATATCGGCCGCTACATCGGCCCCAAGGTGTTTACCGGCGAACACCGTTTCCTGGACAAGCGCGCCTTGCTGCGCACGCATGTGTTCTATCAGAAGCATGGCGGCAAAACCATTATCCTGTCGCGTTTTCTGCCTGTCATCCGCACTTTCGCACCGTTCGTGGCGGGCGTGGGCATGATGAATGTCGTGCGCTTCCAGGCATTCAACGTCATTGGCGCGCTGCTGTGGGTGGGCAGCCTGGTGACACTGGGCTATTTTTTCGGCAACGTGCCCATCATTAAAGAGCACCTGAATACGATCGTGCTGGTTGGCGTAAGCGCGGCGGCAGTGCCGGTCGCCGGCGGCTTTCTCTGGAAGCTGATCAAAGGGCGCGGCAAGCGGGAAACCTCGCGGCCATGAACATGCTCAGGCCATGCGGCCGCCCGCGCCCAGCACCTCGCCCGGTGGCCACCTCTTGCTCCAAAAAAAAATAGACGCTGGCGGGCGTCTAGTTGCATGCTGATGGCGTCCCCGGCAGGAATCGAACCTGCAATCTTCCCTTAGGAGGGGAAAGTTATATCCATTTAACTACAGGGACGCGAAGGCCAAGCATTATAAAGCAAGCGGGCGCCGGAATCCCCAATAACGAGGATGTCCGAACGCCTGGGTGGCTGGACCCCGTCACTGCGCGGGGCCTGCCGCCTGGCATCAATCTTGAGCGATCAATTCAGCGTGATGTTGCGCTGCTTCACGACTTCATGCGCCCAATCGTATTGCTCTTTGATTTCCTTGGCGAACTCTTCGGGCGTGTTGCCGGACGGCGCTGCGCCTTGCTTCTCGAGTGCTTCGATGACCTTGGGATCCTTCAGGGCTTCGACGGCGGCGTCGCGCAGCTTGGTGATGACTTCTTTTGGCGTGCCAGCGGGCGCCAGCAGACCGTACCAGGCAGGTTGGTTGAGCTGCGGATAGCCTTCCTCGGCCAGCGTTGGCACATTAGGCAAGGATTTCAGGCGCTCTGGCCATGCGATCGCCAGGGGGCGCAGATTGCCGGCCTGGATCTGACCCATGGAAGAGGGCAGGTTGTCGAACATGCTGTCGATCTGGCCGCCAACCGCATCGGTGACAGCCGGGCCCGAACCTTTGTAGGGGACGTGGATGGCGTCAGTGCCGGTGGCCTGTTTGAAGGCTTCGCCGAACAGGTGCAGGATGGAACATGTGCCCGAGCTACCGTGCGTGTACTTGCCGGGGTTGTCTTTCAGTGCCTTGACGAATTCTTTGAAGTTCTTGGCGGGGAACTTGGGGTTGACCTCGATGACGTTGGGTACGTTGGCGAAGTTGGTGATCGGTGCGAAATCCTTCAGGGGATCGTAGGGCAGGTCTTTCGGACGGCAGGCGGCATTGACGGCCATGGTCGATACCGTGGCGATCGACAGCGTGTAGCCATCTGGCTTGGCGCGCGCGGCCTCGGAAGCGCCAATAGCGCCACCTGCGCCGCCCTTGTTTTCGACGACCATAGTCTGGCCAAGAATTTGCGACATGCGCTGCGTGACGATGCGGGCCACGATATCGGTGGAGCCGCCGGGGGCAAACGGAACAATGACGCGGATCGGTTGGCTGGGGTATGCGTCGGCCGCGGCTGCGGCGCCACCGAACATTGCAGATACGCCGGCCGCCAGGGTGAGGGCCGCGAACGTCTTATAGGCTTTGATCATTAATAGGTCTCCGTGGGTTATTCCAATAACGGCCGGGATCCGCCGGCCGTTACAGCCAGCCGCAGAATACCAGTAAACTACCGGTTTCGACTTGGCCGATGCTACAAGATTTTACAAGCTCGCGCGGCGACGCGTCAGCCATGGGCGGCCAGAACCACTATGTTGCGCTATGTCAGTCATCCCGCTCGTTTTGCCTGATTTCCTTTTGATTGCATTGGGTTGGGTGCTGTACAACAGGCTGCGGTATTCGGCCGAGTTCTTTCAATATGCGGAAAAGCTTGTTTATTTTGTGCTTTTTCCGGCGCTTTTGTTCCGTTCGATTATACAAACGCCACTCAGCCCCGCCTCTGCCTTGCAATTGCTTCAGGCCGTGGTGGCACTGCTTGTAGTCGGCTTGGTGGCCTTGTGGCTGGCCAAGCTGCTGCTGCGGCCCACGCCGCGCGACTACGGCTCGGTGGCGCAATGCGCGTATCGTTTCAATACCTATATTGGGCTGTCGCTGGCGCTGGCACTGGGCGGCGAACGCGGGCAGTCGGTGATGGCTGTGCTGGTGGGGCTGTCGGTGCCGTTGGTGAACGTCGCGGCGGTGCATGGCCTGGCCCGCCAGCAGCCGGGCGCGCGCCTGGTGCGCGAAATCGTGCGCAATCCGCTCATCATTGCCACTGTCCTTGCCCTCGTAGGCAACTTCTTGCATATCTCACTGCCCCAGGTGCTCGACGTTACGCTTGCACGCCTGGGGGCCTGTGCGCTGGCCGTTGGCCTGCTCTGTGTAGGGGCAACACTGGCGGTTGATGGCGGCCGCGGTGCCGAAAAACTGATGGGGGCGGTGGTGGCGATACGGCTGCTGTTGATGCCCCTGGCGGCCGTTGGTATTGGCTGGGCCCTGGGTCTGCCGGTGCTGGAGCGACAGATGTTGTTGTTATTTGGCGCCTTGCCTACAGCGTCGTCCGCCTATGTGTTGGCCGCCCGTATGGGCGGAAATGGCCCCTTGGTGGCGGTGACGATGTCCTTGTCCACGGTTCTGGCCATTGTCACGATACCGCTCTGGTTGATGGCCATGCCCAATCCATGAATGCCTTACGGTGAAAATCATGAGCCCACACGATGGTAAGCCATTAGGCGAAATTAATATGTTTTTGGCAGATGAAGCCGCAACAGAAGCCCTTGCTCAGGCTCTGGCGCCTATGCTTTGCGGCACTCACCCTGCGCTTGCGGGCGTGGCGCCGGGCGGGCGGATTCACCTTCGCGGCGACCTCGGTGCCGGCAAAACCAGCTTCGCCCGAGCCTTGCTGCGGGCCGCCGGAATCACCGGAAGAATCAAAAGTCCAAGCTACGCGCTGCTTGAAAGCTATAATCTTTCTAACTTATACTTCTATCACCTTGATTTTTATAGATTTAGCGATACGCGCGAATGGGTGGACGCAGGATTCAGGGAAATCCTGCGCGATGATGCGGTTGTTTTGATCGAGTGGCCTGAGCGGGCAGGGGGGCTGCTTCCACCGCCGGATCTCGATATCGCGCTCAGTTACGCTGAAAACGGGCGTAACGCACACCTGGCCGCCTATAGCAAGAAAGGACAAACATGGCTGACGATACTCGCCCCCGCAGCACCCGAAGCACCCCGGCAGACGTCTCCCGACGCCGAGTCCTGGCCGCCGCCGGATCGCTCCTGATCATCCCCGTCGTGCCCTCGCTCGCTCATGCCGCCACCATCGTGGCGGTACGTACGTGGCCGGCTGACGAATATACGCGCGTCACGCTCGAGATGGACAGCGAGTTGAAGGCCGAGCATTTCGTGCTCGATGGTCCGGATCGGCTCGTTGTCGATATCGATGGGCTGAGCATGAGTTCGGCCATCAACGAATTGGTGTCCAAGATACGGCCTAACGACCCTTACATTGCGTCGGTGCGTGTGGGCCAGAATCGGCCAGGCGTGGTGCGTCTGGTGATGGACCTCAAGCAGCCCGTTGCGCCGCAGGTTTTTACCCTGAAGCCAGTGGGCGAGTACAAGTACCGTCTGGTGCTCGACCTGTACCCCAAGGTGGCGCAAGATCCCTTGCTGGCCATCCTGAACAATGCGGACAAGGATCCCCTGGCCGATGTGCTGGAAGACCTTGCGCGCAATTCGCCATCCGCCGCGCCGGTGCCATCGATGCCGGGCCAACAACTGCCGCCTATGGCCACCAAGCCCCAAGCACCGGCCTTGCCGCCCATCGAGCCGCCCGGTACCCGGGCGCCTTCGCGCTCGCGGCCGTTGCTGGTTGCGCTCGATCCGGGTCATGGGGGTGAAGATCCGGGCGCAGTCGGCCGGGGCGGCACACGCGAAAAAGATGTGGTGCTCAGCATCGCGCGCAGGCTCAAAAAGCTGATCGACAGCCAGCCCAATATGCGCGCCTACCTCACGCGCGACAACGACTATTTTGTGCCTTTGCATGTGCGCGTGCAGAAGGCGCGTCGCGTCAAGGCCGATCTCTTCATCTCCATCCATGCCGATGCCTGGATCAAACCCAGTGCGCGCGGCTCTTCAGTGTTTGCGCTGTCGCAGAACGGCGCTACCAGCGCCGCGGCCCGTATCATGGCCAAGCGCGAAAACGACGCCGATCTGGTTGGTGGCGTAAATCTGGGCTCGCATGATGCGCAAGTCGCCAAGGTGCTGCTCGATCTGTCCACCACGGCGCAGATCAATGATTCAGTGCGCATCGGCTCCCGGGTGCTGGACGAGATCTCCAAGATCAATACCCTGCACAAGCGGGGTGTTGAACGAGCCGGTTTCGCGGTGCTCAAGGCGCCCGACATTCCGTCCATCCTGGTCGAAACGGCCTTCATCAGCAATCCCGAAGAAGAGCGCAAGCTGCGCAGCCACAAATACCAGGACGAGATGGCCAGTGCGCTGCTGACGGCTATCAGCGGTTACTTCAACGCCCGCCCTACGCTGGCGAGCAGAGGCTAAGTCGGCAGCCAGCGCAGCGGCCAGGCACCGGCGCGTATGTTCTGCAGCCAGAGCGTGCACGTCAGTGTCTTGGCATCCGTGACGCCGCCATCGCGGCACGCCGCGTACAGCGCCTCGTCCGACAGCGAGCAAACGTCCAGGAACTCATCCTCATCAAGCTTGCGCGTACCAGCCGTCAGGCCTCGCGCGACATAAATATGGATGATCTCGGTGGAATAGGCGATAGCCAGATGCATGGCACCCGCTTTGGCCCATTCCGCAGCGGTGTAGCCGGTTTCTTCGAGCAGTTCGCGTTGCGCACAGACTAGCGGGTCTTCGCCCGGGTCGAGCTTACCGGCCGGAAACTCCGTCATCACGCGGGCCACCGGGTAGCGGTATTGGCGCTCCAGCAGAACATGCCGGTCGTCCAGCAGCGGGATGACGACTACCGCGCCGGGGTGGACGATGTACTCGCGGCTGGATGTGCCGCCGTCGGGCATGCGCACCGTATCGCGGCGCGCCTTAAGGAAATTTCCGTCAAACAGCTGTTTGCTGTCGATCAGTGTTTCGACCAGATGGGCGTCCGGATGGTTGGAAGCGGAGTGATCCGGGGCGATCTTCATGATGCGTGTTTCTCCAGCGCGACGGTGACGGGTTTGGCGCCCAATAGGCGCACCAGCGTATCGGGGGCGAGCGCGATCAGGAAGCCGCGCCGCCCGCCATTCAGGTAGATAACCGGATAGTCGAGCAGGCCTGCTTCTATCCATACCGGCATTTTCTTGCGCGTGGCAAACGGTGAGGTGCCGCCCACCATGTAGCCTGAATTGCGCTGTGCCGTTTCGGGGGAGCAGGGGGCGATTTTCTTGGCGCCGGTCTGCCGTGCAAGGTTTTTGGTGGATACCTCCATGTCGCCGTGCATCACGATGACCAGCGGTTTGCCGTTTTCGTCTTCCATAATCAGCGTCTTGGCCACCTGGTGTGGATCGACGCCTAACTGGCGAGCGGATTCGCGCGCGCCGCCGTGCTCGACGTATTCGTAGGGGTGTTCGCTGAATGGCACCTTGTGCTTTTTGAGCAACTGAGTGGCGGGTGTTTCAGATATGTGTTTGTCTTTGCTCATGGCATGGGGCGGGCGCTGTCACGCCCGCGGGTGGTGTTTGGCGTGCAGCGCCTTCAGACGCTCGCGCGCAACGTGGGTATAGATCTGTGTCGTGGAAATGTCCGCGTGGCCGAGCAGCATCTGTACCACGCGCAGGTCTGCGCCGTGGTTCAGCAGATGGGTAGCGAAGGCATGGCGCAGCACGTGCGGCGAGAGCGGCACGTGTATATCCGCGAGCGCTGCGTATTTCTTGACGATGAGCCAGAACGACTGCCGGGTCATGGGCGCGGCGCGCGCGGTGACAAACAGGGCGTCGCTGCGGCGCGCGCCAAGCAGGGCTGGGCGCGATGAGGCCAGGTAACGGCTGATCCAGTCCAGGGCCTCTTCGCCCAGCGGCACCAAGCGGTCTTTGCCCCCCTTGCCTTGCAGCACGCGTACGACACCCTCAGTTTGGCTCACATCGAGCATACCCAGGCCCACCAGTTCGCTCACCCGCAAGCCGGTGGCGTAAAGCGTCTCCAGCATGGCGCGATCGCGCAGGCCCAGATTGTCGTCCGTGTCGGGCGCTTCCAACAGAGCCTCCACTTGCGCTTCAGACAGCGTCTTCGGAAAGCGCGCAGGCTGTTTGGCGGCGCGCAAGGTCAAGCAGGGGTCTTCCTGCACGTGCCCGTGGCGCAGCGCCCACAGGTAGTAGCGGCGCAGCGAGGCCAGGCGGCGATTGGCGGTGGTGGCTTTGCTGACGGCATGGCGGGCCGCGAACCATGTTTGTATGTCCGCTGCACCGGCTTGGTCCAGCCCTTTGCCCAGCTTGGCCTGCAGCCATTGCGCAAAGGCGGTCAGGTCGCGCCTATAGGCAGCCAGCGTATTGGCGGCCAAGCCATCTTCCAGCCAGGCGGCATCCAGAAAAGTGTCGATGGAGGCGGGCGGAGTAAAAGGCACGGTGCGGCGGCGCGGTGTTTGGTTGAACCACGCCATCTTAGCGCATCCATTTCCCGGGGCTCGGCGTCAGCGGCAAATGGTTGCAGACCGGGCAAGGCTTCCACGCCAAAGACCAAAACCAAGGCCAAGGCCAAGGCCACTTCTCTTGTCTTCGCCGCCCCTTCGGTGGAGGGCGTTGTTTGACGATCGGTATATACCTATATATATTACGAAACACATCTGGATAATTGTGATTCAACTGCCGCTGAAATCGCGGCGGCAGGGCTTGTTTATATGGCCTGCGCGTGAAAAATCAGAGGAAAACGCATGAAAATAAAACAAGGCCTGTTGTTATTGGCTGCCATGATGGCGGCGCAGGCGACCGCCAGCGCGCAGGATCTGGTGGTGGCGGCTGCGTCCAGCCTCACGAATGCCTTCACAGAGATCGGGCAGCAATTCGAACGTGCGCATCGAGGCGTCAAGGTACTGAACAGCTTTTCCGCGTCGGGCAAGCTTGCTGCCCAGGTGATCGAAGGCGCGCCCGTTGATGTCTTTGCGTCGGCCGATGCCACTGCGATGGACAAGGCAGAACAGCAAGGTTCGATTGACACCGCCACGCGGCGCGACTTCGTGCGCAACGAAGTCGTGCTGATCGTACCCGCCGACAACCCCAGAAGCATCCAGTCGGTGGCAGATCTGTCGCGGGCGGGCGTCACCCGCGTGGCGTTGGGCAATCCGGCATCAGTGCCGGTGGGCCGGTATGCCAAGGCGGCGCTCGAGAAAGACGGCAATTGGCCGGCGGTGGAAAAGGTCCAGGTGCTGGGCCAGAACGTACGGCAGGTGCTCGATTACGTGGCACGCGGCGAGGTGGACGCCGGTTTTGTGTTTGCGACCGACGCGGCCGTGCGACGCGACGCAGTCAAGGTGGTGCAAAAGCTCACCTCACCCGTCCCTGTGCTATACCCCATTGCCCTGGTCAGGCGCGAAGGACGCAATCCGCTGGCCGCCGATTACCTAGACTATGTGCAATCGCCGCAGGGCCATGAAATTCTTGCAAAATACGGCTTTTCCAAGCCCTAACAAGCATGGCTGGGCGGTTGCCGTACGGTGGGGTATTCGGTATGCGGGCACGCTGTCGCGTATGCGGCGGGCCGCCTGGCCAGGTATGCTTCAGGCCTGAACTGTCCGGGCAATCGCATGATGTAATCCGTGCGAATATGGCCGGGCCCCTCAAACTTCTCTATTAACCAAATAATGTCTGGTCTGGCTGTTCCACTGCTTCTGTCGTTGAAGGTTGCTGGCTGGGCGACGCTGCTGGCGGCTGTGCTGGGCATTGCGATCGCGTATGGCTTGTCGCGCTGGCAGTCGCGCTGGGGCGATCTGATCGATTCCATTCTGACCCTGCCGCTGGTGCTGCCGCCCACTGTCATGGGCTACTACCTGCTGGTCCTGCTGGGCCGGCGTGGCTGGCTAGGCCAATGGCTGAGCGGCGCGGGCATCGAATTGGTGTTCACCTGGCAGGGCGCGGTGATCGCCGCCACCATCGTCGCCTTCCCCATGGTGCTCAAGGCGGCGCGCGCCGCCTTCGAAGACGTGGACCACACGCTCGAGAGCGGCGCCCGTGTGCTCGGCCTGGGCAACTGGGCGATTTTCTTCAGGGTATCGCTGCCGCTGGCTATGCGCGGCATTGTCGCCGGTGTGCTGCTGGCGTTCGCGCGTGCCTTGGGTGAATTCGGCGCCACGCTCATGGTGGCCGGCAGTATCCCGGGGCGCACACAGACGCTGTCCATTGCCATCTACGAGGCCGTGCAGGCCGGTGATGATGCGCTGGCAAACACGCTGGTGCTGGTGACGGCGGGCACCTGCATTGCGGTGCTGCTGCTGGCCAGCGTGCTGGTGCCGCACCGCGCCCGCATGCGCGGTGTGCCAGGGGTACTGCGATGATCGAAATAGACATCTACCGCCGCATGCAGGCTGGCAACCGGTCGTTTACATTGGATGTGTCGCTGCGTTCGGGCGCCCGCCGGATCGCGCTCTATGGCCCTTCGGGCGCGGGCAAGTCGCTCACGATCCGCGCCCTGGCTGGGTTGATGCGGCCCGAGCGCGGGCGCATCGTGGTCAATGGCGTCATCCTCTATGACGATGTCAGCGGTGTCTTTCTGCCTCCGCAGGCGCGCCGCTTGGGTTACCTGCAGCAAGACTACGGGCTGTTCCCGCACCTGACTGTGGCTCAGAACATTGCCTTCGGGTTGAGCCGCGGATTGTTCAACCCACGCCGGCGTGCCACGCTGCCCGAACAGGCTATACGTTGGGTGCGGGCGTTCGAGCTGGCGCCGGTGCTGGGCAGCTACCCGGCCGAGCTGTCGGGCGGGCAGCGCCAGCGTGTTGCGCTGGCGCGGGCGCTGGCCGTGGGGCCGCGTGTACTGCTGCTGGACGAGCCGTTGGCCGCCCTGGATGTGGGGCTGCGTGTAAAAATGCGGCGTGAGTTGGCGGATCTACAGGCACAGTTGGACATCCCCACCATTCTCATCACGCACGATCCGCAGGATGCGATGGCGCTGGCAGATCAAGTCTTCAATCTTCACGAAGGCCGCATTGCGGGTAATTGCGCGCCCGCCGACCTGGTCGGTGCGCACGATGCGGCGGCAAACCCGCCTGTTTTGCATGCCGCCGCCAATGGTGGATAGGTAGTGTGCGTGGATCCTGCGTGTGCGCGGCATATGCACATGAATCTGCGCCGACCGGCACAATGGGTGCCGGGGTAAATCAGGCAGCCAATCAGCGGCCAGGGGCCGCCGGCGCATTATTCGGTTACGCCTATCATCACGCTGGAGGCCTTGAAAATGGCCAGTACAGGGTCGCCCGCTTTAAGCGCCATGTCATTCAGGCTGTCCAGGGTCAGCGTGGCGCCCAGCATATGGCCCGAGGGCAGTTCGATCCTCAGGTCGGCGTTGATGGAGCCCGGCGTGATTTCGCGGATATGTCCCGCCAGTTGGTTGCGTGCCGACAGCCGCATGCCCTCACCGGGCTGGCCGACGATGATGGAGGATGCCTTGATGAAGGCCAGCGCGCGCTTTCCTGGCGCCAGACCGAGGCTGTGCGTACTTTCGCTGGTAATGTTGGCGATGATGTCCAGCCCCTCTGCGGCGTGAAGGATAATTTCATCGTTGACGGCGCCATGTGTCACGCGCGTGATTGTGCCGGCCAGGCAATTGCGTGCCGAAGTCTGGATCATCATATTTTGGATCAATGCAAGGTTGGTATCGCCGGCGCCGGGCAGATTGCCGTTGCGCGCCAGTTGAGCCATGAACTCCCGATGTTGCCGTTCCAGGCGCTCGAACAGCGTCAGCAGCTTAACGCCGCGCTCGCTGAGCGTGGCGCCGCCGCCGTGGCGCCCGCCCGTGGTGCGCAGCACCAGGGGTTCGCCGGCCAGGTTGTTCATGGTGTCGACGGCGTCCCAGGCTGCCTTGTAGCTCAACCCTACCTTTCGGGCGGCAGCGCTGATAGAGCCTTCTTGGCCGATAGCTGCCAGCAGGGCCATGCGTCGCTGGCTGCCCCAGTTCTGATCGCCCGAACGAAACGAGATCGACCCGGCCAGTTCGATGACCGGCCTCGAGGAGGATGAGGACAATTGATCGTTCTGCATAACATCTAGTGTACGGCCAAGCGGCACGGACGGTGACAGGCCCGCTTCGGTGTTGCTTTCCTTGCCCGCGCGCGAGGGCGGGGCGGGCGCAAAATGGGAAAAAGGCGCGGCACAGGGGGAGGTACAGACCGAGGCATAAGCCGAACCGCCTCAGCCGGTAGAATGACTCCTTGTTATTCGCTTACGGTCATTGCCGATGCTTGATTTTCCCGAAATGGGGCTGCAAGCCCTGGGGGCCTTGCCTGCCGACGATGTGTTGGTGCTTACCGTCAACAACCGGTATGCGCGCCGCGTGCTGGCCGATCTGTCGGCTCAGTTGGATGCCGCGCGCAGTGTGATGGCCGTACCAGCCGTGGTGCCCCTGTCCGCCTGGCTGGGGAGGTTGGCGGATGATCTGGCCTTTCTGCCCCAATCGGGCCAAGCCATGCGTCAAGTCGACGCATTTGGCGCGCGGTTGCTTTGGCAGCGGGCTATCGAAGATGCCGAGCCCGAGTATCCCTTGCTGGATATCGCGCAGGCGGCGCGCCTGGCGGCCGACGCCGACCGCTTGATGGATGACTGGCGCATTACGGTGCGTCCGGGGCAGGAGACCCCAGACTACACAAGCTTTCTGCGTTGGCGGGCACGTTACCGCACGCTGTTGCGCGAGATGGATTTCGAAGACGGCAACCAGGCTGCGGAACGGGTGGCAGACAGCTTGTGCGACGGCATGCTGGCGCTGCCGGTGCGCACTATTGTGTTGGCCGGCTTCAATGAGTTGTCGCCACGCATGCGCGGCCTGTTGGATAGCCTGCGCGAGCGCGGGATTACTGTGGCCAGCCTTGCCCAGCCAGGGCAAACCGCGCAGCGCGTCTCGCGCGTGGCAGCCGCCGATCCGGATAGCGAATGGCGGCTGGCCGCTGCCTGGGCGGCGCGGCAACTGGCCGCCAATGCCAACGGCCGCTATGCCATTATCGCCGCCCGGCTCGAAGCCGACGTGGTGCTGGCCCATCGATGCCTGCGTGGGGTGCTGGGTGGCGCCTCTCCCTATAACGTTGCGGTGGCGCGCCCCCTTGCCGACTGGCCGCTGACACGGGCCGCCCTGGCGTGGCTTGCTGTGCTGGCCACGCGGGCGGTTGGCCGTGCGTGGGCGCCCACCGATCTGGGGGCGGCATTGTTGGCCGGTGGGTGTGCGGGTGGTGAGCGCGAGGCAGCCGGCCGTGCTGCGCTTGATGCCTGGTGGCGACGCCGTAAAATCGTGGCGGTGGGCCCCGACGCGCTCAGTGAACAACTGGCGCGGTATACGCCGCAGCTGGCCCAGGCCTGGCGCGCATGCACCGAGGCGCTTGCGAATGCCCATGATGCCGCAACGACAGACGTCTGGGCAACGCGTTTCCGTGGGTGGCTGGACACCCTTGGCTTTCCGGGCGGGGACACGCTCGACAGCCATGCCTACCAGGCGCTGGAGGCATTCGATCGCCTGCTCGACAGCATGGCCCGGCTTGCGCCGGTCATGGGGGTATTGTCGATGGGCCGCGCCGTCGCGCTGTTGCGCCAACTGGCTCGTGAAACGCCGTTTCAGCCCCAGCGCGATCCATCCTCGCGGCTCGACGTGCTGGGCTTTCTGGAGTCCGAAGGTGGGCGTTGGGATGCTGTGTGGGTGCTGGGGCTGACAGACGAAGCGCTGCCTGCGCCGGCCCGGCCCAATCCCTTCGTTCCTCTGGCGGCCCAGCGAGAGGCCGGTGCACCGCGCGCCACGCCGGAGCGTGAACTGCAATGGGCCAAGTCCCTTTATGCTTCCCTCCTCGAATGTGCGCCCGAGGTGGTGCTGTGCCATCCCCAGGCGGAGGGCGAGCGCATATTGCGGCCCAGCCCCTGCATTGCGGAGGTGCCGCTGGCCATCCAGCCGGCAAGCGCGCCTGCGAGTGCCGTGGCTACTTTCGGCAACGTCCTCGAATACGTCGTCGACGATCAAGGCCCGCCTTTGGATGAGGGTGCGCCGACGCGCGGCGGCATAGGCGTCATCGACACCCAGGCCCGCAATCCCCTCTGGGCGTACGCTAAATACCGTCTGGGGGCCAGCGAGCTCGCGCCCTATGCCGAGGTCTTCAACCAGAATAATCGCGGCGAGCTGCTGCACCGCGCGGTCGAACTGGTGTGGCGCATGCTGGGGGCCCAAGAGGCGCTGCACGAACGCACGCTTGAGGGCAGCCTGGACGAGCTCGTGGCCGAGTGCGTGGAGCAGGCCGCACAGGAGTTTTTGGCAAACTACGGCCATACGCTGCGCGCGCTCGAAACTGCCCGAGCCTGCGGGGTGGTGCGAGAATGGCTGGACGTCGAAATGCGTCGCCCGCCGTTCAGCGTCAAGGACGTGGAGCAGGAGTACGCCTGGCGGCACGGGCCGCTGGCGCTCTCGCTGCGCTTGGACCGCATCGACCTTCTGCACGACGGTCGCCTCGCGGTGATCGATTACAAATCGGGCGCGGGCAATATCGATCCGCGCGCAGACTGGATGCGGGCGCGTCCGGTCAATGTGCAATTGCCGTTCTACGCTGCTGTGCTTGCCGAGCACAGCAGCGAGGTCGGCGCTTTGGTGCTGGCGCGTCTGCACGCCAAAGAGATTCAGGCGCGCGGCCTTGAAGACGGCGATTACGGTTTCGAAGGCGTCGCAGGCCTGGATGACTGGCCTGCCTTCAAAGGCCTGGCCTGGCAGGATGTTATGCAGCGCTGGCGCACCACCATCGAAGCGCTTGCCGACGAGTACGCCCAGGGCGTGGCCCGCAATACCAGCCTGCGCGCCGATGACCTGCGCTATTGTGATGTCCGGCCGTTTCTGCGGCTGACCGAACAGTATCCGGAGGAATGACTTGAGCATTCGCCAACCCTCTGACAGCGCCGTGCGCGCTGCCGCGATCGACCCTTCGCAATCCTTCCTGATCCAGGCCCCAGCGGGCTCGGGCAAGACGGAGCTGCTCACCGACCGCATCCTGGCTTTGCTGGCCACTGTCAACAGGCCTGAAGAGATCGTGGCCATCACCTTCACCCGCAAGGCGGCCTCAGAGATGCACGAGCGGGTGTTGGCCAAGCTGCGCGCCGGGGCTGGCCCGGCACCGGGGGAGGCTTATAAGTTGCCGGGCTGGCGCTTGGCGCAACAGGCACTGGCGCGCGACAAGGATCTCGGATGGAGTCTGCTTGACTACCCCGCACGCTTGAGCATACGCACGATCGATTCCTTCTGCGCCTATTTGGTGCGGGCCATGCCTTGGCTCAGCGCCATGGGCGGCGTGCCCGCCATCACCGACCAGGCGCGCGAGCACTACGAAGCGGCCGCCCAGGCCACGCTCGATATGGCGGACGACAACCAGGCTGTAGCTGATTTCATCGCACATCTGGACGTGGACGTCCGCGCCGCGCGCGGCCTGATCGCCGACATGCTCGGCAGCCGCGACCAGTGGCTGCCATTATTGGGCCGAGGCGCCAACAACGAGCAGTTGCTCGAAAGCCTTGCTCGTGCGGTGGCGCAAGATTTGGAGCGTCTGGCCACCGCCATGCCGCCGGGTTGGGCCGACGGTCTGGCGCCAAGCCTGCGGCAGGCCGCCCAGACGCTGGCGGCCGCCGGCGACGACGATGCGAGCCCCTTGCTCGATTGGGACGGGGAACCCTTTGAACCGCATATAGATAGCCTCCCGCAGTGGCAGGCGCTGGCGCAGGCGCTGCTGACCGGCAAGGGCACGCTGCGGCGCACTGTGACCAAAAAACAAGGCTTTGAGCCCAAGACCGCGCACAAGGAAGCGTTTCTGGCCTGGTTGGGCGCGGTGCCCGACGACGAGCCCTGGGTGGGCATGCTCAATGACATCAAGATGGCGCCTCCGGGCGGCTATACCGCCGAGCAGGAGCGTGTGCTGGAAGTGCTGCTGGAGGTGTTATGGCTGGCTGCCGCCCAGCTCAAGCTGCGGTTTGCCGAGATGGCAGAGGTAGACTTCATCGAAATTTCGCAGCGTGCGCTGGAGGCGCTGGGTCGCATCGACGACCCAAGCGATCTGCTGCTGTCGCTGGACAGCAGCATCCGCCACATCCTGGTCGATGAATTCCAGGACACCAGCCAGACGCAGATCCGCTTGCTGGAGTTGTTGACGGCAGGCTGGATGCCGGATGACGGTCATACCCTGTTTCTGGTGGGGGATCCGATGCAATCCATCTATCGTTTTCGCAAGGCAGATGTGGGCGGCTTCTTGAACGTGCGCGACAACGGCTTGGGCACAGTCAGCCTGAAGGCGCTGAACTTGACTGAGAACTTCCGTTCGCAGGGCAACCTGGTGCAATGGGTGAACGACACATGCCTGCCCATTTTCCCGAGCAAGAATCATCCTGGCCTGGGGGCGATTACTTTTACGCGGTCTGTACCGTTCAATGAGCCGGCGCCCGGTCTGGGCGCGGTGTTTCATCCCATCTGGGTTGCGGCGCGGGATGATGATGACGACGACGCTGACGAAAGCGCGCCGCAGGCTGGCGAGGCTGAGGCGCTGGCCGTGTCGCTGGCGCGCCGGGCGCTCGAAAAATATGCGCATAAAGAAAAGCCGGTCGCCGTCCTGGTGCGGGCGCGCGGCCACCTCCAGGGCATGGTGCACCGCCTGGCACAGGAGGGTATCCCCTGCCGGGCGGTGGAACTGGTGACGTTGGAGTCGCGGCAGGTGGTGATAGACCTGGCGCAGCTGGCGCGCGCCCTGGCCCATCCGGCCGACCGCCTGGCCTGGCTGTCGGTCTTGCGGTCGCCGTTGTGCGGGCTGACGCTGGCGTCGCTCCATGCCTTGTTCGGGCACGATCTGAACACCCCGGTGCCGCGCCTGCTGGCGCAGTGGATAGCGGCTGCGGTCGCACCGCCGTCTTATCCGGCACAGTCGGCTCAAACGGCTCAAACGGCTCAAACGGTGACGGCGCACGCGGCGGACGAGGCAACGCAGCCCACTGCACAGCGCGTCGTCCTGCCGCCTGACGAGGCAATGCGGTTGCGGCTGGCTGCCGCTGTATTGCTGGATACGGGCAACGCAGCCGGCACGATTCCCTTTGCCGCTTGGCTGGAGGACTGCTGGGCGCGCCTGGGGGGGCCGGAGATTTACTACCGCAACCCGGGCGATTCCGCCGACGCCGAGCGGCTGTTTCGCCTGATCGAAGATATTGCGCCTTATGGCCAACTCGATCCCGTCGACCTGGAGGCACGTCTGGCACAGTTGTATGCCGCTCCCGAAAACAGCGGCCGCGCTGTGGATGTCATGACCATCCACAAGTCCAAGGGGCTGGAGTTCGAGACTGTGATCATGACCGGCCTGCATCGCCGCCCGCGTGGCGACGTGGCGCCGTTGATGTATTTCGAGCCGCATGGCGACGAAGTACTGCTGGGGCCCATCAAGCCCCGTGTGTCGGCGCAGGCGGACCCGGTGACGGCCTATCTCGCTGCGCGAGAGAAGAAGCGCGCAGCCTACGAAACAGACCGCCTGCTTTACGTGGGCCTGACGCGCGCACGATCCGAACTGCACCTGATCGGCGAAGTTGCCCTTGACGAAGGCGGCCAAGCAAAACGGCCCTCGGCCTCCTCGCTGTTGGGCCGGCTGTGGGATCAACTGGATGTGCCGCCGCCGCCCTCGGCGTTCGGCACACCCGAGGCTGCGCCGGGTGCGGCAAGCGATATGGCATCCCCAGCGCCCGCCGCGTCGCGCCAGCTTTCAACCCAACGCTATTTGGTGCGGCGCGCGCTGGATACGCTGGCCGATGCGCCGCCCGCACCCGCCGCCCGGGTTGGCGCCACCGCCATGCCGTGGAGCTGGCGTGAATCCGCAGGCGCCGAGGCGGTCATCGGCACCGTGGCACACGCCTGGCTGGAGCGCATCGGCAAAGGGGGCGCCGACACCTGGCCGGTCGAACGCGTACGCGAATGCCTGCCCGTCTTTCGCCGCCAGTTGGCACGCGCCGGTTTGCCCGATACCGGCTTGGATGACGCCGCCCAGGCGCTATGCGAAACCTTGATCGCCACGCTTACCAGCGAGCGTGGCCAATGGCTGCTGCGCGTCGCCCAGGCCTACCGCGAATGGTCTCTGCTCGACATCAGTGGACGCGTGTCCATTATTGACCTGGCGATTTCGCAGGAAAACGACTGGCTGGTGGTGGACTACAAGACTGGGGTGCCAAGGCCGGGCGAATCTGCGGCGCAGTACGCCGAGCGCATGCGCGAACGCTACCGCGACCAGATCGAGCGCTATTGCCGGCACGTTACCGCCCTGGATGGCCGTCCCGCGCGCGGAGCACTGTACTTCCCGCGCGCCGACATCTGGGTGGAATATCCGGCGGAGGCGTCGCACGCCGTCGGCGTGCAAGCCATGCTGCCCGGAATGTAGTTAAAGGCTGCCGATCGATTGCCGATCCGTAAGCACGAGGGCTGCTGTCAAGCCCTCAATGCAGGAATGCTGCCTGCCAGGCGCAACGACGGCAGGCAGCCGTCGCTGCACGCATCAGAGCTTTTCCGTCTGGCCCGCCTTGGGTTTCCAGGCCAGCAACCGGTCTTCAAACACGCTGACCAGGCCATCGAGCACCAGGGCGAACACAGTTAGCACCACAATGCCGGCAAACACGGTATTGACATCCAACGTGCCTTCGGCTTGCAGGATCAGGTAGCCTACGCCGCTGGCCGAGCCGAGATACTCGCCCACCACAGCGCCCACGAAAGCCAGGCCTACCGAAGTATGCAGGCTGGAGAATACCCAACTGGTTGCGGAGGGGATATAGACATGGCGCAGCAACTGCTTGCGGTTTGCGCCCAGCATGCGGGCGTTGTCCAGCAGGGTGGAGGGCACTTCGCGCACACCTTGGTACACATTGAAGAACACAATGAAGAACACCAGCGTTACCGCAAGCGCCACCTTGGACCAGATCCCCAGGCCAAACCACATGCCGAAGATCGGCGCCAGAATCACGCGCGGCATCGAGTTGAGCGCGGTGATGTAGGGGTCGAGCAGGGCGCTGGCGCCTGGGGACAGGCCCAGCCACAGGCCAATGGCCAGCCCGGCGATCGTGCCGATGGCAAACGCCAGCATGGTTTCGGCAAGGGTGACGCCCAAGTGCTGGTAAATATCGGCGTTGGTGACGAACCAGGCCCAAATCACTTTGGCGACTTCGACGGGTTGACCGAAGAAGAACGCGAAATTGTTGTTGCGCGATGCCAGGTGCCAGGAGACCAGCACGATAAGCAGCAACAGCACTTGCCAGAAGCGCAGGGACAGGTTGGTTGATTTTTTGGAGGAAGACATTGTTGTTCAGGCCCGTTTCTGCTGGGCGTAGCCCTTGAGTACTTCTTCGCGCAAAACATCCCAGATCGCCGTATGCAGTTCGATGAAACGCGGGTTGTTGCGCACTTCGGCCACATCGCGCGGACGCGGAATATCGATCTGGAACTCACCGATGGGGTGGGTGGCGGGGCCGGCCGACAGCACGACGACGCGGTCGCTCATGGCGATTGCTTCGTCCAGGTCGTGTGTGATGAACAGTACGGCCTTGCGTTTGGCCATCCAGATCTCGAGCACTTCGTTCTCCATCAACTGGCGGGTCTGGATGTCCAGCGCGGAGAACGGCTCGTCCATAAGGATAATGTCGGGGTCGCGAATCAGCGTTTGGGCCAGCATTGCGCGTTTGCGCATGCCGCCCGACATCTGGTGCGGATAGCGGTTTTCGAAGCCGCCCAGGCCGACGCGGCGCAGCCATTCGCGGCCGCGTTGGTCGGCCTCGGATGGCGCCACGCCCGCGAATTCCAGGCCAGCCACCACGTTCGAGAGTGCATCGCGCCAGGGCATGAGTGCTTCGCCCTGGAACATATAGCCGGCACGCGCATTCACACCCTTGAGCTCTTCACCGAATACGCGCACGCTGCCCGAGGAAGGGGCCAGCAGACCCGCCCCCACATTGAGCAGCGTGGACTTGCCGCACCCCGTGGGGCCCACCACTGACACGAACTCGCCCGGCGCGATCTTAATGGTTGCGTCCTTGACGGCGGTGTAGCTTTTTCCGCCGCCCTCATTGGACGCGAAAGTACAGGTTATGTTGTCGAGAGAAAGCGCTGCTTCAGGCATTGGGGTATTTCTTATTGGCCTTGATTACGAAGTCGTTCGTCCAAACCTTGGAGATATCGATCTTGTCGGCGGGGAAGTTGGGCACATAGGCAGCCAGGGCGTTCAAGGCGGTCTTGGGGCCGTCTTCGGGCACCATGCCGTCTGCGGAGAGGGCTTCCATATTGCCCTTGAGCGCCAGCTTGTACAGATCGATGTCGCCCAGCAGGTATTTTTCGGGCACTGTCTTGGCGATTACTTCGGGGCTGTTCGCATGGATCCACTTGTCGGCGCGCACGATGGCATTGGCCAGCGCTTGGGCGGTGTTGGGATGTTCGTCGATGAACTTCTGCGACGTGTACAGGCAGCCGGAGGGCATATTGCCGCCGAAAATCGCCTTGGTGTCTTTAATGGTGCGCGTGTCGGCGATGATAGTGATTGCGTCTTCTTTGAGCAGCGTGCTGATCACTGGGTCGAGGTTGGCAATGGCGTCGATCTGGCCCGTGCGCAGCGCGGTAATGGCACCAGCGCCGGCTCCGACGCCGATGTACGACACCTCGTTGGGCTTGACGCCGTGCTTGTCCAGGAAAAAGCTGGCCATCATGTTGGTGGAAGAGCCCGGTGCGGTCACACCGATTTTCTTGCCCTTCAGATCGGCGGGCGATTTGTAGCCTGCCATGGTCTTTTTGGAGATCGCCAGCACGATCATCGGTGCCGCGCCTTGCTGCGCGAAGGCACGGTAGGCCTGGCCCTTGGACTGCAGCGTGATGGTGTGCTCGAAGGCGCCTGAAACGACATCGGCGCTGCCGCCCACCACTGCCTGCAGGGCTTTTGAGCCGCCGGCAAAGTCGACAATCTTGGCGTCCAGGCCTTCGTCCTTGAAATAGCCGTTGATGTGTGCGATCGACAAAGGCAGGTAGTAGATCAGCGCCTGGCCGCCCACAGCGATGGTGACGTCTTTCTTTTCGAGTTGCTGGGCTTTTGCCATGGCTGGCGCGAACGTGGCTGCGCCGGCTACGCCTGCCATTTTGAGTAGGTCGCGACGGGTGATGGACATATCGGTATCTCCGGAATTGGTTTTTGTGCTTGTTATAGTACTGTAGAAACGACTGGTAACGTAAAGCCCGGCCGGGCATGCGCCCGCCTACCGCCGGGCGCACTTACGTGCTGCGCCGCTCCATCAGCGCCCAGGCGATGGTGCCTGCATCCACGTACTCAAGCTCGCTGCCGGCGGGTACGCCGCGCGCCAGCCGGCTCACCGACAGCCCTTGCTCGCGCAGCAGTTCGGCCAGGTAATGCGCGGTGGTTTCGCCTTCGGCCGTGAAGTTGGTGGCGAGGATGACTTCCTTGACCATGCCGTCGCCTGCGCGCTTGAGCAGGCGGTCAAATTGCAGCTCGCGCGGGCCCACGCCTTCCAGGGGGGCCAGGCGGCCCATCAGCACGTAGTACAGGCCACGGTAGCCGTGGCTGGACTCGATCATGTTTTGATCGGCCGGCGTTTCCACAATGCACAGCAGCGAGGCGTCGCGCTTCGGGTTGGCACAGGTAGGGCACACTTCATCTTCGGAAAAGCCATTGCAGCGCGTGCAATGGCGCAGGTCGTGTACCGCGGCCGCCAGGGCCCGGCTGAGCTGGTCCGCACCATTACGGTCGTGTTGCATCAAGTGGTAGGCCATGCGGCGCGCCGAACGCACGCCCACGCCAGGCAGGCAACGCAGCGATTCGATCAGGGCCTTGAGCGGTTCGGGCTCGGGCAATTGGGCGTCCATGCGACACCGCCTGTCAGAAGGGGAGCTTCATCCCGGGAGGCAGCGGCATACCAGCGGTGACGGCTGACATTTTTTCCTGAGCCGTTGCTTCTGCCTTGCGTAGGGCATCGTTGAATGCCGCCGCGACCAGGTCTTCGAGCATATCTTTGTCGTCGCCCAAAAGCGAAGGATCAATGGTGACGCGCTTGACGTCGTTGCGGCAGGTCATGGATACCTTGACCAGGCCGCCGCCGGCCGCGCCGTCTACAACGATGTCCGCCAGCGCTTCCTGCGCCTTTTTCATGTTTTCCTGCATTTGCTGCGCCTGGCGCATCAAGCCGGCAATCTGGCCTTTCATCATGATGAGTGCTTCCTGAGTAAAGAAAATTCGAAGGTTATATTTTGGTGACGTCTTTGACGCAACTGTCGTTAAACTGTAGTTAAACTGTAGCGAATTTCGCCGATACGTCTTGCTTGGGGCGCTACGGGCATGGTGCGCGGGCGGTGCCGCCATCGGCTACCGATCAGGCTGCTTTTTCCTCCGCAGCGCTGATCGACCCGGGCACGACTTGCGCGCCGAAATCGCTGATAAGCGACTGCACAAACGGGTCTTGCCCGACAGCCTGCTCCGCTTCCTTCTGCCGCTCCGCGCGCCGTGCCTGGGCTACCGCATGGGCGGTTTCGTCGCCCGTATGACCAAACACGACATCAAGTTGGACTGCCGTGCCGAAGTGTTCGGACAGCACTGTGCGCAGCCGCGCCTTGCCCTGGATCTCGGTGAGCGAGCGGATGGCGACCCGCAGGCGCACCGCGTCGCCCTGCGCACCCAGCCATTCGCTTTGGCGGGCGAGCTCTGCCGCGAGGCCCGACAGCGGCAATTGTGCCGCAAGGGCCGGCCATTCGCCGGATGTCATGCTGCTCAGCCGCGGCGTCTTGCTTTTCTTGCGCGCCGGGGGGGTGATGCCGGGCGGTAATACCGTTTCGCCGGCGGCCTCGCGCAAGGCAAACCCGCCGGGCATGTCATTGGCGCCGTCATCATCGTCGTCCATGCCGGCTGGTACGAAGCGCGCGTCGTCGTAGTACGACTCGTCTTCAGACCGCATGGTTTCAAAATCGTCGTTTCCCGCATCCACGCTTTGCACGGCTTCTATGCTGCTTGCGGCACCCGCGGGCGCCGTGGGAGAAACCGGGGGCCGAATGCGTGTGGCCGGCGTGGAGGTAGTGGCCGGCGTCACCGCCAGGGCGGCATTGGCGCCCTTGGCCTGCGGGTCGTCCTCCCATGCGGGGATGTCGTTCAGAGCTGGTACGGGCGTTTCGGACGCGGGTGCGCTTGCGTTGGTCTGCGAAGCATTCTGTGTGCTTGCCGAATGCTCGCCTTTGATGCTTGCAGGCGAGGCGGCAGCAGGTGGGGCGGCAGCATGTGCGGTTGCCGCCGTCGCGGGTGCGGCCGCGGAGAGGGGCGGTGGGACAGGCGCGGCCGAGGCTGTTGTGGCTGCCGTCGCTGATGTTGCGGCGGAGGCGCCAGTGCTTGCGCCTGGCGCCACGGTGGGCGGCGATGCAGGCTGCGGCTTGGCGCTGGCGGGCGGTGTTGTGCCGGCCGGGAGGAGCGACAGCATGCGCAGGCAGGCCATGACGAAGCCAGCGTACTCATCCGGTGCCAGCGACAGCTCGCCGCGGCTATGCACGGCGACCGCGTAGAACAACTGAAGCGCGTCGGCCTGCAGTAATGACGCCAAGCTGGCAATGTCGGCCGCGAGCGGGTCGTCGGCCGGCGTGGTGCCGGGCAGCCGTTGTTCGATTGCGACGCGCGACAGCAACACAGCCAGATCGCCCAGCGCGCCCGAGTAGGAGAGGCCGCGCACGGCGAGTTCGTCGGCGACCGCCAGCACCTGTGTGGCATCGCCTTGCGCCAGCGCCTGGAGCAGGGTGACGAGGTGGCGCTGATCTATCGTGCCCAACATACCCTGCACCGCGTCGCCCGTGAGGTTGCCGGCGCTGTACGCAATGGCTTGGTCGGTGAGGGATAGCGCGTCGCGCATTGAGCCCGCCGCCGCCTGCGCCAGCAGACGCAGGGCGGGGGTTTCGTACTGTATTTGTTCTTGGTCTAGCACGCCCTGAAGGTGGCCCACGATGGCTTCTGCCGTCATCTGCTTCAGGTTGAACTGCAGGCAGCGTGACAGCACCGTAACGGGGATCTTCTGCGGATCGGTGGTGGCAAGGATAAACTTGACGTGCGGTGGTGGCTCTTCCAGCGTCTTGAGCATGGCGTTGAACGCATGGCCCGTGAGCATGTGCACTTCGTCGATCATATAGACCTTGAAGCGCCCGCTTCCCGGCGCATAGACGGCCTGCTCCAGCAATTGAGTCATTTCGTCCACACCGCGGTTCGAGGCGGCGTCGAGCTCGACATAATCGACAAAGCGGCCGGCGTCGATCTCGGTGCAGGCCTGGCAGACGCCGCAGGGTGTTGCGGTAATACCGGTTTCGCAGTTGAGCGACTTGGCCAGGATGCGCGACAGCGTTGTCTTGCCGACGCCGCGCGTGCCGGTGAACAGCCAGGCGTGGTGCAGCCGCTGGGTGGACAATGCGTGCGTGAGGGCGCGCACGACGTGATCCTGACCGATCAGCGTGTCGAACGACCGAGGCCGCCATTTGCGCGCAAGTACCAGATATGTCATGCGAAAAAGCCGGTAACCCGAAAGGCAAACAGAAAGTGTACCTGATTGGTACCCGCCATGGCGCCTGGCGAGGCTGGGTGGCGTGGGTAGGGCACTTGCGTGCCTGAGCGGAGGGTGGGGGGGCGGGTAGGGCGCGTAGCGCGGCTGCCTGGGGCGCCTACTGATTTTAAGGGCCGCTGGGCTGGCCTGGCGGCTAGCCCCGACCCTAAAAATGAGAGGCGAGCCTTACTTCGGCACTGATTCTGAACGGCTGTGGCTGCTTCGTTCCCGACCTGACCAGATTCACCGTCGAACCATGCGAAGGGGCCCGCCAGATACATTCTAGCAGGTGTGCGGCCCGCGCGCTCGAAAGATCCGCGCGCAAAGCATTGGGTGCGTACCTGCAGGGGGCGAGCGGCGGGCGGGGAACGGTGGGCGGGGGCGAGCGGGCCAGGAAGGAGCCGGTGTAGCCAGGCCCCCGGGGCGCTTGTACTTACCCGCGCGCTTTGGCGATTAGTTGGTCGAGCTCTACCGCGTCGGCGGCGAACTTGCGGATACCTTCGGCCAGCTTTTCGGTGGCCATCGCATCCTGGTTCAACCCGGTACGGAAGGCCACTTCATTGCTGGCCTGCCATTCAGGTGCATTGTGACGGGCGCTGTCGGGGTCTAGCTGGCGCGTCAGGGGTTCGGTGCTGGCCGATAGCTCGCCCAGCAGCTCGGGGCTGATGGTGAGCAGGTCGCATCCAGCCAGGGCTCGGATCTGCCCGATATTGCGGAAACTGGCACCCATGATTTCGGTGCGGATGTCGTAAGCCTTGTAGTAATCGTAAATGCGGCGTACAGACTGCACGCCAGGATCATTGGCGCCGCTGGAAGCGGCTTCGTCCCATTTTGCGCCGGCGTCTTTCTTGTACCAATCGTAGATGCGGCCCACAAAGGGCGAAACCAGTTGCGCCTTGGCCTGCGCGCAGGCCAAGGCTTGAGGCAGGCAGAACAGCAGCGTCATGTTGCAGCGTATGCCTTCGGACTGCAGCACTTTGGCGGCCTGCACGCCTTCCCAGGTGGAAGCCAGCTTGATCAATACGCGCTCGCGGTCTATGCCTCGACGCTTGTACATGGCAACAATCTGGCGCGCGCGCTCAATGCTGGCCTGCGTATCGAAAGACAGCCTGGCATCCACTTCGGTGGACACGCGGCCCGGGATGATGTTCAGTATCTCGTGGCCGAAGGCGACCAGCACCTGGCTGGCCAGCTCGGGCAGCGAGACGCTCCGATGGTCGGTGATCACCTGTTGCACGAGCTCGCGGTTTTCTTCCTGCTTCACCGCCTTCAGGATCAAGGACGGGTTGGTGGTTGCGTCCGTGGGCCGGTAGGTGCGCATGGTAGCGAAATCACCGCTGTCGGCGACAACCGTGGTGAACTGGCGTAGGGTTTCAAGCTGGCTGGTCATTGCGGCGCACGGTCTCTGTTCAATAAGGTTGCTGAAAACCTTTACTGTAGAGCATTTTTCCGCGCGGGGTGTTATGGCTTGCGTCACGCGGGGGCTTCGCGAAACGGCTGAAAAAGGGCGCGGGGCAGGCACAGCAACGCTGCCCCGGGTTTTTTTGGAGGCGCAATCGCTCTCAAGTATAATAGGAAGGTTTAATTATTGACTTTATATCCGGGGTTTACAGTGCTGCCGTCACTCTTTTCCGAGGGGGCCAACGGGTCTCCTCCTGCAATTCTTGCTTTGGCCGACGGTACCATCTTCAGGGGTGTCTCGATCGGCGCCGATGGTCATTGCGTCGCCGAAATCGTCTTCAACACGTCCATG
Source organism: Paracandidimonas lactea (assembly GCF_021653995.1). Taxonomy (NCBI): domain Bacteria; kingdom Pseudomonadati; phylum Pseudomonadota; class Betaproteobacteria; order Burkholderiales; family Alcaligenaceae; genus Paracandidimonas; species Paracandidimonas lactea. The sequence goes on from NZ_JAJJOZ010000007.1 coordinate 89,424, forward strand.
ACGGGCTACCAGGAGATCCTTACCGATCCCAGCTACGACGGCCAGATCGTAACACTTACGTATCCACACATCGGCAATACCGGCGTCAACGAAGAAGACGTCGAATCCGCCAAAATCCACGCCGCGGGCCTGGTCGTGCGCGACTGCTCGCTGCGCGTCTCCAATTTCCGCGCTACCAAGTCGCTGCCCGAATACCTCAAGGCGCAGGGGGTGGTGGGCATTGCGGGTATCGATACCCGCAAGCTCACGCGCATTTTGCGCGACGGCGGGGCGCAGGGCGCCTGCATCCTGGTGGGCGACGACGCCAACCGCGCGCTTGAACTGGCCCGCAGCTTCCCCGGTATGTCGGGGCAGGATCTCGCCCGCAAGGTGTCCCTGAAGCAAAGCCGCAGCTGGGAAGAAGGCACATGGAAGCTCGGCGAAGGCTACACCAGGCCCGAAACCGGCGCGTACCATGTCGTGGCCTACGACTACGGCGTCAAGTCCAATATCCTGCGCCTGCTGGCCGACCGCGGCTGCCGCATCACGCTGGTGCCGGCTGAAACCCCCGTGGCTGACATCCTCGCCCTCAATCCCGATGGTCTGTTCCTGTCCAACGGCCCTGGCGACCCGGAGCCTTGCACCTACGCCATCGACACCGCCAAGGCCGCCATCGAGCGCAAGATACCGCTGTTCGGCATCTGCCTTGGCCAGCAGATCATGGGCCTGGCCATGCACGGCAAAACCATCAAGATGAAAACCGGTCATCACGGCGCCAACCACCCGGTGCAAGATCTGGACACCGGGCGCGTCTTCATCACCAGCCAGAACCACGGCTTCAATGTCGACCCGCAAACCCTGCCGGCCAATGTGCGCGTCACGCACGTCTCGCTCTTCGACGGCACGCTGCAGGGCTTCGAGCTTACCGACGCGCCCGCCTTCTGTTTCCAGGGGCACCCTGAAGCCAGCCCCGGCCCGCACGACATCGTTGTGCTCTTCGATAAATTCATCAGCCTCATGGCCGGTCAAAAATAATTCAGCAATATGCCCAAGCGTTCAGACATAAAAAGCATTCTCATCATCGGCGCCGGCCCCATCATCATCGGGCAGGCGTGCGAGTTCGACTATTCCGGGGCGCAGGCCTGCAAGGCGCTCAAGGCTGATGGTTTCCGCACCATCCTGGTCAACAGCAATCCGGCCACCATCATGACCGACCCGGATACGGCCGATGTCACCTACATCGAGCCCATCACCTGGGAAGCAGTCGAAAAAATCATCGAGCGCGAAAAGCCCGACGCGCTGCTGCCCACCATGGGCGGCCAGACGGCGCTCAATTGCGCGCTCGATCTTGCCCGCCACGGCGTGCTCGAGCGCCACGGCGTTGAGCTCATCGGCGCCAATGCGCACGCCATCGAAAAGGCCGAAGACCGCCAGAAATTCAAGCAGGCCATGACCGACATCGGCCTCGAGTCGGCCAAGTCTGGCGTCGCCCACAATATGGACGAAGCCTGGGCTGTTCAGCGCCGCATCGCCGAAGAAATCGGCTCGTCGGGCTTTCCGGTGGTTATCCGCCCCAGCTTTACGCTGGGCGGTACTGGCGGCGGCATAGCCTACAACAGCGAAGAGTTCGAAACCATCTGCCGCCGGGGCCTTGAAGCCTCGCCCACCAACGAACTGCTGATCGAAGAGTCGCTGCTGGGCTGGAAAGAATTCGAGATGGAAGTCGTGCGCGACAGCGCCGATAACTGCATCATTGTCTGCTCGATCGAAAACCTCGATCCCATGGGCGTGCACACCGGCGATTCCATCACTGTCGCGCCGGCGCAAACGCTCACAGACAAGGAATACCAGATCATGCGCAACGCCTCGATTGCGGTGCTGCGTGAAATCGGCGTGGATACCGGCGGCTCGAACGTGCAGTTCGCCGTCAATCCCAAGAACGGCCGCATGATCGTCATCGAAATGAATCCGCGCGTGTCGCGTTCTTCCGCGCTTGCCTCCAAGGCTACGGGCTTCCCCATCGCCAAGGTTGCCGCGCGCCTGGCCGTGGGCTACACGCTCGACGAACTGCGCAACGAAATCACCGGCGGCGCCACGCCCGCCTCGTTCGAGCCCACCATCGACTACGTGGTCACCAAGGTGCCCCGTTTCGCCTTCGAAAAATTCCCCCAGGCCGACTCACGCCTTACCACGCAGATGAAATCCGTGGGCGAGGTCATGGCCATCGGTCGCACTTTCCAGGAATCCTTCCAGAAAGCCCTGCGCGGCCTCGAAGTGGGTGTTGACGGCCTCAACCAAAAAACGACCGACCGCGAAAAGCTGCAGATCGAGCTGGGCGAGCCCGGCCCCGAGCGCATCTGGTACGTGGGCGACGCGTTCGCCCAAGGCTTCAGCCTCGACGAAGTGCACGCGCTCACCAGCATCGACCCATGGTTTCTCGCGCAAATCAAAGAAATCGTCGACATCGAGCTTGCGCTCGAGCAGCGTACACTGGGCGAGCTCGACGCCGACACCCTGCGCCAGCTCAAGCGTCGTGGTTTCTCCGATCGCCGCCTGGCCTTCCTGCTCGACACGACCGAAGCCGAGGTGCGCAAGCTGCGCCACCAATACGGCGTGCGGCCCGTCTATAAGCGTGTCGACACCTGCGCCGCCGAGTTCCCCACCCGCACCGCCTATATGTACTCCACCTACGAGGACGAGTGCGAGGCAGCGCCCACGGATCGCAAGAAGATCGTGGTGCTGGGCGGCGGGCCCAACCGTATCGGCCAGGGCATCGAGTTCGATTACTGCTGCGTGCACGCTGCGCTGGCGATGCGCGAAGATGGCTATGAAACCATCATGGTCAACTGCAACCCCGAAACCGTGTCCACCGACTACGACACGTCCGACCGCCTGTACTTCGAGCCACTCACGCTCGAAGACGTACTCGAGATCGTGCACAAGGAAAACCCGCTTGGCATGATCGTGCAGTACGGTGGCCAGACGCCGCTCAAGCTGGCGCGCGCGCTCGAGGCCAACGGTGTGCCCATCATCGGCACCAGCCCCGATTCCATCGACGTTGCCGAAGACCGCGAGCGTTTCCAGAAGCTGCTTAACAAGCTGGGCCTTCGCCAGCCGCCCAACCGCACCGCGCGCACCGAAGGCGAAGCCCTCTCGCTGGCGGCCGAAATTGGCTACCCGTTGGTGGTGCGCCCCAGCTACGTGCTGGGCGGGCGCGCCATGGAAATCGTGCACGAGCCGGCCGACCTCGAACGCTACATGCGCGAAGCCGTCAAGGTCAGCAATGATTCCCCCGTGCTGCTGGATCACTTCCTGAACAATGCCACCGAAGTCGACGTCGATTGCATCAGCGATGGCGAAACCGTCTTCATTGGCGGCGTCATGGAGCACATCGAACAGGCGGGCGTGCACTCGGGCGATTCGGCCTGCAGCCTGCCGCCGTACTCACTGCCTGCCGACATCGTTGCCGAGATCAAGCGGCAAACCGCCTTGATGGCTCGGGCGCTCAATGTCAAAGGCCTGATGAACGTACAGTTCGCGGTCCAGGACGGCGACGTCTATGTGCTCGAGGTCAATCCGCGCGCATCGCGCACGGTGCCTTTCGTTTCCAAGGCCACCGGCCTGCAGTTGGCCAAGATTGCCGCGCGCGCCATGGCGGGCAGAAGGCTGGCCGAGCAGGGCGTCCTTAAAGAAGTGGTGCCCGCGTATTACAGCGTCAAAGAAGCCGTCTTCCCTTTCGTCAAGTTCCCGGGCGTCGACACCATTCTCGGCCCTGAAATGAAATCCACGGGCGAAGTCATGGGCGTGGGCGAAAGCTTCGGTGAAGCCTTCGTCAAATCGCAGATGGGTGCAGGCGCGGCACTGCCAGAAAACGGCACTGCCTTCATCAGCGTGCGTGCGCAAGACAAGCCGCGTGCTGTCGAGGTGGCCCGCGGCCTGAGCGAGTTGGGCTTCAGTATCGTTGCCACGCGCGGCACAGCCGCCGCGATCGAGGCGGCAGGCCTGAAGGTTCAGGTGGTCAACAAGGTCACTGAAGGTCGCCCGAACATCGTCGATATGCTCAAAAACGGTGAAATTTCGATGGTGATCAACACTGTCGAAGAGCGCCGCAACGCCATTGCCGATTCACGCGCCATCCGCACCAATGCATTGTCCGAGCGGGTTGCATTCTTCACCACCATCGCCGCCGCGTTGGCGGCGGTCGAAGGCCTGCAATACATCCGCAAGGGCAACGGCCTGCGGGTCTATTCTCTGCAGGATCTGCATCACTCCTTGCCCGCATAGGCACGGCGCACGCATGCGGCGTGTTTTCATCACCGGGGCGAGCAGCGGCATAGGCGCCGCGCTCGCCCTTTTCTATGCCAGGCAGGGCGCCCAAGTGGCACTGGTGGGGCGCAGGGCCGAGGCGCTGCAGGGTGTGCTGGCACGGATGCGTGCCGTTGAGCCGCCATTATCGTCAGATCATGCCCGCACACCTGTGCCCGCGCCCCCACCGATATCTTCACCTGTTCCGGGCACCGCGGCGAAGTCCGCGCGAAGCGCTGGGGGCGCGCCAGCAATGCCGGGCTTTCACCGCATCTACGTGGCCGATGTGCGTGATCGTGCGGCCTTGCATGCTGCGGCGGCTGATTTCCTTTCGCAGGGGCCCGTCGATATTGTCATTGCCAGCGCCGGCATCAGCGCCGGCACGCTTACCGAAGCCCTGGAAGATTTTGATGTTTTCGATGCGATCCTGCGCACCAACGTACAGGGCACCGTGGCTACGTTCGAACCTTTTATCGCGTCCATGAAGCAGCGTGGCCAAGGCACACTGGTCGGCATCGCCAGTGTTGCCGGCGTGCGCGGCCTGCCTGGGGCCGGGGCATACAGCGCGTCCAAGGCCGCTGTGCGCACCTATTGCGAAAGCCTGCGTGTAGAGTTGCGCGGCACCGGCGTCAACGTCGTTACCATCGCGCCCGGCTTTATCCGCACCCCCATGACGGCGAACAACCCCTACCGCATGCCCTTCCTCATGCTTGTCGAGCGCTTCGCGGTCGGCGCCGCTCGGGCCATTGAACGCGGTGCGTCATACACGGTCATCCCATGGCAGATGGGCGTCGTCGCCAAGCTGCTGCGCCTCGTTCCCAACCGCCTGTACGACGCCGTCGCGGCCGGGCGCAAACGCAAGCCGCGTCAAACGCCATAAGGCGATTGACGGCGGTATCGATATGTCGGGCGGTAAGCGCGCATGGCGAGCGGTGGTCTTGTCGTACCGCCCGTCAGATTACGTCGTCCAGCGCTGCTTCGTTCAAATGGGCCACGCGGCCCCAGTCGAGCAGGGCCCAGGTGCTGTCGGCGTTGATGCTGAACTGATTGATGCTGGCATTCAAAATGGGCGCGGGGCGGCGGGCTTCCAGGCTGGCGCCGCTGGCGTGGCGCCAGACAATGTCGATCACGCCGCCGTGGGCGAAAACCAGCACGTTGCGCCCAGAGTGCGCATGGGCAAGGGTTTCGAAGGCCTGCACGATGCGGTCGTTGAACTGCAGGAGCGATTCACCCTGCTCGATCTGCCATTGCGGCGCGTGAAAATTCACGGCGGGCCCGTCCAGGGTTTCTAGGCTTGCCCAGTTTTTGCCCTCGTAGATGCCGTAGTTGCGTTCACGCAGCGGTATACAGGCTTCGATGCTCAGCGCCAGGTGGGCGCTGGCGATGCGTGCGGTATCGTGTGCCCGGCTCAGGTCGCTGCTGACGATCACGTCGATGGTATGCGTGAAGTGCGGCGGGCGCAGCACCTGGCCCAGTTGGCGTGCCTGGCGCAGGCCTGTTTCATTGAGTGGGATGTCGCGCCAGCCCTGGAGTCGGCGCTCGGCATTCCATTGGGTTTCGCCATGGCGTATAAGCCAGAATGTGGTCGTGCTCATGTCACGATGTCTTCCATCAGGTTGTCGATGTTCCAGATATCCTTGACCATCGAAATCAGCGCTACCAGTACCGGGTGCGCGGCGTTTTCGCTGGACATCACAAAGCCGAGTGTGGCGTCGATGCGGGCACGGTTCCAGATCGTGAAGTCGTCACGCCGAGCCCCGGCGAGCGCGGTTTCTTCGCGCAGCAGCGCGCAGCCTGCGCCCGCGCGTACCAGTGCGTCGATATTCGCTTGGTCTTCGCTGTTCATGACGACCCGTGGGGCCAGCCCATGCCGTTCGAACAGCTCGCGCAGCAGCAGATGCGTATGGCTGCCGTGCGGGCCATCGAGCCAAGGCAATGCGGCCAGCTCGGCCCAGCCGCCTTGCAGTGATTGTTCAGCCAGTGCGTTGGGAACCACCGCGCGGTAAGTGACGCTGCGCAGGGGCATCCACTGCACGTCGCGGGGCGGATAGGCTGCGATGCTCAACGCAGCCGACAGCCGCCCGGTGCTGACGTATTCTACCAGTTGAGTGGTGGGCAGCACCCGGGTCTGCAGCTCGATCAGTGGCAGGCTTGCGGTGACGCGCTGTGCAAGCTCGCCCAGGCGCAGAAAATCGACCTGTTCGCTCGGTACGCCTAGTTCGATGATGCCGTGCAGTTCGCCCTGCAGTTGCTGGGCTTTGGCGCGCAGTTGGCTGGCATGCGCCAGCAGCGTTTCAGCGGTGGGCAGCAGCGACTCACCAGCTTTGGCCAGCGCCATCTTGCCTGCGCCGCGCTCGAACAGGGCAACGCCCAAGCTTTGCTCAAGTGCTTTGATTTGCGCGGTGACGGCCGGCTGCGTCAGGTTCAGCGCCTGCGCCGCGCGGGTCAGGTTGCCGGCACGCGCGACGGTCACAAAGGCCCTGATCTGATAAATCTCCATGCTTGGATAATGACGTTCGATGCGCGGCCTGGCCGTCTCAGGCGGCCAGCAGGCGCACCTGGGTCGGCTCCAGGCCAATGGATACAGGCGCCCCGTGGCGGAACTGCTTGAGCCCGGCGTAGTGTGACTGGTCGGCCGTAAGGCGCTGCTCGCCAACGCGCACATCATAGCGTGTGAACTCGCCCAGAAACTCGCTGCGCTCAATGATGCCGGGCAGCCAGATGAAGCGGGCATCGCCGCGGCCGCCAGCGTTTTCGATCTGCACCGTGTGGGGGCGGAAGCTCGCGGCGATGCGCTCGCTGTCGGGCACATCGGTATGCACAGGCAGCGTGATTTCGCCGATACCGTCGATGTCTAGCATAAGCTGGGTGCTGCTGCGCTGGCGTATGCGGCCTTCCAGCATGTTCATCGTACCGACGAAATTGGCCACGAAGCGATTGCAGGGAAAATCGAACAGATTGGACGGGCTGCCCACCTGCTGCACCACGCCCAGGTCGAGCACGGCCATACGGTCGGCCGTGGTCATGGCTTCTTCCTGGTCATGGGTGACGAAGACCGTGGTGATGCCCAGCCTGCGCTGCAGCGCCAGTAGCTCCTGCCGCATCTGCACGCGTAGCTTCTTGTCCAGGTTGGACAGCGGCTCGTCCAGCAGCAGCACTTGGGGTTCAATGACGATGGTGCGGGCCAGTGCCACCCGTTGCTGCTGGCCGCCAGACAGTTCGTTGGGGCGCCTTTTGGCGTATTGCGACAAGCTGACCAATTCCAGCGCGGCGCCTACGCGCGCCTGGATGTCGGCGCGTTTCAGTTTGCGCTCGACGAGGCCAAAGGCCACGTTGTCCCAGACCGTCATGTGCGGCCACAGGGCATAGCTCTGGAATACCATGCCGATATTGCGCTTGTGCGGTGGCACATGGCCGATGTCTTTGCCGTCGATCAGCAGTTGGCCCGCGCTGGGCTGGTTGAAGCCTGCGATCATGCGCAGCAGTGTGGACTTGCCCGACCCCGAGGGCCCAAGCAAGGCAAAGAATTCCCCCGGTTCGATCAGGAGATTGATGTCCTTCAGGACTTCGTTGCCGCCGTAGGCGAGCCGGATATTGCGGCATTCGACGCTTGCCTTGTTCATCATGATTCCTGGTTGATCCGCGCGGGGCGCTGCTGCGCTGAAGCGCGCTCGACAATGATATGCGAAATATAGGTGCCGACCGCGACCGCGGCCACCGCCAGCACGCCTAGCGCGGCGCCCGGCCCGCGGCCCGATGCGCTCTGCATGTATAGATAGATCCCATAGCTCATGGGTGCATCGCTGTCCCGGGTGACCAGCATGATCGTGGCCGACAGTTCGACGGCCGCCGTGATGAAACTGGTGACAAAACCCGCCAGCATCCCGCCCGCCATGAGCGGGATGACGACGCGGCGTACCGTGCGCAGGCGATTGGCACCCACCGACGCCGCTGCCTCTTCGAGCGATACGTTGATCTGCTGGAGTGCGGCTACGCAGGAGCGCAGTGCGTAGGGCAGGCGCCGCACAGAGTAGGCGATCATGATCAATACCCACGTAGAGGTGAGCCCGACATCGGTGCCGGGTATCTCGATGTTGCGAAAGGTGCGCATGAATCCGATCGCGAGCACAATCCCGGGCACGGCCAGCGCGGCTGAGGCAATCCAGTCCAGCCAGTGGCGGGCGGGCAGGCGGGTACGCAGCATCAGGTAGGCGATGGCCGTGCCCAATACCACATCGATGCCCGCGGCCAGGCCGCAATAGAGCAGCGTGTTGCCGATCATGCTCTGCGACTCCTGGAATACAGACGCATAATGCGCAAGCGTGTAGCCGTCGGGAAGCGGCGCATAGCTCCATACCGTGGCCAGCGACAGCAGCAGCACACCGAGGTGCGGCGACAACACCAGCAGCAGCACAAAGACGATCCAGCCATAGGCGAGCAGGGCCTGGCCGCGCGACAGTACGCGCTTTTGCAGTGCATTGCCGCCTTTCTGCAGGGTGGAGTAGTCCCTGCCCTTGAGCGCGCGGGCGGACAACCACAGCGCCAGGATGGAAAAGCCAATCATGATCACGCTGATGACGTAGCCCAGTGGATCATCCAGGCCGACCTGCGTGATGCGCAGATAGGCCTGCGGCGCGAGCATATTGGTGGTGCCCAGCACCAGCGGGGTGCCCAGATCGTCGAACACCTTCACAAATACCAGTGACGCGCCTGCTACATAGCCCGGCAGGGCCAGCGGGAAGATGACGCGGCGGAACAAGCGCCAGCCGCGCGAACCGAGATTCAGCGCTGCTTCCTCCATGGCGCCATCAATGTTGCGCAGGGCCACGGTGAGGTTCATGAGAATAAACGGAAAGTAATGCAGCGTCTCGACAAAAATGATGCCGTTCAGCCCATCCATCAGGGGCAGTGTGATGCCGAACCATTCATCCAGCAGCAGGTTGATGCTGCCCGAACGGCCGAAAATCAGTTGCATGGCAACCGCGCCCACGAACGGCGGCATGATCAGTGGCAGTACGCCCAGGGTCTGGATGATCAGCGCGCCGCGGAACTGGAAGCGGATCGTAAGGTATGCCAACGGGATGGCAATCAGCGAGGCGAAAAACGTGGCCGCCAGCGCGACATACAAGCTGTTGAAGAACGATTCCTTCAACAGTGTCTGGTGAAAGAACGCAATGAAATGACCGAGGGTGAAGCTGCCGTCGGCGTTCACAAATGCGGTATAGAAGACGTTGCCGACGGGTATCACGAGAAACAGCGCCAGGAACGCCAGCACGAGCAGTGCGGCAAGCACGAAGCCGGATGGCTGTCGCAGCGTGTGGCGCCAGGTGTTCGGGCGTCGCAAGGTGAGAGATTGCATCATGAGCCGACAGTGAAAGTTTCCTGGCCTGCGCCGGTGGCGCAGGTTCGATGGCGAGGCGGAAGTACCGGGCCGGCGGCGGCCCGGTGACGGCTGCTTGCGGGGCCTGCCGCCGCGCGGAGGCAGGCGCTGCAGGCCTGCACGTTACAGGGAGGCCGCTTGCTGGGCCAGCTGCGCAGCTTTTTCGTAATTCGCCTTGGCCTGGCTGTTCCATTCACCCTGCAGCTTGGAGAGGCGCTGCGTGACCGCGGCGTCTTTCTTGTCGGCGTGAAAGAGCGCCAGCAAGTCTTTGGACTGCACGCCGGCTTGATCCAGCAGCGGGGCCCACGCCAGTTTTTTGGCTTCGTCCAGCAATTCCTTGGCCTTGCCTTGCGCCTTGCTGCCCAGCTTGGCCTCGGCGTCCAGGATGGCTTTGCTGGCACGCTGTAGATCCTGGTGCCGGAAGGTGATTGTCTGATCGAACAGCGACTGCACGATGTAGTAGCGATTCTGCGACACATTGACGTCGAACTTCACCTTGCTGCGGCCGGCGATTTCCTGCGGATCGGGATAGCCCTCGGGGATATTGCCCAGCTTGTCGTAAGGCAGCACAGGCAACCGGGAGATTTCGGGCTTGAGCAGCAGCGCCTGGCCTTCCTTGCTCAGGGTGTAAGCGATGAACTTCTTGCCCTCGTCGGGGTTGCGTGCGCCGTCGATGAGCGCGATATTGGCCGGCACAATCGCGGTTTCGTCGGGATAGACGAAGTCCACCGGGAACTTGGAGTACTTGCTCGACAGGCCAAAGAAATCGATCACGGGGCCCGCGCCGAACTGGCCGTTGTTAATGCCGTCGGGTACGCCGAATGAGCGATCCGTAATGGCGGCGCTATTGCCAGCCATGCGCAACAACGTGTTCCAGCCTTGCTCCCAGCCTTCTCCCTGGAGAATAGTTTCTACCGTCAGGTGCATGGTGCCCGAACGCGACGGCGAAGTGATGCCGACGTTGTTGTACCACTCGGGCTGCAGCAGATCCGACCAGGTCTTGGGTGGCGCAAGCTTCTTGGCCTTGATCAGCCGCGTGTTGTACATAATGCCGTAGCCGGCCAGCGCCTGGCCCATGAACAGGCCATCGGGGTCATTGATGGGAAAGCTGCCGATCTTCGCTGGCACATCTGGGTTGGCGATGCTGGTGGCATTGGCCAGCAGCTTGTTCTGTGCGAGCACTTCGAAGGCGTCGGGTGCACTTGCCCAGAATACTTCGGGGCGTTTTCCAGCATCGGTTTCCTTGACATAGGCGATGCCCGACACCGTATTTTTGTTGAGGATTTCCAGCTTGATGTCAGGGTTGGCCTTTTCAAAGGCCGCTTTATAAGCCTGGGTCAACTCTTTGGGGAACGAGGTAATCACTGTGACCGTCCCCGCCAGAGCGGGTGTGCAGCCGGCCAGTGCCAAGGCCGCCAGTACAGGTTTGATTCGGATAATCATGCCCATGCCTCCGTGTTTTATTGGTGTAATGAAACTGCAACATAGGCAATGCCTCAAGGGGCGTCCAATCATTATTTTTGATGCGCGCCATAACACCCCGAGGCGAGGCCTGCCGGTATTGGGGTTAACCCCGTCGGTGCGGTACAGCGCGCGCAACGCGATGCGGACGCAGCCGGGCACGAATTTCTTGCTGTGCGCGCCAGTGGCGACGTAAACTTCCGCCTCGAAGAAAAACACCCGCGGATGGCGCATGCGCGGCTGGCCCTCAGCCATTGGCATACGGAGGGCGTCGTCCGTCTCAGAAAAGGTACCCCAATGTCTTCAACCTATTTTCCCCGTTGGCGCCTGGTGCAGGGTGGGGCCAGCGGCACGGTGGTTCAACCCGATGAGCGCCTGGGTTGGCCGCAGAATATCGCCATGGGCGTGCAACACGTGGTGGCGATGTTCGGTTCAACCATCCTGGCGCCCATACTCATGGGCTTTGATCCCAATATTTCTATCCTCATGTCCGGCATCGGCACGCTGATTTTCTTCGTGTTCGTGGGCGGGCGGGTGCCCAGCTACCTGGGGTCGAGTTTTGCGTTCATTGGTGGCGTGATCGCAGTCACGGGCTACGCCGGCGCGGGGCCCAACGCCAATATCGGGGTGGCGCTGGGCGCCATCATTGCTTGCGGCCTGGCCTATACCTTGATTGGCTTGCTGGTGTGGTGGATGGACGCGCGCTCGGGTGGGGCGGCGGTGCGCATCAACAAGCTCATGCCGCCAGTTGTCACCGGCGCCATCGTGGCAGTGATCGGGCTGAACCTGGCACCCATTGCCGCCAAGGGGGCGATGGGCGGCTCCACATTCGAAGCGATCATGGCGCTGGTTACCGTGCTGTGTGTGGGCGGCATCGCCGTCTACGCGCGCGGCGCCATGCAGCGCCTGCTCATCCTGGTGGGGCTGTTGCTGGCTTGTATTATTTACGCTGTGCTTACCAATGGCCTGGGGATGGGCAAGCCCATCGATTTCTCCGCAGTGGCGGCCGCGCCTTGGTTGGGCCTGCCAACATTCCACGCCCCGGTTTTCCAACCGCATGCCATCAGCGTTATCGTGCCGGTTGCCATTATTCTCGTGGCAGAGAACCTCGGTCATATCAAGGCGGTGGCCGCCATGACAGGCCGCAACCTGGACAGCTATCTGGGGCGCGCGTTTGTCGGCGACGGCGTGGCAACCATGGTGTCGGGCGCGGTAGGCGGCACAGGTGTTACCACCTATGCCGAAAACATTGGCGTCATGACGGTTACCCGAATCTATTCCACACTGGTGTTCGTGATTGCCGCCGTCATCGCCATCGGTCTCGGCTTCTCACCCAAGTTCGGCGCGGTCATCCAGGCCATCCCAGGCCCGGTGCTGGGGGGCATGTCGGTCGTGGTATTTGGCCTGATCGCCATCGCGGGTGCGCGCATCTGGGTCGTCAATCAGGTTGATTTTGCCGATAACCGCAACCTTATTGTGGCTGCCGTGACGCTGGTGCTGGGCGCGGGCAATTTTTCAGTGCAACTGGGGCTGTTCAAGCTGGACGGCATTGGCACCGCCACCTTCGGCGCCATTATCTTGTATGCCCTGCTGAACCGGCGCGGCGCACCCGCCTGATCGCGCCCGCGCGAATCGGCCAGGGCTTGCTTTTTTCTCAAAACTTGCCGACAATGCATACATATCCCCGGTTTGGACCCAGGCCGGGGTTTTATTTTGAGTTGAACGCTGTTGCTACACCCATAAAAATCCAGCAACGATCTCGCTTCACTCTCCCAGCCGTCTGACGGCGGGCCCATTCACTCGATTGCTCAGGCGCTCCATGCCAGGGGCGTCTTTTACTTTTTTGAATCAGGATAACTATGTCTGCGATACCGTTGACAGCCCGCGGCGCTGAGCGCTTGCAAGCGGAACTGCACCGTCTCAAGACGGTCGAGCGGCCCGAAATCATCAATTCCATTGCCGAGGCGCGCGCGCAGGGCGACCTCTCCGAAAACGCCGAGTACGATGCCGCGCGTGAGCGCCAGGCTTTCGTCGAGGGCCGTATTCGCGAGCTCGAAGGCACCCTGTCCAATGCCCAGATCATTGATCCGAAAGCGCTCGACTCCGAAGGCAAGGCCGTGTTCGGCGCCACCGTCCAGATCGAGGATCTGGAGTCGGGCGAGCGCGTCACCTACCAGATTGTTGGCGACGTCGAGGCCGATATCCGTTCCAATCTCATTTCCGTCTCCAGCCCGGTGGCGCGCGCGCTGATCGGCAAGATGGAGGGCGATGTCGTTGAAGTGCAGGCGCCTGCTGGTGTGCGCGAGTACGAAGTGCTGGCGATCAGCTACCAGTAAACAGGCGCCGCGCGGCGTGCGGCCGCTCCGTGGGGGCGTCGGCCTGGCGCGGGATCCAGATCAGGGTTCGCCGCATCCGGATAAATATTCGGGGCCGTATCTACGGCATGAATACAAAGAGACCTCAGGTAGTTGAATGCCTGGGGTCTCTTGCCTTTTATGAAGGCATCTGTTTTTGGATTATTGGCGTGCTGAATGCTCAGGGTTAGTGCTGAGTGCTGAGTGCTGAGTGCTGAGTGCTGAGTGCTGAGTGCTGAGTGCTGAGTGCTGAGTGCTGGTGCGGCGGAGGGGCGGGCTGGCGTGGCGGCCAGGCAGCAAGGCCTCGCCGCGGCGCATGCCAAGGGCCCTGCGGTGCAGCACAAAACGGGTGCGGCGCGAAACGGCCGCCCAGGCGAGCAGGCGGCCGACGCGGTGCAGACGTTTGCTGCTTTTGCCGCTTAGCGTTTGCCGCGCACGCTGCGGCGGGCACCTGCGCGCAGCGACAGCGCGCTGCCACTGCGGCGCGGGACACCGTGCGCTGGTTTGGCTGCGCCAGCCGTACCCGTGCGCGAAGCGGCGCCGCGCGCGCGCGGGGCTGCAGTGGCGGCCGGCGTGGCGGGTTTCTCGGCACGGCTGACGGCGCGGCGCGCTTTTTCGGTTTTGCGTGTGCGTTTGCCACCTTCGGCGGCCTGTTTCTTGGGCGTGTAGGGGTCGGACGCCTTGCGCACCGCCCGGGTGGCGTTTTCGGCCGCGGCGCGGGCGCGCTGCACCTCTTCGTCGGGGCGGTAAAGCACCAGTATTTTGCCCAGGTGGTGCACGGGCGCACACGACAGCGCGTCGCAGATCGCATCATAGATGGCGACCCGCGCGTCACGGTCGTCGCCCGAGACGCGCACTTTGATGAGCTGATGGGCGTTAAGATTGACGTCTATTTCTTTCAGGACAGCATCGGTAAGGCCGCGATCCCCGATAAGGACCACCGGTTTTAAAGGATGTGCCGCGGCGCGCAAATTACTGCGCTGCTGGGGGGAAATGTCGAGTTTAGGCATGGTGGAATTGTACGGGAATGGCCAAGAAAAAATTCTCTAAAGACTGGATACAACAGCATATTAATGACCCTTACGTCAAAATGGCGCAACAAAAGGGTTACCGGGCGCGGGCGGCATTCAAGCTGCTGGAAATCGTCGACTCAGAGAAACTAATGAAACCGGGCGATATTGTGGTCGACCTGGGCTCGGCGCCCGGCAGTTGGTCGCAGGTGGCGCGCGAACGCCTGGTAGGGCCCGGCGGGGTGGTGCGAGGCCGTATTATCGCCCTGGATGTCCTGCCCATGGAACCAATCTCCGGCGTTGAGTTTATTCAGGGGGATTTCCGTGAAGATGAAGTATTGCAGCGGCTCCAGGATATTGTCGGCGACGAAAAAGTGGATCTTGTAATTTCCGACATGGCCCCCAATTTATCAGGTGTGGGGTCGGCCGATTCGGCCCGGATCCAGCATGTCTGTGATCTGGCGCTCGATTTTGCCAGCCAGCACCTAAAGCCCGAAGGCGCCTTGATTGTCAAAGCGTTTCACGGCAGCGGGTTTTCGCAGATTGTCGAATCCTTCAAACGCCAGTTTCAAAAGGTGGTTGAACGCAAACCAAAAGCATCGCGGGGCAAGTCTTCCGAAACTTTCCTCGTCGCGCGTAACCTGAAGAAATAAATGCCCAAATTCCTGGTCTCAGGGCCGGGTTGTTACCAACCACGATTCCTTCTATCAGGTAGAATGAATTTATTGACATACTTGTTTGGCTGCCGTAATGCGCGGGGCTGTGGCAAGCTGGAATTACAAGTAGGAGATTGGCTTTGAACAACTCTTTTTCCAAGGTGGCGATCTGGATGGTGATCGCGCTGGTGCTGTTCACTGTTTTCAAACAGTTCGACGGGCGCGCCACCACCACTGATACCGTTACCTACACCCAGTTCATGACTGACGCGCAGGCGGGGCGGATCAGTAAAGTTGATATTCAGGGCGACACCCTGTATGTCACGCCCGATAGTGGCCGGCCGTACAGCCTGACGTCGCCTGGCGACCTCTGGATGGTGCCTGAGCTCGTCAAATCCGGCGTGCAGGTGTCGGGCAAGGCGCGCGAAGAGCCTTCCTTCCTCACCAGCCTGTTTGTTTCCTGGTTCCCGATGCTGCTGTTGATCGGGGTGTGGATCTTCTTCATGCGCCAGATGCAGGGCGGCGGCAAGGGCGGTGCCTTCAGCTTCGGCAAGTCGCGCGCGCGCATGCTCGATGAAAACACCAACAACGTTACCTTCGCCGACGTCGCCGGCTGCGACGAAGCCAAAGAGGACGTCCAGGAGTTGGTCGATTTCCTGCGCGACCCCACGAAGTTCCAGCGCCTGGGTGGCCGTATTCCGCGCGGCGTGCTGATGGTGGGCTCGCCCGGTACCGGTAAGACCTTGCTGGCCAAGGCCATCGCGGGCGAAGCCAAGGTGCCTTTCTTCAGCATCTCTGGTTCCGACTTCGTTGAAATGTTCGTGGGTGTGGGTGCTGCCCGCGTGCGCGACATGTTCGAGAACGCCAAGAAGCAAGCACCTTGCATTATCTTCATTGATGAAATCGATGCGGTTGGCCGCCAACGCGGTGCTGGCCTGGGCGGCGGCAACGACGAACGCGAGCAAACCTTGAACCAGTTGCTGGTCGAGATGGACGGCTTCGAAACCGGCCAGGGTGTATTGGTGATCGCCGCCACCAACCGCCCCGATGTGCTCGACCCCGCGCTGCTGCGCCCGGGGCGCTTCGACCGCCAGGTTGTGGTATCGCTGCCCGATATCCGTGGCCGCGAGCAGATTCTCAAGGTGCACATGCGCAAGGTGCCACTGGCCACTAACGTTGATGCCATGGTGCTGGCGCGTGGTACGCCGGGCTTTTCTGGCGCCGATCTCGCCAACCTGGTCAACGAGGCTGCCTTGTTCGCCGCGCGCCGCAACGGCCGTACGGTCGACATGAGCGACTTCGAAAAGGCCAAGGACAAGATCATTATGGGCGCCGAGCGCCGCTCCATCGTCATGCCCGAGGAAGAGCGCCGCAACACGGCCTACCACGAGGCTGGCCACGCGCTTGTCGCACGCATGCTGCCCAAGACTGATCCTGTGCACAAGGTCACCATCATCCCGCGCGGCCGCGCGTTGGGCGTCACCATGCAGTTGCCCGAGGGTGATCGCTACAGCATGGATAAAGAACGCCTGCTCAACACCATTGCAGTGTTGTTCGGCGGCCGTATCGCCGAAGAGGTGTTCATGCACCAGATGACCACGGGTGCGTCTAACGACTTCGAGCGCGCGACGGCTATCGCCCGCGACATCGTTACACGTTACGGTATGACTGATTCGCTCGGTCCTGTTGTGTACGCCGAAAACGAGGGCGAGGTGTTCCTGGGCCGCAGCGTCACCAAGACCACGCACGTGTCCGAAGCCACCATGCAGAAGGTGGACCACGAGATCCGCAGCATCATCGACGAGCAGTACAACGTGGCGCGCAACATCATTGAGCAGAACCGCGACAAGATGGAAGCCATGGCCAAGGCGCTGCTCGAATGGGAAACCATTGATGCCGACCAGATCCAGGACATCATGGAAGGTCGTCCGCCGCGTGCGCCGCAGCCGCCTTCTTCGGGCAACGATACATCCGATCGCACGCCGCCCGCCGGCGTATCCTCGGCAGGTGGCGACACGGCGGCAACGCCGGTCTGACACCTGGGTTGGCGTTTCAAAAACAGTAAACACCTTCACGAATGAGTAACACCGTGCTTTGTGGGCGCTTCGAGCTTGGGCTCGAGCGCCCTTTGGTCATGGGGATCGTCAATGTCACCCCTGACTCCTTCTCCGATGGCAATGCCCATCCCGATCCCGACTCCGCCGTCCGGCATGCGTTCGACTTGATCGCGCAGGGGGCCGACATGCTCGATATCGGCGGCGAATCCACGCGCCCCGGCGCAGCGCCGGTCAGTGTGGCCGATGAGCTCGCGCGTGTTCTGCCGGTCATCAAGGCACTGCGTGACAGCGGCAAGCCGCTGTCGGTCGATACGTTCAAGCCTGAAGTCATGCGCGCCGTGCTTGATGCGGGTGCCGACATGATCAACGATGTCTATGGCTTCCGGCAGCCTGGCGCTATCGAGGCCGTGGCGGGCTCGCGTTGCGGCCTGTGCGTCATGCACATGCAGGGCGAGCCCAAGTCGATGCAGAACGCGCCACATTACGAAAACGTTGTACGCGAAGTACAACAATTTTTGCACGAGCGTGTGGCTACACTGTTGCTGGCCGGGATTGGGCGCGAGCGCATTGTGCTCGATCCGGGTTTTGGCTTTGGCAAGACAGCGGAACAGAACTACACCTTGATGCGCGAACTCGACGCCATTGATGCCCAGGGGCTGCCCTGGCTGATCGGCGTATCCCGAAAATCGATGATCGGCCATGTCGTTGGCCGTGAGCCTGCCGGCCGCGTGGCGGGCAGCATTGCCGCCGCGCTGGCCGGCGTGGCGCGCGGGGCGCGCATCGTGCGGGTGCACGATGTGGCGGCTACAGCCGATGCCCTCAAGGTGTGGCACGCTGTCCAAGCCGGCCTTTCTTCCTGATATTTCCTGCCCGGCCCCGCGGCCGCGGCTTACTGGAGCGATTTCATGACAGAGCGCAAGTATTTTGGCACCGATGGCGTACGCGGCGAAGTGGGCGGCCCGACAATCAATGCGGAATTTGCCCTGCGGCTGGGCTATGCCGCAGGCCGCGTGCTGGCTCGCAAGCACCCGAGTGAGCGCGGCCGGCCCACCTTGGTTATCGGCAAAGACACTCGCCTGTCGGGCTACATGCTTGAGTCCGCCCTCGAAGCTGGCCTTTCCGCGGCTGGCGTTGATGTGCTGCTGGCGGGTGTGGTCCCCACGCCCGCGGTCGCCTATCTTACGCGTGCCCTGCGCCTCACAGCGGGTATTGTTATCAGCGCTTCGCACAACCCTTTTCAGGACAACGGTATCAAGTTCTTTTCGGCGCGGGGCATGAAACTGCCCGACGAGATTGAGGCCGAGATTGAACAGGCCATCGACGAGCCGCTCAACTGCGTGAGTTCGGATGCACTGGGCCGCGCGCGTCGCCTGGAAGACGCGCAGGGCCGCTATATTGAGTTCTGCAAAAGCACCTTTCCCAACGAGCTCGATCTGTCAGGGCTGTCCATCGTGGTCGACGCTGCGCATGGGGCTGCCTACAACATCGCGCCTCACGTGTTCCGCGAGTTGGGCGCCGAAGTGCACGCCATAGGCTGCAAGCCGGATGGTTTCAACATCAACGACGGGGTAGGCGCCATGCACCCCGATCATTTGGCCGATGAAGTCCGGGCGCGCGGCGCAGACCTGGGTATTGCGCTGGACGGCGATGCCGATCGCCTGCAAATGGTCGACAGCGAGGGGCGTCTCTTCAATGGCGACGAACTGCTCTACGTGATTGTGCGCGATCGCATGACGCAGCGCCCGGTCGAAGGGGTGGTCGGCACACTGATGACCAACTTCGGCTTCGAAAAACAGATGAAGGATCTGGGCATCGGCTTCGACCGCGCCAAGGTGGGCGACCGCTATGTGCTCGAAAGCATGCAGCAGCGCGGTTGGCTGTACGGCGGCGAAAGTTCGGGCCATCTTCTGTGCCTCGATTGCCATACGACGGGCGACGGCATCATTGCCGCGCTGCAGGTGCTTACCGCCATGCGCCGCAGTGGCAAGGGCCTCGCCGAACTCTTGAATGACCTCAAGATGTATCCGCAAAAAATGGTCAACGTGCCGCTCACCCCAGGCATCGATTGGCAGCACCACGCCGGTCTGCGCGATGCGCGTGCCAAGGTGGAGGCCCAACTCGGAGAGCGGGGCAGGGTGCTGATCCGCGCATCGGGCACCGAGCCGAAATTGCGCCTGATGGTCGAAGCCGAAGACGCCGCACTGGCCGATAATGGCGTTCGGCAATTGCTTGCGGTGGATTTAACAAACGGGTAACGTAGCAGACAAATACCTGCAACATCATGCGTGCACACTGAGGGCCTCTTTCTGGAGCTACCCGCATGTTAGAACTTGATCGTTTTACTCCCGATGCCTCGCGCAACCCTGCGTGGGACAGCACGGCGCAATCGGCATTGACGGTGGGGCTCGCTCGCAATCCCGAAGAGCTCGAAGCCATACAACGGCTGCGGTTCCAGGTGTTTACCGAGGAAATGAACGCCGTGTTTCCAGAGGCCGCCAATGGTGTCGATGCCGACCGCTTCGATCCATGGTGCGACCACTTCATGGTGCGCGAAGAAACCACGGGCCGGGTGGTTGGCACCTACCGGCTGCTTACGCCCACTAACGCAGTCAAGGCGGGTGGCTACTACTCCGAGTCCGAATTCGATCTCTCCGGCCTGGGCAACCTGCGCCACAATCTGGTCGAGCTCGGCCGCTCATGTATCCACCCCGACTACCGCAACGGTACGGTCATTATGTTGTTGTGGTCGGGCATTGCCAGTGTGATGCGCCAGCACGGTTTTCGTCATCTGCTCGGTTGTGCCAGCGTCAGCCTGCGCGACGACGGCGTGACGGCGGCCGAAGTGTGGCGCCGCGCCAGCAAGGCCCTGGCCGCCAATAAAGATCTGCCGCGCGTGGTGCCGCTGCATCGCTATCCCGTTGAGCGCCTGGCTCATACGCTGCCTGCGCGGGTGCCGCCGCTCATCAAGGGGTATCTCAATGTAGGTGCCCAGATCTGCGGCGAGCCCGCCTGGGATCCAGACTTCAACACGGCGGATTTCCCGGTGCTGTTGGATATCGGCACTATGGACGACCGCTACCGCCGCCACTTCGGCATGTCCTGAAAGCAGTGCGCGGCACTGGCGTTGGCAAGGCCCACGCCATCACCATAACCGTTATCGTCAGGCTGTGGCGCGCGCCGCCTTCTTCGCCTGCTGCGCCCGTGTCGGCATCAGGCTGCAACGAGTTCGCACTTGAAGCCTTGCTTGGTCCATTCCTTGACCTCGTTCTGTAGCGCATACGCCGACAGCGGATGACGGGCCAGCCAATGCTTTTCTGTCATGATGCGTAATTGCTTGCCCTTTGCCGATAGGCTGACGGGGATGTCGTCGTGACGATCGCGGCGCCGCAGCAGCAATACCGCGATGCGCAGGCTGAACAGCGCCAGCCATCGGGCGCGCGTGGGTTCGAATTGCCGCATTTTGGAAAGCTTGCCCTGATGCCCCAGCGCCAGGCGTGACAGCACCATTTGGTCGTCGTTCGAAAAACCGGGCATGTCGGCGTGTTCGAGAATATAAGCAGAATGCCTGTGGTAGTCGGCAAACGTAATGCTGATGCCGATTTCGTGCAGCTCAGCCGCCCAGCCGACGAAGCGGGCGAGTTCTTGGTTTTCGGGCGTATCGGGCAGGTCGAGCTGGCGCAGCAGCGTAAGCGCCAGCGTTTTTACCCGTTGCGCCTGGCGTGTGTCGACGTGATAGCGCTTCATGAACTGGCGAACGGTTTCGTCGCGCTTGTCTTGCTGGGAGTCTCGGCCGACGAGATCGTACAGCACACCCATGCGCAGGGCGCCTTCGCCCGCCGCCATGCCTTTTATTTTTAGTTCGCGGAAGGCTGCCAGCATGATGACCAACCCGCCGGCGAGCACCAGCGAGCGGTCGTGCTTGAGGCCGGGCAGTTCTTCCATGATGACGCGACCGTCGCGGATGAGCTTTTCTTTGAGCAATTCCAGGCCGTCCTGGGTAATGCCCCGTCGTGACATCCCACCCTCTTCAAGCACTGCGATCAGGCCCTTGGCCGTGCCCGACGAACCGTATGCTTCTTCCCAGCCCGCTTGGCGGTACTGGCGGGAAATACGCTCGACCTCGCGCCGCGCAGCGAGCAGCGCCTCGTTCATGCGTGCCGCTGTGATGCGGCCGTCAGGGAAAAAGCGCTGCGTGAAGCTGACACAACCCATGCTGAGCGACGCCAGGTGGGTGGGCGTGAAGCCGCTGCCGATGATGAACTCGGTGGAGCCGCCGCCGATGTCTATCATGAGGCGCTGGTTGTCGGATGGCGGCAGCTCGTGGCTGATGCCGGAGTAGATCAGGCGGGCCTCTTCCTGGCCGGCGATGATTTCGATGGGGAAGCCCAGCGCCTGTTCGCAATGACGCACGACCTCTGCGGCGTTGCGGGCCACGCGGAAGGTATTGGTGGCGACTGCCCGCACACGGTTGGGATGAAAGCCCGCGAGGAGCTCGCCGAAACGCTTCAGGACGGTTACTGCGCGTTCGATGGCCGCGGTGTCGATGATATTGCGCTCGCCCAGGCCGGCTGCCAATCTGACCGACTCCTTCAGGCGGTCGGTTGCGTAGATCTGTGCGACGCCGTTCTGCTGGATGACGCGGCCAATGGAGAGCCGAAAGCTGTTCGAGCCCAGGTCAACGGCGGCAAGTAATTGATCCATCCGGTATGTGCCTGTGTGTGGTTACCCGGAGATTATAGTTGCCGCCGGGCGACACCGTGATTTTGTACTGCGGCCAATACTTATATAGTATCTGTGAGGTCGTTGGGTATTTATTTTTCAGCCGTCCGCGCCATGGTCATTGCTATGGTGTGTGCTGTCATTGAACCGTCATTTTATTGCAGTAAAAGTATCGCCTGTTTTATTCGGAATCTCCTATGCCTGCCGATGCGCCCACTCCATTGCTGCTGAATCGCGAACTTTCCCTGCTCAAATTCAACGAACGCGTATTGGCGATGGCGGAGCGTCCGGATACGCCTTTGCTCGAGCGGCTGCGCTACCTATGCATTGTTAGCGCCAACCTCGACGAATTCTTCGAGATCCGGATTTCGAGCTTGAAGGAACAGCAGCGCCAGACGCCGAATACAGTTGGGCAGGATGGCATGACGCCAGCCGAAGCCTTCGAATGCGTGCAGCAGGCCACGCATGAACTCGTTGAGCGCCAGAACGCGCTGCTCGTGCGGGATGTATTGCCCAGCCTGCGGGCGCAGGGCATTGACCTGATGGAGCCGGCTGCCTGGACGGAAGAGCTGTACGAGTGGGCGCATGAAGAATTCAACCGTTCGGTCATGCCCATGTTGACACCGATCGGGCTCGATCCGGCGCATCCGTTTCCGCGGGTGTTCAACAAAAGCCTCAATTTCATTGTGTCGCTGGCCGGGCAAGACGCCTTTGGGCGGCGCGCCTCGATCGCCATCGTGCAGGCACCGCGGGCTCTGCCGCGTATCACACGGGTGCCCAACGAGATTTCGGGCATTCCTCATGGCTATGTTCTGCTGTCTGCGCTGATCAACGCTTTTGTGGGCGATATTTTTCCCGGCCTGGATGTCAAGGGCGTCTACCAGTGGCGCGTCACCCGAAACAGCGATCTGTTCGTGGATGAGGAAGAAATTACCAATCTGCGCCAGGCGCTGCAGGGCGAGCTATCACAGCGCAACTTCGGCGCTGCGGTGCGGCTGGAGATCGACCACACCATGCCGGCCGACCTGGAAGCTTTCCTGCAGCAAGAGTTCCAGCTCAAGCCGCATGATACTTACCGGGTGCGCGGGCCTGTGAATCTATCGAGGCTGATGCAGTTGTGCAATGTGGTGGATCGGGCGGATCTGCTCTTTCCGCCACACCGCCCCCATATGCCCGCGCCGTTCGACGAAGTGGGCGACGATCCAGAGCAGTTGTTTGCCGCACTCAGCGAGCAGGACAGGCTGCTGCATCACCCTTATCAGTCGTTCCAGCCCGTGCTGAACTTCCTGACCGCCGCAGCCGCGGATCCCGCCGTAGTCGCCATCAAGCAGACCATTTACCGTACGGGTGAAGACTCCGAGCTGATGGCGCTCCTGCTCAGCGCCGCGCGGGCGGGCAAAGAGGTAACGGTGGTGGTAGAGCTCATGGCCCGCTTTGATGAGCAGACCAACATCAACTGGGCTGCCCGCCTTGAAGAAGTGGGCGCGCATGTCAGCTACGGTGTCGTCGGCCACAAGACCCACGCCAAGATGGCCTTGGTGCTGCGGCGTGAAAAAGGCTTGATCCGGCGCTATGGGCACTTGGGTACGGGCAATTACCACCCTCGCACTGCGCGCCTTTATACCGATTTTGGGCTGCTGACGGCGGATCAGCAGCTATGCGCAGACATGGACAAAGTATTCCATCTGCTCACCGGCCTGGGCGCGCGACGGCCACTAAAGCTGTTGCTGCAGTCGCCTTTCTCGCTGCATGAAACCATGATGGCCATGATCCAGGCCGAAATGAGCAATGTGAAGGCGGGCCGAAAGGGCCGCATCATGGCAAAGATGAACTCGCTGCTCGAGCCTGACATCATCTCGGCCCTATACCAGGCCAGCCAGGCGGGGGTGAGAATCGATCTCATCGTCCGTGGCGCCTGTGCCTTGCGGGCGGGGGTGCCCGGTTTGTCGGACAACATCCGCCTGCGGTCGATCGTGGGCCGTTTTCTGGAACACTCGCGGGTTTTCTACTTCTACGCCGACGGCGAGGAGCATGTGTATCTTTCTTCCGCCGACTGGATGGACCGTAATTTCTTCCGCCGTGTCGAAGTTGCGTTCCCGGTGCAGGACAAGGCACTCAAGCGCCGGGTGATCGCTGAATCGTTCACCATTGCGCTGCGCGACAATGTGCTGGCCTGGCGCGCATTGCCGGACGGCACTTATACGCGCGTTGTGGGGCGTGGGGCACACGTCAACCTGCACGACGAACTGGTGCGGCGCCTGGGTTGATGTCTGGGATGCCTCCGGTCTGGTGCTGTGTGCGTACAGCGCCGCCACAGGCCGTAAAACCGGGGCGGGGCAGGCCTGCGGCTTGCTGGCGGATGCGGCTGTCGCTAACCGGTAACGGTTGTATCGCAGACACAGCGTCGTCCTGTCACGAACATGTCATATTGCATGCTTAATATTTCGGCTGAGCAGGGCTTTCCTGTACCAGTCAGTTGCAAAATCAGAGGACTTTTCCATGTTCAAACGCGTTGTTGTTCAAGTTTCGCTCGGTGTTGCCTTCGCCGCGGCCTCGGTGGCCGCGCACGCTGCCGACATCACCGGCGCGGGCGCTTCGTTCCCGTATCCTATTTACGCCAAGTGGGCCGCTCAGTACCAGCAGGAAACCGGCAATCGCGTGAACTACCAATCCATCGGTTCGGGTGGCGGCCAGCAGCAGATCATCGCCAAGACGGTCGATTTCGGCGCGTCGGACGATCCGATGAAGGCCGATGCGCTGGAAAAGAACGCGCTGTTCCAGTTCCCGGCCATTGTTGGCGGCACGGTGCCCGTCATCAACGTCGAGGGCATCAAGCCGGGTGAACTGAAGCTGTCTGGCGAAGTGCTGGCCGACATCTTCCTGGCCAAGATCAAGAAGTGGGACGACGCCGCCATCAAGGCCCTGAACCCCGATTTGAAGCTGCCCAGTGCTTCCATCATCGTGGTGCACCGTTCGGACGGCTCGGGCACCACCTTTGGGTGGACCAACTACTTGTCCAAAGTGTCCGCTGAGTGGAAAGAAAAAGTCGGCGAAGGTAAAGCGGTAAAATGGCCCACCGGCCAGGGTGGCAAGGGTAATGAAGGCGTCGCCGCCTACGTTCGCCAGCTGAAGAATTCCATCGGTTATGTCGAGTACGCCTACGCCAAGCAAAACAACCTGGCCTGGACGCAGCTCAAGAACATGGACGGCAAGTTCGTGCAGCCTTCGCAGGAAGCCTTTGCCGCCGCAGCCGCCAACGCCGACTGGAAGAGCGCGCCGGGCATGGGCGTGGTGCTGACCAACGAGCCGGGTGCCGACTCATGGCCCGTCACCTCGGCCAGCTTCATCCTGGTGCACAAAAAGCAGGACAAGCCTGAAACCGGCCTTGAGGTCCTGAAGTTCTTCGACTGGGCGTTCAAGAACGGCGACAAGCTGGCACAGGAGCTCGACTATGTGCCGATGCCCGACAACGTCACCGAGCAGATCGCTGCTGGCTGGAAAGCGGAGATCAAGGGTGCTGATGGCGCTGCAGTCTGGAAATAACAGGCAGATCATCGCCTGAAGGTGGCAGACGGCGCCGGATGACGGCGCCGTCATTGTTATGTAAAAATGCGCCCTGGGCGGTAGCGGGCGTCTCCGCCCAGGGCATCCGCCCTTTGTTACATCGGTATTTTTGTAGTGGCCCTCAGCCAAATAAGAAAACGCACATGAAAGATAATCGCAACGCGTATATGGACTCGGTGTTCAGCGGTCTTACGCGTACCTTTGCGTTCCTGGTTTTCATCCTGCTGGGGGCTATCATGGTTTCGCTGGTCTACGGCAGCCGCGAATCCATCTCCGCGCACGGCATCTCATTTCTCTGGACCAACGAATGGGATCCGGTGCAGAACGTTTACGGCGCCCTGGTGCCCGTGGTGGGCACGCTGGCCACATCGCTCATTGCCCTGGCGATCGCGGTGCCGGTGTCCTTCGGCATCGCTATGTTCCTGACCGAGCTTGCGCCCACCTGGCTGCGCCGCCCGCTGGGCACCGCCATCGAGATGCTGGCCGCCATCCCCTCCATCATCTATGGCATGTGGGGCCTGTTCGTCTTTGTGCCGCTGTTCCAAGAATACATACAACCCCATGTCATCAATCTGTTTGATGGCATCCCTGTGCTGGGGCAAATCTTTGCCGGCCCGCCGTTCGGTATCGGCGTGTTCACCGCGGGGCTGATTCTCTCCATCATGGTGATTCCCTTCATCGCCGCCGTAATGCGCGACGTTTTCGAGCTTGTGCCGCCCATGCTCAAAGAATCCGCCTACGGTCTGGGCAGCACCACCTGGGAAGTGGTCTGGAAGGTTGTGCTGCCGTACACCAAGTCGGGTGTGATCGGCGGCATCATGCTGGGGCTCGGCCGGGCGCTGGGTGAAACCATGGCGGTCACCTTCGTGATCGGCAACGCGTTCAACCTGCCCGAATCCATTTTCTCGCCGTCCAATTCGATCGCCTCGGCGTTGGCCAACGAATTCAACGAAGCGGGCGGGATACAAAAAGCAGCCCTGCTCGAACTGGGCCTGATTCTATTCATGATCACCACTGTTGTGCTTGCGTTCTCGAAGCTTTTGCTGCTTCGCCTGGGCAAGAACGAGGGTACCTCCCACTAGCCGGGCGTTTATTCATGTTCAATACCGAATCCGTCGTCAACACCCGCAATCCGCTGTACAGGCGCCGCCAGCGTTTTAACCGCTTCATGCTTTTCCTGTCCGGCGTCATGGTACTCACAGGCCTGTTCTGGCTGTTCTGGATCATCCTGACTTTATTGTTCAAGGGCGCCGATGCACTGTCGCTGTCGCTGGTGATCGAATCCACGCCGGCGCCTGGTGTAAGCGGCGGCCTGCTCAACGCCATCATCGGAAGCGTACTGATGGCGGCGGTCGCCACAGCCATCGGCACGCCCATCGGTGTGCTGGCGGGTACCTATCTGGCCGAATACGGCCAGCGCGGCTGGCTTGCACCCGCTACCCGCTTCCTGAACGATGTGCTGCTGTCCGCGCCATCCATCATTATTGGCCTGTTTATCTACGCTGTTTATGTGGCACAGGTCGGTCACTATTCCGGCTGGGCGGGCGCCTTCGCGCTGGCCATCCTGGTGATCCCGGTGGTGGTGCGCTCTACCGACAACATGTTGCAGCTGGTGCCCAACAGCCTGCGCGAAGCCGCTGCGGCGCTGGGTTGCCCGAAATGGCGGGTGATCATGTTCGTGTGCTACCGCGCGGCGCGATCCGGCATCATCACCGGGGTGCTGTTGGCCATCGCCCGTATTTCGGGCGAAACCGCGCCGCTGCTGTTCACCGCGCTCAACAACCAGTTTATGTCCTGGAACATGAACGCTCCCATGGCCAACCTGCCGGTCGTAATCTTCCAGTATGCGGCGAGCCCGTTCGAAGACTGGAACCGCCTCGCCTGGGCGGGTGCGGTCATGATCACGCTGCTGGTGCTGGGCATCAATATCGCTGCCCGCAGCCTGTTCCGCAAGTAATATAAACACGCTTCGGCCGGGGCATTGCGCCGGCCAGGATTTCACCATGCAAACGACCCAACACGCTGAACGTACGAAGATCGAGGTGCGCAACCTCAACTTTTACTACGGCAATTTTCACGCCATCAAAGACGTCAACCTGAAAATTGCCGAAAACAAGGTCACTGCCTTCATTGGCCCGTCGGGCTGCGGCAAGTCCACCTTGTTGCGCACGTTCAACCGCATGTACGAGCTATACCCGGGCCAGCGCGCCGAGGGTGAGATCAACCTCGACGGTGAAAACCTGCTCACTTCGCGCATGGATATCTCGCTGATCCGCGCCAAGGTCGGCATGGTGTTCCAGAAGCCTACGCCATTCCCCATGAGCATCTACGACAACATTGCTTTTGGCGTACGCCTGTTCGAAAGGCTCAGCAAGGGTGAAATGGACGAGCGCGTCGAATGGGCATTGACCAAGGCCGCGCTATGGAACGAAGTAAAAGACAAGCTGGGCCAGAGCGGCAACGGCCTGTCGGGTGGCCAGCAGCAGCGCCTTTGCATCGCACGAGGGGTGGCCATCAAACCCGAGGTACTGTTGCTCGACGAGCCCTGTTCGGCACTGGATCCGATCTCCACGGCCAAGATCGAAGAGCTGATCGCCGAACTCAAGTCTGAATACACCGTCGTTATCGTGACGCACAACATGCAGCAGGCCGCGCGCTGCTCCGACTACACGGCCTATATGTACTTGGGCCAGCTCATGGAATTTGGCGAAACCGACCAGATCTTCGTCAAGCCCGCTCGCAAAGAAACCGAAGACTACATCACCGGCCGCTTCGGCTGAGCACCGGCCGTCTGGCCGGGCAAGCGCAGTCGCCCCCGCGGCTGTGATCGCCCCCGCGCAGTCGGTCGCCAGCACGCAATCCTCCTGTCAGGCGGCCGCCAACGGCGTCTGCATCAGCTGTTGCACGTCATCGTAGTGACGTGAGACACGCTGTCCGCCGTGTCGTAGCCCACCGCGACGGTCACGCCACTGGCGTAGCCCGTGCAAAATCATGGCCTTGTCTCAGAAGGTGCGCTCGGGTGTCACGGTGATTACGCTCGTCACAGTCAAGTCCAGGTCGGGCAGATCCCGTATGACGTACGGCGTGACGGAAGCCGCGACATGCGGATCAAGTGCCGATTTGGCACCGGCCACGCCCTTGAACCATGACCGCCCAACTGTGCAAAGTTGGTTAATACCCAAACTTGTCCGAGTTCAGCCGCTTCAATCAGCGCAGAGATGTGGGGTTTGAGCCGGAGCCACTGCTTAGGGTTTTTCCTGTTTTTCCCGTATTTTGGGAATTGAATTCCTTGATTGTGGGAAAAAATATTACAGTGTGCGCGTGATCTGTTTGATGGTTGTTTTCCATGTCCGACGAACGTTCGCCCAAGGGGGGCGCTGACCGCGTACTGTTTGTGCTGGCAACGCTTGCCAGGCTCGAACGGTCCGTCACGCCTGCCGAGCTGATGGCCGAGACGGGGTTGAGCAAAAGCACGCTTTATAGGCAGCTTGCACTGCTAAAGCGCTGGGGCTTCATCATGGAAAGCAATGGCGTGTACCTGCCTGGGCCGATGTGCCTGCCGCTGGCATGGGGGTTCGATCAGTCGTCGTACCTGATCCAGCAAGCCCATGGTGAGCTTGAGGCGCTGTCCCGCAACTCGGGCGAATCCGTGGGGCTGTTGACAGCGGTGAACAATCAGGCGGTTTGCCTGGATATGGTCGAGAGCCCCAGTTCTTTGCGCTGTTCGTTCGTAAAAGGGCGGGGGCTTCCCTTATGCAAGGGCGCGTCCGCCAAAACACTGCTGGCCTTCATGGAGGCCGACAAGCAGGCGTTGGTGCTGCGCAATCTTGAGCGCGACCGCCTGATCGCGCCGCCGGAGCTACCGGCGCTCAAGGATGTGCTGCGGCAGATACGTGCACAGGGGTACTGCATCACAGACAGCGAAGTGGATGAAGGGGTATGGGGTATCAGCGCCCCCGTGTTCCAGCAATTCAACCATGCGGCGGCGGTTATCACGCTCATGGCGCCTACCACCAGAGTTCACAATCGCGAGCGGCAGTTCGTCGATATGACAACCGCAATTGCCGCGCGTGTTTCTTCTCGGCTGCAAAGCCTTTGAATCGTTATCTAACGAAGGAGTATGTCATGGCGTCACGCAAAACTCTCATGGCGGTGCTTCTCGCGATTTCCGCGAGCGGTTTTGCCGCATCCAGCCTTGCAGCGGACACGGTACGCATCGTGACCGACCCCACCTTTCCACCTATGGAATTCACCCGGGACGGCAAGCGCACTGGCTTTGATATCGAGCTGACGGAAGCCTTGATGAAGGAAATGGGCAAGCAGATCGCCTGGACGGATATCGATTTCAAGGGCCTCATCCCTGCGATCATCTCCGGCCGTGCCGATGCGGCGGTATCGGCGATTTACATCACCGACGCGCGCAAGCAAGTCGTGGACTTCACCGACCCGTATTACGCCGGCGGCTTGGTTGTGCTCACCCGCAAGGACGGCCCGATCAAGACACTGAAAGACCTGGACGGCAAGCGTGTGTCGGTGCAGGTGGGTACCAAGTCGGTGGGCTATCTGCAGGAGCATTATCCCAAGGTGCAGCGCGTCGAGGTCGAGAAGAACGAAGAAATGTTCAACCTGGTGGGTGTGGGTCGGGCCGACGCAGCCGTCACCGGCAAGCCGGCGGCCAAGCTCTACGCCCAAGCCCATCCAGCCCTCGTTGTGCTGGACGAGCAGATCACGACGGAGGCCTACGGTATTGCGGTCGACAAGCGCAAGCCCGAGCTCGTCAGCGCATTCAATGCGGCGATCAAGCGCCTGAAGGAAAACGGCGAGTACCAGAAGATCGTCGATAAATGGTTTGAAGGCAAGAAATAATGAACTTTGATTTCACGCCCGCGTATGCGGATTGGCGGGCGCTGCTCAGCGGTGCCACCGTGACCGTCGAGGTAACGGTGAGCGCACTGGTTCTCTCCTGTCTGCTGGGGCTGCTGATTGGCATAGGCCGTCTCAATCCCGAGCGCAAGCTGGCGTATGGCCTGAGCAGCGTGTATTTGTCGGCCTTTCGCGGCACCCCGCTGCTGGTGCAGCTGTTCATCTGGTTCTTCGGCCTGCCGCGCTTTGGCATTTTGCTGCCGGCCTTTGCCTGCGGGATGCTGGGCCTGGGCATGTATTCGGCCTCGTATGTATCCGAGATTGTGCGCGGGGCAATACAGTCGGTGGATCGCGGCCAGATGGAGGCTGCGCGTTCGCTGGGCATGTCCTCGCGGCAAGCCATGTTCAAGATTATTTTGCCGCAGGCGTTTGTGCGCATGATTCCGCCTCTGGGCAACGAGTTCATTTCGCTGATCAAGAACTCGGCGCTGGTGTCGCTGCTGACCATCCACGACCTCATGCACGAAGGGCAGAAGATTATCAGTGTTTCCTACCGCTCGCTGGAAATCTATTTGGTGATTGCGGTCATTTATTGGCTGATGACGACGTTCGTGACAATCGTGCTGCGCAATGTAGAGCTGCGCATGAAGGCGGGAGGGATGGTGCAATGAGTAATACGGCGACGAACGGCCAGGCCATGATTCTGATCAAGGGGCTGCACAAGGCCTATGGCAACCATGAGGTGCTGAAGGGGGTAGACCTCGAGATCGACAAGTCAAAAGTGGTGGTGGTGATCGGCCCAAGCGGTTCGGGCAAAAGCACCTTGCTGCGCTGCTGCAATGGGCTCGAGGTCGCCCAGCGCGGCACTATCGACATCTGCGGCCAGCGACTGCTCGACGAGGGAAGGATGCTGGGCGAGCGCGATCTGAATGCGCTGCGTATGCAGGTGGGCATGGTGTTCCAGTCTTTTAACCTGTTTCCGCACCTCTCAGTGCTGGATAACATCACGGTCGGGCCCCGCACGCTCAAAGGGCTTAGCGCGTCCGCGGCGCGCGAGCAGGCCATGGCGCTGCTGGACAAAGTGGGGCTGTCGGCCAAGGCCGAGGCCATGCCGGCCAGCCTCTCCGGCGGGCAGAAGCAGCGCGTGGCGATTGCGCGGGCGTTAGCCATGGCGCCCCAGGTCATGCTGTTCGATGAGCCCACATCGGCGCTTGATCCCGAACTGGTCGGCGAGGTGCTGAGCGTCATGAAGCTGCTCGCCAAAGAAGGGATGACGATGATGGTGGTGACGCACGAAATGGGCTTCGCCCGCGAGATGGCTGATACGGTGGTTGTCATGGATGGCGGCGGCATTATCGAGGCCGGCCCGCCCGACGTTATCTTCACCAACCCCGCGCAGGCGCGTACGCGCAGCTTTCTGCAGGCTGTGCTCAAGCAGGAGACACAGGACGTATGAGTACGGTGGATACAGTATGGCGGGGCCGCGACGACGCTGCGGAGCAGGGCGACACGCGTAGGCTATTTCAGGTCGTCCGTCCGCGCAGCGCCAGTTTTGGCGCTGACGATCCCGTGCTGCTGGGTTTTGCCAGCGATGCAGGCGTAAGCCGAAACAAAGGCCGTGTCGGCGCGCGCAAAGGGCCGCAGGCAATCCGGGCCATGATGGCCGGCCTGCCGGCGCACGACCTCAGTGTGTTGTGGGACGCTGGCGATGTGCATTGCGAAGGCGATGCGCTGGAGGCCGCGCAGGCTGAGCTGGGTCGCCGCGTGGCCGGCGTGTTGGCTGCCGGCGCCCGCCCGCTGATCCTGGGCGGCGGGCACGAAACCGCGTGGGGCACGTTTCAGGGGCTGGACGCATTCCTGGCTGAACGGGCGGCGAATCAGCGCGGCGACGATAGCAAGCCGCTGTTGATTGTGAACCTGGATGCGCACTTTGATCTGCGAAGCAGCCGTCCAGGCAGTTCGGGCACACCCTTTGATCAAATCCTGGAGGCATGCCGGCAGCGGGGCTTGCCCGTGACATATGCCTGCTTTGGTGTGTCGCGGCTGGGCAATACTGCAGGCCTGTTTGCCCACGCCCGCGAACTGGGAACCGTGTTCTTCGAAGACACCGTGCTGCAGGAGCGGCATCTTGCCGACCGGCTGGCCGACCTCGACACGCTGCTTGCGCGGGCCGGCGATGTCTACCTGAGTATAGACCTCGACGTGTTGCCGGCGTCGGTGGCGCCGGGCGTATCGGCGCCGGCGGCGTTCGGCGTCCCGTTCAGTGTGATCGAGGCGTTGGCCTGCCGCGTGAAACAAAGTGGAAAAATGCGGGTTGCCGATATTGTGGAGATCAACCCCGACTTCGATATCGACAACCACACCGCTCGCGTTGCCGCGAGGCTGGCCTGGCAACTGCTGGCGCCGTAAGGGCGCCAGCGTGGCGGCTGCTTATGAGGCCCGGAGCGTGTTGCCGGACCTTGCCGCTGTGGGCTGCTGCGCCGTTCAGTTCCAGCGGCCGCCTTGCCCGCCCAGGCTGAAGCGCCCGGCTCCCATCAGCGAGATTGCCAGGGCCCCGAACAGGAACAGAGCCTGCAGCTCAAGGCGCCAGCCGCCGTTGGCGGTAAATTCGGCCAGGTGGCCCGTGTGTGCAAGGGCGACGGCGAACAGCATGTTGATGGCGATCAGCAGGGCGCCCAGGCGGGTATAGAAGCCCAGGATGACCAGGATCGGGCCAATGACTTCACCGAGATAGACGCCCCACGCCACGAAGGCAGGCAGGCCGTTGGCCACCACCATACTTTCGATGCCGCTGACCCCCTTGGTGAGTTTGGCGAAACCGTGAAACAGAAACAGAATGCCGACGGTGAGGCGCAGCAGCAACTTTCCGAGGTCGTCCTGTGTATTGCCCGACATAGTGACTCCGTATAAGGGTATGAGGTTTCAGGGCTTGCCATTATAGGGGGGGAAAGGGGGGGCGTTGACGATCACGGTGTGATGACATCGAGGCGACGATCATGTCAAGGTGACACTCATGTCAAGGCGATGATCATGCACGCGGGGTGATCGTGGTCACGTCAGGGCGGGCGCCTCTGGCGCCTCTGGCGCTTGCAGAGTGCGGTCGCGGTAGGTGCGGACCAAGCCTTCGAACTGCGAGAACAGAATCATGTAGTCGTCATCAGCGTTGATGCGAGCTTGGCCGTTATCGTCGGTGATGAGCATGGCGGGCACGGACGCATTGAGCAGGTCGTGCAGGGTGTCGGTATCCGCTTGAGGGTCCAGGGGCAGCAGGGTTTTGCCTGCGGCCTGTATGGCCAGTACGCTCAGCAGGTATTCCAGGCCTGGTGTTGCGCACAGGGCAACGGGCGACCCCGGGGTTGGATCTTTGGTCTGGATGGCCACCGCCAAGGCGCGTACGGCCGTCGCCAATTCGCCGTAGGTGACATCGGTATGGTCGTCGCGCAGGGCGATGACCTCGCCATGGTCGTTTGAAAACGCCTGCAGAAAATCGAGCGTTTGTGTGCTTGCCATAGTGGGCGGTCTCCCGTTTGCCTGTTTATCCCGTCAAGTATAAAGACCCCGCATGCTCGACGGCTTGTTGCGCACGCTAGGGTTTGCCCGATATGGTTAAATCCGCTTCATTGAAAAAGCGGGAGTATTTGAATGATGAAGCCGTTAGGGATCATCGCTGCGATGCATGGCGAACTGGCGGAACTGCTGGCTGTGATGGGGCCCGATTCGCGTATGCTGACCATAGGCGGGCGCGACTATTACCTGGGCCGGCTCGATGGGCATGATTGTGTGGCCGTGCTGGCTCGGGTCGGCAAGGTGGCGGCTGCGGCCACCACCGTTACGATGATTCGCGAACTTGGCGTTGGCGCGCTGGTGTTCACCGGCCTGGCGGGTGCTGTGGCCTCGCACCTGAATGTCGGTGATGTGGTGGTGGCGGACAGCCTGCTGCAGCATGACATGGACGCGCGGCCGCTCTTCCCGCGCTTTGAAATCCCTTTGCTTGGGTGCAGCCGGTTCAATGCCGATGCGGGTATGTCGGCGCTGCTGGCAGCCAGCGCGCAGACCTATCTGGACGACGACTTCATGGTACATGCCGGGCCGCGTGTGTGTACGCAGTTCAGGCTGCGGCGTCCGCGGGTGCATCGGGGCATGATCGTCAGCGGCGACCGCTTTGTCAGCGATTCGGGCGAGGTGGCCACCTTGCGCGCCATGCTGCCCGATGCCTTGTGTGTGGAAATGGAAGGCGCCGCAGTGGCGCAGATATGCCACGAATACGACATGCCCTTTGCAGTGATCCGTACGATTTCAGACCGCGCCGACGACGAGGCCGGACTGGATTTCAACGCCTTCCTGGAGCAGGTCGCCAGCGTGTATTCAGTGGGTATCATGCGCCGGTTCCTGGCCGTGCGCGCACGGGCGTAGGCGAGGCGTATACAGGGAAATCGCCGACGCACGCGGTGCGGGCTGCGGCAAAAACGGCGGGCGTATACTGGGCAACATAACGATCTATACATCAGTGAGGAGTCCCGACTATGCTGCCCTCCAACCCCGCCACGTATCAGGATACCTGTGAGCGCTTCAGGTGGGACATCCCGCCACGCTACAACATGGGGCACGATGCCTGTGGCAAATGGGCCGAACGCGACCACGGGCGTCTAGCCCTGGTGTTCATCGATGCCCAGGGCGCCGCGCACAACTATTCTTTCGGCCAGATCAACGAGCAGGCCAACCGTTTCGGCAATCTGCTGATGGCAAACGGCGTGCGGCCGGGCGACCGGGTCGGCATCCTGCTGCCCCAGGCGCCTGAAACTGCTTTCGCTCATATTGGCTGCTACAAAACAGGGTGTATTGCGATCCCGCTGTTTTCGTTGTTTGGTGCCGAGGCCCTGCAATACCGGGTGGGCGACAGCGGCGCGCGCGCGGTGATCACCAACGCGGAAGGCGCTGCAAAGCTCGCCGGCATCCGCGATCAACTGCCCGAATTGGGTGTGATCTTCACGATTGACGGTGCGCAGGCAGGCACGCAGGATCTGCATCGCGAACTCGCGCGCCAGTCCGACGACCTGACGTTGGCTGCAACGACACCGGACGATCCCGCGTTGATCATCTATACGTCGGGCACGACGGGGCAGCCCAAAGGAGCCCTGCATGCGCAACGTGTATTGCTTGGGCATCTGCCCGGCGTGGAAATCTCGCACAATCTGTTTCCCCATGAAGGCGACCGCATGTGGACACCGGCAGACTGGGCCTGGATAGGCGGGCTGCTGGACGTGTTGATGCCGGCCTGGCATCACGGCATACCGGTGGTGGCGCACCGGTTCCAGAAATTCACGCCAGAAGCTGCGTTCCAGCTGTTGCAGGACTACGGCGTGCGCAATACATTTTTGCCGCCCACAGCGCTCAAGATGATGCGCAGCGTGGCCAATCCTGAGACGCGCTGGTCGTACCGCTTGCGTTCAGTGGCCAGCGGCGGCGAATCACTGGGTGCCGAGCTGCTGGATTGGGGGCGGCGCACGTTCGGGCTGACCATCAATGAGTTCTATGGCCAGACCGAATGCAATATGACGGTGTCGTCGTGTGCAGACCTGATGCCGGTGCGCCCTGGCGCGATCGGGCGGGCGGTGCCGGGGCACCGGCTTGCCATCATCGACGATGCGGGGCAGGTGCTGCCGACGGGTGAGAGCGGCCATATCGCGGTGCAGCGTCCCGATCCCGTCATGTTCTTGCGCTACTGGAACAATGAGAAGGCCACGGCTGGCAAGTTTATTGGCGACTGGCTGGTAACTGGCGACACGGGTCAGATCGACGCCGACGGCTACGTGCATTTCGTGGGTCGCGCTGACGATGTGATCACCTCAGCGGGCTACCGCATCGGCCCTGGGGAGATCGAAGACTGCATCCTGCAGCACGCGGCCGTGAAGATGGTGGCAGTGGTAGGCGCGCCCGATGCGCAGCGCACCGAGGTCGTGGTGGCGATCGTTGTGCCGCAGGATGGGGTGCGCGGCAATGCTGCATTGCGCGAAGAGATCCAGAATCACGTCAAGACGCGCCTTGCTGCACACGAGTACCCGCGCGAAGTGTACTTTGTGGAAGAGCTGCCCATGACGACCACCGGCAAGGTGGTGCGGCGCGAACTGCGTCAGCTTGTCGCGCGATGGCGCGAACAGGCCGCAAAATAAGGTTTGAGCTGAAGCGGCCTTTCGGGTGCCTGTGCGGCAGCCCGAAAGGCCCTTTTTTTGTTTGCAGCCAACACGCCTGGCTGTACCAGCAGTGGCACCGGGCGTAACGCCCTTTGCGAAGGCGAAGGCGAAGGCGAAGCGGGCGCGGGCTTTGCCGCGCCTGCGTGTCTTACAGCGTTTGCAGCCTTGTCTTGCCGTACGGCGTCTTGCGGTTCATGGCTGCCGCGCTGATTGCCGAGATGACCCCGACAATCACGGTGTACGCCGCGACGAGCCAGGGCTGGCCGTCGTTGGCGTGCATGAGCGCAGTGGCAATCATCGGCGTGATGCCCGAGGCGAAGATGCCCGAAAACTGGTACACGAACGAAATGCCGGTGTAGCGCACATCGGTGTCGAACAACTCGCAGAACAACGCAGCCTCAGGGCCGTACACCGATGCGTACAGGATACCGAACGGGATGATGATGGACAGCCAGATCACCATCATGTTGTCACTGTGCGTGGTGATGAGCCAGAACGCGGGCAGCGACGACAGCCCTGTGATCAGCGAGCCCCAGAAGTACACGCGAGTGCGGCCCAGGCGGTCTGACAGTGCGCCGAAGAAAGGGATGGTGAAGCACATGACGATCGCCGCCGCCATCACGCCCGTCAACGCCTCGGTGCGGGTCAGATGCAGTGTAGACGTCAGGTAGCTGATGATGAACACGCCGAAGATATTGAAGAACACGCCGTCGATATAGCGCGCGCCCATGCCTTTGAGGATGTTGGCGGGATAGCGCTTGATCATGTCGACGAAGGGGATCTTGCTTTCGGCATTCTTCTGCTTCACTTTCTCGAACTCGGGGCTTTCCTTGATTGTCAGGCGGATATACATGCCGACGAATACCAGCAGGGCGGAGAGCAGGAACGCCAGGCGCCAGCCCCAGGATAGGAACTGTTCGTCAGTGAGTGTGGCCGACAACAGCGCTACCACGCCCGAGGCCAGGCACAGGCCTGTGGCCAGGCCAACCTGCGGCCACGATGCAAAAAAGCCGCGCTTTTCCTTGGGGGCGTATTCGTAGGCCATCAGCACGGCACCGCCCCATTCGCCGCCCAGCCCGATGCCTTGCAGGATGCGAGCCAGCAACAGCAGGATGGGTGCCCAGATGCCAATGCTGTCGTAAGAGGGGATGAGGCCGATCGCTACCGTGGACGCGCCCATGATGATCAGCGTGAGCACCAGCATGCTCTTGCGCCCGATCTTGTCGCCGAAATGGCCGAAGATTACGCCGCCCAGCGGCCGCGCAACGAAGCCGACTGCGAAGGTGGCGTAGGCGAGCAGCGTGCCGACATAGGCGTCGTCACTCGGAAAGAAGAGGTGGTTGAAGACCAGGCCGGCAACGACCCCGTATAGAAAAAAATCGTACCATTCGATGGTCGCCCCGATAACGGAGGCGGTGACTACTCTTCTGACTGTTTTCGCATCTGCGCTCATAATGTGTCTCCTGGAGTATGAGTTGGGGTCTTCGCCCCGTGTCTGAGATGGGGTATCCCGCCGCTGCGCGCTCATGTCGTCATGGCGCCCGGCATGCGGCGAGCGTGTGGCGCGGCCCGCCAAAAAGGCCGCGCGGCGCAGCGTTGTCAGGCGGCCAGCTTCGAGGGTGGCTGCTTGGTGCGTACCACGGAAAGCGGGCGCACGACGTCTTGTTGCGCATCGTTGAGGATGAACTCGCTGGCGCGCTCGGCCACCATGACCACGGGCACGTTGGTGTTGCCCGACACCAGCGTGGGCATGACCGACGCATCGACCACGCGCAGCCCCGGCACGCCATGCACGCGCAGGCGTTCGTCCACCACGGCCAGGGGGTCGTTGGCCCTGCCCATGCGGGCGGTGCCGGTGGGGTGGAAAATCGTGGCGCCGAACTCGCGGCAGAAGTGCAGGATTTCGTCGTCGGTGTTTACGTCATGACCGGGGCGGAACTCACGCTTCATCAACGTGGCCATGGGTTCAGTGGCGGCGATGCGGCGGGCGAACTTCACGCCCGCCACAGCGGTGCGGCGGTCCAGTTCGGTGGACAGGTAATTGGGCTGCATCGAAGGCGCTTCGAAAGGATCACGCGACTTGATGCGCACATAGCCGCGGGATTCGGGGCGCAACTGGCACACGGAATATGTGCAGCCCGAGAAGTCGTGCACCTTGCCGCCCGCCAGGTCGGCCGACAGCGTGCCGAAGTGGAACTGGATATCCGGGGTTTCCGACTCGGGCAGGGCGCGGCAGAATGCGGCGCCCTGGTTGATGCCGATGGCCATGGGGCCGCCGCGGAAGAGCAGCCAGTGCAGGCCCATGCGCGCCTTGCCCCACATGGTGCGCAACTGGTCGTTGTTGGTGATGGGCTTGGTCACTTCGTAGATAAGCCGGTGCTGCAGGTGATCCTGAAGGTTCTCGCCGACGCCAGCCAAGTCGCGCACGACAGGGATACCGAACTGGCGCAACAGGTTGGCGGGGCCGATGCCCGACAGCTGCATAAGCTGCGGCGACTGCAGCGCGCCCGCGGCGAGGATGACCTCGCGATTGGCGCGCAGGGTGCGCAGTGTGCCACCCTGGCGGAAGGTGACACCGACGGCGCGGCCTCCTTCCATCAGGATGTGGCTGGCTTGCGCCTCGGTTTCGATGCGCAGGTTGGGGCGATTGCGCGCCGGGTTCAGATAGGCGACGGCCGTGGAGCAGCGCTTGCCGTTGTGCGTGGTGAGCTGGTAATAGCCCGCGCCCTCTTGGTCGCCCGTGTTGAAATCGGACACGCGGCGCACGCCGTTGTTGCCTGCCGAGCCAATGAAGGCGTCCACCAGTTCGTGGCGTGTCTTGATTGAGGTTGCATGCAGCGGGCCTTCGGTGCCGCGGGTGGGGCCGGCGCCCAGGTCATTGGTTTCAAGCTTGCGAAAATACGGCAGGCACTCGTCCCAGCTCCAGCCTTTGTTGCCCAGCTCAGCCCAACGGTCGTAGTCTTGCTTCTGGCCGCGTACGTAGATCAGGCCATTGATGGAGCTGCAGCCGCCCAAGGTTTTGCCACGCGGCCAATAGATCTCGCGGTTGAGCATGTTGGGATCGGGGTCGGTGTAAAAGCCCCAGTTCAACTTCTCGTTGAACATCGTTTTGCCGTAGCCGATGGGGATATGTATCCACATGTTCTTGTCGGCTGGGCCTGCCTCGAGCAGGCAAACTGTATGCTTGCCGTTTTCGCTCAGGCGGTTGGCCAGCACACATCCTGCCGAACCCGCGCCAACCACGATATAGTCTACTGTCTCTGCCATGATGCGCCACACTCCGATATTATGGGCCGCGCAGGCTGGCCGCCTTGCGTGGGCCCCGCTTTGCATGGCGCCTGTCTGTCGCGCCGTGCCGGTTTCTTTTGCAGGCAGTGTGTGCGTTTTGTGATGCTTCAACTATAGGGTTAACGCTAAAAAGTTCAGGTGTGGAACGGAAAATATGATTTTCATTTCAATGGCGGCTCACGGCGCAGGAGATACCCATCATGGATGATGATGGCGCACGGCCGCTGCGTGTGCTGACGGTGCTGGAGCAGCTTGCCAACACGCAGTATCCGCAGACTTTGGCCCAACTGACTCAGCGCACCGGGCTGCCCAAGACCACGCTGATGCGTATGCTGCATTCGTTGGAAAAGGCGGCATACGTTGCGCGCATGCCCG
This sequence comes from Paracandidimonas lactea, assembly GCF_021653995.1. Taxonomy (NCBI): domain Bacteria; kingdom Pseudomonadati; phylum Pseudomonadota; class Betaproteobacteria; order Burkholderiales; family Alcaligenaceae; genus Paracandidimonas; species Paracandidimonas lactea. The sequence continues at coordinate 129,626 of NZ_JAJJOZ010000007.1, forward strand.
GCGATATGGGCTATGCGCCGGGGCCGCGCATCAACCACCTTGCCGCCAGCGTTCTGCGGGCGCCGCATTTCCTGCGGGCCTGCCGGCATGTATTGGGCCGGCTGGTGGCGATCATCGGCGAGTCCTGTAACCTGACCGCGCCGATGGGCGACGCTGTGCACTACCTGGCCCGGGTTGAAAGCGCCGAGCCGCTGCGCCTGCAGCTGCACATGGAAATTGGCTCGCATGTGCCGCTGCACTGCACGGCCAGCGGCAAGCTTTTTCTTGCGCTTGCGCCTGAGCTTCAGCGGCGCCAGATCCTTGACCGCATCGAACTGCCGCGCTATACGCCCAAAACCTTGTGCGATCGCCAGGCCCTTGAACGGGAACTGCGCCGCATACGCGGGCAGGGCATCGGTGTGGACGACGAAGAGTTCGTACGCGGCATGGTGGCCATCGCAGTGCCGGTGTACGACGACAATGACCAGGTGCTGGCGGCAATCGCTTGCCATGCGCCCACCGCGCAGCGCACGATGGCCGAACTGCTCGGCTACATCGCGCCGATGCGCGAGGCGGCGCACGAGATGTCGGCGGTGTTTCGCACCACCGCGCAGGTACGCGATTGAGAGGTTGGCGTTGACGAGGCATAGTGGTCGAGGTTAGGCTGGAAATTGAATGTGAACTGGCGGTCGAGCCAGGCGCCGTAAGGCATCCGCTAAGCGATTGTCACGATCTCACATGGGAAGCCTATGCCGAACATATCCCAGACCGGTCGTTATCTCGTGCTCTTGCACCAAGACCATCCTCAGGAGGGCATCCAGGCGCTCGCTGATACGACTGGCGTGCGCGTTACCGAGGCAGCGGCGCACAAGGCAGGCGCAACCGTGCTTCCACCCGAGTGTGCCCTTGTCTTTTCCCGGATAGGTGTAGTGCTGGTACGGTGCGCGCAAGATCGACAGCCGGCGCTGGCTGGGTTGGCCGCGGCAGGCAGCAACATTCTGGCGATCGAAGCCGAACGCTTTGTGCATGCGTTGCCTGCCAGGTACCGGCCTGCAAAAGCCGCGCCCTCGTCCACGACTGCGGCTGACACGTGGGGCGTCCAGGCTGTCGGGGCGGGGCAGTCATCCTATACGGGAAAAGGCATTCGCATTGCCATCCTAGACACTGGATTCGACTTCTCGCACCCCGACTTTGCGGGCCGCGAAATTGTGTCGCGTTCGTTCGTGCAAGGTGAAGATGCGCAGGACGGCAATGGCCACGGTACACACTGCGCGGGCATCGCCGCCGGCCCGCGTGTGCCCATAAGTGGCCCGCGCTATGGCGTGGCGGGCGAAGCGCAGCTATACATCGGCAAGGTGCTGGGCAATGAGGGTGGCGGTGGCGACGGCGGCGTACTCGAAGGCATCAACTGGGCCATTGAGAACAACTGCCAGGTCATCTCGATGTCGCTTGGTAGCGTGACTACGCCCGATCAACCCTATTCGCGTGTGTTCGAAGAAGTGGCGCGGCGCGCCATGGCGGCGGGCGCAGTGATTATCGCCGCTGCCGGAAACGACAGCGAGCGGCCCGACCACATCGCGCCGGTTGCGCACCCAGCCAACTGCCCCTCCATCATTGGGGTGGGCGCCATCGACGAGCTGCGCCGTGTGGCGCCATTTTCCAATGGCGGGCTGGTATCCGACGGCGGCAAGGTGGACATTGCCGCTCCGGGGGTCGCTGTGTTGTCCGCCTGGCCCGGGCCCCAAGGCTATAACAGCATCAGCGGCACCAGCATGGCCACACCGTTCGTGGCTGGCGTAGCAGCCCTCTATGCCCAGGCCGGTGCCGCCAACCGCGGCAAAGCCCTGGTTGATGTACTCAAAAACAATGCCACCAAGCTTGACCTCCCACCGCGCGACGTCGGCGCCGGTCTGGTGGCCGCACCTCACAAGGCCTGAGCGAACCCGCCATCATGTCTCGCGTCCACATCAACATCATCGTGCAGGAAGCCTGGCGTCCGCGTTTTCCTCAAGTTGTGGAAAACTGCCGCCGCGCGGGCATAGAGATAGAACACGAGCTGGTCGCCGTCGGCGTCATCACGGGCTCCATCGACAGCGGCAGGCTGGCTACACTCGCCGTGATCGAAGGCGTTGCCGCCATCGAGCCTGAACGGGATGTTACGGGGTTGCATGGCATCGGAAGCCCGAGGCGCCCTGTTTGAGGGCATGGGCGAGAATGCGGTTGATTTGATGCCGTCTGTGCTGCGTGCACACAGCCGGATGTGATTTTTGGGAGAAGCCGTTTCCGTCAATAAAAAACGGCTTTACGCAAGCTGCGGAAAGCCGTTTTTGAATCAATGGTCGGGGCGAAAGGATTCGAACCTTCGACCCTCTGGTCCCAAACCAGATGCGCTACCAGGCTGCGCTACGCCCCGACTGAATAAGCGAAGAACTATAACACAGAACGAGAAAGCCTGAGTGCGGTATGCGTATGCTGCACGTGGCATGCGGTATGCGGCAATTGCGCGCCCCCTATGTAGATAAAGCGGGGCTTTGCGACCCGTCTGGTTTGGGACCAGAGGGTCGCCTGCGCGCATGTGCCGTTATTCGTGCAATCCGTCCGCGTCCTCGTATTCATCGGGTGGGCTCAGTTCGACAAGGATCTTGGCGATCCGGCGGCCATCGCGTTTGAGGATCTCGAAACGGAACTCGCCCCTCGGGGTAGAGACAGTAATGTGGTCGCCGCTGTCGGGCAGGCGGCCGAATTGACTCAGCAGGTAGCCGGCCACAGTGCTGTATTCGTCGGAGTCGTCCATGAAGCCTTCGAACTGCACGGTTTGCTCGAATTGGTGCATGTCGGCGGCGCCTTCAACGATCCAGCGGTTTTCTTCGTCCACGATGATGTCGGGTGTTTCGTCTTCGTCGGGGAAGTCTCCGGCAATGGCCTCGAAGATGTCGATAGGGGTCACCAGGCCTTCGACGGCGCCGAATTCGTTGATGACGATCACCAACTGCCCGCGTGCGCCCTTCAGCGTCTGCATCAGGTCGAGGATAGGGATGGTTTCATGCACGATGATGGGGCGGCGCAGGTGATCTTCGCGCAGCCGGTTTTCTGTGAGCAGGTCGGCGATCAGGTCTTTGGCGCGTCCGATGCCGACGATGTCGTCCAGCGAGCCGCGGCATACGGGAAAGAAGCCGTGCGGCGAGCCAGCGATTTCCCGGCGGACATCGTCGGGCGAGTCGTCCAGGTTGATCCAGGTGATATCGGTGCGCGGCGTCATGATCGAATGCACACTGCGATCGGCCAGACGCAGCACGCCGCTGACCATGTTGCGCTCTTCCTCGCCAAAGGGAATTTCAGCTTGGGAGGGCTCCATGGCGGGCTCGGGCTGCTCGGTATTCATGGGCCGCTTGCCCAGCATGCGCAGAATGCCTTCGGCGGTGCGTTCACGCATTGGGCGAGTGTTTTCCATGCTGAGCAGGTTGCGCCGCGCGAGCTGGTTCAGGGTCTCGATGGTGACAGCAAAGCCAATGGCCGCGTACAGATAGCCTTTGGGCACCTTGAAGCCGAAGCCTTCAGCCACCAAGGCGAAGCCAATCATGAGCAGGAAGCCCAGGCAAAGAATGACGACGGTGGGGTGCCGTCCCACAAAGGCCGTCAACGGTTTGGAGGCGACCAGCATAAGGGCAATGGCAATCACCACCGCAGTCATCATCACGGCGATATGGTCCACCATACCGACCGCTGTGATGACAGCATCGAGCGAGAACACTGCATCAAGCACGACGATCTGGGTGACCACCACCCAGAAGCTGGCATAGGCGGGCGAGCCGGATGAGGAGTGTGTCTTGCCTTCTACGCGCTCATGCATTTCCATGGTGCCCTTGAACACCAGGAAGAACCCGCCCAGGATCAGGATCAGGTCTCGCCCCGAGAAGGAGGCGTCGGCCACAGTGAACAGCGGCGCGGTCAACTGGAACATCCACGAGATGGCTGCGAGTAGGCCCAGACGCATCAGCAGGGCCAGCCCCAGCCCAATCACGCGTGCGCGGTCGCGTTGCGCGGGCGGCAGCTTGTCGGCCAGAATGGCAATAAAAATCAGGTTATCGATGCCCAGCACAATCTCCAGCACGACCAGCGTCAGCAGGCCGATCCAGGCGGCGGGGTCAGTCAGCAGTTCCATCAGGCCTTCCATCAGGCCATTCTCCTTTCAGGGTTGTAAAAAACAGTGGGGTGCGCCGCGCCATAGCCGCGGGTGCGGCCGGCGGGGCGGTGCGGCTGCAGCCAAGCCGCAGTGCGGTCGACGCAGTGTTGTGTGGGGCGACTGGCCCCTTCGGGGTCGTCGTTCATCGACGCAGGTGAGGCAAGGTATATGCCTGCTTGCCATAGGCCCAATGTGGCCATAGCACGTGCGCCAAGGCTTCGCGTGCGAGTGCAGCGTCGACAGGCATCGGGTCATAGGTTTGCGGCGCGGTATAGCGCAGCTGGGTGGCGGGGCGATTAGGTTCCAGTACGAGCAGTTGGTCGCCCTTCATATAGCCGTAGTTGTCTTGGTATTGCATCATTACGCGGCCGCCACCCTGGCCGGTGAGGTCGTGGCCGATCATGGGGTGTTCGCTGTCGATGCCCATGAGCGAGAGCAGCGTGACGGGCAGGTCGATCTGGCTGATCAGGCGATCGTCGCGCCGGGGCTCGATGCTGCCGCCCAGAATGACTGCCGGGATATGGAAATGGCGCATGGGTACCAGTGTGGCGCCCCCCACCCGCGAGTCGTGATCGGCCACGATGAGAAAAACGGTGTTGTCCCAGTAGGGTGACTGCTTGGCCTGCTCGAAGAACTGCCCGATGGCCCAGTCGGCATAGCGCACGGTGTTTTCAACGGTGCGTGGATCGCCCACGGGTTGGATGCGGCCGTCGGGGTATTCCCAGGGCGAATGGTTGCTGACCGAGAATGCGAGCGTGAAGGTGGGTTGGCTGGCATTGTCGAGCAATAACTGGTGCAGCTTGTCGAACATGTCTTCATCGCTGGCGCCCCAGGTGCCCACGAACTTCGGGCTCTGGAACGACGGCAGGTCGTGCACCATATCGAAGCCATTGCCCAGAAAGAAGTTTTTCATGTTGTCGAAGTGGGCTTCGCCGCCATAGATGAAATGCGAACGGAAGCCCTGCGGCTTGAGCAACTGTGCCAGGGTGAAGAAATCGCGCTGGGCCCCCGAGAGCCGCAGCACGGCATCCGAGATGGTGGGCGGGAAACCGGCCGAGACGGCTTCCAGGCCGCGCACCGACCGCGTACCCGTGGCATAGCAGCGCGTGAAATTCCAGCTTTGCGCGGCCAAGGTGTCCAGGCGCGGCGTATAGCCGGCGCCGCCGAGGTTGGCCACGTATTGGGCGCCCAGGCTTTCTTCGACGATCATTACCAGGTTGAGGGGGCGTTCGGTGCGCCGGAAGGCGGTCTGGCGATGCAGCGTCGGGATGTCGGCCGGCCCTTGCGGCAGGCCCGCGCCGGCACGGACAATGCTGATAATCTCGGTTTCGTCCATACTGCCGTACACACGCGTGGCCGAGCGCTCGTTCTTCATGCTGTAGATGGCGTACGCGACGCTATACAGCGAATTGAGCGGCAGCGTATTGAGCATGCTGTCGTTGCAATATGCCACGGTCGAGGGATTGATGGGGCGGTGCTTGAGCGTGCCGCGTATCGCCAGGAACACCACAACCGCGGCCACCAGACTGAACAGGATGCCCTGCCACCAAACCATTGGCACGTCGGGTGCCGTAGGCGCGAGCAGCCATTTGATCAACCAGGTGAGGGCAATAATGCCCAGGATGCCGCCCAGCAACGCGGCCTTGTAGCCCTTCCAGAGCATGCCGAAGACTTCGCGCGGATGCTTCAGGTATTCGACATACAGCCGGTTGGGCCGTGTATCGTATTCGTCGATGAACTGCGGGGTGGAGACTTCAGGCACGATGATCAGCAGCCAGGCCAGAATAAACCACGCTTCGGCGATATTGATCGCCGGCTGGTAACCGCCCAACCAGGGGGATAGCATCAGGGGTATGCCGGCCAGCGTGGCGATCAAGTTGGCGTCGATGCGCAGGCCGCCCAGCATGATGGGCCGCAAACCGCCCGCTTGTTTGACGCGTTCCCATTGCCAAAGCGCCAGAAGCAGGCGGCTCGCGGTAAGCAGGGTAAAGCAGACGACAATGAAAGTAAGGGTGAGGTCGCGCATGGGGCGATTGCAGGATTTTCGAACTGACTAGTGTATATGGTTTGCACGTCTGCTTACTGAAAGTCATGCGAGGCCAGCGCTTGACGGCTAATTATGCTCACGGTTAGCATAATTAAAACTGCTGCGAGACTGCCATGATTTTGTCTTCATTTTTCATCCGAATTGCCGCGGCGGCGGCTTGCTCCGCGGCGGCTTTCTGCGCCAGTGCGCAGGACGTCATCCGCATCGGCGAATTGAATAGCTACAAGGCCCAGCCTGCCTTCCTGGGCCCGTACAAACAGGGTATGGCGCTGGCGGTCGAGCAGATCAATCAGGCCGGCGGCGTCAATGGCAAGAAACTCGAACTTGTCATTCGGGACGATAACGCCAACCCGGGCGACGCCGTGCGCGCAGCCCAGGAGTTGATCGCGCGTGAACAGGTCGATGTGCTCACAGGCACGTTTCTCTCACACGTCGGCTTGGCGGTGTCCGATTTTGCCGCTCACAACAAGCGTTTCTTTTTGGCCAGCGAGCCGTTGACCGACAAAATCGTCTGGGCCGAAGGCAACCACTATACCTACCGCCTGCGCAATTCCACGTATATGCAGGTGGCTATGCTGATACCGGCCGCAGTGAAGATGAACAAAAAGCGCTGGGCGCTGGTGTACCCCAATTACGAATACGGCCAGTCAGCCGTGGCTACCTTCAAGACTTTGCTGCGCCAGGCGCAGCCAGATGTGGAGTTTGTTGTTGAGCAGGCCGCGCCACTGGGCAAGATCGACGCAGGCAACGTCGTGCAAGCCTTGGCCGATGCGCGCCCCGAGGCTATGTTCAATGTGCTGTTCGCCACTGACCTCACCAAATTCGTGCGCGCGGGCACGCAGCGCAACCTTTTTGCGGGTCTGCCGGTGGTCAGCATGCTCACCGGCGAGCCCGAGTACCTGGACGCACTGGGCGCTGAAACGCCCACGGGCTGGGTGGTGACCGGCTATCCGTGGTATGCCATCGATACGCCGGAGCATCAAGCCTTCCTGACTGCCTACCAGAAGCGTTTCAACGACTATCCCCGTCTGGGCACCGTCGTGGGCTACAGCACCATCAAGTCGCTGGCTGCGGGTATCGTCAAGGCGGGTTCCACTGACAGCGAGGCGTTGGTGCAGGCGTTCAAGGGGTTGCAGGTCGATACGCCGTTCGGCCCAGTCACCTATCGCGGCCTGGATCATCAATCGACCATGGGCGCGTACGTGGGCACGCTGGCCGTCAAGGACGGCAAGGGCATCATGACCGATATCAAGTACGTGGACGGCGCCACGGTTCAACCAACCGACGAGCAGGTGCGCACGTGGCGGCCAGCGTCGGCCGACTAAAGGCTGCGAGCGCTCCGCGCGGCGGCCAGGCGGACGGATGAGTAGTTGGGCATGAGTATCACGGGCCTGATCGTCCAGCTTCTGAACGGGCTGGCCGAGGCGTCGTCGCTGTTTTTGGTAGCGGCGGGGCTTTCGCTTATTTTCGGGGTGAGCCGCATCGTCAATTTTGCGCACGGCTCGCTGTATATGTTGGGCCTGTATCTGGCATACAGCCTGGTGCAGGCCTGGGGCGCGGGCGCGGCGGGGTTTTGGGGCGGCGTGCTTGTTGCGGCGCTGCTGGTCGGGGCGCTGGGTGCTGTGGTCGAGGTATTGTTGCTGCGGCGTATCTATGCGGCGCCTGAGCTCTTTCAATTGCTTGCCACCTTTGCGCTGGTACTGGTGCTCAGCGACCTTGTGCTGTGGCTGTGGGGGCCTGACGATCTACTTGGTCCGCTTGCGCCTGGCATGGGCGGGGCGGTGCGGATATTCGGCCGCTACCTCCCGATCTATGACGTGTTTCTGATTGCCGTGGGCCCGCTGGTGCTGCTTATGCTGTGGCTAGCCTTGACGCGTACGCGCGCCGGTATGTTGGTGCGTGCCGCCACACAGGACAGGGAAATGCTGTCTGCGCTGGGCGTCAACCAAGCCTGGCTGTTCACGGCCGTGTTCGCCTTCGGCGCTTTCCTGGCGGGGTTGGGCGGGGCGCTGCAACTGCCGCGCCAGCCCGCCACGCTGGGGCTGGATCTAGGCATCATCGGTGATGTGTTCGTGGTGGTTGTGGTGGGCGGCATGGGTTCGCTGCCGGGCGCTTTTGTGGCGGCGCTGGCGATCGCCGAACTCAAGGCGTTGTGCATTGCGCTGGGCACGGTGGACATCGGTGGCGTTGCCATCGCCTTTCCCCGCCTGACGCTGGCGATCGAGTTCATTTTTATGGCGGTGGTGCTGATCTGGCGTCCGTGGGGCTTGTTCGGCAGGCCCATGGCCGTTGTGCGCCAGGGGGCGGGCCACGCCGTGCCGCTGCGGCCGATGCCCGTCGCGCGCGGCGCCGTGGCGCTGCTGGCTTGCCTGGGCATGGCGGCTTTGCCGCTGCTGGCGGGTGCATTTCCCTATGCAGCCATTCTGGCGCATGATGCGCTGATCGCCATTATCTTCGCCGTGGGCCTGCATTTCATGATGGGCCTTGGCGGCATGCCTTCTTTCGGTCATGCCGCATATTTCGGGCTGGGCGCTTACGGGGCCGCTTTGTTGTTCCAGTCGGCTGGGTTCGGCATGCTGCCGGCACTGGCGGTCGCGCCCCTGGCGGCCGCCCTGGCTGCGATGCTGTTCGGTTGGCTGGGCGCGCGTCTGAGTGGCGTCTATCTGGCCATGCTGACGCTGGCGTTCGCCCAGATCATCTGGTCCATCGCCTTTCAGTGGGATGCGGTCACGGGCGGATCCAATGGTTTGTTCGGTATCTGGCCGGCCGACTGGCTGGCGGGTGATCGTTTCTACTATGCCACGCTGGCCGTGACGATTGCGGTGGTGCTTTTCGCGCGTCGGGTGGCGTTCTCGCCCTTTGGGCTGGCGTTGCGCGCTACGCGTGATTCGGCGCTGCGCGCGGATGCGGCGGGCGTCAACGTGCGGCGCGTGCAATGGACGGCGTTTGTGGCGGCGGGTACGGCCGCCGGCCTTGCGGGCGCGCTGTATGTATTTGCCAAGGGTGGGGTCTCGCCCGAAGCGCTGGCGATCGGTAAATCTGTGGATGTCCTGATTATGGTGCTGCTGGGGGGCGTGCAGACCCTTGCAGGTCCGGTGGCGGGTGCGGCGGCCTTCACTGGCTTGCATGATCTATTCCTGGGTGTCACAGAATACTGGCGCGCCTTGTTCGGCATGGTAATTCTGCTGATCGTGCTGGTGTTTCCACGTGGGCTGGCGGGGGTGGCGCGATGAGCTTGCTGCAAGTGCGTCATCTGGTGCGCGATTTCGGCGGCAATCGGGCGGTTGACGATGTTTCCTTCGATCTTGCGCCCGGAGAGTTGCTGGCCATGATCGGACCCAACGGGGCGGGCAAGTCGACGGTGTTCAATATGCTGGGTGGGCAGTTGCAACCCACATCAGGTTCGGTGGTGTTCGATGGCAAGACCCTGCGCGGGCTGGCGTCGCACCGTATCGCCCGCCTGGGTGTGGGCCGCAGCTTTCAGGTGGCGGCCACGTTCGGGTCCATGACGGTGCTGGACAATGTGCGGGTGGCGCTGCTGGCGGCTCGACGACGCACCAGGGTGTTCTGGCGGCCGGCCAGCGCACTGTACGAGGCAGATGCCTTGGTGCTGCTGCGTGAAGTGGGCATGGTGGAGCAGGCAGGGCGACTGTGCAGCGAATTGGCCTATGGCGATGTGAAGCGGCTGGAGCTGGCGGTCAGCCTGGCTGGCGAGCCCCGGTTGTTGTTGATGGATGAGCCGACTGCCGGCATGGGGTCGGCGGAGCGCTATGCGTTGATGGCACTGGTCAAGCGCTTGGTGATGGAGCGCGGTATGGCGGTGCTGTTTACCGAGCATAGTATGGATGTGGTGTTCGAGTACGCCGGCCGTGTGCTAGTGCTGGCGCGCGGCAAAGTGATTGCCGAAGGCGCGCCGCAGGCCGTGCGCGACGATGCGCGGGTGCGGGAGGTGTACTTTGGTACCGGCGCCACCTTTGAAGGAAGGGATGCGGTGGCGCATACCCCTGCGCCGCCGGACGCGTTGCACACGGTGCGCGCCGATCCGCAGCAGCGGCAGCCCTTGCTCACCGTGCGCGGCATGAACGCCTGGTATGGCGATGCGCATATTCTGCGCGATGTGTCGCTGCAGGCGAGGCGAGGCGAGGTAGTAGCGCTGATGGGGCGCAACGGTGCGGGCAAGTCGACGACGTTCAAGGCACTGATGGGCTTGCTGGCGCGCCGCGATGGCTTTGCCGAATTCATGGGCCGCGGCCTGGAGGGGTTGGCGCCGTATGAGATCGCGCGCCTGGGCATGGGCTATGTGCCGGAAGACCGGCGTATTTTTACCGACCTGACGGTCACCGAAAACCTGCTCGCCGGCCGGCGCCCTGCGCGCTCCTGGCCTGTGCGGTATGCGGGAGGGGATGCTACGAGCGGGGGCGCGGATGCGGGTGATGCCATGTCCTCTCGTACGGGCTCAGTGTTGCATGCGCGCGCGGATGCGGATGGGGCCCTGAACTGGACGGTGGACGCGATCTTCGACGCTTTCCCGCATCTGGCGAGCTTGCGTAACCGGCCCGCCGGCGCGATGAGCGGGGGCGAGCAGCAGATGCTGGCTGTAGCGAGGGCTTTGATGGGCAACCCTTATCTGCTGCTGCTGGACGAGCCTTCGGAAGGTGTGGCACCGGTGGTGGTGGAGCAGCTTGCGGCCATGATTCTGGCGCTCAAGCGGCGTGGCGCAAGTGTGCTGCTGTCTGAGCAGAATATTCATTTCGCTCGTCTGGTGGCGGATCGCGCTTATGTGCTGGAAAGGGGGGTGATCCGCTACGAGGGCGCGATGGATGATCTGGCGGCAGACGACGCGGTGCATCGGAAGTTTCTGGCGATTTAGGGGGGCTGGGCCGCGCACGGGCCAGGGCACGTTCGGCAAGCCGCAAAATGCTTGCCAGGCGTTGGCCCCGCAGGGTACCTCATGCCGCCAGGCCAGTGCCCCGTCGGCGGGCAGCCCCACAGGAATCAGCGGGTCCGTCCCGTGCGCGGCGACAGCGACGGGACGGATGGGCTGGTGGAGGCCCGTCTGGGGTGACGTTTGGGCTTTGTCAGGCTACGGCGCCTTTGGGTTGGCGGCCATGGCGGTAGTCCTCCAGCAGTTCGGCGCGGCGGGCCTGGGCGGTCGCGATGCTCCTGTCTTTGACGTGGCCGTAGCCGCGGATGTCGTCGGGCAGGTTGGCCAGCGCCAGTGCGGCATCCATGTTGCGCTCGTTGAGGCTGGCTGCAAGCTCTTCGACCAAGTTTAAGTAGTCTTGCACCAATTGCCGTTCCATGCGGCGTTCCGCCGTATGGCCGAATATGTCGAGGGCGGTGCCGCGAAGGCCTTTCATGCGGGCCAATACGCCGAAGGCGCGCATCATCCACGGTCCATAGCTGCGTTTGACCAGCTCGCCGCGCGTGTTGCGACGCGCGAGCAGGGGCGGAGCGAGGTGGAAGCGCAGGGTGTAGTCGCGCCCGGGTTCGCCTTCGAATTGTTCGCGCAACTGGGCCAGGAAGGCAGGGTCGGTGTACAGGCGCGCGACTTCGTATTCGTCTTTGTAGGCCATGAGCTTGGCCAGGTGCGTGGCCACCGCGCGCGTCACGCGGCCGGCGTGCCCGTTGGCCAGCCGGGATTCGCATTCGCGTATGCGTGCGACCGCGCTTTGGTAGCGCGCCGCGTAGCGGCTGTTCTGATAGTTTTCGAGCCATTGGGTATTGCGGGCGACCAGTGCGTCCAGGCTTTCGGGCATGGCGATGACGCGTGCGGTGGCAAGAGTTTCCACCTTGGCTAGCGCCGCCCGTGGCTCGGCCTGCGCCAATTGAGGCGCGATAGCCGCAACGCCCAGGTGCGCAGCGGCACGGCCCCATTCAAAGGCGGTGGCGTTCTTGTCCACGGCCACGCCATTAAGCTTCATGGCCTGCAGCAGGCTTTCTTGCGAGAGCGGGACCCAGCTCTTTTGCCAGGCATAGCCCAGCAGCAGCGGGTTGGCGTAGATGGCGTCGCCCAGCAGGGCAAGCGCCAGTGCGATGGCGTCTATGTATTCGCAGCCATCGCCCATCGCTTCGTTCAAGCGCGCGCTGGCCGCATCGCCCGGGAAGCGCCATTTTGGGTTGTGGATGATTTCGGCGGTGGGCACCGGGGCGCTGTTGACCACCGCCTTGGTGCGCCCTTTGAGCGCTTTGCCCAGCACATCGGGCATGGCCGTCACGATGGTGTCACAGCCGATAATCAGCCGCGCTTCGCCGGTGGCGATGCGGGTGGCGTGAAGGTCGTCGGCCCGCGGTGCAAGCTGAACGTGGCTGAGCACGGCGCCGCCTTTCTGCGCCAGGCCGGCCATGTCGAGTACGCTGACCCCGCGCTGCTCGATGTGGGCCGCCATACCCAGCAGGCTGCCGATGGTGACCACGCCGGTGCCGCCGATGCCGGTGACCAGAATGCCGTAGGGTGCGGCCAGCGCGGGGACGTCTGGGGCGGGGACGTGCGGCGGCGCAGCGGGCGAGGTAGGCACTGTGGCTGTGGCGCTGGGGGCAGTGACGGAACCGGGATGCCCGCCAGCCGCACCCGCACCGGATGTGACAGCCCCCGCAGGCCGCGGTTTTTTCATCTGGGCGCCTTCGGCCGTGACAAAGCTGGGGCAGAAGCCATTGATACAGGAGAAATCTTTATTGCACGACGATTGGTTGATGCGCCGCTTGGTGCCGCGCGGTGTGTCCACGGGCTCGACTGACAGGCAGTTGGACTTGGTGGAGCAGTCGCCACAGCCCTCGCAGACAGCTTCGTTGATGAAGACGCGCCGGGCGGGATCGGGATAGGTGCCGCGCTTGCGGCGGCGGCGCTTTTCGGTGGCGCAGGTTTGGTCGTACACCAGCACCGTGGTGCCCTGGATCTCGCGCAGCATGCGCTGCACGTCGTCCAGTTCGTCTCGGTGATGGACAGCGGCGCCGCCCGCCAGAGCGACACCCTTGTATTTTTCGGGCTCGTCCGTCACCACGACGATCTTGCGCGCGCCCTCTGCATGCACTTGCGCGATCACATCGGTGACTTTGAGTACGCCATCCACGGGCTGCCCGCCCGTCATGGCAACGGCGTCGTTGTAGAGGATTTTGTAGGTGATATTGGCGCCTGAGGCGATGGCGGCCCGTATCGCAAGGATGCCGGAGTGGAAATACGTGCCATCGCCCAGATTGGCGAAGATATGTTTTTCGTTGGTGAAATGATGCTGGCCTATCCAGGCCGCGCCTTCGCCGCCCATATGACTGAAGGTGGCCGTGTCGCGGTCCATCCAGATCGCCATGTAGTGGCAGCCGATACCTGCCAGCGCACGCGAGCCTTCGGGCACGCGCGTTGACGTGTTGTGTGGGCAGCCCGAACAGAACCATGGCTTGCGCTCTGGCCCGCCGGCGGTGCCGGCCTGGTCGCGCTCTTTGGCATCGAGGATGGCCATGCGCGCGGCGATGCGCGCGCGCAGCCCTTCGGGCATGTTGGATTTGTCGAGGCGGCGGGCCAGGGCGCGCGCAATCAGGGCAGGCGACAGCTCGCCCTGCGCCGGCAGCAGCCAGGGGCCGCGCGGCACAGACCACTCGCCGCCCGCATTGTCTTTTTCGTCGAACTTGCCGAAGACGCGCGGGCGTACGTCCTCACGCCAGTTGTAGAGTTCTTCCTTGAGTGTGTACTCGAGAATTTGGCGCTTTTCTTCCACCACCAGGATCTCTTCGAGACCAGTGGCGAACTCGCGTGCGTCTTGCGCATTCAGCGGCCAGACACAACCGATTTTCATCAGACGTATGCCCAATTGCGCACAAGCCTCGTCGTCCAGCCCCAGCTCGACCAGTGCCTGGCGCGTATCCAGGTACGCCTTGCCGGCCGCCATAATGCCAAAGCGTGGCTGGGGTGAATCGATGACAATGCGGTTCAGGCGATTGGCGCGCACATAGGCCAGCGCCGCATACCACTTGTAGTTGAATAGCCGCGCCTCTTGGTCCAGCGGGGGGTCGGGCCAGCGTATGCCGAGCCCGCCGGCCGGCAGGATGAAGTTGTCGGGCAAAATGATGCGGACGCGATCAGGGTCGATGTCCACCGAGGCCGTGGACTCGACCACCTCGGTTACGCACTTCATGGCCACCCATAGGCCGGCGTAGCGACTCATGGCCCATCCGTGCAGGCCGTAGTCCAGGTATTCCTGGACATTGGCAGGGTAGAGCACGGGGATGCCGGCGGAGATCAGGTCGTGCTCGGACTGGTGTGCCACGGTAGAGGACTTGGCACCGTGGTCGTCGCCCGCCAGCACCAGCACGCCGCCATGCGGCGAGGTGCCGGCGGAATTTGCGTGCTTGAACACGTCCATGGAGCGGTCTACGCCCGGCCCTTTGCCGTACCACATGGCGAACACGCCGTCGCGGTTTGCGTGCGGGGTGAGCGCAATCTGCTGGGTGCCCCAGACCGAAGTGGCCGCGAGGTCTTCATTCAGGCCCGGCTGGAAGACGATGTCGTGCGCGGCCAGATGTGGCTTTGCCTTCCAGATGGCTTGGTCGATTGCGCCCAGCGGCGAACCGCGGTAGCCGGAAATGAAGCCGGCGGTGTTCAAGCCCGCGGCGCGGTCTTGCGCCTTTTGCAGCATGGGCAGGCGCACCAGCGCCTGCGTGCCGCTCATGTAGGCGCGGCCCTTTTCCAGTGTGTATTTATCGTCCAGACTGACAGTGGCAAGCGCCGAAAGCGCCGCCTGATCAAGGGGGGCATTCATTGCGGGGGAGTCTCCTGTGTTATGTGTATGGCGGCCGGGGTGTGGCCGCTTCCCTGCATTCCTAGTGTATGAGGCCTTCCCGGTATCGTAAAATTACATTTTCAGTTACCAGATATCAGCAAAACAGATGAAGAGCGAAGTCACGCTGCGCCAGTTCCGGTATTTCATTGCGGCGGCGACAACAGGGCAGTTTTCGGCCGCAGCGGTGCAGGAACATGTCTCCCAGTCGGCAGTTACGAGCGCAGTGCAAAACCTTGAGCATCAGCTAAAGGTCAAGTTGTTCGATCGCCTGCCGCATGGCGTGGCCCTTACACCAGAGGGGCAGGTGTTCTTCCACCATGCGCGGCATGTCATGGACTCCGTTAACGATGCCATGCGGCACGCCAGCCTTGTGCCGCAAAGTGCGCAGGGAACGATACGCGTTGCGGCGACGTATACCGTACTAGGTTATTTTCTACCCGACTTGCTCAGCCGGTTCAAGCGAAGCTATCCGCAGGTGGAGATTGATCTGGTCGACATGGACAGGCGCGAACTTGAGGTTGCGCTGGACAGCGGCACCATCGATCTTGGCGTCGGGCTGTTGTCGAACATCAATGTTGCGTCGCGCCATGGGCGGCGGTTGTTGATTAGTTCACGGCGGCGCGTATGGGTAGGGGCGGAGCATCCCCTGGCGGGTGAATCTGTGGTGACGCTTGCTGATATCGCACGCCATCCTTATATCCTGCTCACGGTGGACGATGCCGACACGGCGGCCATGCGGCATTGGCGCAAGGCCGCGCCGCTCACGATCGCCATGCGCACCAGCTCGCTGGAAGCGGTGCGCGGGCTGGTGGCATACGGGTTTGGCGTGTCCATTCTTTCCGACCTGGTGTACAGGCCATGGTCACTGGAAGGAAAAAAGATTGTCGCGATACCCATCGCCGATCCGATAGCGCCCATGGATGTGGGCCTGTTGTGGCCCGCGCGGCGCGAACCGGCCGGGTTGGCGGATGCCTTCCGGCAATTCCTGGTGCAGGCATGCGAGGCTCGCAGCGAAGGCGCGGCTGCCTAGGCGTGGCAGTCCTGCGCGAGGTTCACGCGCAGGAGCTTGGTCGCGGCTGCCGGTGCCGCAGTGTGCAATCAAGAGGAGTGGTGATGCGCCGTTGATGAACGGCCGTCGTGTGGCCCGCCGTACCCGATGCCTCACGGGATCAGCGCCAGCCCCACCCGTACCTGCGACCCTGATTTCTGGTTGTAGTCCAGCAGAGTGGCGCCATACCCTTTGGTGTATTGCGCGTACAGATACCCATTCATGTTCAGGAAGGTGCGCTGCAGCGGCCATGCCGCCTCGAGTTGCGTAAAGTAGCGGCTTTCGGTGCCGCGCCTGTACAGGCCACTGAGTACCAGGCCGTTGTCCTGTGCCCAGCGCAGCTTCCAGTCGACGTAACCGAAGTGGTCGGCGTAGTCGCTGTTTTCTTTGACGGCGAAGTAATTCTTGAAACGGGGTGCAAAAGTGAGCGTGCTGCCGCCGCCGAAGCGATAGTTGAATTCGGGCTGCACGTAATAGAAATTGAGGGAACGCGATTCGTCGTCGCTTTTCCCGTTGGATTCATGCTCCACGCCGGCCTGCAGGCCCACGAACCAAGGCTCGCGCGCATCGCGCCACAAGGCATCCTTGCGCCAGAACACGCTGGGCTTGAAGGAGGTATCGACGAAAGGTGATGAATCGGAGGATAAATCCCATAGCGCTGTTTGCGTATAACCGACGTAGAAGTGGTCTACGAAATCGGGCCGGGCGGGATCTTTCGGACGGAACAGGCGGTATTTCAGGCTGATCTGGTAGCGCGCGTAGCGCCCATTGTTGTCGCCCACGGCGAAGTACACCGGTTCGTAGGGTTGCAGCGCGTTGCGGAAATTTTCGAAGCCCGAAGCCAGCGTATTGGTTTGCGACGATACCGAGGTGGGGGCGGGCCCCACAACGGGTGACGCACCCGCCTCAAGCACCACACGGCTGGGCAGGGCAGGGTCTTGTACGCCGGGTGTGCCCGACTTGCCGGCATCCACCACCGGGCCCATGGCGGGTGCGGCGGCAATTGCTGTATCGCCGGGCAGGCGTGCGTCAAAAGCCAGCAGCGTTGCGTCGCCTTCCACGTTCACGGCCTGCAGGCCGCGCACGTTGCTGGGCACGATTGCCTTCCAGGAAATCTGGACGAAATTATTGACTGGCACGCTGTATGCGCCCTGGCCCTCGGTAAGGTAGGCAATGCTGCGCGTGGCCTGGCCATCTGGCCCGCGCCACTGAATGACCAGCTTGCGCGGCGCCGTCCAGTCTAGTGCGGAGGTGGTGTCGTTGAAGAGAATGCCGGTAATGTTGATCGTGTCGCCGGGCGCCGCCTGCGTTTGGGCAAGTTTATACGTGATGCCCGCAAGCGCGGCGGAACTGGCGAGCGCACTGCCCGCCAGCACCGCAACGCCCAGCAGGCGAACCGAAGAATATGTTGAAAAAGCCATGGGAAATCTGAATGGAAAGACCCAAGGCAATGTAACACCGCACGATGAAACCAGGGCAACCGGATGTAAAGAAACCTTTTTCCCTCATTGGTCGTGCGGGATATAATGGGCCGCCTCGCCGATTGGCGGGCCTATGCGGCGGTAGCTCAATTGGATAGAGCACAGGCCTTCTAAGCCTGGGGTTGTGAGTTCGATCCTCGCCCGCCGCGCACTTCATATGTCGCACTAAAAAGCCTGCTTTCAAGTCTCCTTGGCCTGGCCCGCTGCGTATGGGTGGCACCGCCCGACCGTACCTTGCCATAGCCGCATCCCTCTGTCTTGAAAGGCCGCAACGCGTTTTATCTTCATGCCATTATTTCGATTTATGTATCGAATATCGAAACATAGATTGATCGTGCGGCCAGTAAGTATAGATTAGGCGATGCAGCATACTTATTACATGGAGACGCTTTTCTATGCGTGTTTTATTTTCGGCCCTTCTCGGCTGTACCCTGTCGCTGTCGTTCGCTTCATACGCAATAGCGAATACCGCCGACTATCCCAATAAGCCCATTCGTTTCGTCGTGCCGTATCCTCCTGGCGGCTTGGGAGACACTTTCTCCCGCGCGCTGGGGCGGGGCCTGGCTGAACAGTTGGGGCAGCCAGTCATCGTGGAAAACAAACCCGGCGCGAGCCAGGTCATCGGCGCGGAACAGGTTCTCCGGGCCCCTGCGGATGGCTATACCCTGTTTTTGTCGTCGATGACGAGTTTGGCGACCAATCTGGGTTCGCATAGCCAGCTTTCCTACGATCCGATCAAAGACTTCGCCCCTGTCAGCAAGCTGTTTTCGTCAGCGTTGTATCTGGCCGTGAAGTCGGATTTGCCCATTAAAAGCGTGGCGGATCTGGTGAAGGAGGCCAAAGCGCAGCCAGGTACGCTGTCTTACGCGTCGCTGGGGCTGGGCGGTAGTCTGCATTTGGCGGGCGAGCTGTTTTCCCAAGCTGCCGGCATTAATATGCTGCACGTTCCTTATAAGGGGAGTGTGCCTGCGCTTACTGATGTCATGGGCGGTGTCGTCACGATGATTTTTGATGGCGGATCGACAGTTGCTCCACAGGTAAAGGCAGGCAAACTGCGGGTGTTGGCCGTAACCGGCAAGCAGCGTTCGTCGATCGATGGGCTAGAGAATGTGCCCACCATGGCTGAGGAAGGTTTCCCAACTGTGGACGTTGGCGTGTGGTGGGGCCTGTCAGTGCGCGGCGGCACGTCCGACGCCATTGTTGAACGTCTGTCTAAAGCGGTGAATGTCGTCATCAACGAGCCGCAGTTCCGCAGTTCTCTGAGCGGCACCGGGATGGACATCCAGGGGAGCACACCCAAGGAATATGGCGAGTTCATCGAGAGCGAGGCCGTGCGCTGGCCGGCATTCATGAAGCAGATAGGTGTCGTGCCGCAATAAGGGGCAGTCATGCTAAACAAAGTACGCCAGTCGGTTCGGGAAGCGCTGGACGGGATCTTTGATGGTGCCACGATTCTGGTTGGCGGCTTTGGCGGTGCGGGCCTTCCGTACGAGCTTGTGCATGCGCTGATTGACCAGGGTGCCAGCGACCTCACCATTGTGAACAACAATTCGGGTACGGGCACCGATGGCCTCACGGCGCTGGTGGCTGCGGGCCGGGTCAGGAAAATGATTTGCTCCTTCCCCCGCGCCGCCGATCCTAGAAGTGATCCGAATATCTTTCAGTCGTGGTATCGGGCGGGAAAGGTGCAGCTCGAGGTTGTGCCGCAAGGCACCATCGTAGAGCGCCTGCGCGCCGCTGGCGCGGGGATAGGCGGGTTCTACACGAAGGTCGGTGCTGGAACCGTGATGGCCGAAGGCAAGGAAACCCGTGAGATCGATGGGTGTGAGCATGTGCTGGAGTACCCCCTGCACGGGGACTTCGCACTGATCAAGGGCGACATGGCTGATCGGTGGGGCAATGTCACGTACCGCAAGGCCGCAAGAAACTTTAATCCCGTGATGGCCATGGCTGCGACAACGACGATTGCGCAGGTGAGTGAAATCGTCGAGCTGGGAGAATTGAACCCAGAGCACGTTGCGACACCCGGTATTTTTGTACAGCGCGTGGTGAGACTAATTCCTGAAGCAAGGGGCTGATAATGTCGTCCACACCTATTATGTCTTCCGTGCCAATCGCAGGCCTGGGCCGGGACCAGATTGCGGCCCGTGTAGCCCGCGATATTCAGGACGGCTGGTACGTCAATCTTGGGATTGGCGCACCGGAACGCGTGGCCAACTACATTCCGCACGACAAGGATGTCATTCTGCATAGCGAGAACGGCATTCTTGGCATGGGGGAAACCGTGCCGTCCGCTGAGGCCGACTGGGATTTGATCAATGCGGGCAAGCGTCCGATCAGCCTGTTGAACGGCGGTGCATTTTTTGATCATGTGGTTTCGTTCACCATGATGCGTGGCGGGCATCTCGACTTGTGTCTGCTCGGCGCGTACCAGGTGTCGCAGTGCGGCGATCTGGCAAATTGGTGGACGGGTGGTGAAGAGATGCCTGCTGTGGGCGGTGCAATGGATCTTGTGACTGGCGCGCGGCGCCTTTTCGTCATGATGGATCATGTCAGCAAGGCGGGTGAGCCCAAGATTGTCGGTGCGTGCACGTATCCCTTGACCGGCCGTAAGGTTGTTGACCGCATATACACCAATCTGGCCGTGATCGATGTGACCGATGAGGGGCTGTTGGTTCGCGAAATGGTGGAGTCCCTGACATTCGATGCGTTGCAGGCATTGACCGGTGCGCCGATACATCCGGCGGCCGATATGGGCGTCTTGTCGATGACAGAGGAGGCTGCGCGATGAATGGTGCACACTCGTCCAGCCCTGAGGCGGGCGCGGAGCAACAGTATTTTGCGTTCATACGCGCCGGACAATGGAAAATCCAGCGCTGCCTATCCTGTAGCCGTCATGTTTTTTATCCCCGGCAGTATTGCCCTCACTGTCACAAAGATTCCTTCGAGTGGGTCGCGCCCAAGGGCGGCGGCACTGTGTACTCTCTGACCCAGGTGGCATCTCGCGATGGCGATGGCCCTGTGGTCCTACTGGTGGATCTTGATGAAGGCGTTCGTGTCATGGGTGGTGCATGCGTCGATGATATGGCGCACATCCGCATAGGCTCACGCGTCACGGGCGGGCTTGCCGCCGGCGATGAACAGGGATACATCATGTTTGAACCGGAGCATCCAGCGCATGACATCTAGCAAAATCAGGGGCTCTGTTGCCGTATGCGGCGTGGGAACCGCAGGGCTTGGCGAAGCGGCCGGGTATACGGAATTGGAGATTCTTGCGCAGGCCGCGCACCGGGCGGTCGAAGACGCTGGCCTCGAAATGGATGAGATTGATGGCTTGATGACGGCAAGCTTCAGCCGTTTCCTGCCAGGCCTCGCCGTAGCAGAGTACTTGGGCATCCGGCCGGCATTCATGGATAGCAGTAACGTGGGCGGGGCCTCCTACGTCAACTACTTGCTCAGTGCGGCGCTCGCGCTCAACGCGGGGCTTTGCAATGCTGTGCTCGTCTGTTACGGAAGCACCGCACGCACCCAACACGATTTTCGGGAGCATATTCAGGCCCGGGCGAAGCTCGAGCCTCAACCCTATGAGGCGCCTTACCGGCCATATAATCCGCCCTCATCATATGCGCTGGCGGCCGCGCGGCATATGCATGAGTTCGGCACCACGCGTGAAGACCTTGCTCACGTGGCGGTTGCGGCGCGCAAGTGGGCACAGATCAATCCCGATGCGTTCATGCAGGACCCGCTTTCGCTCAACGATGTGCTTGCATCACGCATGGTCAGCACGCCCCTGTCCGTTCGGGATTGCTGCCTGTTGACCGATGGGGCCGGTGCTTTCGTCATGATGCGCGCTGATCGGGCCCGATCAGCGCCTCGGGCACCCGCTTACTTGCTGGGTGCGGGGGCGTCGCAGTCTCACAGGCAAATATCAGCCATGGCCGACCTGACCACGACCTCGGCGGTCGAGTCGGGGCGCCAAGCCTACGCCATGGCTGGCCTGCGGCCTTCGGACATCGACATGCTGCAGCTTTACGATGCATTCACCATCAACGTGATTCTGTTTCTGGAGGATCTGGGGTTTTGCAAGAAGGGTGAGGGCGGCGCGCTGGTGAGCAGCGGCGCCATTGCCCCCGGCGGCAGTCTGCCAGTCAATACCAATGGCGGAGGATTGTCTTGCGTGCATCCAGGGATGTATGGTGTTTTCACGGTCATTGAAGCCGTGCGACAGATGCGTTCGGAGGCGGGGCAGCGGCAGGTACCGGGCGTGGAAACGGTTCTGTGCCATGGCAACGGCGGCGTATTAGCCAGCCAGGTGACCGCTATCCTGGGGGTTGCCCCCGACTGAAATCGGGCGTGCCTTGCGGCGGCAAGGCACCCGGCACTGCCTAGAAACGCTGGAACGGCGCCATGAATGCCTCGAGGTTTTTTACCAGCGAGAGCAGGCGTGGCCCGATGTCATTCTGGAGCGTGCCCTCCTGGCATTGAAAGGCGTGCACAACGCAGTTGAACACAATCAGTTCATCGCGTTTGCCGTGGAACGGCACGCCCACACCATATACATCGGGCAGGATTTCACCCTCTGACATGCAGAAGCCATAGCGGCGGTAGTCCTCAATGCTTTTCAGCACTGCTTTGTGGTGTTGTTCCCACTCCTTGGGCTGCTGGACTTTAAGCGTGTTGAGCAATGTCTCACGTGCGGGCGCCTGCAGGCCGCATAGATAAGCCCTGCCGATGGCGCTGCCAGCAAGTGAAACCGATAGCCCGATATCTGACATCCTGGTATTGAAAATGGAACGGTGGCGGCTGGTTTCGATATAGGTAATTCGCAAGCGATCCAAAACACCCATTGAAACCGACCCCTGAATGGCCTCGGCCAGTTCGCTCATCATCGGGCGGGCAAATTGGCGTATCGCTATGTTTGCCAACAGGGGATAGCCAATTGACAAGACGGCTGTTCCCAATTGGAACTTGCCCGAGTGTTTATCGGCGGCCATGTAGCCAAGGCGCGTCAGCGTGTACGTGAACCTGGATACCGTCGATTTGGACATGCCCAGCATGTCTGAAAGTTCTTTGTTGCTGAGGACGGGCCGATCGGGTGTGAAGGCAGACAACAGCTCCAGCCCCTTTGCGAGTGTCATGGCGAACTGAGGATCCCCGTCATAGTCTTCCAGCCGTTGGCTGCTTTGTTCTATCGCGGAAAGATAAGTCATATATGTTGTACAGCGTTTTGATATTCGAAACAAAGATAGATGTTTAAACCGACTATCGGTAGATTATCACGTATTCGAGCTTTAAAAAATATTCACTTGAACGATAGACGCCATGCAGCCTACCGCCACCACAGCCACCATCGCCACCGCAGCCGCAACCCCAGCCGCGACGGCAACCGCCACCGCAACCGCAACGATAGAGGCAGGTGTTATCGCCGGCACATCTCAGGGGACGGCCACGGTTACGTGGATGTGCGTTTTGTGCGGTTGGATATATGACGAAGCGTACGGTGATCCGGCTGGTGGAGTGTCTGCGGGCACGCGCTGGGAAGATGTGCCCGATTCATGGGTGTGCCCTGATTGTGGTGTGGGCAAAGACGAATTCATCATGGTTCAAGTCTGACGCCCGGCACCGGACGCGGATATTTTGACGCAAGGAAAAATCACAATGCTAAGCAAGGAAGACAACGAGATCCTGACGCGCACGGGCGCATCAACCCCTATGGGCGAGTTGTTTCGCCGTTTCTGGATGCCGGTTATGTTGTCGCAGGAACTGGATGTTCCCGGCGGCACCCAGAAAAGGGTCACAGTATTGGGAGAGGATCTGCTCGCGTTTCGAGACACGACTGGCCGGGTCGGCCTGGTGGAGCCGGTTTGCCCACATCGTGGCGCAAACCTGTATTACGGGCGCAACGAAGAGGGCGGTCTGCGCTGCGTGTTCCACGGCTGGAAGTTCGACGTCGATGGCAACTGCGTAGACCTGCCCACCGCTCCCTGTAATTCGTCGTACAAAGATCGCATCAAGATCAAGTCATATCCCACGCGTGAGGCGGGCGGCTTCGTCTGGGCATATCTGGGTTCGGCGGAAATACCGCCTGAGCTTCCGCAGATGGAGTTCACCCTTTTGCCCGCGTCGCATGTTTTCGTGTCCAAAAAGTGGCAGGATTGCAACTGGGCCCAGTGTCTGGAAGGCGCTATTGATACCGCCCACTTCTCATTTCTGCACATGGTGGTTCCGCAAGTCGGCGAAGATGCGGCCAGCCTCATGGCGCATGCCGCGATCGGTTCGCAGAGCGTGAAGAATGATCGGATCCGCTGGGTGCAGGAAGACCCGCGGCCTAGGTTTGAGATCAATGAATTTCCCGCAGGGCTGACAATCGGCGGAGCGCGCCTGGCGGGAGAACAGGATCGCTACTGGCGCATCGCACAGTTTCTGGCCCCCAACCACGCCCTTGTTCCAAGCGCCTTTCCAGGCGAGAACTACCATGGCCAGACATGGGTGCCAGCGAGCGACACGTCGTGCTGGATCTACAACTACACATGGAATCCCGATCGGCCGCTCACTGAAGAAGAGCGCGAGGCATGTCGCAAGGGCTTGACCGTGCATGCCGAAGTTGATGAAAACTATATCCCGCTGCGTGGGCCCCATAACGATTACTTGCTCGATCGTGAAGCGCAGAGGCTTAACAGCTACACCGGCATCCAGGGTGTGTCCGAACAGGATGCGGCTATTCAGAATAGCCAGGGCCCCATCGTGGATCGCTCGCGCGAAAATCTGGGCGCCACGGATGTCGGGCTGCTGCGTTTTCGCGAATACATGCTCAAGCGAGCCAAAGCGCTGGCGAATGAGGGCAAAGAGCCTAATGAGCCTGCTTGTTCCGAATACTATGCCGTGCGTTCGGGCGGCTGGGTCGCCCACGACAGTAAAAAGCTCGAACAGGTTATGGTTGAGCGGTTTGGCCACAAGTTTGGTCATGTCAATGCCCAGAGGCTGAAGGAAAATCAGGAGGCGTCGGCATGAGGCTGGACAGGTTGCGTGCCAGTATGACGGAAAAAAGCCGGCTGTTTGGGCTGTTCTGCTGTTCGTATAGCGTGCAGGCTGTAGAGGCGATCGCAGACAGCGGGTATGAGTTTCTGATCTTCGATACAGAACATTGCCCCAACGACTTCATCAATTTGCATGCACAGCTTCTGGCGCTTGCAGCCAGCCAGACTGCCGCAGTCGTGAGGACAAATGGCGTTGACAGCGCTCAGATCAAAAAGCTGCTGGATCTGGGCGTCCATGCCTTGATGGTGCCCAATATCGAGACGGCCGATCAGGCTCAAGCCGTGGTTGACTGCTGTCGCTATGCACCCGCCGGACGCCGTGGTGTTGCAGGCAGTGTACGCGCGTTGAGTTACGGCCGCGACAAGCTGTTGCCGGGGCAGGCGCCGGCAGGCCCAGTCATTATGGTTCAAGCCGAGAGCCGCAGTGCGCTGCGAGCTATCGATGCCATCGCGGAAGTCGACGGTGTTGATGTCGTATTCTTCGGCCCCAATGATTTGGCGGCCGATATGGGGTTGCTGGGCCAACCCGGTCACCCGGACGTAGTGAGCGCGATCACCAAAGGCATTTCGCAGGTGCGTTCCGCAGGCAAGTACGCGGGTGTGCTGGCAAGCGAACATGCTTGCGGCCCGTATTTTGAGGCGGGCGCGAATATGGTCGCGCTGGGTTCTGAAATAGGGTTGCTAGTGGCAGGTGCAGACAGTTTGCGGCAACGCGTGACGCGCTACGACGCGCTGTGCCTGTCATGACCGCAGCTCGGCGTCATGCGTTGGTGTTGGCTTCCAGCACCGGTATTGGTCATGCCTGTGCGGCTTCGCTCGCGCAGGCGGGCCATTCCGTATGCCTGAATGGCCGCGATCCAGTGCGTCTCCTGGCGGCCGCGGATCAGATCAGACTCCGGTGTGCGGAGGCTGCCGTTTCGTATTGTGCGGCGGATCTGAACACGTGTGAAGATCGCGACAAGGTCGTGCAGCAGGCGGGGCACGCGGACATCCTGGTTCTGAATATGGGTGGACCGCCAGTAGGCAATCAGACGCTTTCGCTCGCCGAGTGGCAGGCGGCGTTCGATTCGATATTCATGCCGATGACTGACATTCTCGACCGGATTCTGCCCGGCATGATTGCGCGCAGCTGGGGCCGGGTCGTCATGATATCTTCCGCCGCTGTGCGGCAGCCCATACCGAATCTCGTTGTGTCGGGCGTGTTTCGTACCGGGCTTGCCAGCCTGCTGTCAGTGCGGGCCGTCCAGGTGGCGCGCTATGGTGTCACCATCAATTCGCTGCTGCCCGGACGCATTCTGACGGACCGGCAGAACCGGGCCCTGGAGCGCGAGGCAGCGCAGGCGGGTATCACCAAAGATGCGCAGCTGGCAAAAGTATCGGAATCCATCCCTATGGGCCGGCTGGGTACGCCCGAAGAAATGGGTAATGTCTGTGCATTCCTGTGCAGCGAGGGCGCCAGTTACGTGACCGGCCAAAACATCCTTGTCGATGGTGGCGCGTTCCGCGGCGTGTTCTGAAGCGGGCGCGCAATAGTTCAACAGTTTTTCGAGAAAGAGGTCGCTATGACTGTCAGTGATTTACCTATTGAAGATATCGAGTCCGCAATTGCAGGGCTCGAAATGATGTACAGCATTCGATTCCTGGAGGAGAAGATTACGGAGCTGCGCAAGCAGCAAATCATCCAGGGTTCGGTGCATCTTTGCATTGGCCAGGAGTCGATCTATACCGGTGCGCTGCAAGCCTTGCGGCAGGGCGATCAGGTATTTTCAACATACCGCGGCCATGGCTGGGCCATGGCTTGCGGCGTGCCTGCCAGCGCCATCCTGGCGGAGCTTCTCGGACGCCAGACGGGCGTCAATCAAGGCCGTGGCGGATCCGCATACTTCAGTGCGGCGGATTGGGGATTCTATGGTGAAAACTCGATCGTCGGCGCTGGTGCTCCGATTGCCTGTGGCGCGGGCCTGACCAACAAACTGCGCGGCAGCGGCGCAGTTGCGCTGACTGCTTTTGGCGATGGCGCCATGAACCAGGGTGGGATTCATGAGGCAATGAACTTTGCCGCATACCTGAACCTGCCGGTGATATTCGTATGCGAAAACAACATCTATTCGGAACTGACGCCGATTGCCGACATGACGCGAGACGCCAATCTGTATAAGCGCGCAGCCGCCTACGGGATTCCGGGCGTGCGTATTGACGGAAATGATCTTCAGGCTGTGCGCAATTGCGTATCGGAGCATGCGCAGGCCGCTCGCGAAGGAAAGGGCCCGGTGCTGATAGAAATGATGACGCAGCGGTTGGTTGGGCATTACTACGGGGACATGCAAAGTTACCGCCCCCGCGGCGAGCTGACCGAAGCCAAAAAGCGCGAACCCATTTTGCGCCTTCGCGAAAAGCTTGCGTCGGCCGGCATCCCCGTGGAGCGCCTGGCGAAAATCGAAGCCGATGCCCGTGAGGCTATAGAATCCGCCGCCCGCACCGCGCTTGACGCGCCGCTGGCCGACACCAATACCGTTCTGGAGCACCTTTATGCGTAACGATATTCAGAATTCCGTCGTTGAACTGAACTATGGCAAGGCAATCAACGCAGCGCTGCGTCGCGCCATGTCCGAGTTTCCCGACACGGTGCTTTTCGGCGAAGATGCGGGCAAGCCCGGCGGTGTATTCGGCATCACGAAAGACCTTCAGGCTGCATTCGGTCAGGATCGTGTGTTCGATACGCCGATCTCCGAGACGGCGATGCTGGGCACAGCGGTTGGCGCTGCCATGACGGGCCTGCGGCCCATTGTGGAAATCATGTGGATCGACTTCAGCCTCGTTGCGATGGATCAGATCGTCAATCAAGCGGCCAACGTCCGGTACGTCTCCGCTGGAAGGCTTGGGGCGCCGCTCACGATCCGTACGCAACAGGGTGCGCTTCCGGGCTCATGTGCCCAGCATTCCCAGAACCTCGAAGCCTTCTACGCGCATGTGCCAGGATTGCGCGTTGGCATTCCAGCCACCGCTCAGGACGCTTACTCGATGACGCTCGCCGCCATCAAGAGTGATGATCCAACGTTGGTGATAGAGAACCGGGGGCTATACCATGGCGCCAGCCAAACGGTTGAAATTGATGGTGATATCGAAGCTGCGGAAGGCGCCCGCATTGCGCGCGAGGGTAGCGACATCACCATTGTGACGTGGGGCGCCATGCTCGGGCAGGCGCTGGCCGCCGCCGAGGAGCTGGCGGCTACCCACGGGATTTCCGCGGAAGTCGTAAATGCCCGTTGGGTTGCGCCTTTCGACTGGCAGGCGCTGGACAAGAGTGTGGCGAAAACTCATCGCCTGCTGATTGTCCACGAGGCCAATGTGACGGGCGGATTTGGCGCCGAGATCGCGGCGCGTGTCCAGGAGAAGCACTTCCGCAATCTGTCGGTGCCAGTGCGCCGTCTGGGTGCGCCCGATGTGCGTATGCCGGCCGCGCCGCATTTGCAGCAAGTGCTCATTCCGGGTGCTGCGCAGATTCGCGACGCCGCGGTCAGTATGACGCAACCTGAGTAACAGCGTAGTTCGCCCGCGCTCGGCCAGTGGCCCTTGGCCATTGACGAGTGGCCATTGACCATTGACTATTGAGCATTGACAATTGGCCGCTGAGCGCGGGTTGTCGGGGCATCCATTGTTGGATGCCTTGCATGGAGCATGTATCCACATAAGGCATATTATGAGCGTCGCACCTGTCGCAATAGTGGGAACGGGACTCGCAGGCTATACCATCGCGCGGGAGCTGCGTCGCCTGGATAGCCAGGTTCCCATTTCCCTGTTCACGCTGGACGAGGGGCATTTTTATTCGAAGCCCATGCTGTCTAACGGTATATCAGCGGGCAAGGACGCTGCCTCGTTGCTCGGCAAGGTTGTCGGAAACATGCGTGAACAATTGGGGGTGCAGGTTCATGCCCGCTCTGTCGTGCAGTCCATTCGGCCTGACAAACACGAACTCGTCGTCAACGATGCGGTGTTCTCCTACAGCAAATTGGTGCTGGCGGTTGGCGCGGATCCAGTGCGGCTTTCGCTGGGTGGCGACGCATGCGACCGCATTGTGTCCATCAACAATCTGACGGATTACGGCCAGTTGCATGCGCAGTTGAATCAGGCGCGACGCGTCGTTATCCTTGGCGCGGGGTTGATAGGCTGCGAATTTGCCAATGACCTGGCACGCGCAGGCCACCATATAACGCTTGTTGAGCCCGCTTCCTGGCCACTCAATCGGCTGCTGCCCGCCGACATTGGCGCTCAATTGAAGGCAGCGCTCACGAGCGCTGGCGTTGATGTGCGCTGCGGCGCATCCTGCGATTCGGTGGACAGCGTAGACACGGCATTGCTCGTGCGCCTGTCGGATGGCTGCCAATTGCAGGCGGATGTTGTCATTAGTGCCGTGGGCTTGCGCCCCAACGTCGCGCTTGCGCAGGCGGCCGGCCTTGCGGTGGACAAAGGCATTGTTGCAGACCGCTTTCTCCAGACCAGTGCACCTGATATCTACGCGCTGGGTGATTGCGCACAAGTCGATGGCGCATTGTTGCCGTACGTTATGCCGATCATGCAGTGCGCTCGGGCACTTGCCGCGACACTGGCCGGAAATCCGACGGCCGTTAATTACCCTGCGATGCCCATTGTCGTGAAAACGCCCGCACTCCCCTTGGCCATCGCGCCGCCCATGGTGAATGATGGCCAGTGGAAGACGGAAGCGGTCGGCGAAGGCGCGATCAGGGCAACATATCTGAATGCCAAAGGACAGCCCACGGGATTCATTGTGGGCGGAAACATGCTGGCTGAGTATCGCAAGCTGGCTCCAACAGTGCCGCACTGGCTGGAGCCCTTGGAACCAGGTATGGATAACCAGCGGGCGGCAGTTCAGCCGGTGTTGGCTCAGTAGCCGCCACCTTGTGTCTCGGGGGCCGGCTGTGTGTTGTTTTGCCCGGTCATCCGCCGGAAGTCTTTTACGCTGGCGGCCGCTGCGGTCGCCAGTAATCGCACGTCGTTCGATACGGTGACGATGTCAAACCCCCATTCGACAGCCTTGGCGGCATAGGTGGGCGATCCACAGTGCAAGCCTGCGCGGATGCCCGCCTTGTGGGCGGTTGCCAGGATGCGCTGAATAACCTCGACCATCTCTGGCTCGGTGCGGTCAAAACCGACGGGCAAGCGTTTGCCCGCCAGCGCGAGGGTGAGGTCGACCGGCCCGATATAGACACCGTCCAGGCCGGGGGTGGCAACGATTTCTTCCAGGTTCTCGACAGCTTCGCGGGTTTCGATCATGGCCAGGCAGATGAGCTGCTCGTCGGCTTCGGCACCGTAGTTGGCGCCCGACACCACGCCCGCGCGCGTAGGGCCGGAGCTGCGCGCGCCCTGGGGCGGATAACGCATGTACGAGACCAACGCCTCGGCCTGTTCACGGTTGCTGATCATGGGGCAGATGATGCCATAGGCGCCAGCATCGAGCGCCTTCATGATGTGGGCGGGATCCAGCCAAGGCACGCGCACAAGCGGCACGACCTGGCTGGCACGCATCGCCTGCAGCATGTGGAGCGAATCCGCATAGCCGATCAGGCCGTGCTGCATGTCTATGCAGAGGGAATCGTAGCCTTGCTCTGCCATGAGTTCGGCGGTGAAGGGGCTGGCAGTGGACAGCCAGCCGTTCAGGGCAGGCTTGCCGTTGTTCCACAACTGCTTCAGGCGGTTTGCGTGCATGGATGCTCCGTGGTTGCTTACTTGGCGGTGGGCATGGCGAACTCGGCACCTTTGCCTATGCTGGAAGACCAGCGCTGCATGATGCTTTTCTGTTTGGTATAGAAGCGTACACCTTCTTCGCCATACGCATGCATATCGCCGAACATGGAGTTCTTCCAGCCGCCGAAGCCATGCCAGGCCATGGGGACGGGGATGGGCACGTTGATGCCCACCATGCCAACCTGGATGCGGCGGCTGAATTCGCGCGCGATGTTGCCGTCGTTGGTAAAGCAGCTTACGCCATTGCCGAACTCGTGTGCGTTGATCAGATCGACGGCTGCGCCGAAGTCGGCTACGCGGACACAACTCAGCACGGGGCCGAAGATTTCTTCCTTGTAGATGCGCATGTCAGGGGTGACATGGTCGAACAGCGTACCGCCCAGCCAGAAGCCTTGCTCGCAGCCCGAACCGGCGCTGGCGGGGTCGAACTGGCGGCCATCCACCAACAGTTGCGCGCCTTCCTGCTCGCCAATACCGATGTAGCCGGTGATGCGCTCGCGCGCGGCGGCATGGACGATGGGGCCCATTTCTGCTTCGCTGTCCAGGCCATTTCGTACGCGCACGGCGCGCGTGCGCTCGGCCAACATGGGCACCAGCCGCTCGGCCACATTACCCACCAGCACGGCCACCGAAACTGCCATGCAGCGCTCGCCGGCGGAACCGTAGCCAGCGCCGATCAGCGCATCGACGGCGCGATCCAGATCGGCATCGGGCATGACCACCATGTGATTTTTGGCCCCGCCCAGCGCCTGCACGCGCTTGCCATGGCGAGCGCCGGTTTCATAGATCTTGCGCGCAATGGGTGTGGAACCTACAAAAGAGATGGCGGCAACGCCGGGGTGTGTCACCAGCGCCTCCACAGCTTCTTGATCGCCCTGGATGACGTTAAAGACGCCGTCGGGCAGGCCGGCCTGCTTGAGCAGCTCGGCGATCAGCAGCGAGGCACTGGGATCGATGGGGCTGGGCTTGAGGATGAAGGAGTTGCCCGCCGCGATTGCGACCGGGAACATCCACATGGGCACCATGGCGGGAAAGTTGAACGGAGTGATGCCGGCGACAACACCCAGCGGCTGGCGCATGGTCCAGTTGTCCATGCCGCTCGATACTTGGTCGGTGTACTGGCTCTTGAGCAGCTGGGGGATGCCGCAGGCGAACTCAACGATATCGATGCCGCGCTCAACTTCGCCCTGAGCGTCGCTCAGCACTTTGCCGTGCTCGGCGGTGATGGCGCGCGCCAAGTCTGTCTTGTGGAGGTTCAGCAGTTCCAGGAAGCGGAACATGACGCGTGCGCGCCGGATGGGGGGCGTGTCGGCCCAGGCGGGGAAGGCGGCGGCGGCGGCCGCTACAGCGCGGTCTACGTCTTCGGCAGTGCCCAGCGTCACTTGGCGCGCCACAGCGCCCGTGGCGGGGTTGTAGACGGGCGCTAGCCGGCGGCCTTCGGCGGCGGCCGGTGCGCCGTCGATCCAATGCTGGACGAGGGCGTCAGAGAGTGTGTCGAAGGTGGAAGCGGGAACCGGGCCGGTCATGGAAGTCTCCTGGTGGATGAGAGGGTTGGCAGTAGTGTGGATACCGGTTCTTGATCAGGCGGTGCACTGTTGTGCAGCAGCGCTGGTCGAACGAGGAAGAGGCACCCACAGGCCTTGTATCGATGCAGTAAGTCTAGGCTGATCCCGCGCGTTGGATAAGCCGGGTAAAATCAATAAGAGTGTTCAGAATAATGAACAATCCGAGGCTGCTTCGATCGTAGCGATGCATAGGGTGTGGCCATATACCGTAAAGGGCCTGTTTTTTTTTACCGATGCCAGGAGTACCAGATGTCCGCTGATGACATCGCGCCGTTGATGGCCGACATCTACCTGCTGACCGTGCTGTCACAGACACACAGCTTCACACAGGCCGCGCGCCGGATGGGCGTCTCCAAGGCCTCGGTCAGCATGCGCATCACCGCCCTCGAAAAAGCCGCGGGCCTGCCGCTGGTACGGCGCACCACGCGTGCGGTGCACCTGACAGAGGCTGGGCAGGCGCTCGTTTCCAGCGCAGGGCCCGCATTCGAGCGTATCGGCGCGGGTTTCACCTCGGTCAAGGATCTTACCGGTGAGCCGCGCGGCACGGTAAGGGTGACGGCGCCCGTCGCGCTCGGGCGCCAGCACGTGGCGCCCGCGCTATCGCTTTTTCTGCGCAAATTTCCGGATATCACTGTCCATCTGGCGCTGACCGATCGTTTCGTCAACCTCGCGCACGAGGGCTTCGACCTGGCTATACGTCACACTTCGGTGGCGCCCGACAGCTATGTGGCGTGGCCGCTGTGCACCACGCGGTCGGTGCTGGTGGCTTCGCCGGCCTATCTCCGGCGCCGCGGCATGCCCGCGCATCCTCGGGATCTGGCCGGCCACGATTGCCTGCTTTACTTGGGCGACAGCAGCAACGATACGTGGTCGTTCATGCCCGTCGACGGCGATGACGAAGCGGATGCCGTATCCGTTCCAGTGAATGGGCAACTCAAGGCTAACAACAGCGAGGTGCTCAGGCAGGCCGCCATCGATGGCTTGGGTATCGGCCTGCTGCCCGATTTCAGTGCAAGCGCCCCGCCGCGTGCGCGGCTGGCCCCCGTGCTGCCGGGCTGGCGCGTTCGAGGCTTCTTTGGCGATCAGGTCTATGCATTGCGGCCTTGGGCCCCGCACGTGCCCAGGGCCGTTCAGTGCTTCGTGGACCACCTGCGCGCCACCTTCAGCGGCGGTTTTCAGGTGCGGTAAAGTTGGCGTCGCCCGTTGCGACAGGCGCGTTGTCCTGCTGGCTCCATTCGCTCCATGACCCAGGATAGAGCGCGCTGCCGCTCAACCCCGCCAACTCCATGGCCAGCAGGTTATGGCACGCGGTGACGCCCGATCCGCATTGGTTGACGACGTTTTCAGGCTTGACGTCACCGAGTAAAGCCGAATATTCCTCGTGCAATATGCCAGGCTGCTTGTAGCGTCCGTCGGCCTGCAGGTTCTGCATGAAGAAACGATTGCGCGCGCCCGGGATATGGCCAGCCTTCTTGTCCAGGGTTTCGTTCTGCCCTCGAAAGCGTTCATTATTGCGGGCGTCGATCAACTGGCGTTCGCCCCGCGTCAGGTTGGCCTGAACGGTGGCGTAATCAACCATGGTGTGCAGCGCGGGGCGTAAGCTGAAACTGCCTGCGGATTTCTTGGGCGAGGGGCCGCTGGCCAGCGGCAGGTGCGCCGCTTTCCAGGCGTTCAGATTGCCATCGAGCACCCGGCGCCGGCTGTGGCCGGCCCAGCCCAGCATCCACCACAGGCGCGCGGCATACATGCCGCTGGCGTTGTCATACGCCACGATCAGCGTGTCATCGCTGGCGCCAAGCTGTGCCATGCGGGCGGCGAACCATTGTGCATCGGGAAGTGGATGGCGCCCATTTTTCCCGGTACGCGGCGCGCTCAAGTCCTCTTCCAGGCCCACATAAACCGCTCCGGGGATGTGTTCCGCCTCGTGGGCACGCCGTCCCGCCGCGGGATCGGCAAGGTCGAAACTGCAGTCGCACACCAGAATGTCGCCGTTTTTCTCGCTGGCCAGCAAGGCATTCAGTTCAGCGGCTTGTACAAGAATGGGTTCGCTCATTGATGCTCCGTATGGGTAAATGCCGGGGCGGCCCGGCGCGGATGACTATCTGTGCAGTGTACCCAACCGCCCCAGCTCGTTCGCAGAGCCATTAACGTTTCGCTACACCTGGACATCCGGCGTGAGGCACGCTCAGGCGTCCACATGTTACGACTATACGTGCAACCACACAGCCTCGGAGTTTTCGTATGCGGGAGGGCGATACCTCTTTGTTCACCAGCGCCAGCGCCGGCACCAACACCCACACCAGCACCAACACCAACACCGGCAATAGCGCTCATACCGGCACCAGTATCGACGCCGTCCCGAGCCCGCTGGAGGGCTGCCCGGCGACGGCACGGGTGGGCGCGCGTCTGCGCTTCAGCGCCGCGATGGACACCGCTCGCGTGGCGGCCTGTTTTATGGTGGTGCTGTTGCACGTCGCAGCGCGTAATTTCAGTGTGTTCGACGATAGGTGGTGGGCCAGCAATTTCTATGATTCGATCACCCGCAGCTGCGTGCCGCTCTTTCTGATGCTGACGGGCGTGCTGCTGCTGAACAAGCAGGAAGCCTTGCGTGACTTCTTCCGCAAGCGATTTGTGCGCGTGCTGCCACCGCTGCTGTTCTGGTCGCTGTTCTATATGGCGTGGAATGCATGGCATGGCGAAGGCTACGGGCCGTGGTACGGGTGGCTGCGCGCCGTGGCCAATGGGCCGGTTACTTTCCACCTCTGGTATCTCTATGCCATTGTCGGTATCTATTTGTTTGTGCCGTTCCTGCGCAAGATCTGGCACGCTACCGGGCCAGCCGAGAAGAAGATCTACCTGGGCTTGTGGGTGGCCGTGTCGTGCTGGCCTACCGTGCGTACGCTGCTGGGGATCGAGACAGACCTGCTCGAGGTATACGGAGCTGGCAATTTCTTTGGCTTGGCCGGCTACCTGTTTCTAGGTGCGTATGTGTATGAATGCTTCCAGCGCCAGAGCGACAAACGTCGCTACGTGCTGGTCAACGCCGGCCTGTTCGCCGTGTTTGCCGTGCTGACCATGTTGGCAACCTACGCGTACTCGCTGCGCGAAGGCGCTCCCGATCCGCTGTTCTACGATTATCTTTCACCGTTTGTATTGGCGTCGTCGGTCTGCGCCTTCAACGTCCTGTACGGGTTGGGCTCGAAAAGCGTCAGCCTGGCCGTGCCGCTGCGGCGCGCGTCCGCCTGCACCTTGGGCGTCTACTGCATCCACATCTTCGTCCTGCAACGCATGGATGATGCGACGAGCCTGCTGTCGGGCGCCCGCTCGCAATGGTGGTCCATCCCCTTCATGGCGGCCTGTGTGTTTGGCCTTTCGATGCTGGCCATCATGGCATTGCGCCGCTTCAGGCCGTTTACCTATGTGACTTAGACTGCAGGGGGCTCCGCTTAGCTGCCGTGGGTGACCTGGATGATCCGAGAAACGAGCTCGGCCGTGTTCTTGGCGTTGAGCTTGCGCATCAGGCGTCCGCGGTGCACTTCGACAGTGCGGTGTGAAATGCCGAGTTCGGCGGCGGTTTCTTTGCACGTGAGGCCGTTGACGATGAAGCCGGCGATTTCTTGTTCGCGCGGGGTGAGTGATGCGGTTTTGCTGGGACGGTGCTGGATGCGTTCGAAATTCCACACCATCAGGCTGAATGGGTCTTGCGGGGTAAGCGTGATGCCGCGCGCGCGGGCCCAGAAAATTTCTTTGCTGCGATGCTGCATGAAGCGTTCGTCTTCATACGTGGTGTTGTGCCGCAGCGCCTGAAGGCAGCGCTCGCCGATTTCGTAGTAATCGGCACTGCATGGATAGAGCTTGAGAATGAGCTCATCTGCCAGCTCTTCGACCGAATAACCGAACAAAGAAGCGAATGCCTTGTTGCAACGCAATATGCGCCGATGTTCAGTGATGATCAGCGGTGAGGGCGATTCGCGAAAAGCGAGTTCTTCCAACTGCGTGTCGGTCATATTCGTAAAACTACGTACGTAGATAAGTGGGTGCACGTATAGACCTACGTATCTTAAGCCTCCATCATTAGAAAAACAACATTCAGTGGAGGCGCATCATGCAAACGCACACGGTCTCGCTTGTAGGCAGCGGGCATACCAAATTCGGCCGGCTTGACGCATTGCGGCTGGAGGATCTCATCGTATCGGCCGCGCGCGAAGCGCTGGAAGATGCCGCAGTGCCGGCCAGCGAGGTCGATGCGGTATTCCTGGGCCATTTCAATTCGGGCATGGTCAGTGATGGCTTCGCGTCGTCGCTGATTCACCAGGCTTCGCCCGATCTGCGCTTCACGCCGGCAACGCGCTGCGAGAATGCGTGTGCGTCGGGTGCCGCGGCCATTGCCGCCGGTGTGGCGGCGATACAGGCGGGGCAGGCCGAGGTTGTGCTGGTTGTGGGTGCAGAGAAGATGACGCACAACAGCACTGCCGATGTCACGCGCGCGCTGGCCGGTGCGGGCTACCAGAACGACGCGAAGGAAGCCGCGCTCAGCTTTCCGCAGGTGTTCGGCCTTGCAGCGCAGACATACACCCGCCGCTATCAGGATCCGCTGGCTGCCATGGCAGCCATCGCAGCCAAGAATCACGCCAATGCCATGCGCAACCCATTGGCGCAAATGCACAGAGAGCTTGATGTAGAGGCATGCAACACAGTGTCGGATCGCAACCCGCTGATTGCGCCGCCGCTGCGGCTTACCGATTGCTCGCTGGTTTCCGATGGCGCGGCCGCAGTGGTGCTGGTCAGCGCCCAGCGCGCTCATGAATTCCCGCGCGAGGTGGCCTTGCGCAGCATGGTGCATGTCAGCGATCTGCTGCCGATGTCGTCGCGCGATTTTCTGGCGTTCGAAGGCCCGCGCAAGGCGATCGGCGATGCGCTGAATCTTGCCGGCATCCAACTTGGCGACTTGAATTTCGCGGAAGTGCACGATTGTTTCACGATAGCTGAGCTGCTGATCTATGAAGCGATGGGGCTGGCGCCCGCGGGCCAGGGGCACCGGGCGCTGGATGAGGGGACGGTGTTTCGCGGCGGGTCGCTTCCCGTGAATTTATCTGGCGGCCTCAAGGCCAAGGGCCACCCAGTGGGCGCCACCGGCGTGTCCATGCACGCCATCGCATTCCGGCAACTGACGGGGCAGGCCGGAGACATGCAGATTGACAGCCCCTCGTTGGGCCTGGTGTTCAATATGGGCGGTGCGGCGGTCGCCAACTATGCGTCGGTGCTCGAGGCAAAGCGGGTGTGACGCATGAACATCGCCAATTGGCTTTATCAGCGGGCGCGGCAAACACCAGAAGCCCCCGCGCTGTTCGCGGGTGCCGAATGCCGCGCCGATTACCGCGCGTTCGCCGCGCATGCGGCCGCACTGTCTGCAGTGCTGTCGGGCGATTACGGCATTCGCGCCGGCGACCGCATTGCACTGTATATGCCCAACCGCATCGAATATCTGGTGATGCTGTATGCGGCATGGTGGATAGGTGCGGTGGTGGTGCCAATCAATTACAAGCTGCATCTCAAAGAAGCTGCATGGATCGCAGCCAATGCCGAGGCCGGTGTGCTGGTCACGGATACCGGCGAGCAGTTCGAGGCGGCCGCGCTGCCTGCGGGCTGCCGGGAGCTGGGTGTCGATGCCGCTGTGTACGCGCAGGCCGTGGCGAACGCGGATGAGGACAGCTTCCCCGCGCCGTGCGTCGCAGCGCCGGAAGCGTTGGCCTGGCTGTTCTACACCTCGGGCACTACGGGTCGCCCCAAGGGTGTGATGCTCAGTCACGGCAATCTTATGGCGATGGCACTCTGCTATCCCTACGATGTGGATAGCGTGTCGGCCAGCGACGCCTGGCTGTATGCGGCACCGATGTCGCATGGGGCGGGCCTGTACAACTTCATGTCGGTGCGGGCAGGAGGGCGCCATGTGGTGCCAGTGTCTCGCGGTTTCGACGGTGCCGAGATCTTCGCACTGGCGCGCGAACTGGGCGGTATCTGCATGTTTGCTGCGCCAACTATGGTCAAGCGTATGGTCCGGGAGGCGCCTGACTGCGTGGAGGGGTTGCGCACGATTGTGTGTGGGGGCGCGCCCATGTATGCCGCCGATATGATTGAGGCGCTCGATGTGCTGGGCCCCGTTGTGGCGCAGATATATGGCCAGGGTGAAAGCCCCATGACGATCACAGCCATGCGAAGGGAGACGATCGCCGATCGCGGTCAGCCGCGCTGGGAAGCGCGCATCGCATCCGTGGGCACCGCGCAGTCCTGCATGGAAGTGCGGGTGGTGGATGACGCATACAACGATGTGCCGCCGGGAGAATGTGGTGAAGTGTTGGCGCGCGGCCCGGCGGTCATGAGCGGATATTGGCGCAACGAGGAGGCTACCCGGCAGACGCTGGTGGACGGCTGGCTGCGCACGGGCGATATCGGCTTTCTGAGCGCGGACGGGTTTCTGACGCTTACTGATCGCTCGAAAGATGTGATTATTTCTGGCGGCACCAATATCTATCCGCGCGAAGTTGAGGAGGTGATTGCCCGCCATCCTGATGTATTCGAGGTGGCGGTGGTCGGCGCACCGCATCCAGAATGGGGCGAAGAGGTCGTGGCCTTTGTGGTGCTGCGCGCGGGCGCCGCGCATGTTGACGCGACGGTGCTCGAGGCCTGGTGCCGCGCCGAGATGGCCTCGTTCAAAAAGCCGCGGCGCTATGTGTTCCGCGTCGAGCTGCCCAAGAACAGCTACGGCAAGATCCTGAAGACAGAACTGCGGAGCCTTGCCAGGCAGCCGGGAGGCATCCCGGATTAGACCGGCCCGTGGGGCCATATATAGCGCATCACCGCGCACATAATGAGGAGGAGTCATGAAACGTCGTGAGTTCATCAGGGCTACTGGCTTGTTGGCCGGGGCCGGCGCATTGGGCGGCTTGTCGCTGCCGCTTTCCGCGAAAGAAAAGATCTCGTTCAAGTTCGACAGTTATGTATCGGAGACCGCAGGTCCATCGTGGCTGGATCGGTGGTTCCTGAGCGAGCTGGAGAAACGCTCGGGCGGTATAGTCAAAGTGCGGCGCTATTGGTCTGCATCCCTGAATAAAGTGGGTGAGCATCTGCCTGCTGTACGCGACAAGACATCGGAGATGAGTCTGATCTCACCGGGGTACTATCAGGCCGATCTGCCCGTCACGCGCGGGCTGGAGTGGTACTTCCGCATGAACCGCGCCGATGCACTGCTGCAGGTATGCCGGGATGTGTACGGGCAGTTCGAGCCGCTGCGCGATGAGTGGGAGAAACGCCACCGCGCCAAGGTAATGTACTGGACCAACTGGAACTACGCGCCGCTGATCACGCGCACGCCCATCAAGTCGCTGGAAGACATCAAGGGCAAACGTATCCGCGGCTATGGCGTGGCCACGGATGTGATTGAGAGGCTTGGCGGAACGGCGGTGCCGATGGCCGCACCCGAGGTCTACACGGCGCTTGAACGCGGTGTGCTGGACGGTGTGTATGGTTTCGACTTCATCACAGCAGTTGCCTACAAGCTGCATGAGATTGCCCCGCACTTTACCGATATCGGTGATGGCCCCCATGCACCGGCGGCGACGGTTATCAATATCGACACCTGGCAATCGTTTCCCGCCGGGATCCAGGCGGCATGCAATGAAATTGTCGATGAAATATATGGCGGCCAGTACTCCAGCATCATGAACAAGGTGTTGCACGATTATGTGCAGAAGGCGCGCAAGGAAGGCGTCAAGTTCCATGTGCTGGATGACGCGCAGAAGAAGACCGCCAAGGCGTTAATTCAGCCAGCTCAGGTGAATAAGTGGTCGGAGACCGTGGCCAAGCCAGCGGGGATTGATGCCGCACGCATGCAAGCCCTGATCGATCAGGCGATTGCCAAGCATGACCCCAAGGGCACCTTGCTACGGCCTTCGGAGATCGCGGCACAGGCGTAATCCCGGCGGTGTGGGCATCGGGTTTAACCGAAGCCGAAACCGCAGCGCACAGGCGCGGCGGTTTCGGCCGCGTCGGCGTTCGCAGGCTGTCGGGGCCTTGAAGGCTCGTCGAGCGGGTCATGCGAAATTCTGAAGGAGGGCCCTATGCGGCTACTCGAAAATTTCTTCAAAGCGGTATCGGATTTCCTGGGGGCAATCGCCCTGGTTTTTCTGATGTTTCTGATGTTGGGCACGACAGCGGATGCTGTGTTCAGAAGCATATGGGGGCGCTCGCTTTCAGGCGTCTTTGAGCTCGCAGAACTGAGCATGGTGCTGGTGGTGTTTCTGGGGTTGGGGTGGACCCGTCTGGACAACGCGCACATACGCGTCACCATGCTGGTGGATCGCGCGTCACCGCGCATGGCGCGGGTGGCCGAGACCCTCTCCTGGGCATTCGCCGCGCTGCTGCTGCTCTTCCTGGCTGTACCGTCCACGCAAGAGGCTGCCCACTCCTTCTCCATCCGCGAGTTTCGTTGGGGCTATATCGAGTTTCCGATCTGGTGGGCCAAGATCGTTCTGGCGGTGGGCCTTTGGTTCGGTTTCCTACAGATGGCTTTTCATGCTGTGTATGTCGCGGTGCGGGGCGTCCCGGGGCGGTCCGTCTCTCACGCCAGCGCTGCGCCATCCTGCGATGACGCGCAGGCCGGTCGTGCGCATGCCAATCCCTGACAAAGAACAGGAAATATCATGGATGATTTCGTCGTGGCGACGACCGTCGCAACCTGCCTGATCTTTTTGTTGATGGCGATTGGTACGCCAGTGTTCGCTGCGCTCGGCCTGGCAGGCGTGGCTGGCATCGTGATGATCGAGGATCTGGATTTCGTGCTGAATCGCCTCAAGGCGTTTTCCTATCATCAGTCGGCGTCCTATCTTCTGACCGTGATCCCTTTGTTTATCCTCATGGGGGCGTTTGCACATCATGCGGGCGTGGGGCAGAAGCTGTTCGGTGTGGCGCGCAAGTGGGTGGGGCACCGTCCCGGTGGCCTTGCCATGGCCAGTATTCTCACCTGTGCCGGTTTCGCCGCAACCTCGGGCTCGAGTGTGGCCACGGCCGCCACAGTGGGCGCCGTAGCGATCCCCGAGA
The DNA here is from genome assembly GCF_021653995.1 of Paracandidimonas lactea. NCBI lineage: Bacteria > Pseudomonadati > Pseudomonadota > Betaproteobacteria > Burkholderiales > Alcaligenaceae > Paracandidimonas > Paracandidimonas lactea. The sequence continues at coordinate 170,596 of NZ_JAJJOZ010000007.1, forward strand.
TGCGCAAGGCGGGTTACGATCCGCGCCTCTCGGCGGGCGCCGTAGCGGCGGGCGGCGTGCTGGGCGTTCTTATACCGCCCAGCGTACTGCTTATATTCTATGCGGCGCTGACTGAAGTCTCCGCCGGAAAAATGCTGGTGGCGGGCGTTTTGCCAGGCATTCTCTCCACGGCTGTGTTCATCGCGGGCATTTGGGTCATTACGCACAAAGCAGGCGCCTCCGGCGATCTGCCACAGCCTGAAAGCTGGGGCAGGCGCGTGGGGGCGTTGGGCGATGCGTGGCAGATTCTGGTGTTGTTTGCGGCAGTGCTGGGCGGCATCTACCTGGGGTTCGTCACGCCAACCGAGGCGGGCGCGGTTGGGGCGTTCATGGCCTTTTTGATGCTGCTTTTTTCGCGCCAGACGCACGCCACACTCAAGACACGCCTGTTGGAAAGCTGCCGGTCTTCGATCACCACGACGGTGATGATCTTGCTGACCATGATAGGCGCAGGCATCTTCAGTTACTTCCTGAGTTTGGCGCAGATTCCGCAGATGATTGCGAGCTCGGTGGTGGAAGCGGACGTTCCGCCGTTGGCTGTGATTTTCCTGCTGCTGGCAATCTATTTTCCGCTGGGCATGTTTCTGGATGCCTTCTCGATGCTGGTCATTACCTTGCCCATCATGTTTCCGACCGTCGTGTCGCTGGGTTATGACCCGATCTGGTTCGGCATCCTGGCCGTGAAGATGTGCGAGATCGGCTTGATTACCCCGCCGATGGGTCTGAACGTATATGTGATCGCGGGCATCGACCGCGACACCCCCTTGACGCAGATTTTTCGTGGTGCGTGGTGGTTCGTGGTGATGGAAATCGTGACCACGCTGATACTGTTCTTTTTTCCCATCATCGTCACCTGGCTGCCCGACAACATGCTGGGCAAGTAGCGCCCGCGCCGCCGCGGCGCGATGTACGCAGCACGCAGTGTATGCGTGCATTGAAACAAAGATGAGGAGGCTGGTATGGCAGGGCGTCTGGAAGGTAAAACAGCCGTAGTAATGGGCGCCGGCTCCGCCGGCCCCGGCTGGGGCAATGGCAAAGCCGCCGCCGTATTATTCGCACGCGAGGGAGCGCACGTTGTATGCGCAGACCGCAACGTGGATGCGGCGGCGGAAACTGCACGTATTATTGTCGGCGAGGGCGGGCATGCGTTCGCGGTGCAGGCGGATGTCACGCGGCTGGACGATATTGCCGCAGTGCAGCGGCAGGCGTTTGCTCGTTTCGGCAAGGTCGATATCTTGAACAACAACGTCGGTATTGTGAGCGTTGGTGGTGTGGTTGAGCTCGATGAAAGCGAGTGGGATCGCGTGTACGCGATCAACCTGAAAAGCTGTTATCTGGCCATGAAACAGTTTATCCCCGCCATGCGGGAGCAGGGTGGGGGCTCTATCATCAATATTTCATCTATCGCATCGTTGCGCTATACCGGCGTATCGTATGTCACATATTCGACTACAAAAGCGGCAATGAATCACATGACTCGTATGACAGCCGTCGAGTACGCCAAAGACAAGGTGCGCGTCAACGCGATTCTGCCTGGCCTCATGAAGACGCCTATGGTCGAGAATGCAGCCAGCCTTGCCGTCGAATACGCGGGGGGCGACGTGGCGAAAATGTGGCGCGAGCGGGATAACCAGGTACCAATGGGGCATATGGGCGATGCCTGGGATGTTGCCCATGCAGCCGTGTTCCTGGCCTCCGACGAGTCCAGGTATGTGACAGGCATCGAGTTAGTGGTGGACGGCGGCATTACGCTCAAATACTGACATCGCATCATCGTCGATACCGCTTTCATGCGCTCGGGCGCCGCGGGTCTCGCAACGTCCTGCATTGATGCTGTTATGCCGTGCCAGCCGTCCCAGCGGCTCGCAGCGCCTGATGCAGGTCGGTTTTCAGGTCGTCGATATGCTCGATGCCCACCGACATGCGTACGAAGTTGGGTTCTATGCCCGCGGTTCGCATCTGCGCCTCGGTCATGGTGCTGGCCCACATGGCTGCCGTATGTACAGCCAAGGTTTCGACGCCGCCCAAGCTTACCGCGTGGGTGGCCAGGCGCAGCGCCGACACGAAGCGTTGTGTGGCGCAATACCCGCCTTTCAGCGCGAAAGCAATCACCGCGCCATAGCCCTTCATCTGCCGTGTAGCCAGTTCGTGCTGGGGGTGGCTCTGCAGGCCGGGGTAGTACACGTGCTCAATCTGTGGTTGCTGTTCAAGCCATTGGGCGACTCCCAGCGCATTGGCGTTGATCCGCTCCATGCGCAGCGGCAGCGTGCGCAGGCCGCGCAATAGCAGCCAGCTATCCATGGGCGATAGTACAGCGCCCAGCGTGATGTGCATGGCCCAGATTCTTTCGGCCAGCTCGTCGCTGCAACACACTGCGCCGGCGGTGATATCGTGATGGCCGCCAAAATACTTGGTGGCGCTATGCACGACGATGTCGATGCCCAGATCGTGCGGCCGTTGATTCAATGGCGTGGCGAAGGTGTTGTCAGCCACCGTCAGGATGCCGCGCGGGCGCGCGAGCGCGGCAACGGCCTCCAGGTCTGTGAGCGACAAAGTGGGGTTGACCGGCGTCTCCACCATAATGAGACGCGTATTGGGGCGAATCGCGGCGGCCAGTGCCGCTGTATCCGTCTGGTCGACCAGTGTCGATTCGACGCCGAAGCGGGGCAGCACTTCCTCGAACAACTTGGCAGTGCTCATGTAGTGCTTGCGCTGTGCAATCACATGATCGCCCTTGCCAACCAGTGCCAGCACAGTGGTGCTGACCGCGCCCATGCCTGACGCCATCAGCAATGCTGTTTCGGTACCCTCCAGGCTGGCCAGAATGGTCTCGACATGTTTGTAGCCGGGGTTGCCGTAGCGCGAATAGAACGCCGGATGGCGGGGCGTGGTTGTCATGTCGGCGAACTCCTCGGGCGAGTCCGCGCGGTACGTGGCGCTGTAATAGATGGGCGGTACGACAGCAGAGCTGCCCGACAGGCCGGCATCGGCGTGCAACACGGCGGTTCCATCGTGCCAGGCGGGCCCCTCGCAGCCGAGGGATTGAGGATTGTCGGAGGGAAGGGGCGCGTCGGCGGATGTCATGCAAGGGCTCCAGAGTGCGTGAAGAATGACGGGCCAGGCAGGCAATGCGGGGCGGGAAAAGCGGGTGGGAAAACCCTGGTGCCTCACGCTGGTTGTCTCCATAATTATGAATTATTATCGACCTATGCATTGGTGACGGCAAATAGCCGCACCTTGCAATTCCGGTCTGATGGAGGCGGCGATGGCTTCTCGCATCATCCAGCAAGTGCTCTACCAAGAGGTCGCAGATCGCCTGCGGGCAATGATCCAGGCCGGCGAATTGCAGGCCGGCGAATGGATAGATGAGGTGCGCCTCACTGCGTCGCTAGGCATCTCTCGTACGCCGCTGCGCGAAGCGCTCAAAGTACTGGTGGCCGAGGGTCTGTTGCGGTTGGAGCCGCGCCGAGGCTGTTTCGTCAACCAGTTGTCCGCCCGTGACCTGGATCATATTTTTCCGCTGATGGCGATGCTGGAAGGGCGCTGCGCCTTCGAGGCCGCGCGCACGCTCACCGACGATGATCTGGCCCGCCTAGAACCGCTGCATCAGCGGCTGTGCGAGATGGCGGCGGCGGGAGACATTGACCAGTACTACGCCGCCAATGCGGTGATCCATGAGGCTGTGCAGGCCCTGGCTGACAATCCCTGGCTATCGGACCTGATCGACAATCTGCGCAAGGTGCTGAGTCTGTCGCGTCACAAAAGCCTGGCTTGGCCGGGCCGCATCAATGAGTCCTGCGCAGAGCATATGGCGATATTCGCCGCGCTCAAGGCGCGCGACCCGGAAGGAGCCGAAGCGCTGACGCGCAAACATCTTATGCGCCAGCTCGATGTGCTGCACTGCCTTGCCCGACGGGATGGTGAGCGGGCTGCGGATGGGGCGTTGGCGCCCCTGGAAACCGGAGGATGAGCCATGGTTTTGCAAGACAAGGATAAGCCCGGCACCATACCTGCCGAACCCGGCGCCCTGGTGCCGATGGCGGCAGCCCAGCCTGAAAACGCGGCGTCCAACGGCACGGCGGATGCGGAAGCGGCGGCAGCGACGACTGGCGTACTGGGCAAGACGGAGAAGGCCGCCCAGAATCTGTTGGCGCGCCTGGGCCGTTGGTTCGACCGCGATCATGCGCCTGCGCCCGAAGATCTGGCGCCGCTGTTCACCGCCCGATTGACTGATGGTGCCGCCAACAAGTTGGCCAAGCAATGGGCGGCTCGCTATGCGGTCGCCGACGGCAAGGTGCGCCGCGCGCTGCTGGCGGCGTTGGCTCAGGCGAGCGCCACACTCGAACCGCGCGATGATTTGGGGCAGCGCCTGTTCAAGCGTCTGTATGCGCAAGCCGAAAACCTGCGGCTGCTGGTTGAGTTGCGGGCCGATATGCTGCGCTGGCGCAATCAGGTGGCGGGGTTGGCTGTCATGGAGCGCGAGCTGGAGAGCCTGCTGTCCAGTTGGTTCGATGTCGGCATGCTGGAACTGCGGCCCATCACTTGGGATTCGCCGGCGTCCCTGCTTGAAAAACTGATCCAGTATGAGGCCGTGCATGAGATCCATTCATGGGACGAGCTCAAGCATCGCGTAGCCGCTGACCGCCGATGCTACGCCTTCTTCCATCCCCGCATGAACGACGTGCCGTTGATTTTTGTTGAAGTGGCGTTCGCCCCCCATATGGCTGGCAACGTACAGTTGCTGCTGGATCCGCACGTACCGGCCGATAGCCCCGATAAGGCGCGCTGGGCGATTTTCTATTCGATTTCAAATACACAGCCGGGCTTGCGCGGCATTAGTTTTGGCAATTTTTTGCTTAAGCGTGTCATCGAGGCGCTGGTGGCAGAGCTGCCGCGCCTGAAAAACTTTGCCACGCTGTCACCCATACCGGGCTTCGTAGACTGGCTGAGCAAGCTGGATGGCAAGGCTATGCAGGCTTTGCTGAACGACAAGGCCGAAAAGCTGCGCGCCCAGGATGATCCGCAGGCGGGTGCGACTTGGGTGCAGCGTCTGCAGGCGGCTGCCGCAGCGGGCCAGGGCAGCGACGGCAGCCTGCAGAAAGCGGGCATGCGGTTGGCGGCGCATTACCTCAAAACCATGAAGAACGGCCAACCGATTGACCCAGTGGCGCGCTTCCATTTGGGCAACGGCGCCCGTATCGAGCGCATCAACTGGGCGGCCGACTGCTCCGCCAAAGGCATGTCGCAGTCGTGCGGGCTGATGGTCAACTACCAATACGTGCCGGACGAGCTGGACGAAAACCTCGCCCAGTTGGCTGCCGGAAAACCCAGAACCGGGATGAACCTGCGATGGCTGTAGAGACTCATCCCGCATCGCCGTCAGGTCGAGTTCTGCTTGAGCGCGAGGGCGCGGTTGCTACCGTGACGCTTAGCCATCCGGGCCGTCTCAATGCTATTACCGTGGCCATGTGGCACGCCGTGCGCGATGTGTTCACCCGCCTGGATGCCGACGAGTCGCTGCGCTGCGTCGTGCTGCGCGGCGCCGACGGACAATTTGCAGCGGGCGCGGACATCAGCGAATTTCCACGCGAACGCGGCACCCTGGCTGGTGTGATGCATTATCACGAAGGCATCCTCGCCCCCGCCCTGCACGCCGTCGCCGCCTGCCGGCACCCCGTTCTGGCCCAGATTGAGGGCGTGTGCGTGGGCGGCGGGCTGGAGCTCGCCAGCCAGTGCGACATGCGTTACGCTGCGGCATCGTCGCGCTTCGGTGTGCCGATCAATCGCCTGGGTTTCCCCATGGCGCCCGGCGAGATGCGCGGCCTGCTGGCGCTGGTCGGGCGTGCGGTCACCCTGGAAATTCTGCTCGAAGGCAGGGTGTTTGGCGCAGAGGAGGCCAAGGACAAGGGCTTGGTCAATCGCATTATGGCTGACGGCGAGGTGGCCACCGAAACACTGCGTGTGGCGCACCGTATTGCACGCGGCGCGCCGTTGGCGGCCCGCATCAACAAGCGTACTGCGGCGAGGCTGTCGAGCTCGGCCGAGGCGTTGGGCCGTGCGGAGCTTGAACAATTTTTTATGTATGCCGAAAGCCACGATCATCGTGAAGGCGTGGCGGCATTTCTGGCCGGTCGCGAGCCGGTCTTTACAGGAGAATAAACGTTGGAAGGCAACGCCAATTTGTACGCACTGCTGGCTTCGGGGTTCCCGGCGGATCGCACGGCGGTCGCGATCGAAACACCCGACCGCGTCTATACCTGGCACGATATCGATGACATCAGCGGGCGGTTGGCGGCATTGTTGCATGCACTGCATCTGCCGGCTGGCGCGCGCGTGGCCGTGCAGGTCGAAAAATCGCCGGAAGCGCTGATGCTGTATCTGGCCACGCTGCGGGCCGGCCTGGTTTATCTGCCGCTCAATACGGCATATCGGGCTGCCGAGGTCGAGTACTTTCTGACAGACGCCGAACCATCGGTAGTGGTGTGCGACAGCGCCAGCCACGTGTGGATCAGCGAGCTGGCCGCCAAGGCTGGTACGCCGCATGTGTATACGCTGGACGCCGACGGCAGCGGCAGCCTGGCCGTGGCCGCCGCAAGCCAAGCGCCTGGTTTTGAAACCGTGCACCGCGCGCCGGATGACTTGGCGGCCATTCTGTACACATCGGGTACCACCGGGCGCAGCAAGGGTGCCATGCTGTCGCATGCCAACCTGGCCTCCAACGCCCAGGTACTGCATCAGTACTGGGGCTGGCGATCTGATGACGTTTTGCTGCATATGCTGCCCATCTTCCATGTGCATGGCCTGTTCGTGGCGTCGCACGGCGCACTGCTGGCGGGGGCGCGCATGATCTGGTTGCCCAAACTGGACGTCGCCAAGGCGCTGGAGTACCTGCCGCGCAGCACCGTGCTGATGGGTGTGCCCACGTATTATGTGCGCCTGCTGGCCGACCCGCGTTTCGGCAAAGATGTGTGCGCCAATATGCGACTGTTCATTTCCGGTTCGGCGCCACTCCTGGCTGAAACCTTCACCCAGTTCCAGCAGCGCACCGGCCACACGATCCTTGAACGCTATGGCATGAGCGAGACCGTTATGCTGACGTCCAACCCCTACGAGCGTGCCCAAGGGCCGCGCATTGCGGGCACCGTCGGCAAGCCCTTGCCGGGCGTATCGGTGCGCGTTGTGGACGACGCGCTCCAGCCCCTGCCCGCGGGCGAGATTGGCAACGTACAGGTCCGCGGGCCCAATGTGTTCTCGGGCTACTGGCGCATGCCCGAAAAGACCCGCGAAGAATTCACCCCGGATGGCTGGTTCAAGACGGGTGATGTGGGGCAGTGGGGCGGCAAAGACGTCCCTGTCGACTACCTCAGCATCGTGGGGCGCAGCAAAGACTTGATTATTTCCGGCGGCTACAACGTCTACCCCAAGGAGATCGAGTTGTTGATTGACACCTTGCCGGGTGTCAATGAATCGGCTGTCATCGGCGTTCCTCACCCTGATTTCGGCGAGGCGGTGGTGGCGGTCATCGTGCCGCGTCCCGGCGAAACACCGGATGCGGAAGTTATATGGGCGGGGCTCAAGCAAAACCTGGCCAACTTTAAAGTGCCCAAGCGTATCCACTTCATCGACCAGCTTCCACGCAATACCATGGGCAAGGTGCAGAAGAACGTACTCAGGGAGCAATTCAAGGCGCTTTAGGAGGGCGCCGGCGGCTTTACCACGCGCAGTACCTCAATCACGTGGCAACAACCATAATTCGAGGAGACAAATCATGCACACGGTATTTCGCTATGCAGCCACAGCTGCGATCCTGGCCGCCGCCACCGGCGTGGCGTCGGCCGAAACCACATTGCGGGCATCGCACCAGTTTCCCGGCGGGCAGGGTGATCCTCGCGACGAGATGGTGCAGATCATCGCCCGTGAGGTGGGCAATGCCAACGTGGGGCTGAAGATACAGGTATTCCCTTCTTCATCGCTCTACAAGGCCACCGAGCAGTGGGGCGCGCTCACGCGAGGCCAGCTCGATATGTCGTCCTTCCCGCTTGACTATGCCTCGGGGCGCGTACCACAGTTCTCAGCCACACTCATGCCTGGCCTGGTGCGCAACTACGACCACGCGCAGCGGCTGAACAAGTCGGATTTCATGAAGGAAATCAAAGATATCATCGAAGAGAAAGGCGCGGTGGTGATTGCGGATGCCTGGCTGGCGGGTGGTTTTGCCTCCAAGAAAACGTGTATCACCAGTCCCGATACCATCAAGGGGCAGGTGGTGCGCGCGGCCGGCCCTGCATTTGAGCAGATGCTGGCCGCCGCCGGCGCCAGCATCTCATCCATGCCCTCCTCGGAAATCTACACCGCCATGCAGACCGGCGTGCTGGATGCCACCAATACTTCCAACGACAGTTTTGTGTCGTACCGCATCTACGAGCAAGTGAAGTGCTTGACCGCGCCCGGCGAGAACGCGCTGTGGTTCATGTACGAACCGGTCATCATGTCCAAGAAAGTGTTCGACAAGCTTACCCCGCAGCAGCGCGATGTCATCCTGGCGGCCGGCAAGAAAGCCGAGACCTACTTTGTCGGCGAGTCCCGCAAGGGCGAGCAGAAGATGGTCGACACCTTCAAAAAGGCGGGCGTGGAGGTGGTGACAATGTCGCCGCAAGACTATGACGCGTGGATGAAGATCGCCAAGGAGTCTTCCTACAAAAATTTCGCAGAGAAAGTGAAGGGCGGCAAGGAGTTGCTGGACAAGGCGCTGGCCGTGAAGTGAGCCGCATCGGCGGCCGCTGAGCGCCTCCAGCAGCAACGGTAGTCAAAGCAGCCAAGCAGCCAAAGTGGCCACGGCGCCTACGGCGGCAACGGGGCAGCATCGGCCGCTGGCAGATGCTGGGGGCTGGGCGGCCGCGCGGTGCGGTCTGGTTGGGGCCACCAGCGCAGCCGCCTGCGGACGTCGCCTTTCGTTTCTTGAACAGTGGAAGAACCCTCTCTATGTCTCAGACCTTTATCGCGGTCATCGAGCGTATCTCCCGCCTGTGCGGTGTTTTGTCGGCCCTGCTGCTGACCTTCGCCATGCTGGTGGTTTGCGAGATGATCGTCATCCGTTATTTCCTTCGCGCGGCGACTGTGTGGCAGACCGAAGCCGTCGTCTTCAGCGCGACTGCGGCAATTTTCCTTGGCGCGCCGTATGTGCTGCTTACCCGCGGCCACGTTGGCGTCGACGTCATCCAATTGTTGGTCAAGCCACCCGTGCGCCGTCGTATGGAGCAGGGCGGCGCACTGTGCGGGCTGGTGTTCTGCCTTGTCATGGCAGCCGCCACCGGCCTGCATCTATACGAGGCTGTAGAAGGCGGATGGACTACCCCCAGCGTCGCGGCCGTGCCGCTGTGGATGCCGCTGGCGCCTATGTTTGCGGGCTTTATGCTGCTGTGCCTGCAGTACATCGCTGAACTCATCAAGCTGGCCGGAGATCAAGCATGACGCCTACCCTCGCTGGAATTCTGCTCGTTGCCTTTCTATGCGTGCTGCTATGCTCGGGCATGCCCATCGCCTTCGCGCTCGGGCTGGCGGCCATCGCCGGCTTGTTCTTCGACATGGGGCCGGATGTCATCTATGTCATTACTGAAACCATGTTTGCAGGCATTGCCAACCTGGCTTACGTGGCGATACCGATGTTCGTATTGATGGGGGCCATTGTTGCAGGCACCCCTGCGGGAGGCGACCTTTACAAGGCGCTGGACCGCTGGCTCTACAAAGTGCCCGGCGGACTGGTGCTCTCCAATATCGGTGCCTGCGCGATCTTTTCAGGCATGACGGGGTCAAGCCCCGCCACCTGTGCCGCGATTGGAAAAATGGGCATTCCTGAAATGCGAAAACGCGGTTATCCCAATTCCGTTGCCACGGGTTCCATCGCCGCAGGCGGCACACTTGGCATATTGATCCCGCCTTCCGTCACCATGATTGTCTATGGCATTGCCACCCAGACATCGATCGGCAGGCTGTTTTTGGCGGGCGTGATGCCGGGCCTGCTGCTTACCGCGATGTTCATGGCCTGGGCCTTGATCGACGCGCGCAACAAGGGCTTTCATTTCCGACTGGAGAATGTGCGGTATTCGCTGCGTGAGCGCCTGGAAACCGTGCCGCGCGTATTGCCCATATTGGTCATCATCGCTGGCATGATGTTCGTGCTGTATGGCGGCGTGGCAACGCCCTCCGAAGCCGCCGGGGCGGGCGCCATGCTGACGCTGGTGGTTGTGGTGGTGACCTACCGGCTGTTCCGCATGCGCGATTTCACGGGGATTTTCGGTTCAGCGATGCGCGAAAGCGTCATGATCATGATGATCATGGCGTCGGCCGAGCTGTTCGCATTTGCCCTGTCCTCGCTGTACATCACGCAATCGCTGGCAGCCACGATCGCAGCGCTGGAAATCAATCGCTGGGCGCTGATGGCGATCATCAACGTGTTCCTGCTTGTATCGGGCATGTTTCTGCCGCCAGTTGCCATTATCGTGATGTCGGCGCCGCTGCTGTTTCCCATCATCACTCAGGCGGGCTTCGATCCTTATTGGTTTGCGGTGGTGTTGACCATCAATATGGAAATTGGCCTGATTTCGCCGCCTGTGGGGTTGAACCTGTTTGTACTCAACGCAATTGCGCCCGACGTGCCCACCCGCGACATTCTCTGGGGCGCGCTGCCTTACGTGCTGGTGATGATGCTGGCTATCGTCATTCTGTGCATCTTTCCGGGCATCGTAACGTGGTTGCCCGATACCCTGATGGGGCCAGCGTTGTAGGCTGCGGGCCTGGGCGCGGCGACCGTGTGCAGGCGGGCTGGCGCTCCCATGCATGCTGCATGACGCGTGTCGGCCTGCTTTCGGTACCAGGCCTCATTCGTGCTTCCATGCGCGCGACGGTGAAGTACCGCCTCTCGCGCCGTGGAAACTGACGCAGCCGCGCGTGCCGTGCCGCCTTCCGCGAAGGCTCAGAGAGAAGGCTCAGAGATATGGGCTGGCCAGCCAGATGATGCGGTTGCGCAACTGCTTGCGAAAAGGGATCTGCGCCAGCGATGGCAGCGTTACCTCGTCGGCGTGCGCAATCTCTTGATCGATGATGTGTTCGATGCGCGCAGCCATCTCGCGGCTGTAGATTTCCATGTCGAGTTCAAAGTTGAGCCGCAGGCTGCGCGGATCCAGATTTGACGACCCGACATACGACCAGGCGCCGTCGATGGTGATCAGCTTCGAGTGATCGAAATTACCCCGGGCGCGCCACACCCGCGCGCCGCTGCGTATCACCTGGTCGAGCTGCGCCGTCATTGCATAATTGACCAGGCGCAGGTTATTGCGGCCCGGAATCACAATATCCACGGTAATGCCGCGCCGGGCTGCGGTATTGATCGCGCCCAGCAGCACCTGGTCGGGCAGAAAGTAGGGCGACTGGATGCGGATATGGTGTTGCGCGGCCGAGAACGCGGCCAACAGCATATTGTGCGTGCGGACAATGTAGCGGTCGGGCCCAGAGCGGATGCAGCGCGCCGCCATCATCTGGCCGTTTGTCGGCCAAACACTGCACGACCACAGCTCAAGCGGGAGCTCTTCCCGGGTCGTGAATGCCCAGTCGTGCGCAAACACTGACATCAGCTGCAGCACAACCGGCCCCTCGATGCGAAAGTGCGTATCCATGCACACCTCTGCGCCCGCCGCTTCGGTGGCGAATTCATTGCGGATATTCATGCCGCCAGTAAACGCGGTACAACCGTCGATCACCAGAATTTTTCGGTGGCTGCGCAAATTGGCGTAGGGCATGCGCATGCCCCAGGGGTTGGTCATGAACAGCGCGCAGGGCACGTCCATGCGGCGCAGCAGGCGGATGATGGGCGGGCGCGAATAACGCGACCCCACTGCATCGATCAGTACCCGCACTTTGACGCCGCGTGCATGGGCGCGCGCCAGCGCCTCAGCAATCTTGCGGCCCTCGGTGTCGTTATCGAATATATATGTCTGCAGAGCAATGGATCGCTGTGCTGCATCGATGGCCGCGGTCATGGCCGGATACGTCTCATCGCCGCCGCGCAGCAGTGTGATCTGATTACCGGCACGCAAGGGAAATTGGCTGATGCGGTCGCCCGCCACCCGCAGCGATTCGAGTTGCGGCGCATCCAGCTCGTCGGTTCGCGCAATGGGCAGTACAGGGTTGCTGGCCCAATCCTTCAGATAGCGATTTTGCTGGTCAGAGATATGCTCCTGGCGCACCCGATTGATGCCTGCAATCAGATAAAGCAAGGGCCCCAGCAGGGGCGACATAATGATGACCCCCACCCAGGCGATCGCTGCCCGCACATCGTTCTTGGTCATTGCAGCGTGCACCGCCGCCGTGCCGCCCACCACAAGGCTCAGCAGGAACACGGCATGAGGCCAGTACTCATTGAACAGGTATTGGAGCGTAACCCAGCTGATGACCATGGCAGTGGAAGAGGGCGTGCGGGCGGCAGCGGCCGTGCCGCCGCCACGCGGGATTAGGAGTCAACGCTGAGTATATCGGGTATCCCGCGCTTGAGTGGTTGGAACGTCTGGCAGCAGCCCGAAAGCACGCCCGGGATCACTGCGCATGGGCGCGCACGTGCATCGGCATGCAATAGCGGATTGGGCCTGAAATCTGCCTTAATTCAACGGCTTGAAACAGCGCAAGCATGCTACAAGCTATAACGATCACCGGTGCCGCACTGGCCCTCGTGCAAATCATACAAGTGGATATCGCGCTGGATATGATTCTGGGTGGTGTCGAGGCTGACGGGGCCGGGCACTGAATGTTGCCATTCATGTAACAAAAATAACTTAAAAGATACTTTGTATGGACGGAGCACAAACGAATTTAGAGAAGAGCTGCCCGTACTGTCGGGAAACGATTGATGCGGACGCCATGCGGTGCCGTTTCTGTTTCTCGAGCCTGGACGACGACGTGTCGGACGGATTGGCCGCGTCGGGCAATGCCAACGTCAAGGCGAGGTCTTTGTCCGCGCTCTTGAAAATCTCGATCGCGCTTGTTGGCTTAGCCGCGTTTTTGGCCTGGCGCTTCGGCCTGCTCAATGAATCCAGCAGCAATGAAATGGCGCAACACCGCGCGGCGATCGAAGTATGCTGGAAGGACTTTAACCTCAGGTCTGCTGCAGTGAGCGAGAACGCACCCAACGCCGCTGCGTGCAATGAGATGGAAATGCGCTTTAAGGCCAAATGGGGCAGGGAGGCGTATAGCGCCAGGTGAGTGTGCGTATTTGAGCGCCGCAATACTGTGCCTTTACAGTATTTGAAACACAAAAAAGCCCGCAATTATGGCGGGCTTTTTACTGGTGTTGTCACCAAGTTGATGACTTTTCACCATTTGCGGATTTCATGAAACTACCGAAACCCGCATGAATTCTGGGGTGACCGATGGGGCTCGAACCCACGACAACCGGAATCACAATCCGGGACTCTACCAACTGAGCTACGGTCACCATTGCGGTTTGTAGGTGTGGCCAATAAAGCAGGCCGGATGACAGACAAACCGTAAGAGAATCGAGATTCTAGCACGAATTCAGCTGTATGCAAGCCGCGCGATGAGACTGATCGGGCGCGCATTGGGTTCGGGTGTGACGCCGTGCAATATTGAGCGGTGGCAGGGTGTGCCGCGGCGATCCGGCTCGTCAGGCATGTCATTTGCTTGCGCAGTCATTGCCCGATGCCGCCGTCACATCGGTCGATGTTACGCGAGTGGTGAAGCGGATGCGGGCACCGATATATAACTTATGTGGGATTTCGTTTTCAAGGAGCAGCTACTGTGAAGAAAATGCACAAGACGCTTTTGATTGCCGCCCTGATGGCGGTGCCGTTTGCGGCCGCCAACGCGCACGATGATTCGGCTCGGCATCGGGCGTGGATCGAGGCGCAGAAAATCGACATTAAGCCCACGCTTACCATTAAAGAAACCACTGTCCCGGCGGATCAGGTTGGCAACAGCACCAGTACGCCCGCCACGGGAACGCCCTCGGGCGCGATGCCGTCCTCGAACATGCCCTCGTCCAATATGCCGTCTTCGAACATGCCTTCAGGCCAAATGCCTTCGGGCCAGATGCCTTCGGGCCAGATGCCTTCAGGCCAGATGCCTTCGGGGGGCGGGTATGGCGGCTCATCATCCAGCCAGCCGGGCATGAAGTAGCATGCTGCCGCGGTGCAGCCGGTGTAATGCAGGCGGTATTGCAGGCGGTGCGGCCGGGCGTGTTTGCCCGCGGCGTATCGTGAAATCCGCACTGGCCACCTATCGGTAGCCGGAACGCTCGCGCGTACCGGAGATGCCTTCGGGGGGCGGGTATGGCGGCTCATCATCCAGCCAGCCGGGCATGAAGTAGCATGCTGCCGCGGTGCAGCCGGTGTAATGCAGGCGGTATTGCAGGCGGTGCGGCCGGGCGTGTTTGCCCGCGGCGTATCGTGAAATCCGCACTGGCCACCTATCGGTAGCCGGAACGCTCGCGCGTACCGGTGCAGCCCGCTTATAGGGCAGAGGCGTTGAAGGTATCGCACACGTCTGGGTCACCCGACTTGAATCCGCGTGTGAACCACCGCACACGCTGGGCCGAGCTGCCGTGCGTGAAAGAATCAGGCACAACATAACCCTGGCCCCTCCTTTGCAGACCGTCGTCGCCGATCTGGCTGGCTGCGTTCAGCGCTTCTTCGATGTCGCCTTCTTCGAGCGTATTGCGTTGGGTGGCGCTATGCCGCCCCCATACACCCGCGAGGCAATCAGCCTGCAGTTCGGTGCGTACCGACATCTGGTTGGCGGTTTCGGGGTTGCGGTGGCGCGCGAGCTCGACCTGGCTGCTGATGCCGAGTTGATTCTGCACATGGTGCGCGACTTCATGCGCGATCACGTAGGCTTGCGCGAAATCGCCCGCTGCGCCGAGTTCTTGTTCCATCTGGCTGAAGAAGGAAAGATCGAGGTAAACCTTGCTGTCAGCGGGGCAATAGAATGGCCCCATGGCGGCCTGGCCGGTGCCGCAGGCGGTGGGCGTGGCACCCGAAAACAGCACGAGCGTCGGTTCGCGATAAGTGCCCCAGCCCTGCTGCTGGAACAGCGCGCCCCAGGTGTCTTCCGTGTCGGCCAGCACGCGCGACACAAACAGGGTTTGCGGGGTGGGCGCCGGGGTAGAGCCAGGCTGCATGTCGTAGGTGGATTCCTCAGGCGCACCGGCATTTTGCAGGACGACACCGGGATCGATGCCGAAGTACATGGCGATCAGCGCCAGCACGATCGTGCCGATGCCGATTTTGCCACCGCGCCCCCCAAGCCGGATGCGCTGCCCGCGGCGGTCTTCTATGTTTTCGCTTTGGCGTGAGTTGTCCAGACGCATGGCGGAGCTTCCCGATAATGGAGCCGCGGCGCGGCTCCGGTATACTGGCTGTGGGTTGATTTTATTGCCCGCAGCGACGTTGATCACTACACTCACTCTTCGAGAGTGTTAGGATAAGTTAAATGGCACAATTATTCGTCGTTCACCCAGAAAATCCACAATCCCGCCTGCTTAAACAGGCTGGCGATCTTCTCGCAAAAGGCGGCCTCGTCGCTGTCCCCACCGATTCCAGTTATGCCGTTGTCGCCCGGCTTGACGACCCCCAGGCTGCCCAGGCCTTACGGCGGCTGCGGGGGCTTGACGAACGCCACCATCTTACGCTGCTATGCCGCGATCTGGCCGAGATCAGCCACTTTGCGCGCGTCGACAACAAACAGTACCGCTTTCTTAAAATGGCCACGCCCGGCCCCTGGACGTTCATCCTCGAAGCCACGCGCGAAGTGCCGCGCCGGGTATCGCATCCATCGCGCAAAACCATCGGCATCCGCGTGCCCGATCATCGGATCACATTGGCGCTTGTCGAGGCAGCCGGCTCTGCACTGATGTCCACGACGCTGATTCCAGAGGGCGAAACCGAGCCCCTTAACGACGCCCAGATCATTTTTGACCGCTACGGCAACCAGCTTGCCGCGGTCATCGATGGCGGCGCCTGCCCGCTGTCCCACACTACTGTGATTGATCTGAGCGGTCCCGCGCCCGAGGTGACACGCCAGGGGCGGGGCGATCCCGCCACCCTGGGGCTGGCCTGAAAGCCGGGCGAACTTTTTCCTTTTTCTCATGCCATACTCCGGTAGGCCGCCGGCCTGTACGGCGGCACACTCCCGGACTCCATGGATTCCCTGATACAGATCATTACGGTTTACGCCTTGCCGGTGCTGTTCGGCATCACCTTGCACGAGGCGGCCCACGGCTACGTCGCGCGCTTGTTCGGCGACCCTACCGCCTGGCAGATGGGGCGGGTCACGCTCAATCCCATCAAGCACATCGATCCGGTCGGCACCATTATTGTGCCGCTCGTGCTGTTATTCACCACCAAGTTGTTGGGCGGTGGCGGGCTATTGTTCGGCTGGGCCAAGCCCGTGCCGGTAGACTGGGGCAAGCTGCGCCGCCCCAAGCGCGACATGCTCTGGGTGGCGCTGGCGGGCCCCGCATCCAACCTCGTCATGGCGGTCGTCTGGGCAATCAGCTTGCGCTTGTTGGCCGAATCAGGCGCCACGCACGACAACTTCTGGGTGCAGATGTGTATTGCAGGCATACAGGTGAACCTGGTGCTAATGGCTCTGAACCTGTTTCCCCTTCCGCCGCTGGATGGGGGGCGCATCCTGTTCAGCCTGCTGCCGTCCAAAGCTGCATGGCACTACTCGCGCATCGAGCCCTATGGTTTGCTGATTGTCGTTATCCTGATGTTCACCGGTATTCTGTGGGCGCTGCTCCAGCCGTTTCTGGCCCTTGGGCAGGCGATCGTCAGCTGGTTTTTGTAGATTTGCGGCGCCAATCCGGTAAACTTGTCGATTTAGGGCTGCGATAGCGTCCCATTCGTTTTTCGTTACAGGCACATGCCCGCTTTGGCGGGCCCCAAGGAGATACTTCCTATCATGGCAACAAGCACGGATTCGCCGGCCCCCCTGTTCGGGGGCAGCATGGTGGCACTGATTACGCCCATGCATCCTGACGGCAGTCTCGATTTCGACGCCTATCGAAAACTGATCGACTGGCATATCGCTGAAGGCACCGATGCGCTGGTCGTTGTGGGTACGTCCGGCGAATCACCTACGGTCGACGTCGACGAACACGCAGAACTGATCAGCGCTGCGGTTGCGCACTCGGCCGGGCGCATTCCCGTCATTGCGGGCACCGGCGGCAACTCCACCTCCGAAGGTGTCGAACTGTCGCGCCACGCTGCCAAGGTAGGCGCGCAGGCTGGCCTGTCCGTGGTGCCTTACTACAACAAGCCCAGCCAGGAAGGGCTCTACCAGCACTTCCGCACCATTGCCGAAGCGGTTGATCTGCCAATGGTGCTGTATAACGTCCCCGGCCGTACGGTAGCCGATCTGGCTCACGAAACCGTGGTGCGTCTGGCGCAGGTGCCAGGTATTATCGGCATCAAAGACGCCACGGGCGATATCGGCCGCGGCGCCTTGCTGCTGCGCGACGTCCCCGCGTCATTTCAGGTGTTCAGCGGCGACGACGCCACAGCTGCCGCCCTGATGCTGCTGGGCGGCCATGGCAACATCTCCGTGACGGCCAACGTGGCGCCGCGCCTGATGCACGAACTTTGCATGGCGGCCATCGCGGGTGACGGCATCCGTACACGCGAGCTTAACGGCGTCCTGGCACGGCTCAACAAAGTGTTGTTTGTCGAAGCCAACCCCATCCCCGTCAAATGGGCGGTGGCACAGCTTGGGCTCACCCAGCTCGGCTACCGCTTGCCCATGACTCCCCTGAATGCCCAGCATCACGATGTTGTGCGCAATGCAATGAAAGAAGCGGGCCTGATTTAATGATGAACATGCGTATCAGCAAACGCGCCGGGCTTGCGGTTGGCCTTAGCGCCATCCTGCTTGCCGGCTGCTCTGCCGTCAACCAGCTTACCGGCGCCGAAGAGCCGGTGGATTACAAAAGCACAGTGCGGGGTGAGCCGCTAAGCATTCCGCCCGATCTCACCCAGGCCAATGCTGAAGCGCGCTACCGCGCGCCCGAAGGCACAGCCTCCTTCAGCCAATACGCGACAGCGCAGCAGGCGCAGCAGGCGGCGGGTGCGCAAAATCGTGTTCTGCCGCAGGCCGAAGGCATTCGTGTCATGCGCGATGGCGACTTGCGCTGGCTCGAAGTCGATCGTCCGCCTGAAGACGTTTATTCCCATGTGGTCGAATTCTGGGGCGATCAGGGCTTTACGCTCAACACGCAAGATCCCAAAGCTGGCCTGATGCAAACCGACTGGGCCGAAAACCGTGCCAAGATCCCCGAGGGCTGGATCCGTTCCGCGCTCGGTGCCATCCTCGATACGGTGTACGACAGCGGCGAGCGCGAACGCTTTCGCACCCGTCTCGAGCGTGTCAATGGCAAAACCGAGATCTACATCAGCCACGAGCACATGGAAGAAACCCAAACTTCCGACGGTTCCGGCTGGAAATGGGTATACGGCAAGGAAGATCCAGGCTTGAACGCTGCTATGCTGGCGCGGCTTATGGTCTACCTGGGTACCGATGTCGAGCGTGCCCGGCAGATGGTTGCGCAGGCTGAGCGGGATCCCGAGGCGGTGCAGGTTGCGCAGATGCAAGAGGGAAACACCTCAATACTGCTGAACGAAAGCTTCGATCGCGCCTGGCGCCGTGTGGGTGTGGGCATTGATTCGGCCGGTTTCCAGGTTTCGGATCGCGATCGTTCCACAGGCGATTATTTCATCCGCTATCTTGACAGCGACACGGGCGAGAAGATCGAGCAGCAGAACTTCATTGGCCGGTTGTTCGGCGGCAAGAATACCGCCGAGGCGGCAAGCCTGCGCATTCACGTGGCCGGTCAGGGCGGAAGCTCGGTCGTCACGGTGCGCGACGCTGCCGGCCAGCCGCAACAGACAGACACGGCACGCCGCATCCTGTCAGTGTTGTCCAAGCACATGAAATAGCCTTTGGGCCGGCTCGCTGGCCCATTGCTGTAGACGATGTAAAAAAGAGGGGCTGCAGTTCACTGCAGCCCCTTTTTTTACATCCTCAAGCCGGAAGTTGCCTGAAAGCGGTCAGGCGGGCTCGGCCATGGCAGCGGTGTTGGTGTTGGCGTTGGTGTTGGCTGTGGCGCCGAACCATTGCAATTCGGCGGCCAAGGCAGTTACTTCGCCCACCAGCAGCAGCGCTGGCGAGGCCACGCTGTGTTCGGCCGCCATGGCCTGCAACGTGGCCAGTGTGCCCTGGACGACGCGCTGTGAGGGGCGAGTGCCGTTTTCCACGAGTGCAAACGGCGTATCGCCCCCGCGCCCGTACGCAATCAGCTGGGCCGCCAGCCAATCCAACTGGCTGACCGGCATGTAAAAGGCTAATGTCTGGCCATTGCGCGCCAGCGATGCCCAGTCTTCCACCATGCTTCCTTCCCGACAGTGCGCGGTAACCAGCGTTACCGACTGCGCGTGATCGCGATGAGTAAGGGGGATGCCCGCGTAGGCCGCACAGGCAAGGGCGGCCGTGATGCCTGGCACCACTTCATAGGGCACGTTGTGCGCGCGCAAAAACTGCAGCTCTTCGCCGCCGCGCCCGAACACAAAGGCATCGCCGCCCTTGAGCCGCACCACCAGGCTGCCCTGGCGCGCGTGTTCGAGCATCAGGGCATGGATACGTGCCTGAGTGGCGTCGTGGTTTTCGCCAGGCCGTTTGCCCACTGCGATCTGGATGGCGTCGCGACGCGCGAGCGCCAGCACCTCGGGCGAGACCAAGCGGTCGTACAGGATGACGTCGGCTTCATTCAGTGCGCGCAAGGCCTTGAGTGTGAGCAGGCCCGGATCGCCCGGCCCTGCACCGACCAACACCACTTTGCCCTGCGGCGCGGCAACGGCGCCGGCCAATGCCTGATCCATCAGCGATTGGGCTTCCTCAGGCCGTTCATGGCGCAGCGCGTCCCACACCGGTCCGTCCATCATCCAGTCGTAGAAGGCGCGGCGCTGACGCATATCGGGGCGCGCCTTGCGGATAGCCGGCCGGTAGCGCGCGGCCAAGGCACCGAGTGCGCCCAGGCTGTGGTCGAACAGGCTTTCCAGCCGTTCGCGCACGCGGCGCGCCAGCACGGGTGCATGGCCCGCCGATGAGATGGCAATGGTCAGCGGCGCGCGGTCGACGATGGCGGGGACGTGAAAGGAAGACAGCTCGGGGTCATCGACCACATTGATGAACTGACGGCGCTCATCGGCAAGGTCGGCGATCCGCCGATTCAGCGCGCGATCGTCGGTTGCGGCGATGACCAGCCAAGCCCCCTTCAGCCAGGCGGGCTCAAAAGCGCCTTCCAGATGCTGGATGCGGCCGTGACGCACCAAGATCCGAAGCGCGTCCGTGAGATCGGGCGATCCGACAGTCACCTGGGCATCCGAGGCCATCAGGCTGTTGATTTTGCGCTCGGCGACAATGCCGCCGCCAATGACCAGCACCGGCCGTCGGGCAAGGTCGGCGAAAAGAGGGAACAGACGCATGAGAACTCTATAGCGATGAAGGCAGTGAGAAGCAGTGGAGGCGGCCGTGCGCGCTAGGTGCATCGGCTTATGGCGCCATGCCGGAAGCGCCATGCCCGAAGCGCCGCAGCCGAAGCACCCCTGCCGAAGATGCTTACGGCCGTACTGATGACGCGTTCAGCATAATGGGACGCAAATTCTGGCCGGGTTCCGGCAGCACGGCGGTGCGGACAAGGAAATCTCCGAATTTTTCATCGAGCTGACGTTCCCGCGCATAACGGCCGAACAACTCGTCCAGCGCCTGCAGTATCTCCGGTTCGGCGATATTTTCACGGTATACCACGTTGAGCCGCTCGCCGGTAAAGTCTGATCCCAGACGCAGGTCGTAACGCCCCAGCGCCCGGCCCACCAAGGCTATCTCGGCCAGATAGGGCCGCGCGCAGCCGTTGGGACAGCCAGAAATTCGCAGCAGTATGGGCGCGTCGAGCAGGCCGTGGCGATCCAGCAGGGCCTCCAGCCGGGGCAGCAATTCGGGGGCATAACGTTCGCTTTCAGCCATGGCCAGGCCACAGGTGGGCAGGGCTACACAGGCAATGCTGTGGCGGCGGATACCGCTCTGGTTTTTGTAGCCGTCCAGGCCATATTGGTCGACCAGTGCATCGATCTGCGCCCGGTCTGCCTCAGCGACATTCGCAATCACCAAGTTCTGGTTACAGGTCATGCGGAGCTCGCCGTCGAGTACCTTGGCGATCTCGCGTACGCCCGTCTGCAGGCGTTGCGCTCCCTGGTCCCAAAGGCGACCCGATTCGATGTATAGGCCCAGATGCCAGCGGCCGTCCTCGCCCCGCTCCCAGCCGTAGCGGTCGCCATTGCGAAGGAAGCGATAGGGGCGTGCCGGTGCCAGCGTGATGCCTGCGCGCTCCTGTACTTGCTTGGCGAACCATTCCAGGCCATTGTGATCGATGGTGTACTTCAGGCGCGCATGCTGGCGTTCGACGCGATTGCCGAAATCGCGCTGCGTGGTGATAACGGCTTCGGCGATAGCAATCAACTGCTCGGGTGTCGCAAAGCCGATCAGGCTGCCCAGCCGCGGGTAAGTGGTGGCGTCGCCATGCGTGGCGCCCATGCCGCCGCCCACGGCCACATTGAAGCCCTGCAATACACCGTTTTCAATGATGGCAATCAAGCCCAAGTCCTGGGCGAAGACGTCGACGTCATTGGTGGGCGGTATTGCCAGGCCGATCTTGAATTTGCGCGGCAGGTAGGTATCGCCGTAGATGGGCTCTTCTTCGGGCTCACCGGTGAGCTTTTCGCCGTTGAGCCAAATCTCGTGATAGGCGCGTGTACGGGGAATAAAGTAGTCCGACAGCTTGCAGGCCCATTCCCATGCCAGGGCATGCTGGCTGGACAAATGCGGGTTGACCGAGCAGACCACTTGGCGATTGACGTCGCCGCAGGCGGCGATGGTAGTGGCCATGGCGTCGTGAATGGCCTGCATTGTGGGCTTGAGCTTGTTTTTGATGATGCCGTGCCACTGAAAGGTCTGGCGTGTTGTGATGCGCAGGCCGCGCGTCGCGTAATCGCGAGCAATGTCGTCAAAGGCCAGCCATTGCGCGGGTGTGACGACGCCTCCCGGCAGGCGTGCACGCACCATGAAGGAATAGGCCGGCTCCAGCTTCTGGCGCCGCCGCTCGTCGCGGATGTCGCGGTCGTCCTGCTGGTAGCTGCCGTGGAACTTGAGCAGCTTGTTGTCGTCATCGCTGATGGCGCCAGTGAGCGGATCGTCCAATCCCTCTTGTATTGTGCCGCGCAGATGGCGGCTGCGGATCTTGATTTCTTCCAGGTGAGAGAGCGGGGCGTCTGGGGCCGGGGTGCCCGGCTCCTTGCTGAGGGTGTCCATGTTTATCCTGATCTGCTGCGGGTTCAATAAACGTCGCGGGCGTAGCGGCCCTGTGCGGCAAGGTTGTCCAGCCACGCGCGGGCGGCATCGTCATCCAGTGCGCCTTCCTGCCGGGCAATCCGCAGCAGCGCATCCTGCACATCACGCGCCATACGTGTCGCATCGCCGCACACATAAACATGCGCGCCGTTCTCGATCCATTCGTACAACTCGGCGGCATGCTCCAGCATGCGATCCTGAACGTACACCTTCCCGGCTTGATCACGAGAGAAAGCGACGTCCATCCGGTGGAGCTCACCATCGGCCAGGGCTCGCTGCCATTCGAGCTGGTAAAGAAAATCCGACGCAAAATGGGGGTTGCCGAAGAACAGCCAGTTGCGGCCTGCGGCGCCTGCGGCGGCGCGTTCCTGCACAAACGCACGGAAGGGCGCAACGCCAGTACCGGGCCCAATCATGATGACATCGCGGTTGCCGTCTTCGGGCAGGCGGAAGCGCGAATTCTCTTCCACAAACACGGGTACCTGGCTGCCTTCTTCCAAGGTGGACAGGAAGTGGGAGGCAACCCCCCAGCGCTGTTCACCGTCCTGTTCATACGCGACATGGGCCAGCGTCAGGTGCACCTCATCGTCCACCGCTGACTGGCTGGACGCAATGGAATACATGCGGGGCGCCAGGGGGCGCAGCGCCTGTACAAGCTCTTCAGCCGTCCATGCAGCAGGCCAGGCACGCAATACATCGATCAGCTGGCGCGATTCGAACAAGGCGCGCAGTTCCTGCGCCCCTTCCGGGCGCAGCAGGGCGTCCAGGCTGTCGCTGCCGGCGCGCGCTGCCAGCGCGACCAGGAAGGGCCGTGTGATCTGCGTGAGCTCGCGATGACCCTGCAACCATTCGCGCAGCGTGCGGCGCGCACCGTTGATCGCAACGTCTTCGGCGCCATCGAGGGCTAGCGTTTGCAGCACACGCTCCACCAGTTCGTCCGACTGCTTGGGCCATACGCCCAACGCATCGCCGGGCTGGTAACTGAGATGACTGCCCGCCAGTGAGATCTCGATATGGCGGATGTCTTTATCGCTGTCGCGGCCAGTAATGGGCTGGTTCAACAGTACTTCAGCCAGAAAGGGCTGCTCGCGCGTGACCGTCGGTGCCTTGGGCCGCAGCGGTGTAACCGTGCCGGCGCGGGCTTGCCGGGCCGCCCCGTTGCGGTCCAGTTCTTTGCGGGCATACGCCAGAACGTCTTCGCGCCAGGGCGCCGCAACGGTATCGATGTCCAGATCGGCCGCTCCCGCCTCGCGTATGCGTTGCGCACCCAGTGCCTCCAGGCGCGCGTCGATACGCTGCGAGATGCCGCAGAAATCGGGGTAGCTGGAATCGCCCAGCCCCAGCACCGCATATTTCAGTTGGGGCAGCTTGGGCGCGCGGCGACTGTTCAGGAACTCGACGAATGCCAAGGAATCGTCAGGCGGCTCGCCATCGCCCTGCGTGCTCATGACCACGTACAGGTAATGCTCGTCCTTGAGTTCGCGGGTGGCGTAGCGGTCGGCCCGTACCAGGCGCGCTGATAGGTTTTCTGCGTGCAGACGCTGCAACAGCGCTTCGGCCACGCGTTTAGCGTTGCCGGTTTGGCTGCCATACAGAATGGTGATTTGACGATCGCCGGCGGCCTCCGCCACCGGTGCAACGGGAGGCTGCGCGGCTGTGGATATGGCTGCCGCTGGCTGCGTGCGCGCCCGGGCGACGCCGGCAAAATAACCGGACAGCCAGGTCAGCGCGTCGGTATCCAGCCCTTGGGCGAGATCCGCAACGGCAAGTTGCGTGGATTCATTGAGTAGGGTTGGTGCAAGCATGGGCGTTCCCGGTTTTGAAGGCATTTCGTCATTCTAGGGAGCGCGTCAAATGCACGGAACAACGCGTTTTTTATTTCCATATAGCTCAGGCTTATGGCGGATGCGTGGCGCTCAATGCTTCATCCAATTCCTGCATAAGCGGTGTCCAGCGGCAGTTTTGCCGAGTCAGGACACAGATCTGGCGTTCGAGCTTGAAATCAATGGGCAGTACCGTGAAGTGTTCCCGCAGGGGGCCATCCACGATCGAGTCAGGTGCAAGGATCACGAGGTCGGTGGTGGCGATGGCATTGAGCGTGCCTGTGGACAGAAAGGGCAGTTCCAGTGCCGCCTTGGGGTCAGGCAGTCCGCGGGCAGCGAAGTACTGCGACAATTGATCGCGGATCCAGGCTGAGGGCAAAGGTAGAACCCAAGGGTAAGCGAGCAATTGTTCGGGTTTGAGCGTGCCGCAGCCAGCCAGAGCGTGCGTGCGTCGCACAATAATGACCAATTGGTCCCGCAGCAGGACACGACAGTTCAGACTGGCGGTGTACTGGCCATAAATGGGCACAACCGCAAGATCCAGATCTCCGTGAGTGAGACGCTCCAGCAAATCGTCTGACAGCCCCACGGTGAGCGTGGCTCTCATGGCGGGTCGGCGTGGCTGAAGCGACGCCAGGGCCGGTGCCACCAAAGTGTCCAGCGTGGCGCCGGTAGCGCCGATGCGCAACAGCCCTGCCTGCCCGGCTTGCAGGGCGCTGGTGTGCTGGATGGTTTCCTGGTAATGCGCATGCAGCCGCTGGGCGTGTTCCAGAAACGCCAGCCCCGCCGCGTTGAGCACAATGCGGCGCGTCGCGCGATCGAACAGCGTGAGGCCTGTTTCGGCTTCAAGGCGGCTGAGCGACCTGGACAGTGCCGGCTGTGTAACGCCATGCATTTCGGCCGCCCGCCCCATGTGCCCCACTGCGGCAAGCGTCAGGAAATACTCCAGATCTCGAAAAGTCAAATTCATGAATAAAAAATATCGATAAATCCGGATGTGTTATCGAAGCGTGCCGCAATGGCTTATACACTCGGTGCATCAGTAACTTACAGCGATATCGTTCTTTTGTATATGCGCCACGCGAGCCCCAACATCATTTTAATTATTGCAGGCAATCTGGGGTGGGGGGAGCTTGGCTGTTATGGGGGCGGCGTTTTGTGCGGTGCACCCACTCCCAATATCGACCGCCTCGCATCCCAAGGCCTGCGCTTGCTCAATTTCAATGTCGAGTACGACCGGGCGCCGACACGCGCCGCGTTGATGTCGGGGCGGCATCCTGTGCGTACCGGTTGCGTGCATGTGGTTCCCCAGGGCTTGCCGGTTGGTCTGAACAGAAACGAGATAACGCTGGCGCAACTGCTCGCCGGTCGCGGTTATGCAACAGCCCATTTTGGCCATTGGTATCTGGGCGATATTCCAGGCCGGCTGCCGATCGATCGCGGCTTCGACGAGTGGTACGGCATTGCGGGCCAGGCGGCCGAACAGGCGCATGCCCAAGCGAGCATCATGGCTGCGCCGCATATCCTGCGGGGCCGCAAGGGCAAGCCTTCACATAGCGTCAAGCCCTACACGCGGCATGCGCATCGCTGGCTCCAGGCATCGGTGGTTGAACGTTCCATCGATTTTATCCGCCGTGAGCAGGCACGCGGGCAGCCCTTTTTTTTATATGCGTCTCTGGCGCATTTGGGCATTTCCGCACTGCCGCATCCCGATTTCGAAGGCCGCAGCGGAGTCGGCGACGTTGCCGACTGCCGGATGGAGCTGGATCACCGTGTCGGCCAGATCGTGGACGCGGTCGATTCGCTCGGCATGGCGCAGGATACGGTGATCGTTTTCTGTAGCGACAGCGGGCCCGAATATCGCTTGCCGCATCGCGGCACAGCCGGGCCATGGTCGGGCTCATACAGAACGGCGCTGGAGGGTGGGCTTCGTGTGCCTTTCATCGCCCGCTGGCCAGGCCGCATCGCCCCCAGCCAATGCAGCAACGAGATCGTGCATGTCACAGACCTGTTTACGACCTTGGCATCAATGGGTGGGGTATTACCGCCGGGCGACCGGCCTATAGACGGGCGTGACCAGACAGCTTTTCTGACGGGGGCGGCGCAGCGTTCGGCCCGCGACGGCTTTCTGCATTATGCGGGCAACGCCTTGCGAGCGGTGAAATGGCGCGACTGGAAACTGCATTTCAATTGGAAGCCCAAGCCAGAGGCCGACGCGGCCGAACTTGCCTCACCTTATCTGTTCAACCTGCTGAGCGATCCCAAAGAAGAAAGCGATGTGTTGATGTTCAATACCTGGATCATGAGCCCAATGCTCAGGATGATCAGCGCATTCGGGGATACGGTCAGGCAGCATCCGCATACAGTGCCAGGCGCGCCGGATGTGGACAGCATTGCAGCGCTGCTGCAGCGGTGACCGAAGCCGGCGCCGCGTCCGCACTTGTACATCCCGGCACTGTTGCTGACGTGGCAGGTTTTCAGCGCATAGTCAGCGTGCCGCGCGCCGGTCTACCGCATTCTTGAGCAGCGCGGCGCTGCGAAAAATGCCATGTGCAAACTTGCCATAAGGCATGGTCAAGAACAGTGCCATCACACAGCCCAAGTGCACGGCCAGCAGCAACCCCATGGCAGATGTGTCTCGCCACGCCAGCAGTGCCAGGCCGGTCAGGCTGATCATAAAGAGCAAGGCGATGAAGCCCAGATCCATAGGCCGCTGCTTGACGTCGCCATGCAGCGGATGGCGGCCCAGATGGAGCCAGAACAGCCCGGCCGGCCCGATCAGCAGGCCGATGCCACCCCACAGTCCCAGTTGTACCGGCAGGCTTAACAGCGGGTAGGGCGCTTCGTCGTTCAGCACGTAGTGGTAGAGCGTTGCCACCGACGTGGCAGCGAAGCACAGCATGAAGCCGTAGAAGGTGAGGTGATGGAATATCCGGCGGCGCTGGGTGTAGCGGTCGTCTTCGTCGTTGCAGCCATCGCCGTGCCCGCCGTCCAGGTATTTGAGTGTCAGCGCGTTGCGCGTCGCTTCGACCGCCGCGCTGCGCGGGATCGCGGGGCCCGCGGGTGAAATATCCCGCCAAAAGCGCCGCACGCCCATGCCCAGGGCAAACACTGCAAACAGAAAGACTGCGCCAAACAGCGCCGCCAGCAGATTGTGCGGAAAAATGGCATAGAAGTTTCCTGCCAGCGGTTCGTGCAAGAGTGAGCCGGTCAATGCAACGGCCAGCGCCAGAAACAGCGCCAGGCCGGCAGCCAGCGCCAGCGCTACCGTCAGGCCTGCGCGCCGGTACAGCCCGCCGAGCGCGCGCGGCCAGGCGTATTCGGTGTAGGTTTGCGCGCGTGCGCGCGCCAGTGCCTGCGGTACGTTCAGCATGAACTCATGGGGCGGTGCATACTGGCAGGCATGCAGGCAGGCGCCACAGTTGTGGCAGGCATTGGCAAGGTGATGGATATCGGCCTTGCCGAACTTCAGCAGCCGGGTCATGGCCGGAAACACCGCACAGAAGCCTTCGCAATATCGGCAGGCGTTGCAAATCGTCATGACGCGGTCAACCTCGGCTTCCTCGGGGGTGAGTGCGGCCGCCTCGTGCGGCATGAAACGGATGGCCTGTTCGGTAAGGGTTTCAAGCTGCTGCATGATGCTGTCCTGCATGTGAAGTCGTGTGTTGCTGGCGGGCGGCCTGCGCGGCCTGGGTGCCCGCGATACGGCCGAAGGCGGTGCCGATGCTCATGCCCACCCCTGCTGTGTAGCCTTTGCCGAGCACATTGCCGGCCATGATTTCACCGGCAGCAAACAGATTGCCGCTGGGCTGTCCGCCGAAGTGCACAGCGGCCTGGTCGTTCACTTTCACACCCAGGTAGGTAAAGGTGATGCCGGGGCGCAGTGCAAAGGCATAGTAGGGGGGCGTATCCAGGGGGCGGGCCCAATGCGTCTTGGCGGGGGTCAGGCCTTCGGTGCGGCAGTCGTCCAGCGCCTGGTGATTGAAGGTGCCCACGCGGCAGGCGGTATTGAAGTCGTTGACGGTCTTCATGAAGGTGGCGACGTCCAGCCCCAGTTTTCCGGCCAGATCTTCCAGCGTATCAGCTTGTTCACCCGGAAAGACCGGCGGCATGAACAGCCCCCACGGCTTGGCGTCGATAATGGAGTAGCCGATCTGGTTCTTCTGTTGCGCCACGAGGCGGCCCCAGATTGCGTAGCGCTTGGGCCAGAAGTCTTCGCCTTCGTCGTAGAAGCGCTGCGCGTCGCTGTTGACAACCACGCCCAGCGAGAGGCAGTCCACACGCGTGCAGATGCCGCCGTCGTACAGGGGGGCGCGTGCGTCGATGGCCACGCAGTGCGACTGAGTGGGATCGCCGATGGCGTCTGCGCCCGCATCGATCAGGTACTTGAGCAGCACACCCATATTGAAGCGTGTGCCGCGGATGCGGAAGTTGTCCGCCGGCCATTCTTCGTTTTCGTTCTGGCCCCAGGCCTCGCGCAGCCACTCGCGATTGGATTCGAAGCCGCCGCTGGCCACCACACAGGCGCGCGCAGGGATGCGTTCGTCGCCGATGCGGGCCGCCACGAAATGGCCGTCGTCCAGTTCAAGTGCATCGACTGTTGCGTTGTAGCGGATCTGCACGCCCAGTTTCTCTGCGCTGAGGTAATAGGCGTTGACCAAGGCCTTGCCGCCGCCCATGAAGAAGGCATTGGTGCGGGCAACGTGCAGCGTCCCCGACAAGGAAGGCTGGAAGCGCACGCCATGCTTGCGCATCCAGTCTCGACAGGATGAGGATGCACGGATCACCAGCCGGGCCAGGTGTTCGTCGGTTTGGCCACCAGTGACCTTGAGCAAATCTTGCCAGAACTCTTCTTCAGGATAGGCATCGACCAGCACATCCTGCGGCGCATCGTGCATGCAGCGCAGGTTGCGGGTGTGCTGCGAGTTCCCGCCCCGCCATTCCTTGGGCGCGGATTCCAGCAGCATGACGCTGGCCCCCGCTTCGCGCGCCATCAGGGCCGCGCACAGGGCGGCATTGCCGCCGCCTATGACGAGTACGTCAATCATGGTTTCTCTTCATGTGCAAACTTAAAGCGCGGTGCGCACGGCACGGTTTGCCGCCATGCCGTGCGCACCGCATCGGGTTAGCCGCAGAATAGAGAAGTTGAGCGGGCCGCGCCAGCCCTGGGCCGCCAATAGGGCTTCAGGGTTCGTGAAGAGTGGCGCCCTGCCAGTTGCCCAGGCGAACCTGCGCCAGCGCGACGTCGCGCATGACGACGCGCGTGGCGAGTGCGGCGGGGGAAAGTTCTTCGTCCGACAGGCTGGCCAGCAGATTGCGGCGTATCAGGCCTTCGTCGATCAGTTCAGCCATTTGGAAGGCGTGGGCGCGTGGCCGCGCCATGGCGGCGCCGGGTTGTATGGTGGCCACGATGCCCGCACGCACTGCATCCATCAGCATGGCCAGCGAGTCGATTTCGAGGGCGATGTCCAGTTCGAGGCCCTGCTGGCGGCAGGCGGTGACCAGCGACGCGCGCAGACCATGCAGATTGGTTGGCATCGCCAGAGGCAGGTGTGCAATATCCGCAAGCGCTGCGTGGTCTTGCTCTGGAAAGCCAGGGAAGTTTTGAGCGGCAATGATGAATAGCCGCTCGTCCAGCAGTGGCTGTGTGGACCAACGGCGCCCGGTTTCCGCGTTGAACAAAATGGCTAGATCCAGTTGGCGGGCGTTCAGCATGGCTGCCAAATGGCCCGACAGTGCTTCCACCGCATGAAACCGCACCTCGGGGTAGCGTTCGCGCATGGCTTGTATCAGCGGCAGGCCCATGACGGATGCGGTGGTAGGAGCCAGGCCGATGCTGACATGGCCCGACAGCCGCGCCTGCTGTGCGGCGCGCGCGGCCTCGTCCACATGCCTGAGTGCCAACTGAGCCTGCCGGAAGAAGGCAATGCCCGCATCAGTGGGGATGACGCCGGTGGAGGTGCGCTGCAGCAGGCGGGTGGATAGTTCGGATTCCAACCGGCTGATCTGCTGGCTCAGTGCCGAGGTGACCACGCCCAGATCCTGCGCCGCCTTGCCCATGCTGCCCAGTTCGACGACGCGGATGAAGTAGCGAAGTTGGCGGATTTCCATGGCTGCGATACGTTATTGTGTAATGAAGGGCGTTATGCAGGGCTTGCGCAAGGCCTTTGCGGCATCAGCGTGTGGGGCTGGTTGCATTGCGAAAATGCAGCCAGCCGTCCTCCAGCCACTCATCCAGCATTTCGCGCTCAGCCACCGAGAGGCGGCGCGCCAGCGGGCTGGCGCATTCAAGCGTGCGCTGGTCCGCGAGGCGGCGCAGGGCGGCACTGGCGGCGACAGGCGCCACTTCACCATTGATGAAAAGCTGCTTGTCACGGTACATCATGCGTGTGCAGCGGTCCAGCGCCAGCGCGCCGTCCGCAGGCAGGCCGTCGGCCAGCGACATACTGCTGTCGCCGGGTTCGAACAGGGCATTGGGCGAGGGGTCGGTCAGCCAGACGCCCAGGAAGCGTGTCGCCAGGCGCTCGTCGAATCGAATCTTACTGGCGGCGTCCAGGGCTGCGCCAATCAGCCTGGCAGGCAGTTCGGCCGGCTGAGCGGTGGCCGGCTCACCTGCGTCTTTGTAGGCGGCTGAAAGCACCGGGCCGGGCAGCGCGGGGCTGGCGTACAGGCCGCCCGATTCGCCCAGGCTGGCCATAATGCGGTCGTTGGCCGCTTCCAGCATGCCACAGGCCAGCGCTGCCTGCGTGGCGGCGCGAAACCCGATCGAAATCGTCATGCACTCGTCCAGCGCCACACCGTCGTGGGCAACGTGCGGGGGCAGGTAAAGCATGTCGCCCGGCTCCAGCACGTACTCTTCTTCCGCCTCGAAGTGGCGCAGAATCTTGAGCGGAAGGCCAGGCTCCAGCGTCAGGTCGCGTTGACGGCTGATGCGCCAGCGGCGCCGGCCGTGCGCCTGCAGCAGGAAAACGTCATAGCTGTCGAAGTGCGGCCCCACACCGCCGCCAGGGCCGGCGATACTGACCATGGCGTCGTCCAGTCGCGCGTCCGAGATGAACCTGAATTGGTGCATCAGTTCGGCCGTGGCGTCATCGTGCAGGTCCACGCTTTGCGCCAGAGCGGTCCAGTCGGGCTTGCCCGCGGCGGGCAGGCGTGCGAGGGGGCCGTGCTTCATGTTCCAGCCTTTTTGATCCCGCCAGATCAGGCGCGACTCGACCTCTTCGCGTCGAACCAATTGGCGGATATCGGCCATGGAGAGCGAGGGCTTGAAACCCGGAATCGCCTGGCGGATCAGCAACGGCTGGCGCTGCCAGTAGCGGCGCATGAATGCCTCGGGTGCAAGCCCGCCAAGCAGATCCAGGGGCTGGTTGGTGTTCATGGTGGTGCTCCGGAACCCCGGCGCGTCAGCCGGGGATGAATAGGTTGGAGAAAGTATGGGCTAGCGCAAAGGCTATACCGTGCGTGCGCTCACTGAACGTGTTCGTTGCGTAGCCGATAAAGCACGTCCAGCGCCTCGCGAGGCGTGAGCTGGTCGGGGTCGATCGCAGCCAGTGCGGCTCGTAATGCGTCGTCCGCCTGTGGGATGTCTGCTGGCGTATCGCTGGCGTCGGGCGCCGCTGCGGCAGCGAACAGATCCAACTGCGGCGTGGGCGCGCCGCCGGCCTCCAGCCGGGCGAGTTCGCGCGCGGCGTGTCGGATCACGGCCTGCGGGATGCCGGCGCGCTGCGCGACCTGGATACCATAGCTGCGGCTGGCGGGGCCGGATCGCACCTCGTGCAGGAAAATAATGCCCGTGGGCGATTCGGCGGCGGCCAGGTGTACATTGGCGGCCCCGGGTGACTCGGATGGCAGGCGTGTAATCTCGAAGTAGTGCGTGGCGAACAGCGTCAGCGCCTGGTTGTGCGTGAGCAGGCGATGCGCGATGGCCCACGCCAGTGCCAGCCCGTCGTAGGTGGATGTGCCGCGCCCGATTTCGTCCATCAGCACCAGGCTCTGAGGCGTGCTGGCCGATAGAATCGCGGCGGCCTCGGTCATTTCCATCATGAAGGTGGAACGACCGCCCGCAAGGTCATCGGCCGCGCCGATGCGCGTGAAAATGCGGTCGATCTGGCCGATGCGTGCCGTGCGCGCCGGCACGAAACTGCCTATCCGCGCCAGCAGGGCGATCAGGGCGACTTGACGCATGTACGTCGATTTACCACCCATGTTGGGCCCTGTGATCAGCAGCATGCGCCGCTGTGGGCCAAGCTCGCAGTCGTTTGGGGTGAACTGCTCAATGGTGTGTTCCACCACGGGATGTCGGCCCGCCTCGATGATGATGTCGCCGCCCTCGGATAGCGCCGGTGCGACCCAGTCATTTTGCTGAGCGTGTTCGGCCAGCGAGGCCAGTGCATCGATGGCGGCCAGCGCCGCCGCGCAGTCTGACAGCGCATGCGCCTCGCCGGCAAGCTGCGCCAGCACTTGGTCGAACAGCCACTTCTCGCGGCTCAGGCTTCGGTCTTTGGCGGACAAGACCTTGTCTTCCCAGGCTTTCAGTTCTGGCGTGATGTAGCGTTCGGCATTCTTGAGCGTCTGGCGGCGTCGATATTCGGCAGGCACTTTGTCGGCCTGCGCGCGCGATACCTCGATATAGAAGCCGTGCACGCGGTTGTATTCCACCTTCAGCGTGGTAATGCCGGTGCGCTCACGCTCGCGGGCTTCGAGCTCCATCAGGAAGGCGCCGCTGTCGCTCGCCAGCCGGCGAAGCTCGTCCAGCTCTTGGTCGAAGCCTGCGGCAATCACGCCGCCTTCGCGCACCAGCAGCGCGGGCTCAGGGTCGATCGCGCGGTGCAGCAGATCGGCCAGCGCCGGGTTGAGTGCGACGCGCTGCGCATAGGCAAGGATGCCGGGCTCGAAGCCAAAGGATTCGGTTAGCCGCGCGGCCAGTTCGGGCAGCAGGCCCAGCGCTTCACGCAGGCTGGCCAGCTCGCGCGGGCGCACCGAGCCTAGCGAGATGCGCGTGGCAATGCGTTCGATATCGGGGTAGCGGTCCAGCAGCCGGCGCAGGGCGTCCAGCGGAGGCGCAGCGTCAAGGCTGTCGCTGCCCGGGGCGGAGAGCAGGGCGGCAATGGCCCGCTGGCGCTGCAGCGCGGGCGTATTGTCGCGCAAGGGGTGATGGAGCCAGCGCCGCAGCAGGCGGCTGCCCATCGGCGTCTGGCAATGATCGAGCGTTGAGAATAGCGTGGGCGATGCCTCCCCCGATATGGTTTCCGTCAGCTCAAGGTTCTTGCGGGTGACTGGATCAAGCACCACATATTCGCCCGGCTGGTCGACGCGTATCGTTTGTACATGCGCCAGCGATTGGGACTGCGTGCGCACCACATAGCGCAGCAGCGCCCCGGCCGCGCAAGCGGCCACCGGCAGGCCGTCCAGCCCGAAACTGGCCAGTGAGTCGAGTTGGAAATGCTCGCGCAGCACATGCAGGGCGCCATCAGCCTCGAAATGCCAGTCGGGGATGGCGCTCACCGCCATGCCGTCGTGCGCGGCAATGCGGCGGGATTCGGCGCACACCAGCTCAGCCGGGTCGATGCGGTGCAGCTCGGTGTCCAGCATCTCGGGTAAGCACTCGCTGACGCGGAAGTCGCCGTTCGCCAGGTTCATCCATGCCAGCCCCGCGCGTTCCGCCCGATTAGCGCGTGCCGTCCACAGCGCCGCAATGATGCGATCAGCCTTGGCAGGGAGCAGCGCGTCGTCAGTGAGTGTGCCCGGCGTCACGATGCGCACGATTTTGCGCTCTACCGGCCCCTTGGCTGCGGCCGGATCGCCAATCTGCTCGCAGATAGCCACCGATTCGCCCATGGCAACCAGCCGGGCCAGATAGCCTTCCATGGAATGAAACGGCACCCCCGCCATGGGTATTGGCGCGCCATTGGACGTGCCCCGCTTGGTCAGCGTGAGATTGAGCAAACGCGCCCCGCGCTCGGCATCCTCATAGAACATCTCATAGAAGTCGCCCATGCGGTAAAACAGCAGATGCGAACCCGCCTCGGCCTTCAGGGCAAGGTATTGCCGCATCATGGGGGTGTGCGAAGAAATGTCTATGCTGTTCATATAAATCATGCTCGCACGAGCATGGTGTAATCGTTATGGCCAATCTGATTGGCGATGAAAACCAGGTTGCCGCGAGCCGCCAGACTCCAGCACGGATAGGTGCGTCGCGCCTAGTTGCCCGGGAAGCAGGCCTTGGCTGCTGCGTCGGCTGCCATCAAGGTGCGTGTCGCTGTCGATTGTAATTGATCAGCATCCGTTGACTTGGCTGACACCATTCATTCATCCGGAAACTCAAGACGGAATTGAATCCGCCCGTCACCGCAAGCTTCAACCTGTGCACTGCCGCCATGGATGTCCATGATGGCGGCAACAATGGCCAGGCCCAGGCCATTGGATTCGGTAGGGAGGCTGCGTGAGGCGTCCCCGCGATAGAAGCGTCTGAACATGCGTTTGGCTTCCTCCTGCGTCACGGGGGGACAGTGGTTTTCGACAGTGACCGTGAGTCCCGTCGGGCCGGTGTGTGCCGCCAGATGTATTGGGGTGCCCGCGTCTCCGTAGCGGATCGCGTTGATGACCAGGTTGTTGACAGCACGCCGGTACATGACGGTGTTTGCGCAACCGGTACCCGTTGCCTCAACCGTGAAGGACATGCCGCGCTCGTCGGCCAGGTCTTCAAAGTACTCTGCAATTTTTTCCATTTCTTGTGAAAGCGCGATGGGCTGGCGTGTCACCGTGATTGCATTATGGTCGGCACGCGACAGGAAAAGGATGTTTTCCACAATGTGTGTGATGCGTGTCAATTCTTCAAGATTGGAGGCGAGCACCGCTTCGTAGTCAGTTGTGCTCCGTGGCTGCGCCAGCGCCACCTGGGTTTGCCCCATCAGGATATTAACGGGGGTGCGTATCTCGTGGGCGAGGTCGGACGAGAATTGGGACAGGTGTTCATAGCTTGATTGAATGCGGTCCAGCATGGCGTTGCATGTGCGGGCGAGCTGGCGGAGTTCAGAGGGCATGCCTTCTTCTGGCAAGCGCACGGCAAGGTTGGCTGATGACACCTGTCGGGCGCGTTTTCTCATCGCTTCCAGCGGGCCCAGGCCCCGCTTCAGGAGTAAAAAGCCCAGCACTGAGCTCAAAAGCGCGGCAAGCGCGATCGCGCCCATGACGCGTAGCCGATAGGCTGTGAGTATTTGCGACTCTTGCGTCATGACATACGCGGCCGTGATTTTGACCGTACCTGCCTCGCCCCCTACCTTGGCCAGGGCTGAAACCCAGCGCACACCGACGCCGTCGGCGCGGGTTCCGGCACGCAGCGCATCGATACCCACGTCCTGGTCTACCGGGACGGCCGTCAAGGCAGGGACGGCCATGCGCCCCGGATTCACATCGATGAACGGTTTTTCTCCCACACGCTGGAAGATGCGCACATCCTGCTCGTTACCCAGCATACTTTCGAAAAGGTCGGGGCGCTCTTCCATCTGCCGGATGTTGTAGAGATCCTGGAGCAGGGTGCGAAAACGCTCCACGCGGCCGACGAGTGTGTAGTCCGCACGGTTCTCGAGTGCCCGTTTTGCCGCGGTGTACAGATAAAGCCCCAGGCTCGAAACGACCAGACAGGAGATGATGGCGAAAAGCAGGGCTGTACGCGCCGTGAGTGATGGCGGCAATGGATGCTTCACGGCTGCTCCGCAAGCATGTAGCCGATACTGCGCACTGTGTGAATCAACTTTTGATCGAAAGGGGCATCGACCTTTGCGCGCAGGCGCTTGATCGCGACATCGACCACATTGGTGTCGCTGTCAAAATTCATGTCCCAGACTTGAGAAGCGATGACAGAGCGCGGCAGCGCTTCCCCCTGCCGACGCAGTAGAAGGTGCAAAAGCATGAATTCCTTATTCGTCAGTACGACGGTGACGCCGCCTCGCGTGACTTTGCGTCGAATGGGGTCCAGCACCAGATCTGCCAGCCGTAGCGTCGTGGGCTCATGCGTGACGCCGCGCCGCAGCAGGGTCTGCACCCGTAAAACCAGCTCGGTAAAGGAAAATGGTTTGACCAGATAGTCATCGGCACCGAGCCGCAGGCCGCGGATGCGGTCCTCGACCTGGTCTCGCGCGGTGAGGAATATGACCGGCACGTCCGAAGACCGCCGTATCTCCGCCATGACCTGCCAGCCATCTCTTCCAGGCAGCATCACGTCCAGGATCAGCAGCTCATAGTGTTGCTCCCGGGCGAGATGCAGGCCGTCGATGCCGTTACGCGCCAGATCCACGTGGTGACCTGCCTCGGACAGGCCTTTCTGAAGATAGTTTCCCGTTTTTATATCGTCTTCAATGACGAGAATGGCCATTTATAAGCCTCTGTCGCAAAAGGCTTATTTTATCAATCACGGGCTTGATCCCTAGCCGGCGGCATAGGCGAGGCACCATCCCTTGGGGCTAATCTCGCCCTCCACGACAAGACAGGTGCCGGGCGCGTCGGGTGTGGATCCCTGCGTGAAGTTGGCGCAGTTGGCGCAGAAGGATGAGCCGTCAGGGTGATCCTGATACTTCACTGCGGCTTTGCTGGCTTTGCCCGAAGACGCTGCTGCGGATGAGCGGGAGGCGCCCAGCAGCCCTGCGAGCGGGAGCGCCGCCATGGTGCCAGCGGTCAGGGCGAGTTTGCGCAAGGCCTGGCGTCGAGGGATGACGCGTGAGTGAGCACTTTTCATGAAGTGTTTCCTGTGTGCCGGCAGCAAGGTGACGCTGCGACGCTTCACCTTGGCGATCCGGGATGGTTAATCATTTCCCACAACGGAGATCCAGAAGGGCACGTCGCCCTTGGTGGGGACTTGCTTGACGACGTCCAGTGTGTTGGCGTCGATGACGGCGACCTCGTTGGTTCCGGTGATGGATGCGTATATCCATCGTCCATCGGCGCTGGCTCGCACGCCGTGCGGCCCCTGGCCGACATCGACACGTTTGATGACTTTCATGGTTGTTGGATCGATGACATCAACGAGGTGGTCCGCGATCGCGCCGGTGACCACATACTTGTTGCCAGGTGTGACGTCGATGCCACCGTGGCCACGGCCGACCGGTATGACCGCTTTCACGTGTTGCGATGCAATGTCCACGGCAGCCACTTTACCGACGAAGTCGCGTACCCAGAGCGTCTTTTCATCTGACGAGAGATCAAGGTTGTGCGGGCCCTTGATGCCGGGTACGGGGATCTCGTTCACCTTCTTCAGTGAGGACATGTCCACCACCGCTACGCCAGTGCCTCCTTGCAGCGTGACATAAGCAGTTTGGCTGTCGCGTGTGAACCGAACATTGTGGGGTGTTTTACCAACTGTGATCGTCTTGACCAGCTTTCTGGTTTTCAAGTCAATGACCGACACGGTATCTTCCCCGGCCGCCACAGCCATACCCCAGCGTTGATCGGGGCTGATTGCGACGCCCTGAGGCACTTTGCCGATCTTGTAGGTTGCAAGCGTCTTGCCGGTCTGTGTGTCCACCAGATAAGACTCGGGCTGCTCCTTGCTGCTTACCATCAGCAGTTTGCCGTCGGCTGAAACAGCATCGTAATGCGCTTTAGGCAGACCATCCAGATTCCTGGAGGCGGCCATTTCTTCGACGGCATCGGCTTTGGTGAGGGTGGTATAGACGGGCTGCGGGAAAAGGTCGGCGGGTGTTGCAGCTTGCACGCACGACATGCCAGCAGAGAGCGCAAAGGCAAGGGCGAGGCGATACGCCGATTGGTGGTGGAAAACGGATATGGCTTGATGGTGCGTGTTCAATGTCATCGTGGCTCCTGAGAATGATTGAGCGCGACGCGTTCAACTGGATCAGTCGTGAGTCGTGCCTGGTATCCTAGGGTTCGGGTTCTGTCGGCAGCATGGCATTCCCATGACAAAATTGTCATGAAAGTGTGGCCATCGCAGCCAGTTGCCTGTTTCCCAGGTGGTAGGTAGCAACATCCTCGCGCCGCAAAGGTAGAGGCATAGGCTCGCGCTGCGGGGATCGAGCCTGTGCGGTAAAGTGCTAGCTGATCTCGCATTAAGGTAAACCTCGATGAAACATTACGATTACATCGCCATCGGCGGCGGCAGCGGCGGCATTGCCTCGGTAAATCGCGCGGCCATGTACGGCAAGCGTTGCGCGTTGATTGAAGCGGGGGAGATCGGCGGCACCTGTGTCAACGTGGGCTGTGTGCCTAAGAAGGTGATGTGGCATGCCGCGCAGGTGGCCGAAGCTATCCGCCACTACGGCCCCGACTACGGTTTCGACACAACGGTGAATCGCTTCGACTGGGCCACACTGGTGCGGAACCGCAGCGCCTATATCGACCGCATCCACACCTCGTATGAAACAGGGCTGGACAAAAACAAGGTGGACGTGATCCGCGGCTTTGCTCGCTTTGTGGATGCACACACCCTTGACGTGGACGGCCAGCGGATGACGGCCGACCATATTCTCGTCGCCACGGGCGGCCGTCCTGTACGCCCTGATATCCCCGGCGCGGAGCACGGGTTGGATTCCGACGGCTTTTTCGCGCTGCAGGAAATGCCCCGGCGCGTGGCCGTGGTGGGCGCAGGTTATATCGCTGTCGAACTGGCCGGCGTATTGAGTGCGCTGGGCGCGCAAACGCATCTGTTCGTGCGCAAACACGCGCCGCTGCGCAACTTCGACCCGCTGGTGCGCGACACGTTGGTGGAGATCATGCAGGCCGAGGGGCTTACGCTGCACACCCAGGCGACGCCCAAGGCCGTCACCAAGAACACGGATGGCAGCCTGACGCTGCAGTTCGAGGACGGCGAGCGCCATACTACGGACAGTATCATCTGGGCGATCGGCCGCGCACCGCATACCGCCGACCTGAACCTCGCGGCGGCCGGCGTCGTGACGAATGATCGCGGCTATATAACGGTGGATAAATACCAGAACACCGGCGTGTCCGGCATCTACGCCGTGGGTGATGTCACTGGTCAGGCTGAGCTCACGCCTGTGGCCGTGGCCGCCGGGCGGCGGCTATCGGAGCGCCTGTTCAACAACAAGCCCGATGAGCACCTCGACTACGGCAACATCCCTACCGTGGTGTTCAGCCATCCGCCCATCGGCACCGTGGGCCTTACCGAACCCGAGGCGCGCGAACAACACGGCGATGCCGCGGTCAAGGTTTATCAGTCGTCGTTCACCGCCATGTATACGGCCGTGACGCAGCACCGCCAGCCAGCGCGCATGAAGCTCGTCTGTGTGGGGCCCGAGGAAAAAATCGTTGGCATCCATGGCATCGGCTACGGCATGGATGAAATCCTGCAGGGCTTTGCCGTTGCGCTGAAAATGGGGGCCACCAAGCGCGACTTCGACAACACTGTGGCCATCCACCCCACGGCAGCAGAAGAGTTCGTAACGATGCGATAGGCGGTGCTCCTGGCGCGGTTTTGCCTGGCGACCAGCGCGTATGCCGGTTTCAGCGCAAGCCCTGGAGCGCCTCCGCAATCACCGCCAGCACCTGCAGGCGCGCCGCCTTCTTGTCGTCGGACTGGATCACATGCCAGGGCGCATGCTCGGTGCAGGTGCGCACGAGCATGTCGCGGCGGGCGTTCTGGTAGGCGTTCCATTTGGCGCGGTTGCGCCAGTCGTCGGGGGTGATCTTGAACGACTTGAAGGGGGATTTTTCGCGCTCGTGGAAACGCTGAAGCTGTACGTCTTTGGAAACGTCGAGCCAAAACTTGAGCACCAGGGCGCCGCTTTCGGCTAGCTGAAGCTCGAAGTCGTTTATTTCATCGTAGGCGCGATCGATCGCGTGCGCGGTGGCGAGTTTTTCGACGCGTTCGACCAGGACTCGGCCGTACCAGGAACGATCGAAGATGGCGGCCTTGCCCACGGCGGGCAGATGGCGCCAGAAGCGCCACAGATAGGGGCGGGCCCGTTCTTCATCCGTGGGTGCTGAAATGGGATGCACGTCGTAATCGCGTACGTCCAGCGCCGCCGTGACGCGCCGGATGGTGCCGCCTTTTCCGGCGGCGTCCTGGCCTTCGAAGACCAGAACCATAGAATGATGCGCGAATGCCTTGCGGCGTGTGGCGCGGGCGATGCTGGCCTGCAGCGCGGCGAGCCGCTTGTCGTAGTCATTATTCTTGCCGTTAGTGCCCCTTTCTCCGTTGCCATCCTCGCTGGTGCTGGCCTTGGTGGTTGTGTTGTCGTTCTTGCCGGCATCGCGGCTTTC
The DNA here is from genome assembly GCF_021653995.1 of Paracandidimonas lactea. Classification (NCBI taxonomy): domain Bacteria; kingdom Pseudomonadati; phylum Pseudomonadota; class Betaproteobacteria; order Burkholderiales; family Alcaligenaceae; genus Paracandidimonas; species Paracandidimonas lactea. The sequence goes on from NZ_JAJJOZ010000007.1 coordinate 211,152, forward strand.
GTTCTTGCCGCTTCCCTTGCCGCCGCGCCTTGCCCCATTATGCGCTTTCGCCTTGATGGTTGCTTTGGCCTTGTGGGTGGCCGCCGCTCGGCCAACTACCGCGCGGGCGCCCACCGCTTTCTCTTCATTGCCGATGCCGGTGTCGTTCATGCCTTCATCGGGGGACACCGGCAGCAGCAGGGCGGGTAATGGCGCATCCGCGTGCACATTGCTGGCCAGCCCCTGCTCCATGGCGGCAAGAATCGCCTTGGCAGTGCAGTGCGTGCGCATATTGGGGTCGGCACTCGGGATGATGATCCAGGGGGCGTGCTGACGGTGTGTTTGCGTAATCACCAGTTCACCCGCATTGCGCAGCCGCTTGAATAGTTTGTGCACACGCAGGTCCGCCTTGCTGACGCGCCAGGCGGTTTCCGGATCGCGGAGCATGTTTTCCGCGCGTGTTTGCTGCGCATCACGCGACAGGTGGAACCACAGCTTGAGTACCTGCACCTGTTCGGCCGCAAGCATGGCCTCAAAGCGGTTGACCAGCCGGGCATATGCAGCGATGGACCCCGAGTCTGGATTTTTGCCTGCGGCTTCTTTCAGCAACGCGTAATACCATGAGCCGAAGACCACGCCAGTCTGCCCGTGGCCCGGCAGGTCGCGCCAATAGCGCCAGAGGCTGGGCCGCATAGCGTCTTGCGCCGTGGGGCCATCGTAGGCAAGTGTATGGACATGGCGCGGATCCAGCCAGGTGTTGAGCAGGTTAATGGTGGAACCTTTGCCTGCGCCGTCTATGCCCGCGAGTACCACCAGCAGCGTCTGCCGTCCTTCCTTCAGGCGCCGGTATTGTTGCTGCAGCAGGGCAATCCGCAGTTCGGTTTCCTGGGGCGCTGCCACATCATCCGCAAGCGTCGGGTCGGTTTCCGCGTACTGGAACATGGATGTGCCTCTATATTGTTTTCAGGCTTCAGTATTCGCCTCGGCGCACGCGGTCGATATCGCGACGATCGCGTTTAGTGGGCCGGCCGCTGGCAAGCGCCTGCGCTGGCTCCGGCGCAAGCCGGCGGTTTTCCGCCGCCTTCTCGCGCAAGGCGATGCTTTCGGGGGTTTCGCGATAGAGCTGCTGCGCGACAGGCGCCGGGCCGCGCACCTGGCTGAGCGCGGCCACCTGAACGGTAGTCGTGACATCGCCGCGCCGCACGCTGACGATATCGCCGGGCCGGATTTCGCGGGCAGGCTTGGCAAGCTGCTGGTTGACCTGCACCCGTCCCTTGCCGATTTCGTGGGCGCCCAGGCTGCGCGTTTTGTAGAAACGGGCAGCCCAGAGCCATTTATCGAGGCGCATCTGCTCTGGCATGGTCTGTATGGCTTCCGTAAAGCATTGAAGCGGCTGTGCGCGCCATGGCGGCGTGTTTGTGGGCGCACACACCATCACGCGCGTCATGGTCGCGGGTATGCAAAGCATCATAGCACCGGCCCGCGCGTGGCGACCGTGCGTTCATTTTTATTGAACACCTATGGAGTGATGGCTCATGGCGCGGGGGCCGCGTGTGCACTTATAGTCGCCCCCTGAGCGCCGGGTGGGCGATTCGCGCCTGCTCGCGATCCGTTTCAGTGCGACCTGTATGGGTTGAGGAGCTATTCAATGAGAACGATAAACCACATCGGCGGCGCATTGCTCGCCGCCTGTGTCATGCTGTCCGCCGGGTCGGCCGCCGCGCAGTCTTTTCCCGCCGACAAACCCATCAGCGTAGTGGTCGGCTTCGTGGCGGGCGGTGCAGCCGATTCTGCCACGCGGCTCATCGCCAGCAAGCTGGCCGAGAACACCGGCCTGAACATTGCTGTGCTTAACAAGCCCGGTGCAGGCGGCAACATTGCTCACCAGTACGTTGCAGGCCAACCAGCGGACGGCACCACCTTGCTGCTGGGCTCTGTGGGGCCGCTCACCATCTCCCCGCACCTGATGAACCTGCCCTATGATCCATTCAGGGATTTGGCGCCGGTATCGGGCGGCGTGCATTTTCCTAATGTGTTGGTGGTTCATAAAGCCGCCGGCGTCAAGACATTCAAAGAATTCATTGAGCTGGCGAAAGGCAGCCCGGAGAAAGCGGATTTCGCCTCCTCTGGTTTTGGCTCTGCGTCCCATATGGCCGGCGAATTGCTCAACCTTTATGCAAAGGTGAATATGGTGCACGTACCCTACAAGGGTGGTGCCCAGGCTATGCAGGACCTGATCGGCGAGCGCGTTACTTCATATTTTTCCGCCCCGCCCACTGCCATGCCTTATGTGGACTCCGGCAAGCTGGTTCCGTTGGCCACGACCGGGCTGAAGCGCCCGTCGTACCTTCCGGATGTCCCGACGGTTGCGGAATCGGGCTATCCGGGTTTCGAGGCCCTGAACTGGTACTCCTTCATGGCGCCCGGTAAAACGCCGGAGCCTATTCTCGACCGGTGGAATGCTGAGATCGTCAAGGTGTTGAACGACGCTCAGGTCAAGCAGTCGCTGGACAAGCTGGGCCTGACCCCGCACCCCACCACCCGCAAGGAATTCGCCGAGTTCATGCACGCCGAATATGGCAAATGGGGCAAGATCATCAAAGAGCGCAAAATCACCAAGGAATAAGCCTCGCAGGCCCGGCATTCCGCATGACGTACACGCCCCGCACGCTGGATGGCAAGCCAGCCTGCAGGGCGTTTTGCCGTACGGCGCCAGCGGTGGCTGCGGGCCTGCCATGCAAGCCTAACGGATGCGAACGGCAGCGGTACTGCTGGTCGCCGCGCCGCAGCGTGGACTCATGGACAGGCATGTTTTGGCACTAGAGCCCAGTGCCTCCGGGGATTAGCATGCGTGCAACAGGGTGAATAGCATGCATGGCGTGAACAATCATAACTGGCGCGCCATACGGACCAGGGGGAGGGTGATGGTGGAGACATTGCAGATCAATGGTGAGCGCCTATGGCGCAGTCTGATGGACTTGGCCGAAATCGGCGCCACACCTGTTGGTGGTGTGAATAGGCAGGCGTTGACAGCAGAAGACGCGCGCGGCCGCCGGTTGTTCTCCGATTGGTGTCGCACGGCAGGCTGCACCATGCACACCGATGCCATCGGCAATCTGGTCGCCCGTTTGCCGGGGCGGCAGCCCGGATTGCCGGCCATCATGATAGGCAGCCACCTGGATACCCAGCCTACAGGCGGCAAGTTCGACGGTGCCTACGGCGTGATGGCGGGGCTTGAAGTGTTGCGCACCCTGGCCGATGCCGGCGTGCGCCCGCTGCGCACCATTGAGTTGGCCGCGTGGACGAATGAAGAGGGTACTCGTTTTACGCCATCCATGATGGGGTCGGCTGTTTATGCGGGCTTGATGCCGCTGGCGGCGGCCCTGGCAACACAGGATGCTGATGGTGTCAGCGTTGCACAGGCGCTTGCCGGCCTGGATGATGGTTTGTCCGCGCAATGCCTGCCGCGCCCAGCCGCTTATTTCGAGGCCCATATCGAACAGGGGCCAGTGCTTGAGGCGGCGGATTGTGTCATTGGCATTGTCACTGCCGCGCAAGGGCAGTGCTGGTACAGGCTGACCTTTACCGGCAAAGCCGCGCACGCCGGCAGTACGCCGATGGGCATGCGTGCGGATGCCCTTGCCGCGGCTGCTCTGGCTATCACGGCCTTGAACCGCATCGGGCGTGATCACCCTCCGGGCGTTGCCACGGCGGGTCGTATGGTTGTGCACCCCAACAGTCCCAATGTCATTCCTGATTCGGTGGTTATGACGGCCGAGATGCGCCATCCCGATGACCGAGTCAGGGCTGCGATGGAGGAAGCCTTCCTCGCGGCAGTCCGAGAGGCGGCGCGGGTGCACGGTGTGCAGGTGGATGTAGGCAAGGTGCTGGATCAGCCCGCGGCGCCTTTCGACGCCGGATGCGTTAATGCTGTAGCCGAGGCCGCGCGGGCCGCTGGCTATGCCAGTATGGAGATTGTCAGCGGTGCTGCCCACGATGCGGTTGCCATGTCCCGCATCGTCCCGGCCGGCATGATTTTCGTGCCATGCGCCGGCGGCGTCAGCCACAACGAGCTGGAAAGCGCCGAACCGGCCGATCTGGCGGCAGGCTGCCAGGTGTTGCTGGACTGTGTGCGTGTCTACGCGGAGAAACCCTAAAATCCAGCTTGATGGGGCTACCACCGAACCCTAGGCATTTACCCTGACCGTTGTCCTCGCTCTCCCTCTTGCGGGCAAAACTGGCCTCATCGAAAGGCGGGGCCTGGACCTATTGAGGGCAAATTCTCCGATGCTAATGTCGTTCGCACACGCAAGGCGCCGCGTATCCCAAGCGGCAGGCGTCGTGTGGTGATGCTGATGAACTCGTTCATTCTATTTATTCAAAGAGGAGCAGCATGCATAGCACTCGGAAACTCTTATCGTTGGCTGCCGCTGTGGGGCTGGTGTATTCAATCAGTTCGGGGGTGGCGCTTGCGCAGTCACAGCCCAAACACGGCGGCACGCTTGTAATCGGCTCGTTCCAGGCGCCGCGGCATCTGAACGGCGCGGTGCAGTCGGGCATGGCCACGGCGCTGCCCAGCACCCAGTTGTTTGCCAGCCTGGTTCGCTTCGACGACAAGTGGAACCCACAGCCTTATCTGGCCGAATCCTGGAAGTGGTCCGAGGATGGCAAAGCGCTGACCGTCAATTTGCGCAAGGATGCGGTGTTCCACGACGGCAAGCCTGTCACCTCGGCTGACGTGGCGTTCTCCCTCATGGCCATCAAGGCCAATCACCCCTTCCAGACCATGCTTGCGCCTGTGGAGAAGGTGGAGACGCCTGATCCTTACACCGCGATCATCCGCTTGTCGCAGCCGCATCCGGCCTTGCTGGTGGCCCTGTCGCCAGCCCTGTCGCCCATCCTGCCCAAGCATATCTACGACGACGGCACCGATCTGAAGGCCAACCCCCGCAACTCCAAAAATGTGGTGGGGTCGGGGCCCTTCAAGCTCAAGGAATTCGTGCCCGGCAAAGAGGTGGTGCTGGAGCGTTTCGACAAGTTCTTCTTGAAAGGTAAACCTTACCTGGACCGTGTGGTGATCCAGATCAGCCAGGATCAGACGACGCTGCTCATCGGCCTGGAGCGCGGCGATCTGCAGATGCTGCCTTTCATGGGCGACCCGACGCAGTTGCGGCGCGCCAAGACGAACAAAGACATCGTCATGCTCGACAAGGGCTATGAGGGGATAGGCTCGGAAGGCTGGTTGGCATTGAATACAGCCAAGAAGCCGCTGGATGACAAGCGCGTGCGCCAGGCGATTGCCTACTCGCTGGACAAGAAGTTCATCATCAAGGCGCTGACGGCGGGCTTTGCCAAGCCGTCCAACGGCCCCATCATCAGCTCCAGCCCCTATGCCTCGGCCGATGTGCACATGTATGCGCAAAACCTCGAGAAAGCCAAGCAGTTGCTGGATGAGGCGGGCCTGAAGCCGGACGCCAATGGTGAGCGCTTCAAGATGACAATAGACGCCGCGCCGGGCTCTGAAGCGCTCGCGAAGAATTTGGCTGAATACGCACGGGCCCAGCTCAAGAAGATAGGCGTAACTGCAGAACTTCGCACCTCGGCGGATTTCCCGTCCTGGGCCAAACGCATCGCCAGCCATGATTTCGACATGACGACCGACACAGTCTGGAACTGGGGTGATCCGGTGATCGGGGTGCACCGCACCTACCTGTCGTCGAACATCCGTAATATCATCTGGACCAACACACAGTCGTACAAGAACGAGAAGGTGGACGAACTGCTGCACCAGGCTGGCGTGGAAAAAGACCTGGAAAAGCGCAAAGCGCTGTATGCTGAATTTCAGCGCATTGTGACTGAAGACGCTCCTATCATTTACATCGCGGAATCACCCTATCACACGCTGGTGTCCAAGAAAGTGGGCAATGCGCCGACCAGCATCTGGGGGCCGCTGTCACCACTGGATGACGTGTACCTGAAGTAAGTCAGGGTTAGCCCTGATCAAGGCCAGAGGGTGGATAGGCATTTACCCTCGTGTTTCCGACCGCGCCCCTGCGGGCGGTCGGATCTGGCCTCAATGAAAGGCGGTGCGTGGCCCTATGGATGTGACAGGGCCAATGCTACCTTCTTCCCTCCCTATTCGTCGGGGCATTGCGATTCAGCGTAAGCAATCTGCACAGGATGCCACCGTTTATTTTCAGCACGAGAGCAACTATGCGTAACATTCGAAAAATCTTCACATGTGCCGCGATGGCGGGCTTGTCGTCCGCCCTTGCGGTGAGCGCGGCCGTAGCTCAGGAACAGCCCAAGCACGGCGGCACGCTGGTGCTGGGCACTTATCAGGCGCCGCGCCACCTGAACGGTGCGGTGCAGTCGGGCATGGCCACGGCGCTGCCCAGCACCCAGTTGTTTGCCAGCCTGGTTCGCTTCGACGACAAGTGGAACCCACAGCCTTATCTGGCCGAATCCTGGAAGTGGTCCGAGGATGGCAAAGCGCTGACCGTCAATTTGCGCAAGGATGCGGTGTTCCACGACGGCAAGCCTGTCACCTCGGCTGACGTGGCGTTCTCCCTCATGGCCATCAAGGCCAATCACCCCTTCCAGACCATGCTTGCGCCTGTGGAGAAGGTGGAGACGCCTGATCCTTACACCGCGATCATCCGCTTGTCGCAGCCGCATCCGGCCTTGCTGGTGGCCCTGTCGCCAGCCCTGTCGCCCATCCTGCCCAAGCATATCTACGACGACGGCACCGATCTGAAGGCCAACCCCCGCAACTCCAAAAATGTGGTGGGGTCGGGGCCCTTCAAGCTCAAGGAATTCGTGCCCGGCAAAGAGGTGGTGCTGGAGCGTTTCGACAAGTTCTTCTTGAAAGGTAAACCTTACCTGGACCGTGTGGTGATCCAGATCAGCCAGGATCAGACGACGCTGCTCATCGGCCTGGAGCGCGGCGATCTGCAGATGCTGCCTTTCATGGGCGACCCGACGCAGTTGCGGCGCGCCAAGACGAACAAAGACATCGTCATGCTCGACAAGGGCTATGAGGGGATAGGCTCGGAAGGCTGGTTGGCATTGAATACAGCCAAGAAGCCGCTGGATGACAAGCGCGTGCGCCAGGCGATTGCCTACTCGCTGGACAAGAAGTTCATCATCAAGGCGCTGACGGCGGGCTTTGCCAAGCCGTCCAACGGCCCCATCATCAGCTCCAGCCCCTATGCCTCGGCCGATGTGCACATGTATGCGCAAAACCTCGAGAAAGCCAAGCAGTTGCTGGATGAGGCGGGCCTGAAGCCAAATGCCAATGGTGAGCGCTTCAAGATGACGATTGACATGCTGCCGGGCACGGACTCGCTGAGCAAGAACGTGGCCGAGTATGCGCGCACACAGCTCAAGAAGATAGGCGTAACTGCCGAACTTCGCACCTCGGCGGATTTCCCGTCCTGGGCCAAGACGATCGCCAATCATGATTTTGACATGTCCACTGATATTGTCTGGAACTGGGGTGATCCGGTGATCGGGGTGCATCGCACCTACCTGTCGTCGAACATCCGCAACATCGTCTGGACCAACACACAGTCGTACAAGAACGAGAAGGTGGACGAGCTACTGCACCAGGCTGGCATGGAAAAAGACCTGGAAAAGCGCAAAGCGCTGTATGCTGAATTTCAGCGCATTGTGACTGACGACGCGCCCATCATCTACATCGCCGAAATGCCTTACCACACGCTGGTAACCAAGAAAGTAGGCAATCCGCCGACCAGTATCTGGGGGCCGCTGTCGCCGCTGGATGATGTGTACCTGAAATAAACCGCGGGGCGACCGATGCTACAGTATTTGATCAAGAGGCTGACCTATGCGGTGATTCTGCTGCTGGCGGTCCTCACGCTGAATTTCCTGCTGATCCATATTTCACCGGGCGATCCCGTCGAGACGATTGCCGGCGCCATGGGCGGGATGACCGATGAACTGCGGCAGGAACTGACCCAGAAGTTTGGCCTGGACAAGCCCTTCATCGTCCAGCTTGGCATCTATCTCGGCAAAATCGCGCAGGGCGACCTGGGCCAGTCGTACTACTTCAACGCGTCGGTTGCGTCGCTGATCTGGGAGCGTGTGCCAGCCACCCTGTTGCTGGTGGTGGTGTCAGTGCTGCTGGCGTTCTTTATCGGCACGCTGCTCGGCTCGCTGGCCGCGCGGCGTCCCAACGGCATGCTGTCCCAAGTGGTCACGATGCTGTCCATCGTGGGCTATTCGGCCCCCGTGTTCTGGACCGGTATCGTGCTGATCATTCTGTTTGCCTCGGTATGGCCGATCTTTCCCGTATCGGACATGCGGACGGCGGGCATGGATGACGGCGGCTTGGCGGGCGTGCTGGACGTGCTTGAACATATGGTGCTACCAGCCTTCACTTTGGCGTTCGTCTATCTTGCGCAGTACAGCCGCTTGGCCCGTGCCAGCATGATGGAGGCCTTGTCGGCCGATTACATCCGCACCGCTCGCGCCAAGGGCCTGCCCGAAAGCGTAGTGCTGTACAAGCATGCCTTGCGCAATGCCGTGCTGCCGGTCGTCACGATGCTGGGCATGCAGTTCGGCAACGTGTTGGCTGGCGCCATTCTGGTCGAAACCGTCTTCAACTGGCCGGGTCTGGGCCGTCTGGCGTTCGATTCCGTGCTCCGTCGCGATTACCCAACGATGCTGGGCATTCTGTTCTTTGCGTCGATGATGGTCATCGTGATGAACCAGCTTACCGATCTTGCCTACCGGATCATTGACCCGAGGATCAAAACATCATGACACAACCTTCTACCCTTGCTGCGCGGGCGGACGATGGTGTCGTCAGCCCGGCGGCACCCGCGGGGCAACAGGCCGTGACGCCCACTGCACCCGCCAAGCCGCCCGGCCAGTGGCGCGAAGCGCTGCGGGTCTTCTGCCGCAACCCGTCGGCCGTGTTCGGCTTTTTTCTCCTGCTCACAATCGTCTGTATTACCGTGTTCGGCCCTATGCTCATGAACGTTGATCCGTTCGAGATGGTCGGGCCGCCCATGGAGGCACCGGGTTCGGAGTTCGGTCTGCTCGGTACAGACTACCTTGGGCGTGACCTGCTCACCGGGCTGGTATACGGCGGCCGCGCCACCCTGCTGGTAGGTGTGGTGGCAGCGTTCCTTTCCGTATTCATCGGCGTGGTTGTTGGCGCGCTGGCCGGCTACTACGGCGGCTGGGTGGACGAAGTGCTGATGCGCATCACAGAGTTCTTCCAGGTGCTGCCCACGCTGCTGTTTGCGATGGTGCTGGTAACGCTGTTCTCGCCGACGCTATGGACAATCTCGATTGCCATCGGTGTGGTCAGCTGGACCCATACTGCACGCCTCGCGCGCGGGGAGTTCCTTCGCCTGAAGCAGCTTGACTACATTCTCGCGGAGCGCGTCATTGGCGCTGGCAACGGGCGCATCATATGGCGCGTTATCCTGCCCAATGCAATGGCGCCACTCATTGTTTCCGCCACCCTGTCGATTGGCACGGCGATCCTGTTCGAAGCCGGCCTGTCCTTTCTCGGGCTCGGCGACCCCAACATGATGAGCTGGGGCCTGATGATCGGCAACAACCGGCCCTATATTTTGGTGGCCTGGTGGGCAGTTACGCTGCCGGGTGTGGCCATTTTCCTGACCGTACTTGCTGTGAGCCTGATCGGCGACGGCCTGAACGATGCCTTCAATCCACGTCTGCGGGAGCGCACATGAACGCACCAGCACATAGCGCAGAAGCGGCCAGTCTCTCGGACGCGGCGCCGCTGCTGGAAGTGAGCGGCCTGAGTGTCGAGATCAGTGGGCGGTCCGGCACCGCCTACATCCTGAACGACATCAGCTTCGAGGTCGGCCACGGTGAAACCGTGTGCCTGGTGGGTGAGTCGGGCTGCGGCAAAAGCATGACGGCGCTGGCCATCATGCGCCTTATTCCTGATCCGGGCCGCATCCATTCGGGCTCGGTGAAGCTGCGCGGCACCGATCTCGCCACGATCAGTCTGCAGCAAATGCGGCACATACGCGGCAACAAGATCTCAATGATCTTCCAGGAGCCCATGACCGCGCTTAATCCCGTCTACACCGTGGGCGACCAGATCAGCGAACCGCTGCGCCGGCATCAAGGCCTTAGCCGCGAAGCGGCGCGCGCCAAGACGCTGGAGATTCTGCAATCGGTGGGCATCCCCGCACCGGAGCGCCGAATCGACAACTACCCACATGAAATGTCGGGAGGCATGCGCCAGCGCGTGATGATTGCCATGGCGCTGGCCTGTGATCCGGATGTGCTGATTGCCGACGAGCCCACCACTGCGCTGGACGTTACGGTGCAGGCGCAGATTTTCGATTTGCTGCGTGAACAGCAGGCGCGGCGCGGTACTGCCATTATCATGATTACCCATGATATGGGCGCGGTATCCGAGATGTCGGATCGCGTCGTGGTGATGTACGGCGGGCGTGTGGTGGAGGAGGGCTTGACCAGCGAGATTCTCGCCGCGCCTCGCCACCCTTATACGCAGGGTTTGATTGCCTGTCTGCCCGAGTTGGACGAAAACCCGACTGATGAGCGACCGGATCTGCCCGAGATTCCGGGCGTCGTGCCGTCGGTATGGAATCGCGGCAACGGTTGTCCGTTCGCGGACCGTTGCAGCTACGTCATGGCGCACTGTCGCGAAGCCTTTCCGCCATCCTTCCAGACCGGTCCGACGCAGAAAGTCGCGTGCTGGCTTTATGGAGAGCAGTCATGAATCAGAACAATGCACACAGCGCGGCGGTGCTGGATGCGCCGGCGGCGTCGGCGGACACGCCACTGCTTTCGGTGCGCGACCTGAAGGTGCATTTCGATATTGGCCGTCGCCACGCTGGGGGCGGGCGCGATAAGGTTCATGCGGTTGATGGCGTAAGCTTCGACATCCCGCGCGGCCGCGCGCTGGCCATCGTGGGCGAGTCAGGGTCGGGCAAGACGACGACGGCGCTCTCCGTAATGCGGCTGGCGCCTGTCACGTCGGGCAAAGTCGTGTTCAACGGCGTGGACCTTACCACGATGGAAGGCGAGGCGCTGCGCCGCCAGCGCCGCAATTTTCAGTTGGTCTTCCAGGATCCCTATTCGTCATTGAATCCGCGCCAGCGCGCCGGCGAGATCGTGCGCATGCCGCTCATGCTGCTGGGTATGGGTACGCCCGCCGAGCAGCGTGACAAGGTCAGCGAGCTGTTTCGGCTTGTGGGCCTGCGCGACGACCAGCAAGTGCTGTTTCCGCACCAGTTCTCGGGTGGACAGCGCCAGCGCCTGAATATCGCGCGCGCCCTTGCTACGGATCCGCAACTGGTGGTGTGCGATGAGCCCGTCTCCGCGCTGGATATCGCCATTCGGGCACAGATCCTCAACCTGCTGCGGCGCATTCAGCGCGAACGCGGGCAGTCGTTCCTGTTCATCAGCCACGACATGGCGGTGGTCGAGCATATCTGCGACGATATTGCCGTGATGTACCTCGGGCAAATCGTGGAGCAGGCCTCGCGCAACACCTTTTTCTCGCGGCCGCTTCACCCTTACAGCGTGGCCTTGATGTCGGCAGTGCCGACAGTTACCGGCGGGCGCGAGAAGGCAGCCCGCCGCATCAAGCTCAGCGGGGATCCGCCCAGCCCGATCAACCCGCCCAAAGGGTGTCGTTTTGCGGGCCGCTGCCCGGCTGCGCAGCCGCTGTGCGAACAATCGCCGCCACTGTTGCGCGAAGTGGCACCCGGCCACAAGGTCGCTTGTCACCTCGTCAAGGTCGAGGGAAACCGTATCATTGCGCCGCTCGATGGGCGCATCACAACCGAGAATGGGGAGCAATTGGCATGAGTATCGAGGCAGGTCAGCAGGACGTCACCATTTACCGGGCACGCAAGATTCTGACGATGAATCCGGCGCAGCCCGAAGCCACGCACGTAGCGGTGCGCAACGGTCGTATTCTTGCGGTTGGCACGCAGGAGCAGGTGGGCGTCTGGGGTAGGGGGCGGCATGACGAGCGTTATGCTGACAAGGTGCTTATGCCCGGGCTGGTCGAAGGCCACTGTCACCTGCACGAAGGCGTTGTCTGGCTATATGTCTATGTGGGCTTCTACGACCGGCGCGGTCCGGACGGCAAGATCTGGCCGGGCCTGAAAACCATCGATGCGGTGGTGCAGCGGCTGACCGAAGCGCAGCGCGGCATGGAGCCGGGCAAGCATCTCGTGGCCTGGGGCTTTGACCCGATCTACTTTGGGTCGGCGCGGATGTCGGTTCAGGATCTGGACAAAGTATCGCGGGAGCGCGCCGTTGTTGTGATGCACGCCAGCATGCATCTGATGAACGCCAACAGCAAGGCGCTGCAAATGGCCGGCATTGATCGCGATACCGATATCGAAGGCATTTCGCGCTTTCCCAACGGCGAACCTACCGGCGAACTGTGCGAGTTCGCCGCCATGTTCCCGGTTACACGCATGATCGGCAACCCGTTCCGCATGCTCGGCCAAAGCGCCGAGTGCCTGACCATGTTCGGGCAGGTCGCGCAGGCGGCGGGGGTGACGACGGCAACCGACCTGGTCAATGAGTTGCATGATGACGGGATTGCATCGCTGGCCCGCATCACCAGCCGCGACGACTATCCACTGCGTATTGTGCCTGCGGCCTCAGGCATGTTGTTTGGCCGCGATGTGCAGGCATGCCTGGACAAGCTGGAGACGCTCAAACAGAGCAACCATGACAAGATGCAACTGGGCATCGTCAAGCTGGTGGTCGATGGCTCCATACAGGGCTTCACCGCGCGTGTGCTGTGGCCGGGCTACTACAACGGCGCGCCCAACGGCATCTGGGTCACGTCTCCCAACGATCTGCGCGACATTGTCGAGCAGTATCACCGCGCTGGCATTCAGCTGCACATCCACACCAATGGCGATGAAGCCACCGAGGTAACGCTGGACGCGATTGAGCGCGCGCTCACACTGCACCCGCGCTTCGATCATCGCCACACGCTGCAGCACTGTCAAATGGCCTCTCCGGCTCAGTTCCGCCGCATGGCCAAGCTGGGCATGTGCGCGAACCTGTTCGCCAATCACATCTTCTATTGGGGCGACGCGCATATGGAAATGACCATGGGCCCGGACCGCGCCAATCGCATGAATGCCTGTGCCACGGCCCAGCGCATGGGGGTGCCGTTCGCGGTGCACTCCGACGCGCCGATTACGCCTATCGGGCCGCTGTTCACTGCCTGGTGCGCAGTGAACCGGCGTACTGCGTCGGGCCGTGTGCTGGGTGAAAGCGAGCGCATCAGTGTTGCGGACGGCCTGCGGGCCATCACCCTGGGTGCGGCGTACACCCTCAGCATGGATGATCGCATCGGCTCGATCGAAATCGGCAAGTTCGCGGATTTCTGTGTGTTGGGCAGCGATCCGAGCACGGTCGAGCCCGAGGCGCTCAAAGATGTAGTTGTCGACGGCACTATGGTCGGCGGCCACGCATTTGAAGCGCCCGCCCGGCGCTGAGGTTGACATGGCGCGCATCCCTCTCGTTGTCTTGGGCGGCTTTCTGGGTGCCGGCAAAACCACACTGCTCAACCATGTGTTGACGCAGTCTGGTGGTGCCCGGGTGGCCGTGCTTGTCAACGATTTCGGCCCGATCAATGTCGATGCGGCGCTGATCGCCTCGCACGACGGCGATACGTTGAGCCTGACCAACGGTTGTATCTGTTGCTCGATGGGGTCGGGTCTTGAAGATGCGCTGATCAAGGTGCTGGGCCGCACGCCGGCGCCTGATCTCATCGTCATCGAGGCCAGCGGCGTATCCGATCCGGGGCGTATTGCCCAGGTCGGCCTGTCCGACCCCATGCTGCAGCTCGAAGCAGTGGTGGTTATGGTGGATGCGGCACAGGTTATCGAGCAGCTCGATGATCCGCTGATGGGCGACACGCTTGCCCGCCAGATCAGTGCGGCCAGCCTGCTGGTATTGAACAAGGCCGACTTGGTGGATGAGGACGGCATCGCGCGCGTTCGCGCGCGGCTTGATGCGCAGTTCGGCAGCCTGCCCTTGCTGCGAGCCAGTTTCGGCCGTGTGCCGCTGGCGCAACTGCTGCAGGCAGCGCAAAATGCGCGGGCTTCGGGCCCGGGCGAGCATGTGGGGCGCTGCGCGGGGCACGATCATGTGCATGACGAGCACTGCGGCCATGGCGCCGAACACCAGTTCTACGACGAGAGCCAGTCTGAAAACGGCGGCAGGCATGACCACGGGCACGCGCGTTTGCCCACCCTCGGCCAGAATGCCGCTGATACTGCCGCAGAGCCCGATCATCCTTTTGAGGGCGGGGTCTGGTCGGCACGAGGCATACTCGATGCCGATCGCCTGACGCACGCGCTCAAAAGCCTGCCGCGCGCCGTCATCCGTGTGAAAGGTTGGGTTGTCACCGACCGCCATGGCCCGGTCATGGTGCATCTGGCCGGCGGCAGAGTGCGTTTTGAACCCCTGCCCACGGGCGTACTTGAAACCCAGCGCGCCGGCGTGCTCGAAACGCCCGTCAACGAACTGGTCTACATCGGCCTCAGGGGATTGAACCCACGCGCAGCTGTCGACGCTGCGCTTGCGCCGCTTGTGGTAGGTGTGACGAACGGCGCCTGAGCTTACGGTTAAGGTTGGCGTTTAACGCGGCGCATCGGCTCGCGCACCGGCTCGCCCGCTTCGCGCATCAGCAGCTGCTCCATGATCTGCGCAGGCGGCGACAATGCCGCCTCGGCCAGTTTCATGATCCCCAGGCGGCGCTTGATGCGTGGCCTGACCAACGGCACGAAAGCCAGGTCGTCCCAGCCTGGCGGCACGCCCAGCCGCGCCAGCACCGTAACGCCCATATCGCGTGAAAGCATGGCCAGCATTGACATCATGTTCGATACATAGAAAGTCCGGCTCATCAGAAAGGCGGCAGCCTTGTGTGCCTCGAGTTGGCGATGGGCCACTGTGCCGATATGCGGCAATGACGCAATCTCCCGCCACGTTACGGACGGACGCCCGGCTAACGGATGGCTGCGGTGGCACACCAGACCGAACTCGTCTTCAAAGAGCGGGGCGAACGCCAGGCGGCGATCGCCGGTAACGACGCTGCACACGCCCAGGTCGACCTGGCCCTGCAGCACCATACGCTCCACACCTTCGGAGTTGTCGTCATAGATGTGCAGTCGCACGTCTGGATAGTCATGCCGGAAGATTTCAATGATTTGCGGCATCCAGTGCGTGGCAAAGGTGGCGACACTCGCCAGGCGGATCTGGCCGCGCTGGCTGTTTGCGAGGCTGGCCAAGGCGCCGTAGACGTCATCGGCATGGTCGACAAGCCGTCGCGCCGCATCCAGGCACGTACGCCCGTAGGGGGTGAGCGTAATGGGGTTGCCTCGTTCGAACAATTGCTGCCCCAGCTCTGATTCCATTTCCTTGATCGCGAGCGAGACCGCCGGCTGCGAACGGTGGGCGCGAACGGCGGCGGCCCGAAAGCTGCCGGTTTCGGCCACATACAGAAAACAACGGTATTGGTGTATGGAAAGCGACATGGAAGATTCGTGGCATGGTGCGCGACGCGCGACGGTCTTTACGTGGAAACCGATATGGAAAACTTATTAAGGGATATGTTTAATTAAATATTCTTATTTTTTCGAATAGCCTACCATAAGCGTTACCGAGTAGTCAGGCATATATGCGAAGCAGCGTGTAATCGTGCCCGACTCGCGGCAATTTTCATCCGCAGTCGCCAGGAGTCAGGCGGCTCGATTCATGTAAAACGCTCAATGCTTGAGTTTCAAAATTTCGATCGACGTTCCTACATAGATGCCGGTGGCTGCCGGCTGTTCATCGCCGAACCGCAAGATGCAAACGTGATGCAACCGGCGATCGTGCTGGTCCCCGGTGCCTACCACGGCGCCTGGTGCTACAGCCACTACCTGGACTTCTTCGAACAGCAGGCGGTCGATGCCTACGCGGTTGATTTGCCCGGACACGGCAGCCTGGCGGCGGGGTGCCGTTTGGATGTCGGTATCGATGCGCTTGGTCGCCATCTTGCTCAGGCGTGTGCGGCACTCGACCGTCGCGTCGTTCTGGTGGGCCACAGCATGGGCGCGCTGCCTGTCATGCTGGCTGCCGCACAGATTAGGCCCGCAGGCGTAGTGCTGCTGGCGCCATCGCCGCCGGGCAACTTGCCGGGTGCATTGGCCTTGCCGCCTGTGCCGGCCGACCGATTGCGCCCACCGCCCAGCGAGGCTGAGGTGCACAAGCGCTTTCTGGGCACCACGACGCCGGTCGACGCAAGTGAAGTGATGGCACGCATGCGAGGTGAAAGCCCCGCCGTATTGAATGATCGGTACCAGTTGCGTGTCGCTGTTGATGCGTCCGCCATCGATTGTCCTGGTGTCTGCATCGAAGCCGGCCGCGACTGCGCTGACCGTCATCCAGAAGGGCAGGATCGCGCAGTGGCCGAATTTCTGGGGTTGGAGTACCTGCTCTTGGCGGAACAGCCTCATTGCATGATGTATGGCTCGCACTGGCAGGAAAGCGCCGAGGTCCTGCTTGACTGGTATCGGCGAACCTTCTGTACGGATACCGCCAGTGCAGGCATGCCCTGAAACATCCCGCGTCTGGCTCGGCATGAAACCAGCGCGTATTTTGAACCAACATTCCATCCGGTCAATTGTGGAACCGGTGCGTGTCACACAATAGGAGACTCCCATGTATATTCATTCCATCCTCAAGTTCGGTGTCGGCACACTTGCCGTCGGCCTGTCTTTGGCGGTGTCGCCAGCGGTGGCGCAAGGCTGGCCGGCTAAGCCAGTGACGATTGTTGTGCCGTCGGCGGCCGGTGGTGCAGCCGATCTCACCGCCCGCACCTTCGCGCAGTTTCTGCAAGACAAGAAGGGCATGAATGTTGTGGTAGAAGACAAGCCAGGCGCCGGCGGCATTATCGGCACTACGGCCGTCAAGCAGGCTGCGCCCGATGGCTACACCTTCCTGCTGTCCACCAACTCCACACAATCCGCTAATCAATACCTCTATAAAAAGCTGCCTTATGACGCGGCCAAAGACTTCATCGATATCGGTATGCTCGGCAAGTTCGGCACCGTTGCGGTGGTGGCGCCCGACAGCCCGTTGAATACCCTCGATGCGCTGGTATCCAAGGCCAAGGCCGAACCCGAGAAGGTATTCTTTGGCTACTACAGTTCGTCATCGCGCGTGCCCCCTGAGTTGCTCAAGCAGTATGCTGACATTCGTGTCGAGGGTGCTGCCTACAAGAACATCACGCATATTCTCACCGATCTGCGCGGCGGCATGATTCAGTTTGCCTTCGTCGACTATCTGACCGCCAAGGCGCACATCGACAGCAAGTCGCTCAAGCCCATTGCTGTCACCGGCAATGCGGCTAATCCCGCCTGGCCTGACGTCAAGCCCACCAATGCCACCTATCCAGGTTTTGTGGTTGAGGGATGGTTGGGGATATCGGCGCCTGCCGGCACACCCTCGGATATCGTTGAGAAAATGAATGCCTACACGCGCGAAGCCGTTGCCGACGAAGCCACACGCGAAAAACTCGCGAACCTGGGCATGCAGCCCGAACGCATGGCGCTTGCGCAATTCCAGGCATTTGTGAAAGAAGATGTCCAGCGTTGGAAATCGTGGGTGGAAACGGCGAAGATCCCTGCGCAGTAACCGTAAGGCTTCCCTGCGCCGGCATATGCCGGCGCATCGCAAGTGCCTGTGTCCGCGGTTCGGTGTGTCTCAATGCCGAGCCGTGTTTTTTTTTGGGATCAAGTTGTATTGCTATAAATACATCTTTACAATAACGCCTGAGCTGACCCAAGCTGAGCGCGTAGGGCCGGCGCCGCTTGATTCGTTGCCAGAGAGCCCATGCAGAAGCAGACACTTGCCCAGAAGTTGATTGCCAGCGCCTGTCATCAGCCGCTGGTGCGGGAAGGCGACATCGTCACCTGCGATGTCGATCTCGCCATGTTCCACGATTCCAGCGGCCCGCGGCGCCTCCAGCCTATGCTCGAGTCGCTCGGGGCCGAGATCTGGGATCCCGCCCGTGTGGTTCTGGTCATGGACCATTTCGTGCCCGAAGAAGACGACGATTCGCGCCGCATCCTGCGCATCGCGCGCGAGTGGGCGCGAGAAAAAAGGCTGCCGCACGTGTACGACTCCATCGGCATCTGCCATGTCGTGCTGCCGCAGCAAGGGCATCTACGCCCCGGCATGTTCTGCGTGGGTGGCGATTCGCACTCGCCCACTGGCGGGGCGTTTGGCACCTACATGTTCGGTGTGGGCAGCACGGAGATGCTGGGCGTGGTCGTCACCGGCAAGATCTGGCTCAAGGTACCGCGCACCATCATGATGCACTGGTCGGGCCGCCTGCAAGCGGGCGTCACAGCCAAGGACATGATGCTGCGCATGATCGGCGAGTACGGCACGAACGGTGCCGCCTATGCCGCGGTTGAGTTTGCCGGCCCCGCCGTGCAGGCGTTGTCCATGCGTGAGCGGATGACGCTGTCCAACATGAGCGCCGAACTGGGTGCGCAGACTGGCTTGATCGCGCCTGACGGTGTGACTGCGGCCTGGTTGCGCGAGGCCGGCGTCGCCGACGCCAATGCGGACGACTACGCTCACTGGCGCACCGACGCTGGCGCACCGGTGGATCTGCGCAGCTTCGACGCCACTACGCTTGCGCCCATGGTCGCGCTCCCGCACAGCCCATCCAATGTTCTGCCTATCGGGCAGATCGGCCGCACACCCGTTCAAGTTGCCTATATTGGTGCCTGCACGGGTGCCAAGCTTGATGATTTGCGCGCGGCTGCGGCGGTCTTGAAAGGCCGGCGCGTGGATCCGGGCGTAACGCTCATGGTTGCGCCCGCGTCGGTGAAAGACCAACAGGAGGCCGAGCGCGAAGGCATCATGCGCACGCTCGTCGATGCCGGCGCCAAGGTATACGCCACATCCTGCGGCGCCTGTTCAGGCTACGGCAATGCACTCAAGGGCGCACACAATGTCGTGTCCAGTACTGCACGCAACTTCAAGGGGCGGATGGGGTCGGATAACACGCAGGTCTTCCTGGCATCGCCCTACACCGTGGCTGCGTCGGCACTCACCGGCTATATCGCGGATCCTCGCAACGTAATGGAGGACGAGGCATGACGACGCATCGCGTATGGCGGGTGGGCGAGAGTATCGATACCGACGCCCTGGCTCCGGGCGCATACATGAAATTCGATGTGGATCAGATCGCACGGCACTGCCTGGAAGGTCGCCACCCTGGCTTGGCGCAGCAAATCGCGCCGGGTGATGTACTGGTGGCGGGGCCTGATTTCGGCATTGGCTCGTCGCGCGAACAGGCGGTGGGCGTGCTGGTGGCGCTGGGCGTGCGGGCCGTGGTCGCACCGTCGTTCAGCGGCCTTTACTTTCGCAACGCCTTCAATCTCGGGCTTTTAGCTATTGTGTGCCCCGATGCGGACCAGATCGAGCAGGGTGAGCGTGTGCAGATCGATACTGCGGAATCAGTGATACGCGTGTATGCCGGCGACGCGCAAACGCCTCGGCTGATACTGGATTGCGAGCACCTGCCGCCGTTTCTTGTGGAGATGGCCGCGTCGGGCGGCCTGCTTGCGCAGCTCAGGCAGTCGCTGGCTGCGCGGCGTGTCTGACTGCGCTGCCTGCGTGCATCACGCCTGGTCGTGCAGCTCATGAAGTCGCCAGCACCTGTGAATGTGCCGCGTGCGTGTTCCGGGCCTGCCTGCATTCATTTGGCAAACAGCCTAGGTGATGAACGCACCGCGCATGTTGCAGGCCTTTACCTCCGCCGATTTGATCCTGAGCGTTTCTCACCCCATACCCATGGATGCAACGAACCTGCCGCCACGCGACGGCCTGCGCGATGATTTCTCACCCCATACCGAGGGATGCAATACATGAACATACTGAAGCAAAAGCTCAGCCAGGGCGTCGGCGTACTGGCGCCCGGTGTCTATGACAGCCTCTCCGCCCTCATCGCCGAGCAGGCCGGGTTCGACGCGATCTACCTGTCGGGTGCGTCGATCGCCTATTCGAGGCTGGGCCGGTCTGACGTGGGGTTGACCACGTACAGCGAGGTTGAACAGGTGCTGTCCCGCATCACTGATCGTACGCCACTGCCCGTCATCGTCGATGGCGATACAGGCTTTGGCAACGCGCTCAATGTCGTGCGCACCGTAAAAGGCCTGGAAAAGGCCGGCGCCGCGATGATACAGCTTGAAGACCAGTCTTTTCCCAAACGCTGCGGCCATCTGGCGGGAAAATTCGTCGTACCGGTAGAAGAAATGTGCGGCAAGTTGAAAGCAGCGCTGGACGCGCGCCGCAGCGAGGAAACGCTGATTCTGGCGCGTACTGATGCAGTCGCCGTTGAAGGGCTGCAGGCTGCGCTGGCGCGGGCCGAGGCGTACCTGGAATGCGGTGTGGACGCGCTCTTCATCGAAGCCCTCAGAACCGAACCCGATATGCGTGCGGCCTGCGCGCAGTTTGAGGGCAGGGCGCCATTGCTTGCCAATATGGTAGAGGGCGGGCAGACGCCGCTCAAGAGCGCGGCGGCGTTGCACGATATGGGCTTCGGCATTGTGATCTTTCCGGGCGGCGCGGCGCGGCGCGTGGCCCATGCACTGCAAGAGTACTATGCCTGCCTGCGCGCACACGGCACCACAGCGCCGCTCGCGCACGCCATGCTGGATTTCGACCAACTCAACGAGGTGATCGGCACGCCAGACTTGCTGGCGCTGGGCGAGCGCTATGGGCCTGGCGCGCTGTAGTCGGGCACCCACACGTCTTTGTTGCGAGTGCGTTTATTAGAAAGCACCATGCGGTATTCAAAGCGCTGCGGGTTGTAGGCGGCTACCAGCGCTTCTACCGGCCGGTTGGCCGTGTCGCGGGTAACGCGCCGGATACACAGTAGCGGCGCGGCGATCCCCACCCCTAGCGCTTTGGCGTGGTGTGCATCGGCCGCAATGGCCGTGAACGACTGTTCAGCAGCCCCGAGCTTGATACCCTGCTTCTTCAGGATGGCCTGCAGCGGCGCTGATTCCAGGTCGGCGCGCGTAAACCGGCGGCCGATCGCCTCGGGCACATATGTCACCAGGTACGAAAACGGCACGTCGCCATAGTAGCGAATGCGCACCGCCTTCTGTACCGTCTGTCCTTCGGGTAATTCCAGCTGTGTGCGTATGTGAAGCGAAGGCTGTTCGTAGCCGAACTCCAGCACCTGCACGCGCGTGCCAGCACCCATCTCGTTCAAATGGGCAACCAGCGTGTTGATGTCGGCCGATACGGGCTGCAGCCTGACGCCCTGCTCGACGGCGAACGTGCCCGCTCCCTGGCGGCGCTGCACCAGCCCTTCGCGCTGCAGCAGCTCGAGCGAACGCCGGATCGTCAAGCGCGACACGTCATAGCGCTCCGCCAGCGCGTTCTCGCCCGGCATTGCCCTCTCGGGCGGAAACTGCCCGTTTTCGATAGCCAGCTTCAGGAGCCGGTAGATTTTGTAGTAGCGAGGGGTTGGATTATCGATCATTGCATCGCCCCATTCGCACGAGCGTGGGGTCAGTCGGCCGTTACACCCGTGAATTCTACGACCTTTGCGTACCGTTTGATGTCCGCAGCCACGAAATCACGCAGTGCCTCGGGGGTGCTAGTGATCACCGTGCCGCCTTCGGGCTCGAACAGTTTCACAAAGTCCGCATGCTTGGCCCCTTCCACCGCTGCGTGGTTGATTTCCGCGACACGGTCGGGCGCCATGCCCGCCGGACCAAACATGGCAAACCAAGCCTTGGACGTGAAGCCATCCAGCGTCTTGCTGATCGGCGCCAGGCCGGGAAACTGCTTGATCGGTTCAGGGCTGGACACGCCCAGGAACTGTACCCGGTCCGAGCCAAGCAAAGGCATGACGTTCACCGCACTGGCGAACATCAGATCCACTTGCCCTCCGACTACGTCCTGCAGAGCGGGCGAGGTGCCTTTGTAGGGCACCGTCAAAGCTTTGATGCCTGCATCCATCTGGAAACTTGCCGTGGCCATATGCAGCGAAGAACCGATTCCACCAATGGCAAAGGAATAGGCGCCGGGATTCTTGCGCGCCAGGGCGATCAGCTCAGCCACATTGCGTGCGGGGAAATCCTTTCGAGCGATTAACACGCTGGGTACTTCCGCCAGCATGGTAATCGGTGTGAAATCCCGTTCCGGATCAAATGGCAGCTTCTTGTACAGGCTGGCGTTGACGGAGAAGCTGCTGAAGCTGATCAGCAGCGTATTGCCGTCCTTGGGCGCCTTGGCCACATACGCCGCCGCAATATTGCCGCCCGCGCCGGGCTTGTTCTCGACGATTACCGTCTGCTTCAGTATGTCCGACATCTCCTTGGCAATACCGCGCGCGACACGATCTGTCGTGCCGCCCGGCGAGGCACCCACGACCAGTGTGAGCACCGGACCGTCCGCCATGGCGGCGGGCAGCGGGGCAATACCCAGTGTTGCGGCGGCCATCAAAATGGCCAGCGGCCGCAGCAGTTGTCGGATTTTCAACATCAGATGTCTCCCTCTAGAACTCATTCCATAGTGGTGGATATACTCTTTTTTGAATTATATAAATGTATTGATAACAGTACAACTAGTGGCGAAAAAACACACTGGTTCTGGATGCCTTGGTCGTCCTGACGCCTTACAGATCCAGCACCAGCTTTCCCTTGCTCGCCCGCGAGCAGCACGCCATCATGCGTGTGTTCTCGCGTCTTTCGGCGGGGCTCAGGATGCTGTCGCGGTGATCGACGTCGCCGCACACGACACTTACCTCGCACGCGCCGCACAGGCCTTCTTCGCAATCGCTTTGCACGTCGATGTTCTTGGCGCGCAGTGCGTGCAGCAAGGTCTGGTCGGCGGGCACCGATACCGTGAAGCCAGAGTTTTTCAGCTCTATGTCGAAGGCGATTTCATTGGCGGGGTCGAGGGTGTCGGACACGCTGGCGAAGTGCTCGACATGCAGCCTGTCGTCGGGCCAGCCGCGCCGGGTGACGGCGGCTTGCAGCCCGTCCAGCATGCGGGTGGGGCCGCAAGCGTACACATGCACGTCGTCGCCGGCAGCCGCGAAGAGCGCATCGAAATCGTTGCGTAGCCCCTCCGCGCTCACGTAAATATGCAGCCGGTCGCCATGCAAGGCCCGCAGGGCATCCAGGAAGGGCAGCGCTGTTCGAGCGCGGCAACTGAAGTGGATCTCATAATCCATGCCGCAGGCCTGCGCGCGCTGGGCCATGGCCATGATGGGGGTAATGCCGATGCCGCCTGCCACGAAGATCACGCGGCCAGCGTGTGTTTCATCCAGGTGAAAGTGGTTGCGCGGCCCACGCACCCTAAGCTTGGCGCCGGGTGCGGCATGCTCGTGTATCCAGGCGGAGCCGCCGCGGCTGTCAGGGTCGCGCAGCACGGCCACTTCCCACGCGTGGCGTTCGTCCAGGCTGCCGCACAATGAGTATTGGCGCGACAGGCCTGTGTCGCCGCATTCAATGTCCAGATGCGCGCCTGGCGTCCATTGTGGCAGTGTTGCGCCAGAGCTTGCGCGCAGACGCAGCAGCAGTATGTCGTCGGCAACCAGCTTTGCGGACTCCACCTGCAGGTCCCGCACCACATGTTTGGCCAAGGGGGCGCCCAGCCTCACTTCGTGTGTTGACGCGCGGGCCGCTGGGTTGCTGCGCTCCGGGTTCTGGGCGGGATCCCATTCCACCACCAAGCTCTTGGGGCCGCGGAACGCCACATTGTGCACATAGCTATACGTTTGCTTGGCCAGGCGCATATGCGGCAGGCGCCGCGACAGTTCGCCGACAATGATTTGCATCTCCATGCGGCCAATGTTCTTGCCCAGGCATTGGTGAGCGCCAAAACCAAAAGTCAGATGCTCCACCGTGTTGTCGCGGCGGATATCGAAGAAATCCGGATCGCCGAAATGGCGGGGATCATGGTTAGCGGACGACACCACCAGTAGTAATCGCGACCCGGCGGGAATCTTCACCCCCTCGATCTCCACGTCGCGCGTGGCGCGGCGGCGCCAGGAGCCGATCGAGCCATTGTGACGCAGGCACTCTTCCATGGCGGGGGAAATCAGGCTTGGGTTGGCGCAGATATCGCGCCAGGCATCGGGGTGCTCCAGCAGCAGCCGGATCGCATTGGCAGAGGCAAACGACGTGGATTCGTGCGCGGCAACGATGATGGCCATCATCATCGAATGCAGATAAGAATCAGTGACAACGTCGGGGTAGAGTCTCTGCTGTCGAATGGAATAACGCATCCAGCCTGGCCCGTCCGGCGTGCGCTTCATCTTTGCCAGCACCTCGCCGGAAAACTGCCAGAATTGGCCCACAGTATGCGCCACGGTGTTTTGCTCCTCGGGCGTGGGACGGCCAAAGGCATTGACGGTATGCGCCATCGAAAACCGATGCATGGTCTCGCGATCGGCGTCGTCGTCGATGCCCAGAAAATGCAGCGCCACCGAAAACGGCACATCCCACAGCAGCTTCTTCATAAGGTCAACCCGGCCGTCGTCGATGAAGCCATCGATGGCCTGGGTGACCAGCCGCCGCACCATGGGCTCGTGCTCGCGCAGATGTTCCGGCGTAAATGGCTCCATCAAGACGCGACGGCGCGCCATATGTGCGGGTTCGTCTTCGTTGACCAGCGTACGGCTCATCCCATAGTTGTATTGCTTGAGGATGTTGGCCGCTTCAGGCGAGCGTTCGCCGAGCGGTTCAAGCACATTGGAGGGGCTGAATGTGATCGGGTCGCGGAAAATATCTTTGATCGCCTTGTAGCGCGTGACCACCCAGTAATCCAGCTTAGGGCTATAGAATACGGGCTGCTCCTCCCGCGCCCAGCGGACAAATTCCGATGGGTTCTCCATATAGGCGTCTTGAAACGGATCGAAGGCCGCCGCCATGTCGCCCACGGGGCACGCAGACGACGCGGCGTTGGGGGCTTGATGAAAAGGACAGGTTCCGGGAGCGGAAGCATGGGCTGTCATCGGTGTCTCCTGGGTATATGGTCTGTTTGGGCAGTGCGACTCTTCCGGCAGCGGTGGCCGAGCGATTGGCGGCGTCGATGACGCTTATGGCGCAGGCCGTGGCGTTTTTACGCCAGAATCCGGTCACAAATTTCTATTTGCGTAATCGTAACACGCGTTGCGTAATTATTTAAGTAAAAAGTTTTCCCTGGGGATATACTTGTGGCCTTCCAATCGAAGGCTCCGCACACATCCATGACCGCAAGCAAACCCGCCGCGCCCGCCCGAGACAGACGCCAGCGTGTCCAGTCCGCTTCCACAGGCATGGTGGTGCTCAAAGGCCTGGCCGCGCTGGGTGGGCGTGCAAGCCTGTCAGTGCTTGCCAAGCACGTGTCCGAGAACCCTGCCAAGGTACACCGCTATCTGATCAGCATGGTGGAAGAGGGCTTGGTGGATCAGGATCCGACTACGCTGCAGTACAGCTTGGGTGCCGGATCCATACAGATCGGCCTGGCCGCCATGCGGTTGGCGGATCCCATCCGGGTTGCCGAGCCCGCGTTGGTACGCCTTCGGCAGACGCTGGAGATGACCTGCTTCATTGCCGTCATGGGCAACAAAGGGCCAACCATCGTCCGCTTCGAAGAGCCTGGCCTGCCTGTCACGCTCAACGTGCGCGTAGGCTCTGTATTGTCGCTACTCTGGTCCGCCACGGGGCGGGCCTTCCTGGGTTACCTTGACGACACGCGCATCGAAGACATGGCGCGCGAAGAGCTCGCTCATGTTTCGGCTGAGCGGCGTGCCATGCTGGATCCGCGCGACCCCATCGGCAAGATCAAGCGCGATGTCCAGAAATCAGGCCTCGCCGTGGTTAAAAACACTAACCTGCAAGGCATCAGCGCCATTGCACTGCCAATTTTCGATTTTTCGGATCGAGTGGCCGCCGTGCTTACCGTGCTGGGCACTACGGGCAGCTTTGAAGCCTCAGCCAGTGGGCCTGTGGCCCAGGCCATGCGAAAAGAGGGCGAAGCCATCAGCGCTGCGTTGGGGCATGTAGCGTAGGCCGCCTGCCGCTGTCTACCGCTTGCCCAAGCCCCACGCCCCACGCCCTGAGCCCTGGCAAGCGCTGCGGGCAGGGCTCCGCACGCTCGCCGCAGCTCTCACCTAGGGTTTATGGGGATATATCCGAATTACGCAACGCGTATATATTTTACGCCTATACATTCGAGGCAAAATACGCACAGCCCAAGGCCGCCGATCCAGGCCCATCCGCAAGGCGCTACACCGGTTCGGCACCTTTTTTCGATCATCCCGCTCAAGAGGAAACATGAGACACTTCAAGAAACTGGCCTCCATCGCTCTGATGAGCCTGCCGTTCGCATTCATCACCGCACCGGGCCATGCCGCCTATCCCGACAAGCCGGTGCGGTGGCTGGTGCCTTATGCGGCTGGTGGTGGTTCTGACTTCCTGGCTCGCACCATCGGCAACGCACTTTCGCCGCTCATCGGCCAGCCTGTCGTCGTGGAAAACAAACCGGGCGGCAACACCGCCATCGCCGCCAGCGAAACCGCCCGCGCCGCACCCGATGGCTACACCGTCCTGTCGGCAGACAACGGCACCTTGGTCTTCAATCCGGCCCTGTACAAAAAGCTCAGCTACGACCCCGCCAAAGATTTGGCGCCCGTCACCCTGCTTGGGCGTTTTCCCATGATCCTGGTGGCCAGCCCACAGTCAGGCATCAGCAGCGTCAAAGACCTCGTTGATCGCGCCAAGGCAAATGAGCAGGGCGTGAGCTACGCATCCGCTGGCGCGGGCAGCCCCCACCACCTGGCCATGGAATTGCTCAAGTCGGAACTCGGCCTCAGCCGTATGGTTCACATCCCCTATCGCGGCGCCAATCCCTCGCTGGTCGATGTGGCGGGCGGCCAAGTGCCCGTGATGATGGTGGACTTGGCCGCGGGCGCGGGCTTTCTTAAGGACGGCAGAGTCAAGCCCATCGCCGTTGCCAACCCCGAACGCCTGCCCCAGCTTCCCGATGTGCCTACTTTTGCTGAACTGGGCTACAAGAACATCGTCGCTGCCGCCCACGTCGGCATGGTCGTACCGGCCGGCACGCCCCAGGACACCATCGACGTACTCAACAAAAAAGTCGTCACCGCTCTTAACGAGCCAGCCACCCGTCAGAAACTGATCGACTTCGGCATCCAGCCTGTGGGCAACACGCCGGCGCAGTACAGCGAACTGCTGAAGGCTGACACGGCGAAGTGGCAGGCGCTGATCCGTGAATTGAAGATTACGCTGGATTGACGGCGCACAGGCCTTGCCGCTTTGTGCGTGCAAGGGCCTGCGTGGTGGATGCGCCCGGCAACACAAGGGCGCCAGACGCGCAGACGGGCAAACCCACCTTGCCCGTCTGCGCAACACCTTTACCCGCAGGCCCCGATCGCCCCACACACCGTGCAGAACTCGCAGCCATCTTTCTTGATCACTGCCAGGTTGCCGCATTCCACGCAGCGCTTGCCCGCCATGCGCGGCGCTTCGAGCGAAGTGTGGTGGTCGGGCTCGTCGGCTACCACGCCCATGGCGTTGATGGGCACGCCATCTTCGGTCAGGATGCCTAGCATGGCATAACGGTGGATGACCAGCCGCGCAACATAGGCAACCGTCGAGGGGTAGTTGGCCTGTTTCTCGCTGCCCGGCACACGGGCCAGGAAGTCGCCGCGCGGTTCGGCATAGTTCAGCAGTTTGCGCAGCTTCATGGCGATCCAGGCGGGGTCGATGACGCGCATGTCGAGGCTGAGCAGCTTGCACAGGCCGTCCAGTGCGGCGGGGTGGGCGCCGGTAAGCCACATGCTGTAAGGGCGGCGGCTGCCGTCAGGCATCTGCAGCTCTTTCAGCATCAGTACAAAGTCGTCATCGGTGGCCGGGTTGCGTACGTCGGCCACCCAGGCCAGCGTTCCGTCGGTGCCGGTCTTGGGTTCGCGTGGCGCGAACAGCGCATTCAGTACGGGTGCGGGGTCGTCGTCGCGCTGCGCCAGTGCACCTAGGTCGTTATAGCGCCACTCAAGCAGGCGGGCCAGGGCGGCAGTGGCACTGGGTACGGTAACCGGCCGCCCGTCGGGCGGCATAGGCATCTGGAAGCTGTCACCGTAGTCCCGGGCCAGCATGGACAGTTTCTTGTGCAGCCAGCCACGGTCGTTGGCCCGCATATCGGCCGATAGTGTCTTGGCGATGGCATCC
This sequence comes from Paracandidimonas lactea, assembly GCF_021653995.1. NCBI lineage: Bacteria > Pseudomonadati > Pseudomonadota > Betaproteobacteria > Burkholderiales > Alcaligenaceae > Paracandidimonas > Paracandidimonas lactea. Next base: position 239,405 of record NZ_JAJJOZ010000007.1, read on the forward strand.
AGGCCGCGCGGCGGCTGGCCGCCAAGCACCCAGATTTCGAAGGGGACTTTGTCTTTGTCGGCGACGGCGATGGCAAACTCGCCTTGCGGGGTATGGATGGTTTCGCTGACCCAACCCGACGCACCCGCGGGCAAGGCGGGGCGAGACGGCCAGCGTAGCGATGCCAGCGGTGGGGACTTGGCTACTTCGGTCAGTACCATGCGCTTGTCTTGTTCAGAGAGCGTGATCGGTGCGGGTGTGCTGGGGGAGGAAGTTTCTTCGGCCACCGACAGCACCGCGCCCAGGATTGCATTGGGCCGATATGTGGTGATGCCTTTAAGCCCCTTGTGCCATGCCTGGGTGTAAAGATCCTTGAAGTCTTCGTAGGGGTAGTCGGCCGGTACGTTGACGGTTTTGGAAATGGCCGCGTCTACATAGGGCGCAACAGCCGCCACCATCAGCATATGGTCGAGCGCGGAAATATCCAGCGCAGATACGAAGGCGGGTGGTAGATGCGCGGTATCACCGCCCATGGCGCGATAGACGCGGTAGGCGTGGTCTTCGACGGTGTAGTCTTTTTTGCTGCCATCGGCCATGCGCTTGGTGCGCTTGTACGTCCAGGAAAACGGCGGTTCGATGCCATTGGAGGCGTTGTCGGCGAAAGCGAGTGAAATCGTGCCCGTGGGCGCGATGGACGTGAGGTGTGAGTTGCGCAGACCATGCGTGCGGATGTCGGCCTTGACGGCATCAGGCAGGCGCGAGGCAAAGCCTGATTCCAGATACTTGTCGGCATCGAACAACGGGAACGCGCCGCGCTCGCGCGCCAGGCCGATTGAGCTTTCGTAGGCTGCGTCGCGCAGCGCGCGCGCCATGTCGCCCGCCAGCGCCCGCCCTTCGTCCGAGTCGTAGCGCAGGCCCAGCATGATGAGCGCATCGCCCAGCCCGGTAAAACCCAAGCCCAGGCGGCGTTTCGCTTCGGCTTCGCGGCGCTGTTCGTCCAACGGCCAATTGGTGACGGTGAGCACATTGTCGAGCATGCGTACAGCCAGCTTGGCGACCTCGGCCATACGGTCGAAGTCGAACGCGGCCTTGTCGGTGAATGGATCGCGTACATAAGCGGCCAGGTTCAGGCTGCCCAGACAACAGCAGCCATAATCGGGCAGTGGCTGTTCGCCACAGGGGTTGGTGGCTTCGATGGTTTCGCAATAGGCCAGGTTGTTTTCTTCGTTGATACGGTCGATGTACAGCACCCCAGGCTCCGCCGCCGCGTAGGTGCTTTGCATGATGAGATCCCACACCTCACGGGCGCGCACGGTTTTGTAGACCCACAGGCCGTCATCGCGCAGATAGGCGCCCTGTTCTTTGAGCAGGGCGTTGGGTTCGACGGCGTGCACCAGCTCGAAATCAGTGTCTGCCTCTACGGCGCGCATGAAAGCGTCTGTGACGCCCACTGACACGTTGAAGTTGTTGAGCTGGCCGCGCTCTTGCTTGGCGGTGATGAAATCGGTGATGTCGGGGTGGGTAATGTTGAGCACCCCCATCTGGGCGCCGCGCCGGGCGCCGGCCGACTCGACCGTTTCGCACGAGCGGTCGAATACGCGCATATACGAAATGGGGCCGGATGCGCTGCTGCCCGTACCTTTGACCAGCGCGCCCCTGGGCCGGATCGCGGAGAAGTTGTAGCCCACGCCACCGCCGCGCCGCATGGTTTCGGCAGCCTGTGCCAAGGCGGTATAGATGCCCGGCTTGCCGCCTTCGGCTTCGGTGATGGAGTCGCCCACTGGCTGCACGAAACAGTTGATCAGTGTACTGTGCAGCTGGGTGCCGGCGGCGCTGTTGACGCGCCCGGCGGGAATGAAGCCGTGCCGCATCGCCCACAGAAAGGCTTCGGCGTATTTTTTGCGAAGTTTCGGAGGCTCTGCCTGAGCGAGCGCATCGGCGACCCGCGTATGTACTTCGTCGATCGAGGTTTCGCCGCCTTTGGCGTACTTTTCGACCAGGACTTCAATGGAAATATCTTGAGGCTGCGCCAGAAGGACGGCGACGTGTTCGAGCTGTTGCATAGCGGTTCCTGTGGCCCGGCGGCACAGCGGAAACGCGTGCCGCTACGCGGGCAAATCAGCGTCAGAAGATATCATACAGGCCCGGGCCAACCTTTGATATAGATTAGGTTCAGGCCCCGCCCGAGGGCTTGCCCTCTGGCCAATAATAGGCGTCGTTGTAAATCCGCCCGCCAAAGATCGCCGTGCCGATGCGCACCTCGGTCGCCCCTTCTTCAATGGCGATTTCAAAGTCGCCGCTCATGCCCATGGACAGCTGCTCCATCACCACGCCGTCGATTGCTTCGTCTCGCATGCGGTCGCGCAGTTCGCGCAGGGAGCGAAAGCAACCGCGCACGGCGTTGTCGTCGCGTTCGTTGATGGCAAGTGTCATCAGGCCCTTTATGCGCAACGTCGGCATATTGCGCGCCACGTGCCGCAAGAACTGCGGCAGCTCGTCGGGCGGCAGCCCGTATTTGGTTGGTTCGGTGGAGGTCTTGACCTGCACCAGCGCGTCGATGGCACGGCCTTCCTGTTGCAGGCGGCGGTCCAGCGCCACAGCCAGATCGAGGCGGTCCAGTGACTGGATTTCGGCCGCCATGCGGGCGATATCCTTGGCCTTGTTGGTTTGGAGGTGGCCGATCATCACCCAATCGATGTGGCAGTCTGCCAGCAATTCGAACTTGCTGCGGATCTCCTGGGCTTTGTTTTCGCCCAGGCGGTGCACACCTGCGGCCACGACGGCTCGGATGGCCGCTTCGCCGAAGGTTTTGCTGACCGGCAGTAGTGCAACCTCACCCGGCGAGCGGCCCGCTCGCAGCGCAGCGGCATCGATGCGCTGTCGTACCTTGGCCAGGCGAGCCGCGATTGAATCATCTGTTGCTACATATTGTGTCATGCCACGGCCTCCCGCAGGCTGGCCACGATTTCGTAGGAACGCAGCCGCGCGGCATGGTCGAACATATTGCAGGTAATCATCAGCTCATCGGCGCGTGTGCGGTCGATGAAGGCCTGGGTTTGGGCGGCGATCGTGTCGCGGGTGCCAATGGCTGCACAGGACAGCACGTGGTCAATGAGCTCGCGGGCAGGCGGGGGCAGTTGCGCCAAGTAGCCCTCGCGCGGCGGTGGTAGTTTGCCGGGATGGCCGCTTCGCAGGTTCACGAATGACTGCTGCCAGGAGCTGGCCAGATAATGCGCCTGCGTGTCGGTGTCGGCCGCGAACACGTTGAAGCCGAGCATGACGTAGGGCTTGGCCAGATGTGCCGAGGGGCGGAAGGTGGCGCGGTAAAGTTCGATGGCCTGCATCATCTGGGCTGGCGCGAAATGCGACGCGAAGGCGTAGGGCAGGCCCAGGGCCGCGGCCAGTTGGGCGCCGAACAGACTGGAGCCGAGAATCCAGATGGGCACTTTCAGGCCGCGCCCTGGAACTGCCATGACGGTTTGCCGCGGCTCGTCGGACATGAAGTCCATCAGTTCGACAACGTCTTGCGGGAAATCGTCGGCGTCGGAGGACAGATTGCGCCGCAGTGCTCGAGCCGTTGCCTGGTCCGAGCCCGGGGCGCGGCCCAGGCCGAGGTCGATACGGCCCGGAAACAGCGATTCGAGGGTGCCGAACTGCTCGGCAATCACCAGCGGCGAGTGATTGGGCAGCATGATGCCGCCCGCGCCCACCCGCAGATTGCGGGTAACCGCCGCCACCTGGGCGATCAGTATCGATGTTGCCGCGCTGGCAATGCCGGGCATGCCGTGGTGCTCGGCCATCCAATAGCGCCGAAAGCCCCAGCCGTCGGCATGGCGGGCGAGATCCAGCGTATTGCGGAATGAATCGGCGGCGGTGCCGCCTTCGATGATGGGTGCGAGGTCAAGGATGGAAAAAGGCGTCATGCGGAAAGGGGAGCGAACGGTGGGCGCGGCATGCACCCGTGGTATCAGGGCCTGGGGACGCCCGCCCGGCTGCCCACGCGGGCCCCGACGACCATCTCCGTAATCCAGTTTATCAACACCGAAGTATAGGCTTCCTGCGCGGTTTTTTCGCTCAAGGCATGGTCGGCGCCATCAATGACCCGGTGCGTCATGGAGTGGGAGGCCCCGAAAGCCGACCGGTAACTCATGATGGTTGCGTGCGGCACCAAATGGTCGTGTTCCGACTCGACCAGCAGGACGTCCCCCGCAAACGCCGCGCACGCCGCCAGGGCGCGGTTTTCATCCGGCAGCACCGGTGCCCCGCGATATACCGCGAGGTCTTCCCTGTTGAGCTGGCGCTTGGGCAAGGTCCATTGATCGTCCCGGTACAGCGAGGGTACCCGCAGCGACAGCCACTTGACCGGCCGCAGCGTGGTGAGAATGGTGGAAAGATAGGCGCCGTAGCTGGTGCCCACCACGGCCACGGCGTTGGAGTCGATGGCGGGATGCTGCACCAGCTTGTCGTAGGCGCAGACGATGTCGTGCAAATTTTCGGCGCGGGTAACGGTTTTCTGGCGTTCGGAGCCCTTTTCGTGCCCGCGCAGGTCGAAGGTAAGGCAAACACAACCCAGGCCGGCAATGCCCCGGGCGCGCTCCAGATCGCGATCCTGGCTGCCGCCCCATCCGTGCACAAAAAGCACGCCGGGCACTTTGGAACTGGGCGTCAGGAATGTGCCGGCCAAGTGTTCTTCATCGACGACGAGTTCTATTTTTGTACTGTTTGTCCCCATAATCTGAACCGTTGGAAATAAAACCTTTATTCATATTATGACGCCATCCCGTACTGTGCGGGTGGCCAGTGGTCTTCGCCCTCGCACCCCGCGCCTGAGCGGGGCAACGTGTGGCGCGGCGCGTCGTGGATGGCGGGCTGGACCAGGAGGTATTTGCAGAGTGGGCCGATATGCGGATCGTCGCCCTGGTACAGCAGTTGGGCGCCGGCGGGCAGTGACGGGTTTGCACCAAAACGTTCCACAGTGGCGGCGTTCACCGCTCGCACAGCAGGGTTGTCGCGCAGGGCCTGCAGGGCGGCAATCTCCGCCGCACTGGCGCCGCCGATGCGCCATGACTGCTCCAGTACGCCACAGCGCCATTCACCACGCGCATCGCGGCCCAACGCGATGTCATAATTTCGGCGCGACGCCAGCAGGCCAGGGTAGCAGGCATTGGCCGCCTCGTCATAGCGCCGAGCCTGTGTAATGGCAAGGCGGCTGTTGTCATCCAGGTCCAGCGATAGCAGCGCGTCAAACCCGCCGCGCGTCACAAGCAGGCTGGAGCCGCCGTAGACCAGTTCACCAGTATTGTCGGGTGTCAGTGATTGGGTGCCGACATAGCTGGCTTCGTGCGGGCCCACACGCACTCTGCCCACGCTGAGGGTCTGCACTGATTCCAAGTGCTCCTCAAGCACAATGCCGTAGTCGGACAGGCGCTCAGTGTCAGCCAGTTGCAGGGCTTTGCCCAGGGCGGCGGCGTCGTGCACCAAAACCTGGCCGCGCCCGGCAGTGGCAAGCACGGGTTTGACGCGCACGGGGCCTCGGCGCAGCAGCAGTGTGCCTGCGCGCATTGCGTCGTCCAGAGAAAATGCGGTGTAGCCTGCCAGCACAGCATCGCGGGTGCGGGCGCTGAATGCGGTGGACCATCCTTCCGGAACCACTGCGGCTTCATCCAGTACTGGATGGGTAATGGCCTTGGTAGGCACAAAGGGGTAGGGGGCTGCGCCGCCGAACAGATCTGTTTCGGTCAGCAGGCGCAAGCGCCGTGTGTGCGTGACGCCGATTATCGTGTCGGTGGGGATAAGATAAACACGGCCGGTGTAGTCGGTATCTGGCTGGCGGTGGCCGCCATAGCGCATACCCAGCAGGTCTGCGATACGCCGGCCCAGGGCTTCGTGTACGGTGCGCTCATGGTCCGGCTCGCGCGCGCGCACAGAAAAAATAAGGACGGTTCCCTCTCCATCGTTATTGTTGTGCTCCATGATTGGGCTCATATGGCCTCCATCGTCCGGGTGTAAGGGCGAAACCGGCAGGCCGGCGCGCTGTCTGTCGCTCGCCGCGTCGGCCCCAGTATGAGAAGCAGTTGGGCAATTTGTATGCCGCGCATGCGACGCAATACAGCAAGCCAGGATACAGCCCAATGCGGCTAGCGGCGATATGCCGCGGCCAACGATGCGCAACGGTTGTTCGTGCCTGCAACCCGGGCTGGGCCGAAAAGGCCCTGGGTGACATTCGCCATAGGCACGCGGATTGCTGCGGCATTTGTAACCTGGCAAATCCCGCCGGGGCCATTTCAATAAGCAGGGGGTATGCACATGAAACCGACCAAACGATGCGCGACTGTTGCTGTCATGATTGTTCTGGCGAGTAGCCTGGTGGCATGTAGCGGCATGTCGCGGCAAGACCGGAGCACTGTCATTGGCGCAGGCGCAGGCGCACTGGGCGGTGCTGTACTGACGGGTGGAAGCACCCTTGGCACCGTTGGCGGCGCGGCCGTTGGCGGCATTATTGGCCACGAGGTAGGCAAGTAAACCGTACGGTAGCCAGAACTTGTGCGCATTACGCACGTAAATCCCGTACGACGTGTAAATCGTACATTTAGCCAATATGCAGGCCGATTCGACCTTTTTTAGGGTATCGGCCATGCGGGGAAGAGGAGCTTCGTCGATGCTTTATACAATCGCTGTCATTCTGATCGTGCTGTGGCTGCTGGGGCTGGTCACGTCTTATACGATCGGTGGATTCATCCATGTCCTGCTGGTTATCGCGATCATCGTGGTGCTGGTTCGTCTTATCAGCGGCCGTTCACTTTAGGCTGCGCTCTCCGCTCGGGCTCGATAATGGGCTGCCCTTGGCTGCAATGGCGGGAGCGGCCTGAGCCCGACTGGGCGAAAACTGCTCTGTGCTGCTAATGCGCTGAAAAATAAAACATAATTTGAGTAGTGCCCAATTTATCCGACCATTTGTCCACAATACCGGTGGATAAGTGGCCGTTTGGCTGTCTACAATCACCTCAGGCGCGGCAGCTATCCTGGCCGGCGGATACACCGATAGTTCGTCATCCCCGGCCCGCGCCGCATCGCAGACATTCACAGATTGAAGGATTTCCATGCCGGATCAACTTTCCGACCTGCCCACCTATTTGCCCGTCTTCCAGACACTTGCGCTGAACCTGCTCATCATGGTCATTATCCTGGCGGCGGGATGGTGGCTTTCGTCCCTGGCCGGCCGCACGCTGCGCAAGTTGGCGCATCGGTCGGCGCGTGTGGATCCCACTATCGTGCCCATGATTTATTCGGTCACGGTGTGGTCGATCCGTGTATTCGTGGTGGTGGCGGCGCTGGCGCGGTTGGGTGTGCAGACAGCCAGTATCATCGCCGTACTGGGTGCCGCCGGCCTGGCCATCGGCCTGGCCCTGCAAGGCACACTGCAGAACATCGCCGCCGGCATCATGCTGCTGGTGCTGCGCCCGCTGCGCGTAGGCGAATATGTTTCCGTGGTGGGCAAGGGGGATGGCACGGTTGCCGAAGTAGGCCTGTTCCTCACGCACTTGATTCAGTTCGACGGTATACATCTCACGCTGCCCAACAGCCTCGTATGGGGCAATCCCATCATCAATTACAGCCGCAATGAAACACGGCGCCTCGATGTAGAGGTAGCAGTGCGTTACGACGAAGACCTCGAGGCTGCGCTGCGTGTGCTGGGTGAATTGGTGCGCGCGCATGCAGACGTGCTGCCCGACCCGGCGCCGCAGGTCATGGTGACGCAATACAACGAAAGCACGGCCACCGTGAACATGCGTGTGTGGGTACCCAACGATAAATATTGGGCGGTACGCTTCGACCTTTACCGCACGGCATTACAGCACCTAGTCCAAGCGGGGCTCAAGCTGCCCGTACCCATCCGTGAAGTGCGTGCTGTGGGCGCGGACAACAAGCTATAGCTTGCCCGCGATGGCCTTAAGCTCTTCCTGGATCATTGCGGCGATCTCGCGCTGTCGGGTGGCCGGCATACGTTCCGTGATCGCGGTGACACTGATTGCCAGCAGCGGTTCGTTATGCGCGTCACACAGGGCGCATCCCACCCCCAGCGCTCCCCGCACCGCGTAGTTGCCCACCACCGAATAGCCGCGTGTCCGGGTATTGAGTACGAGTTGGCGCATCTCACGGGTGGACATGCCGCCGTATTGCTCCAGTTTGTCGCTGTTGTAATCAATAATCGATTCAACGGTGTCATCGTTCAGCTTCGCCAGCAAGGCCATGCCGCCCGAGCCGACGCCCAGCGGCTGGCGTTTGCCCGCGTAGGTGGCCAATATTTGTACAGGATACGCGCCGATCTCGCGCCACAGGCTCAGCGATTCGTACCCGTCCCGGACCACAAGGAATACGGCGTCCCCGGTTGCCTCGGCAAGTTTGCGCAACGACGGGTAGGCGAGCGCGATGCGCGCATCTTGCTCGAACGCTGGCGCGGCTGGGGGCGACATGGTGGCGGCGTAGCGTTTTGTGCCGGCCAGCGCGCGCACGAACCCCGCCTCCATCAGTGCCGCCAGCAAACGGTAGATGGTTGGGCGCTGCAGGCCCGTTTCACGAGACAGGGCGGTAATATTCAATCCCGTTTCAGGGTGCTCTTGGAGAGCACGCAGAACGGTTAGCCCACGCCGGAGTGTGCGGGGCCCAGTGTCCGAGGGGTTTGATGCCGAAGTGTCCACAATGCGTACGCAAAGATTGAAAAGTTACAAAAAACATCAGAGAATTCTGAGGTTTATTATACGACCGTCCGTTTCGTGGACATTGTAAGTGCGGGCCCGCTGTATGGGCCCTTCACCGAGGAGCCTATTCATGTTGTTCAGCACCACCTTTGCCGCAGGCCTCAAGAAGCTCGCAGTTGGCGCAGTCGCCACCGCAGCTGCCGTGGCTGCGCCCTCCGCCTTCGCCGCTTATCCCGAGCAGCCCATCCGCTTGGTTGTCGGTTTCTCCGCTGGCGGCACCACCGATGTATCGGCCCGCATCATCGGCAAAGAGCTTGGCGATGCGCTGGGCCAGCCCGTGGTGGTCGAAAACCGCCCCGGCGCCGGCAGTAATATTGCGGCAGAGCAGGTGGCCCGTGCCAAGCCCGATGGCTATACCCTTTACATGGTTGCGGTAACCAGCACGATCAACCAGACGCTCTACAAAAACCTTCGCTTCGATATCCAGAAGGATTTCGACCCGGTTGCGTTGGCTGTGAAAGTGCCCAATGTGCTGGTGGTCAACCCCAAGGTACCCGCCAAATCGGTCAAGGAACTGGTCGATTACGCCAAGGCCAATCCAGGCAAGATGAACTTTGCATCTTCGGGTAGCGGCACGTCCATCCACATGGCGGGTGAACTGTTCAAGCAACTGGCCGGGGTCGATGTGGTGCATATCCCCTACAAGGGCAGTTCGCCCGCCGTTACCGATCTGCTCGGTGGCCAGGTGGACTTTATGTTCGACAACATGCCCTCGGCATGGCCGCACGTCGAAGCGGGCAAGCTGCGCGCGCTGGCTGTGACCACCGCCGAGCGTTCGGAAACGGCGCCCAATCTGCCCACGATGAAAGAGTCGGGCTTCCCAACGTTTGATGTGTCGTCGTGGTTCGGTGTGCTCGCGCCTGCCGGCACGCCCAAGGACATCGTCGAGAAGCTCAACGTTGCGATCCGCGAAGCGCTGAAGAAACCCGAGGTCAAGAAGCAGCTCGCCCAGTTGGGTGCGGTGCCCGCCGACACGACGCCCGAGCAGTTCGGTGCCTTCATCAAGTCCGAGGTGGAAACCTGGGGTAAGGTGGTGAAGACTTCGGGCGCGACGGTGGACTAATCACGCCCATGACGGCGCCCCGCAAGGCGCCAGCGCCCTGCGCAATTGACAAACCCCAGGGGGCGGCGGTGTCCGGCCCCTGGGGTTTGGTGTTTTCGCGCAACGGTTTGATTCTACTTGTCGCGTACTTTCTGCGCGGTTTTGATCATGGCTGAGCACAGCCCGCGCATCATATCCACCTCATCTTGTGTCAGCGCGTTGCGGCTGAACATATGCCGCATGCGAGGCATGAGCTTCTTGGGATGCAGGGGATCGAGAAAGCCCACTTCGGTGATGGCTTGTTCCCAGTGCGTGAGCAAGGCCTGCACTTTTTCGTTGGGCGCCAGTTGGCTGCCCGCATCAGGCCGTCCCTCCGTCGTGGGCATGAGCGGCAGGCCGGCCGTGATGGCCAGGGCGTAGCGCAGCTCCCATGCGGCAAGCTGCAAGGCCTGGGACACGTTCAGGGAGCTATAGGCCGGATTGGCCGGGATATGGCAAATGCGCTGGCACATGGCGATGTCTTCGTTGGTAAGCCCCGAACGTTCGGTGCCCAGCACAACCGCGACACGGTTCAGCGGCAGCGCCAGATGTTCGCGGCTGGCTTCGGCGGCTACACGGATGTCGCAGGCTGGCGGCCCGATGACACGCGCGCGGGCTGTCATGGCAAACGCCAGCGTCACCCCCTCCAGCGCGTGTCGCAGATCCGGAAAGATCTGTACCGCGGCCAGAACGTCTGTGGCGCCGCTAGCCAGTGATTGCGCCTCGGGCTGGCTGAGTACATCGGCAAACCGTGGCGCCACCAGGCAAAGATCGTGGAACCCCATGGTTTTGATGGCTCGCGCAGCCGCACCCACGTTGCCGGGGTGGCTGGGCTGAACCATGATGAAGCGTACGCGATTGAACAGCGCTGCCGGGCTGGCGGCGCCTGAATCAGAGGGATGTGCCGGAGTCATTTAAAATAGCTGGTTTGAAGTGCCGCGTGCGCGGTAATGGTTTGCGCGGCACTATGATTTCTGCAGTTTCTGCACGTTAACAATACGGAATTCTATGCACCCGATGCTCAATACCGCCATCAAGGCGGCACGCCGCGCCGGCGCCATCATCAATCGCGCCAGCCTGGACCTCGAACGCCTGCAGGTGGCGCGCAAAGGGCCCAAAGATTATGTCACGGAAGTCGATCACGCCGCAGAGGCGGCCATTATCGACGTGCTGCGCACTGCCTATCCCGATCACGGCTTCCTGGGCGAAGAGTCCGGCACCCACCCGGCGGCAGGCCAGAAAGACGGCGTCACGCCAGAAAACCAGTGGATTATTGATCCCCTGGACGGCACGACCAACTTCATTCACGGCATGCCTATCTACGCCATTTCAATTGCGCTGGCCCAGCGCGGGCAGATTACACAGGCCGTGGTCTACGATCCATCTCGCAACGAACTGTTCACTGCCAGCCGGGGTGGTGGCGCATTTCTGAACGACCGCCGCGTCCGGGTGTCGGGCCAATTGCGTTACCACGATGCGCTGTTGGGCGCCCACTTGCCGCGCTCGGCTTCCGGCAGCCAGGGCAGCCGCTTCGAAAAAATGCTGGCAGAATGCGCCGCCGCCCGGCGCCTGGGTTCCACTGTGCTCGATATGGCCTATGTGGCAGCGGGGCGCCTTGATGGTTTCTGCGGTTTCAATCTCAAGCCCTGGGACATGGCTGCAGGCGGCCTGCTGGTGCTCGAGGCCGGTGGCCTGACCGCCGATTTCTCGGGCGAACAAGGGTGGATGCAGAGCGGAAGCATTGTGGCGTCCACACCCAAGATATTCCCGCAGATGTTGGCCTATCTGCAGCAGCCCTGATGCAGACGTGCGGCGATACGGGCTTGGGCGGTGCTTGTTTCGCGCCCTGTGTCCGAATGCGCTGCCTTGATGCGCCACCGCCATACGGCGGGCAGGTAAGTTGCGGCACTGACCCTGTCGGCGCCTATGCCGGTCCGGCGGCGTCAAGGCGTCATGGATGGCCGCCTGCCGCGGCTTTTCAGATGAGGATTGCCTGATGGAGTGGATGCTGGAGGCGTCGGGCTGGTTGGGCCTGCTGACGCTGATTATTCTCGAGATCGTACTCGGGATCGATAACCTCATCTTCATCGCAATACTCGTCGACAAGCTACCACCGGCTCAGCGTGATCGCGCCCGCATCACCGGCCTGCTGCTGGCCTTGCTGATGCGGCTTGTGCTGCTGTCGGTCATGTCATGGCTCATCAAGCTCACTGCGCCGTTCTTCGCTGTTGGGCCGCTGCAGTTCTCAGGGCGTGACCTGATCCTCATTTTCGGCGGCCTGTTCCTGTTGCTCAAGGGTACGCTGGAAATCCACGAGCGTGTAGAAGGCAAGCCCGCGCGCGCTTCTGGCGCGCACGTGCATGCGGGCTTCTGGGTCATTGTCACGCAAATCGTCATCCTTGATGCGGTGTTTTCGCTCGATGCTGTGGTAACGGCCGTGGGGATGGTGGATCATCTCAGCATCATGATGCTGGCGGTCATCATCGCCATTGGCCTCATGGTGGTCGCGTCCAAGCCGCTCACGCAGTTCGTCAATCACCACCCTACGGTCGTCATGCTGTGCCTGGGCTTTCTGCTGACCATTGGGTTTTCGTTGCTCGCTGAGGGCTTTGGCTTCCCGGTGCCCAAAGGCTACTTGTACGCGGCCATTACTTTTTCGGTTGTTATCGAGATATTCAATCAATTGATGCGACGTAATATGCGGCGCATCGACGCCAGGCGTCCGCTGCGCGAACGCACGGCTCAGGGCGTGCTGCGCATGCTGGGTATGGACAGAGGGCATGACGCCGCCAGGGCCACTGCGGGCGGTGCTCCGAGCAAGATGTTCCAGGACGAAGAACGCTACATGGTCAGCGGCGTGCTGACGCTCGCCGAACGGTCTATTCATTCCATCATGACGCCACGCAATGACATTTCCTGGATCGACCTGAATGATCCACCCGACGTGCAGCGTGCCCAGATTGCGCAGTCACCGCACAGCTTCTTTCCGGTCTGCCGGGGTACGCTGGACGAGGTGATGGGCGTGGGCAGGGCCAAGGAGATGATTGCCGACCTGATTCGGCAAGGTTCTTTGCGGCTCAGCCGCCTGCGCGAGCCAGTCATTGTGCACGAATCAATTGGCGTGCTGCGGCTGATGGACACCCTTAAGCGTTCGCGGGGGCAGTTGGTGTTGGTGGCTGACGAATTCGGCGCCATCCAAGGCGTGGTCACGCCCATCGACGTTTTCGAGGCCATTGCCGGAGAATTTCCCGACGAAGACGAAACGCCCGACATCACCCCTGAGGGCGAAGATAGCTGGCAGGCCGATGGCGCCGCCGACTTGCACCACCTCGAGCTGCTGCTGAATACTGATGGCCTGGTTGACGAGCACGCAGACTATGCAACACTTGCGGGTTACCTGCTCGATCGCTTCGGCCACCTGCCAACAGAGGGAGAAAGTTGCGAAATGAAGCATCAGGAAGTCGTGTTCCGGTTTACAGTGGTGCGGCTCGATGGGCGCCGGATCGCAACCGTGCGCATCGAACGCCTGCCTATCAAGGCGGCGCACTCCGACAACAACAATCTGTGAAGCAGCATCTATGACCGATTCAGTATGGTTCATGCTCAAGGCAACACTCCTGGGGCTGATCGAAGGTTTTACCGAGTTCATTCCAGTATCCAGTACCGCACACCTGCTCCTCCTGGGAGACTGGATCGATTTCTCATCCGGCAGCGACAAGGTTTTCGAGGTGGTCATTCAGTTCGGGTCCATACTTGCCGTCATCTGGATTTTTCGCATGCGGCTGTGGCAGCTCATCGCAGGCACCTTGCGGGGCGAGCGCAGCGAAATCATGTTCATGCGCAATCTCCTCATTGCCTTTCTGCCCGCTGCGGTGGTGGGGGCGCTCGCCATCAAATACATTAAAGCCCTGTTCCACAACCCCGGGGTGTTCGTGGTAACGCTGGTGGTAGGGGGCATCATCATGCTGTGGGTCGAGCGAAAGCCCCAGTACGCCAAACATACGGCCGACACCTTTGGCCACGACGCCTCCCATGACAGCATGTCGGCAACGCGGGTCACGGCGCGTACGCTAGAGGAAATCAACTGGAAGCAGGCGCTGGTAGTTGGCTTCGCGCAGTGCTTGGCCATGGTGCCGGGCACGTCACGTTCGGGCGCTACCATCATCAGCGGCATGATTGCTGGCATCCAGCGCAAGACAGCCACTGAATTCTCGTTCTTCCTGGCAATGCCCACCATGCTGGCTGCAACGGTCTACGATCTGTATCGCAATGCAGGTGCGCTCACCGAGGCGCAAACCACCGCTATCGTGGTCGGCTTTATTGCGGCATTCTTGAGCGCACTCGTAGTCGTGCGGGCGGTCCTCAAGTTTGTATCGCGGCATACGTACCGGCCATTCGCCTGGTATCGCATCGGGTTGGGGGTTGTCGTGGCCATCTGGCTGTTAGCCCGCTGATCGGGGCGCCAGGCTCGCACAGGTGGGCGGGTGCTCACCGCCCCTGCAGGGCCAACAGGCCCGTGTTTTCTTTACTTCTTGAGTGTGTGCAGCACGGGGCCATGCCGGTCTATGGCCAGCCAGCCGCCGCGCCCTGGGTGGTCGTGGTCGAAGTCCCAGTCTGGCAGCACGATGCGGGTGCAGGCCCCGGCAGGCATCTGCACAGCGTGTACCGCAGGCCTATGGGTATGCCCGTGCACCATAATGCGCGCACCGCTGTCCGTGAAAGCTTTTTTGATCGCCTCGGGCGCCACGTCCATGATGTCGCGAGGCTTGTAGCGGTTGGATGCCTGGCTGCGCCGGCGGGCCCAATCGGCAATGCGCCGTCGCGTGGGCAGCCCCAGTGATAGAAACACGCGCTGTACTCCGGGGTGGCGCACCACGCGCCGAAAGCGCTGGTAGCCCGGGTCGCCGGTGCAGTATTCGTCGCCGTGCGACAGTAGGATAAAGCCAGCGTCGGTGTTGAGCATGACGGGTTCGGGCAGTAGCTGTGCGCCGAGCGCCCGTGCCAAGCCGAGGCCCATCAGAAAATCGCGGTTGCCGCGCCCCAGCCACAGCGGGATGCGCGATGCCGTGTGACGCAGATGCCCTAGGGCATCTGCCAGCCAGGCCGGTGGCTCGCGCAGGGCATAGTCGTCGCCTATCCAGGCGTCGAAAATGTCGCCGCACAAAACCAGCGCATCGGCGCGCGTGGCGGCGTCATCCAGAAAACGATAGAACGCCTGGGCGGTGGCGGGCACCGCGGGGCCGAGATGAATATCCGAGGCAACCCAGACGGTGCCCGCCAGCGCCAGACGCGCAATGGGGGCGGGCAAGCTTATTCGACGACTGTCGCCTTCTCGATCACCACGTCTGTCACCGGAACGTCTTGATGAAAGCCCTTGCTGCCGGTTTGCACGCCCTTGATCTTATCGACCACCTCGGTGCCTTCGACAACTTTGCCGAACACGGCGTAGCCCCAGCCGTTAGGCGTGGGGGCGGTGAAATTGAGAAAGTCGTTGTCGGCCACGTTGATGAAGAACTGCGCGGTGGCCGAGTGCGGATCGGCCGTACGGGCCATGGCCAGCGTGTAGCGTTCGTTCTTCAGGCCGTTGTTGGCTTCGTTCTCGATGGGGGCGTGTGTTGGCTTTTGCTTCATGCCTGCTTCGAAGCCACCACCCTGGATCATGAAGTTATTGATGATCCGGTGAAAAATGGTGCCATCGTAGAAGCCTTCCTTGACATAAGTAAGAAAGCTTTCGACGGTTTTGGGCGCCTTTTCTGCGTTCAGTTCAATCAGGATATCGCCCTGGCTGGTTTGCAGGCTGACGCGGGGAGATGTGCTCATAGAGGTACCTTGGTTGGATGAGGTTGGCGCGGCCTGCCCGGCCCCGCTGAAGAACAGCGCCGGCAGCGCCGCGCAAACAACGATGCTCAGAACGGCCGCCGGCCGGGCGAGCATGCGGGTGGAGTGTACTAGGAAAGTATTCAACGCTTGATGATCCTTGTGGTTTCCTCTGCCCGTGCGGCGGCATCGCTGACACCCAGGCGTGCGGCATGCTCGAATTCGCGACGCGCCAGCATAAGATCGACATCGCCCAGGTTGGCTCGCGCCGTGGCATAGTTGGGATCGGCCGCCAATGCCATGTTCAAGGCCTCGCGCGCCATGTCGAGCTTGCCTTGCTTGACGTACTCCGACGCGAGGTTGTTCCAGGGTTCGGGCAGCTCAGGGTATGTGGTTGTCATGTGACGGTAGACATCGATCGCTTCATTGTGCCGCTCCAGCCCCGCCAACGCGCGGCCATGCAGGAACATAAGCTGTACATCAGTGCCGATGCCGCCCTGGTCGGCCAATTGTGTTTCACGTTTTTCGATGATGCCGAGCGCCTGCTGGTAGTCGCCCTGGTCGATCAGCGCCTGAATGCGGTCGGTGATCTGGGAGGGTGTCAGGGGAATGCTTGTGTCAACCTTTGGGGTGGCCGCTTCGAGCAGGCGAGCCAATGCTTTCCATCCTTTCTGAGGCTCCGGCTGATCGTCGAACAGCGGGCCGGTAGCATGCCGTACCGGCAAAGCAATGGTGTCGCCACTGAAAACAGGGTTGGCTGGACCCACCCCGATGGTCGCGTTAAGATCGACATGTGGTGTCAGCGCGGCCATTTGGGCCTGGCTGGCGCCAGACGCCACAGCCCCTGCTGCCAGGGCAATTGTCAATACATAAGGTGAAATTCGAGCCACGGGTGGTGCGCCTTCTGTAAGTACTGTAAGGGCTTGCTATACTAATCGACCGCCATTTTAGCCTTGCCTGCTGTCTCGAATCGAGTTTACAGCATGCGGTTCTATTGTTGACCAGGGCGCCGGGCTCCGACTGATATTCGTTTTTGATCGCACATGCTGCACATTTATAACACCCTTTCTCGTACCAAAGAGCCATTCAAAACCGTTGAAGCGGGCAAGGTGCGCATGTATGTGTGTGGCATGACAGTCTACGATTTCTGTCATCTCGGCCATGCGCGTATGCTGGTCAGCTTCGATGTCGTGCAGCGTTGGCTGCGGGCCAGCGGCTACGATGTCCGCTATGTGCGCAACATCACCGACATCGACGATAAAATCATCCGCAAGGCGGTGCAGACGGGCCAGCGCATGAGCCAAGTCACTACCTTCTACATTGATGCCATGCACGCCGACGAGCGCGCGTTGGGCGTGCAGACGCCCGACTACGAACCTCGCGCCACCGAGCACGTTGGCGATATGCTCGGCATCATCAGCTTGCTCGAGCAAAACGGCCTGGCTTACCGCTCCGACGACGGTGACGTCAACTACGCCGTGCGCCACTTCGAGGGCTACGGCAAGCTGTCCGGCCGTTCGCTCGACGACCTGCGCGCTGGCGAGCGTGTGGCCGTGTCCGCGGGCAAGCACGATCCGCTCGATTTCGTGCTCTGGAAAACCGCCAAAGAAGAAGAGCCACCCGAGTCCAAATGGGAGTCCCCGTACGGCCTGGGCCGGCCGGGCTGGCACATTGAATGCTCGGCCATGAGCAAGGCATTGCTTGGCTTGCCGCTCGATATCCATGGCGGCGGCCCCGATCTCAAATTCCCGCATCACGAAAACGAAATCGCGCAAACCGAAGGCGCATTCGGCGGTACTTTGGCGTCGGTGTGGATGCATTGCGGCCCATTGATGGTGGATGCCGACAAGATGTCCAAATCGTTGGGTAATTTCCGCACCATCCGCGCCACCATCGCGGCAGATGCCAAATTGCCCGACAGCAGCGCCAACTATCGCGCCAATCCGCGCGAGGCCGAAATGCTGCGCTTCTTCATTGTGCGCAATCATTACCGCAGCCCGCAAAATTACGCGCCCGACAACCTGCTTGATGCGCAGAACGCACTTGACCGGCTGTATCAGGCATTGCACAACGTGCCGCCTGAGTCTGTCGAGATCAATTGGGACCATCCACATCCGCAGGCCTTCCGCGCCGCCATGGATGACGACTTCAACACATCGGGCGCGGTCGCCGTGCTGTTCGAGTTGGCCAGCGAGGCCAATCGCACCCAATCAGCGCACGCCAGCGGCCTGATGCGCGCGCTGGGCGGCCTGCTCGGTCTGCTGCAGATGGATCCGGCGCAGTATCTGCGCTCGCCCAGTCGTTATCTGCAGCGCGCCGGTGGCGCAACGGTGGGCGAGGCGCTGGCCGACGAGGCCATCGACGCGCTCATCGATGAGCGGGCGGCGGCCAAGAAGGCCCGCGATTTCGCCCGTGCCGACGAAATCCGTGCGTCGCTGCATAAGCAGGGCATCGAACTCGAAGACAAGCCGGGTGGCCTCACCCAGTGGCGTCGCGCGTAACGGGGCGGTTTCATGTCAGACAGTATCGTGCCCGATAACGTCAAGCCCCTATTTTGGGACGAAGCCTCCGCTCATTTGATGGGCCGCGACCGCATCCTTAAAAAGCTCATCCCGCAGCATCGCACCGAATGGCTCGCTGCGCCCGGCACGCCTTTCGTCACGCTGGCCCGCGCCATCGTTGGCCAGCAGATTTCCGTGAGCGCCGCCAATACACAATGGGCGCGCTTCATCCAGGCATGCGGGCGCACGCCTACGCCGCGCACCGTCATCCGAGTCGCCGAGGCCGGTATCCGCGAGCTTGGCCTGTCCAAGCGCAAGGCCGAATACATTCTCGATCTCGCGCTGCATTTCGCTGATAAAAAGGTCAAGCCGTCCGCGTGGCAGGGCATGGACGACGAAGCCGTCATTGCCGAACTGTGCGCGATTCGCGGCATCGGCCGTTGGACGGCTGAAATGTTTCTAATCTTCAACCTGCAGCGGCCAGATGTCCTTCCCCTGGACGACCTGTCTCTGCTCAAGGCAATTTCGCTACACTATTTCAGTGGCGAACCCGTGTCGCGCTTCGAAGCGCGGGAAGTTGCCCAGGCTTGGGCGCCGTGGCGTACAGTCGCCACTTGGTATCTCTGGCGCAGCCTCGACCTTGCCTGCGTACGCTACTGACAACGCATTGCCTCATTCGGGATAACATAGCTCCTATGCGTAATACCTACCTGGAATTCGAGCAGCCGCTGGCCGAGCTCGAGAACAAGATTGAAGAGTTGCGTTTCGTGCAAACCGACTCTGCCGTCGATATCTCAGAAGAGGTCAGCCGGCTGCAACAGAAAAACCAGGCATTGGCCAAGAGCATCTATGCCAAGCTCACGCCTTGGCAAACGGCCCTGGTCGCGCGGCATCCGCAGCGGCCTTACACGCTCGATTACCTGCGCGAGCTTTTCACCGATTTTCACGAGTTGCACGGCGACCGCATGTATGCCGACGACCAGTCCATCATTGGCGGCCTGGCGCGTTTCAACGGCATACCCTGCATGGTCATCGGCCACCAGAAAGGCCGCGACACCAAAGAGCGCGCCATGCGTAACTTCGGCATGCCTCGCCCCGAAGGCTATCGCAAGGCGCTGCGCCTCATGCGTCTGGCCGAAAAATTCAAGCTGCCCATCTTTACCTTCGTCGACACCCCGGGCGCGTATCCCGGCATCGGTGCCGAGGAACGCGGGCAATCAGAAGCCATCGGCCATAATCTGTACGCCATGGCCGAGCTCAAGGTGCCCATTATTGTTACCGTGATCGGCGAAGGTGGGTCTGGCGGTGCGTTGGCCATCGCCGTGGGCGACGTTGTCATGATGCTGCAATATGCCACTTACGCGGTAATTTCACCCGAAGGCTGCGCCTCCATTCTCTGGCGCAGCGCCGATAAGGCCTCGGTAGCCGCCGAGGCGCTCGCCATCACGGCGCCGCGCCTCAAAGAACTCGGCCTGATCGATCGCATCGTCAACGAGCCTGTCGGCGGCGCGCACCGCGACCCAGCCATGATGGCTCGCCAGCTCGGCCGGGCCTTGTCCGATTCGCTGCGCCAGGTGCAAGGCTTGTCCACCGAACAACTTCTTCAGCAGCGCCTGGCCCGCCTGATGTCTTACGGTCGCTTCCAAGAAGCCGGCTAAACAGCCATGCCTGACGCGGCGTTCTGGCAAACGCCCGCTAGCGGGCCACTGCTGCGGGCCATTGCGAGCGCGCTGGACGGGCTTGCGCAGGGCAGCGCAGTGAATGCGTCCATTGCCGTCGCGCTCAGCGGCGGGGCCGATTCCGCCATGCTGGCCGCGCACGCTGCGCGCGTTGCGCGCCAGCGTGGCTTGGCCTTGCATTGCCTGCATGTGCATCACGGCCTGCAAGCCAGCGCCGACGACTGGCAGGAACACGCCCATACGCTGGCGCGCTTGCTTGGTCTGTCATGCCACACCTGTTATGTGCGTATCGAGGCGGCCGCAAGCCGCAGCGACGGCATCGAATCCGCCGCGCGCGATGCCCGCTATGCTGCGCTGGCTGGCTTGGCACATGCCCTGGGCATACAGCATGTTCTGCTGGCGCATCACCTCGACGACCAAGCCGAAACCGTGCTACTGCGCCTGCTGCGCGGGGCAGGGCCTACGGGCTTGGCCGCCATGGCGCCGCTTACCGTACGAGACGGCATTACCTACGCGCGCCCGTGGCTGGACATCCGCCGCGACCTCATTCTGGCCCAGGCGGGCGCCTTTGCCCGGCACACGGGCTGGAAGCCAGTGCAGGATCCCACCAATGTCGACGAGCACTACACCCGCGCTGCTGTGCGCGAACGGTTGGCCCCAGCGCTCAATGATCGCTGGCCGGGCTGGCAGGACGCTCTGGCCCGCCATGCGCGCCAGAGCGCCGAATTGCGGGACATCCTCGATGAGGTAGCGGCGCAGGATTTCGCGACACTGGCGCCGTCCGCCGACGGTACTGATTTTTCGCTGGCGGCTTGGCGGCTGTTGTCGGCGCCGCGCCAGGCGCTGGTCTTGCGCCACTGGCTGGCAGGCCTGGGCCTGCGGATGCCCACCGACGCGCGCCTGCGCGATCTCATGCGCCAGCTCAGGCAGTTGCATGCCTTGGGGCATGATCGGCAGATGCAGGTCAAACACGGCGACTACCTGATCGTGTGTAAGCGGGGAAGGGTGGGTGTGGAGCGCGCGGTCTATTGATCTGTTTGGCTGGCGCGGCGTGCGCATGCCGGTGGTGGCCATGTCCCGCGTTCCTTGCGCACCGGGCCTTGCTGATTTCGCCGGCGCATGCTGCGGCTGGCAAGCTTGGCCCGCCGTACCGCACTGCGCCGACAGCGCCTGCGAAAAACGCTAAAATAGCCCGTTTGCCTATCTGCGTCGGGGTAAAGCCGGCACGTTCAGCGCGGATCCAGGCTTTTCACTGATGTCATCCATTAACGCAGAGTAAAAGATGTCCCTGATCGTTCACAAATACGGCGGCACTTCGATGGGATCCATCGAGCGCATCCAGAATGTCGCCCGCCGCGTCGCCAAGTGGCAGGCAGCCGGGCACCAGGTTATCGTGGTGCCGTCCGCCATGTCAGGCGAAACCAACCGCCTGCTGGGCCTAGCCAAAGAAATCACGCCCCAGCCCGATACCCGCGAGCTCGATATGCTGGCAGCCACGGGTGAACAGGCCAGCAGTTCCCTCTTGGCCATGGCGCTGCTGTCGCAGGGTGTGCCCGCGCGCAGCTATGCTGGCTGGCAGGTGCCGGTGCGCACCGATTCCTCGTACACCAAGGCCCGCATCGAATCGATCGACGACTCCCGCATCCGCGCCGATCTTGACGCCGGCCGCGTGGTCATCGTCACCGGCTTTCAAGGCGTGGACGCAGAAAACAACATCACCACGCTGGGGCGCGGCGGCTCCGATACCTCCGCAGTGGCCGTAGCCGCCGCGCTGGGCGCCGACGAATGCCTCATCTTCACCGATGTCGACGGCGTCTACACCACCGATCCGCGCGTCGTGCCCGAAGCACGCCGGCTCAATGTCGTCTCCTTCGAGGAAATGCTGGAAATGGCCTCGCTGGGCTCCAAGGTGCTGCAGATACGCTCGGTCGAATTCGCCGGCAAATACCGCGTGCCTGTGCGTGTGCTCTCATCCCTGACCGACCCCATGATTCCGCTCGAAGAAGAAATGTCTTCGGGCACACTGATTACTTTCGAGGAAGATAAGAAAATGGAAGCTGCCGTTGTTTCGGGCATCGCCTTCAGCCGCGACGAAGCCAAGCTTACCTTGCTGGCCGTACCCGACAAGCCGGGCGTCGCATTCGCCATCCTGGGCCCCGTCGCCGCTGCCAACATCGATATCGACACCATCGTCCAGAACCAGTCTGTGCAAGGCACGACTGACTTCTCCTTCACCGTCAATCGCAACGATTTTGCGCGCACGCTCGATCTGCTCAAGAACCAGATCGCGCCCGCCGTCGGTGCCGCCGAAGTCGTTCCCGACGACAAGGTCTGCAAGGTGTCCATCGTCGGTATTGGCATGCGCAGCCACGTCGGCGTCGCCAGCCTGATGTTCCGTACGCTGGCCGAAGAAGGCATCAACATCCAGATGATCAGCACCAGCGAAATCAAAACCTCGGTCATCATCAACGACAAGTATATGGAACTTGCCGTGCGCGCCTTGCACAAGGCCTTTGGCCTCGACCAGGACACGCCCACCGTCAAGCTTTGATCGTTACATAGGCCGGCACCGTGCCCCACATGTGCCGGCCGTCCGCATGATCGCTGCGGCGCGTGTCCAATCCACACCAAGCCGCACACGCAAGCATGGCCCGCGTTCCATGCAGAATGCCAAAATATCATGCTAGAATACCGGACTTGAATTCGGAGACATGGCCGAGAGGTTGAAGGTACTCCCCTGCTAAGGGAGCATACGGCTTATACCCGTATCGAGGGTTCGAATCCCTCTGTCTCCGCCAATTCATTTTCCACAACAGTGGATCACAACACAGAAACCCGCATGTTTAAACGCATTGCGGGTTTTTTATTATCTATGGCCGTATACGACAGTGTATGGACATACAGCGTTAGCGGGGGGGTATATTGGGGGGTATCTGCTAAATCTTCAGTTTGGATACCCCAAAATGGCCTTATCCGATACCACCATTCGACAGAAAGCCCGCCCCCAGGCCCGTTGCGTTCAAGCTGGCCGATAGCGGCGGGCTGTTCCTTTATGTGACTCCGGCGGGTTCCAGGCTATGGCGTTGGAAGTATCGCCACAGTGGCAAAGAGCGCTTAATGAGTTTTGGCGCTTACCCTGATGTATCACTCGCCCAGGCGCGTGAGTTGCATAGACAGGGCAGGGCCGTCCTAGCTACGGGCATCGACCCAATGGCTGAACGCAAGGCGGAAAAGCAGACTGATACCGTGACCTTTAAAGCGGTAGCCGAAAAATGGCATCAGCACTGGAAACCCGGCAAGACGCCCAAACATGCCAAGGACGTTTGGCGCCGCTTGGAACTGGATATTATATTGCCGACATTGGGCAGGGTGCCGGCTGGCGATCTGACGGCGGCCCAGGTTCGCGACTGCGTGAAGGCTATCGAGGCGCGGGGCGCGCTGGACATCGCCAAGCGCCAGCTACAGAAGTGCAGCCAAATCATGCGTTATGCGGTGGCCCACGACTTGGCCGAGCGCAACCCGGTGGCCGATATTCAGCCATCTGACATTTTGCCCGCACGTAAGAAGCGCAACTATGCGCGCCTGGATGCCAAAGATTTGCCGCAGTTGTTGCGGGACATGGACGGTTATGTGGGCGGTGAGCATACCCGGCTGGCCCCTTCAACTGATGGCGCTCACTTTCGTGCGCACCGGCGAATTGATCGGTGCCAAGTGGGGCGAATTTGATGCGCTGGAAGCCGCACGTTGACGGAGCGGGCAAGGCGTACCCCCTGAACCATCTACATCCATTTCGCTATACGTTGGCCGTTAACCACAGCGCGGGGCCGGTCGAGGTTGAAATACGCGTGGCGTTCGCCATGCATTGCTTTACCCGTGCCCGTGCTGATGGTGATGATGACAGCCATCTGTACCGCGATGCCCGTGAAATCCGCAGCTTTTGCCCTGATCGATATGCCTTGTCCTGGCAGTTACCTGATATCGCCCGTACCTTGACTGAAAGGCGGTGCAGTTTTGCCAAGGCTGATAACTATGTGACCATCGATATGCAAGCGGTAGACGGGGTGGCCGCCCAGTACGGCGTCTTTTTCAACGTCATGCGCAAGGATGGCAATGCTGTGCTGTTGACCATCCAGAGTGCCTACCAACTGGGGGCCGGCAAACAGGTGCCTGGGCGCGGGTCGGTTAGATTTGCTCGTTTGGTGGAATTAACCCTTGCCAGGATCAAGCCACGGGTGCCGCGTTACCATCACGATGACGCGCACGTGCTCCTTGCCCGGCAATCGCTTCAAATAGCTGCGCAAGCTTGCCTCTGAGCGCCCCAGCACGACATCGAACACCTTGTGGTGCTTCAAATCGACCAACGTGGTGGCGTAGCCCTTCTTGCGGCTAAAGAAGTGCTCATCGATACCCAGCACCTGTGGGCAGGCTCGGCCAGAGAGCTCCGAGACCCGTTGCTTGATAAAGGACTGGTACCAGCGCTCGACGGTGGCGCTACCGATCCGGTGCGTGCGCGTCAGTTGGCGTTGGCTCACGCCCCCATCGTGGGCCTCGAAGACCTCCAGGCGATACGCCTCGGTGGCTCGGCGCCGGGGCCGGATGCCCGCAAAACGGTGGCGAAAATAGCGATTGCAGTCGGTGCAGTGATACTTGGGTACGGCCAGGTGCAGCACCATCAGTTGATTGCCCTGGCGAGTGTGCTTGAGCGTACGCGGGTGCGTCGCTTTAATCCGTACCGCCTCTTGCTGGCAATGGATGCACGTGTTTCTTTGCAAAAACGAGTTTAATGAATGTCGCTGTCTCCCTTTAACGATGAAGAGCCCCTAGTCATCATGCCACCGCCGCTGATGGCGCCATGGCCAGCCGCGGTGGTGATGCCACCCCCAATCGTGGTATGGCCGATACGGCTCAACATACCAATCATCGTACGGTTCGATATACACGCCGCCATAGTAGTGATGGCGGTAATAGCCATCGTCATAGACGACACAGCCGCCCAGCGTCAGCAACAGTGCGGCGATTGCCAGGATCTTCATTGATATCTCCGGGGTGTTCATCTGGTCTGGCGCAATTCGGCACCTGATCGCTGGAGCACCTGCCCGGGCAGGTCAGGGGGCAGGCTTATACACGGCGGGCCTGTGTTCCTGCATCGACCGCCTTCAGGGGCGGCGCGCGCCCTGGCCGCGATTGCGCTGGCTCAGTTGATCCTGGCTGGAGCCGATCTGGCTGGTGTGACCGTCCTTCTTGCTGCGGTTCTGCTGGTCACCGTGGCTTTTTTGCTCTTCGCGGCGAGTATCGTCGTTTTGTGCCTGTTCGCGTTGCGGGGTTTTTGAAGCGTTCATGATGGACTCCTTGTGACGCTGGGCCGCCCAGTGTCAGCAAGTGATGTGCCTGGTGTCTCCCGAAACTCGCATGCGGCGCGCCAGGGCGTCGCCCGAAACACGCTAGAATGATCGGCTCACATGAATTCCAAGACGCATGCGCCGCTTCGACTACATTGAGCTCGCCGTCATGCTCGCGACCGTCGTGCAATGGGTGGTCCTGGCAACGATCACCGGTATCATCGTCGGCACGGGCACGAGCCTGTTCCTGCACGCACTTTTCTTTGCCTCTGGAAAAACCGCAGGCGTTACACCATGGCTAACAATGATTTTGTTGCCGCTGGGCGGTCTGTGCAATGGGCTATTGCTGCATTATGGTTATCTTCGCCTTAATACAACCGGCCTCAAAGACTCTGTCATTGCATCCGTGCACAGCCAAGGCGGCCATATGCCGTTCAGAACCCTGCCGATCAAACCATTGGCCGCCATCATCACCCTGGCCTCGGGCGGTTCAGCGGGCAAGGAAGGCCCATGTTCACATATCGGCGGTACCCTGGCCTCGGGATTGGGCCGGGTACTGGGTGTGAACTCGGAAGTACAAAAGCGTCTGGTGGCCTGCGGTGTTAGCGCCGGTTTTGCCAGCGTATTCGGGACACCGATCGCGGGCGCTATATATGGCGTAGAGGTGCTGGCAATCGGTCGAATTCGGCACGATTTTCTGTTTCCGGCCATCATCGCGGGGGTCGCATCTTTCGAGATCAGCAAAATGTGGGGAATCCCGTACGAACACTACGATCTTGGGTTGTTACCTACGTTCTCCGAGATAGTTTTTCTCAAGACGATCATTATCGGCATCCTTTGCGGTGTGGCGGCGTGGATTTTCGTCGACCTGGTGGGGGCCAGTCGCTCGGGCTTCACGGCGCTGCGTAATCGTTTCAATATCTGGCCGCCGCTCATGCCTTTGCTGGGCGGGCTGCTGCTTGCGCTGCTTACCCTGTTGGTGTCTACCGACTACCTTGGTTTGAGTCTGCCCATGATGGACAATGCGTTGCATGGCCAGCCCTCCCCGTATTTCGGGTTTTTCTGGAAGGCGCTGCTGGTGGCGATAACGTTGGGCTCCGGTTTCTATGGCGGTATCGTCACGCCCCAATTCGTCATCGGGGCAATGGTCGGGAGCGCGTTCGCGCCGTTGTTGGGGATCACCCCCGCGCTGGGGGCGGCGGTCGGGTTGGTGTCCGTGGTTGCGGCGGCGTCCAATACGCCCGTCGCTGCTATCCTGATGGGGGTAGAGCTGTTTGGCGGGGTGGCGGGCACCGTCTATGTGGCGGGGGCGAGCATTGCGGCTTACTTGGTCATCGGGCATCGCAGTGTTTATCCAGACCAGATTCTCGCGTATTCGAAATCGTCCTGGATGCATGTGCCGCCCGACCTGCCGATTGGCACCGAAAAAGCACGGCTGTCTTATGGTTTGCTCAGGTCGCTTAGCCGATACCGCGTGGGGCATTGGATCAGGCAGCACAAAAAAAATCGAAAACCGTAACTTATGTCGACATAGACGAGGAAGTAATCATGGCTGATATCAATCTCTGGCGTTCGTTGCTATTCGTGCCGGCGTCCAGCGACCGTTTCATTGAAAGCGCAATGCGGCGCAGTGCCGACGTTCTGCAGCTCGATCTCGAAGACAGTGTAGCGCCACAGGACAAGGAAATGGCGCGCCGCAAAGTGGCCGAGGTGGCGCCGCGCTTTGTGCAGGCGGGTTTCGATGTGGTGGTGCGCATCAATCGGCCGTGGCGCATGGCGCTTACCGATATCGAGCACTCGGTGTGTGCGTCGGTGGCCGCATTAACGCTGCCCAAGGTGCCTGATGCCTCGTATATCCGCTATATCGGCGAGGTGCTGGACGAGGTCGAGGCCGAGAAAGGGTTGCCCATTGGCCACACCCGCCTGATCGCAATGGTTGAAGATCCGCAGGGCCTGGAAAACATGCGCGATATCGCCCGCGCACCAAGGATGTGCGGCCTGATTGTTGGCGCGGAAGACCTTGCCGCCACGATGCGCATGGCGGTCAGCGATGATTCACTCTACATCCCCAATGCGTTGGCTGTGGCGGCCTGCCGCGGTGCGGGTATCGTGCCTATTGGTTTCGTTGGCTCGGTGGCCGATTTCAATGACGAAGGCGTGTTTCGCGACAAGATCCGGCGCGCCCGCGGTCTGGGTTTTGATGCGGCGTTCTGTATCCATCCCAAGCAGGTCGAGATCGTCAATGAGGAGTTCTCGCCGCGCATCGAAGCAGTGGAAGAGGCACGTGCATTGGTGGTCGAATTCGAAGCCCAGAAGGCCGCCGGCAGGGCGGCCTGCACTTTCAAGGGGCGGATGGTGGATATGCCCGTCGTGATCCAGGCGAAGCAGCTGATCGAACGCTACGACGCCTTTGCCGCCCGCGCGGCCCGCAGGTCAGCGGCGTAGCGGGCGCGGGGTAGGGGGCTGCTGCGTCTTGCGGCTGCATAGCGCGGCGTCGTCGGTTGGTGTTCGCGACGCCGCACGCCTGTTTCCAGAGGGGCTGGCCAACCAGGGGCGGCGAGCAGCGTTGCAGGTGAAGGGCTGCTGTCTCGTCAAAGATCAGTTTTGCACGACCTGTACTGTGCGCCAAAGCGCTCGGCGCGGGCCTGCACTTGCCCGGCCACGCGCTTGAGCCAGGCCTTGCGGTCGTAGCTGCGGGTGCGAAACCCCGTCCAACCTTCGTGGTAGTTCAGGTACTGGTTGTACGCGTCCCACTTCGAGGTGCCATTCAGCCGCTGGGCTTTGTTCATATACCAGCCCATGAAGTCCAGGGCGTCGCCGAAGTTATCGCGACTGGCCAGCCAACTGCCCGCTTCCTGCTTGTAGTCGCTCCAGGTTTCATCTTTGGCTTGCGCATACCCATAAGCGGAACTGACTCGACCCCAAGGGATAAACCCCAGCAGATAGCGGCGCGGTGGCATCGCGTCATGGCGAAAGCTGGATTCCTGGTAAACCACGGCCAGCGCGACCTGTGGCGGCACCCCCCATTTGCGTTGCGTTGCCAACGCTGCATCGTGCCAGTCGGGTTTCTCGCGAAAAATCGCACAGATATTTTCGGGATTCTGGGGCGGTGTTGTGGCGCAGCCAGCGGCTAACGCCACCAATGACAGCAGCGCGAGGCGCGCGGGCCGGGCAAGTGGAGAGGGGTTGGTTCTTATTGATAGCATCGTGGAGGTTCGGCCGGCAGGCAAAAGGGCATTGCTGCCGTGAATGTCAGGCACCGAAATATCTCGTTACCCTAACACAACCTTGCAGGCGCCTTCAATCGCAGGGCGCCGGCATGGCATGCATGCTGGAGCATATGTTGCGCGCACGCCATTACCTATAATGCTGTTTTCCCTCCATCGACGATGTCTGTGCCATTGCAGAATACCCAGTCTCCTCTACACCCTGCCGAAGCCGTGCATGCCGAGCTCGTCGCCGTGCTGGTTGCCGTCAGCCAGGGGCAGCCCCGCGTGCTGGTTCGTGGCAACAGCCACGCCTTGCCGGCCGGCCCGCTTGAATCATCGCATCGATCATTGCAGGCTGGGCTCAGGGCCTGGGTCGAGGCGCAAACGCACCACCCGCTCGGCTATATCGAGCAGTTGTATACCTTTGCCGATCGCGACCGCGCCAACCGCGAAGGGCAGCGTGTGATTTCTGTCAGCTATCTGGGTCTTACCTGCGAACGCGATCCCGCCACCCTGGCCGGCGATGCAGAACTGGACACCGGCAACTGGCAGGATTGGTACCGTTATTTTCCCTGGGAAGACTGGCGCGGCGGCACGCCGGGCATGGTCACCCATCAGATCCGGCCCGCTTTGCTTGGCTGGAGCGAGGCGCCTGACGATGCCGCCGCACGTCGTCAGCGCCGTCAGCGTGTCGTCGACACCTTTGGCCGCGAGGATGATGACTGGAACGAAGAACTCGTGCTGCAGCGCTACGAGCTATTATTCGAGGCCGGGTTGGTGCCCGAGGCGCGTCAGCGCCTGGAAGCAGGCGTTCAGGGGCTGCCGCAGCCTATCCCGGGGGACGTCATGCTGCATGACCACCGTCGTATTCTTGCCACTGCCATGGCGCGCCTGCGCGCCAAGATCCGTTATCGGCCTGTGGTGTTCGAACTGATGGCGCCCGAGTTCACGCTGCTGCAACTGCAGCAAACCTTCGAGGCTGTGGCGGGCCGCAGCCTGCACAAGCAGAATTTTCGGCGTTTCATCGAGCAGCAGGCGCTGGTCGAGGAAACCGGCGCCATGGCGCGCGGTACGGCGGGCCGGCCGGCCAAGCTGTTCCAGTTTCGTGGCGACGTCATGCGCGAGCGTGCAATCGCTGGCAGTAAGTTGCCGCTGGCGCGCTGATCTTGCGTTAGCGCTATCGTCATTCCGCTGGGTGGAGCGCACGGCTCATAACTCACGTACTCCGCCTCTATTCCGGCCTCTGAGCGTTTGGAACCCAGTGATACGGATTCGGTTCGCTCTTGACCGTGCATGAAATGCAACATCCACGCTTGACGATCAATTATGCTCACTGCTAGCATAAGTAATCAGCCAGCCTAGGCTGGTGATGCTGTAGGGCAGGATGCGCCATTCTGCTCGTTTTTATTTTCCAGTTAATACTCAAAATGAGCATAATTGATCTCGACACCTCTTTGAGCACCGGCCAACAGGTGGTCGTGCCGCCATTGCCCGCTGTCATGCTTGAGCCGCTGGTGCGTGATGCCCTACGCGAAGACCTGGGCCGGGCAGGCGACCTGACCTCGGACGCAATCGTGCCTGCGCATGTCTGCGTTCGCCTAAAGCTTGCCGCGCGCCAGCATGGTGTGCTTGCAGGCCTGGACCTGGCGCGCATTGCGTTCCGTACCATGGACCCCGATGTGGTGATTTCCGCCCTGCGCGAAGACGGCGCGCGCCTGTTGCCCGGCGACGATATCGCTATCATTGAGGGCAATGCCAGGGCCATGCTGGGCGCCGAACGTACAGCGTTGAACCTGTTGTGCCATCTCAGCGGCATCGCCACGGCAACCGCGTCTATTGCAGACGCAATCCGCCCGTACGGTACCCGTGTGAGTTGCACGCGCAAGACGGCGCCTGGCCTGCGCGCAGTGCAGAAGTATGCCGTCCGCGTGGGTGGTGGCAGCAACCACCGCTTCGGGCTGGACGATGCCGTCCTGATCAAGGACAACCATATCGTGGTGGCGGGGGGCGTGGCTGAAGCTGTGCGGCGCGCGCGCGCTTATGTTGGCCATATGGTGCGCATCCAGGTTGAAGTGGACACGCTCGAACAGCTCGACGAGGCGCTGGCGTTGAATGTCGAGGCTGTTCTTCTGGACAACATGGAGCCCGATATGTTGCGCGAGGCGGTCCGCCGGGTGGATGGCCGTGCAATCACTGAAGCATCGGGGCGAATCACTGCTGAAACCGCCCCCGCCGTGGCCGCCACGGGCGTCAACCTGATTGCTGTGGGTTGGATCACCCACAGTGCGCCGGTGCTTGATATCGGCCTGGATGCCGAGTATGCCTGAGGTGAAACGTACCCCGTCGCGTCCGCGCAAAGCCTTGCGAGTCGTGAGCGTGGCCCTGGGTGCGGGCGCGCTGGCGCTTGCAGCGATGGTGGGCGCCGTGCAGTCGCGCGGCCAAGCCGTCGGTGCCGGGGCACACGATGTATTTCCAGATCGGCCTATTACCTTGGTCGTGACATTTCCGCCCGGCGGAGGTACCGACACGCTGGCGCGCCGCCTGGGCCAGCGGCTGGAGTCTGTCCTGGGCCAGCCGGTGATTGTCGAAAACCGCGCTGGCGCCAGCGGCAATATCGGCGCCAATTGGGTTGCCCGTGCCCGCCCGGATGGTTATACCCTGCTGGTCGTCAATAGTTCCTACGCGATCAATCCGGGTGTCTTCCGCGAGTTGGGTTTCGATCCGGTGCATGACCTGCGCGGCGTCATCAATGTGGCCTATGTGCCTTCTGTATTGGTGACCAAGCCCAACGCACATTGGTCCGACCTGGGCAATGCGCTCGAAGATCGCGGTGATCTGGAGCGACCCGCGCCATCCTTTGCCAGTTGCGGCAATGGCACGCCTCAGCACCTTGCAGGCGAAATGTTGATGGAACGTGCGCAGGCCGCTTGGCTGCATGTGCCCTACAAAGGTTGTGGCCCCGCACTGGCGGCCGTTACCGCAGGCAATGTCGATTTTGCGATCATTACCGCGTCAAGCGCGATCCCGCTTATCAATGCGGGGACGCTGCGGCCGTTGGCGGTAACCTCGCCGGCGCGATCCACACTGCTGCCGCGGGTGCCCACGGTTGCCGAGGCTGGGTATCCTGGTTACGCGTTGGACCAGTGGCACGGTTTGCTGGCGCCCGCTGCAACACCCGATGCAGTCATTGAGCGTTTGAATCAGGCAGTGGCTGACGTGATGCGTGACCCAGGCATGGTCGCTGGGCTCCGGGCGGTCGGCTATGCCACCACGACAACCAGCGCTGCGGCATTCCAGGAAATCATCGAGGGCGACATCACGCGTTTTGCCGCCTTGACGAAGAAAATGGGCTTGCGGGTAGACTAGCGACTGGTGCAATCATAACCAGGAGACGCCCGCATGATCACTGTATACGCCATCAACGGGGTGATACCCGTGGTGGATCCCTCTGCGTTCGTCCATCCCACCGCAGTGCTGATCGGCGACGTCATCATCGGGCCGGGGGTGTACGTGGGCCCTGCCGCCTGCCTGCGCGGGGATTTCGGGCGCATCGTGATGAACGCTGGCTCTAATGTGCAGGATTGCTGTGTGATTCACGGCGTATCCGAAAACGACACCATCATCGAAGAAGATGGCCATATTGGCCATGGTGCGGTGTTGCATGGCTGTCGCATCGGCCGCAATGCGATGGTGGGCATGAATGCTGTGGTGATGGATCAGGCCGACGTGGGCGAGGAAAGCATCGTGGGTGCCATGGCTTTCGTCAAAGCTGGCATGGTGATCCCTGCGCGCAGCCTGGTGATGGGTGCGCCTGCGAAAGTGGTGCGCCAGCTCGATGACGCCGCTGTGGCGCGCAAATCAATGGGTACGCAGCAATACAAAGACCTGGCGGTGCGGTCGCTGGCCACCATGCAGGCTACAGCGCCGCTGCCGGCACCCGAATCCGGGCGCCCGCATATCGCGCAGGTACTGAAGGGTGGTGCCGGCTAATCGAAGATATCGCCATTGACCAGGATAGACCGGTCAACCTTGCGGATGTCGGTGTGCCCGCAAAATGCCATGGACACATCCAATTCGTTCGCCAGCATCTGCAGGCAGCGCTGCACACCCGGCTGCCCCATGGCGCCGAGTGAATACAAGAACGCGCGCCCGATCATCGTGCCGCGCGCGCCCAGCGCGACGGCCCGCAGAATATCTTGCCCAGACCGGATGCCGCCGTCCACGAACACCTCGATATCCTTGCCTGCGGCCTGAACTACAGCCGGCAGGGCGGAGATGGACGATGGTGCGCCGTCGAGCTGGCGGCCGCCATGGTTGGAGACAACCAGCGCATCTGCACCGCACTGGGCGGCAATGCGCGCGTCGGCGGCATCCATTACGCCTTTCAGGATTAGCTTGCCGCCCCAGCGTTTCTTGATCCATTCGATATCGTTCCAGCTCAGTGTTGGGTCGAACTGGCTGGCGGTCCAGGCCGACAGCGAGCCGACGTCGGACACCCCCTTGGCGTGGCCAATGATGTTGCCGAAGCCGCGGCGTTGTGTGCCCAGCATGTCGATGCACCAGCGCGGCTTGGTAAGCAGGTTCAGCAGATTGGCCAATGTGGGCTTGGGCGGCGTCGATAAACCGTTCTTGATGTCTTTGTGGCGCTGGCCCATGACTTGCAGATCGAGCGTGAGCACCAGCGCCGAGCAGGCGGCGGCGCGCGCGCGGTCGATAAGGCGGCCGATGAAATCGCGGTCGCGCATTACATAGAGCTGGAACCAGAACGGCCGCGACGTATGCGCAGCCACGTCTTCGATCGAGCAGATGCTCATCGTGGAAAGTGTGAAGGGGATGCCGAAGGCCTCGGCCGCCTTGGCTCCTAGAATCTCGCCGTCCGCGTGCTGCATGCCTGTCAGGCCGGTGGGAGCGATCGCCACTGGCATGGCAACATCTTCGCCTATCATCGACGTGCGCAGATTGCGCGATTCAATATTCACGGCCACACGCTGTCGGAACTTCAATCGCTCCAGGTCGGTTTCGTTGGCGCGATATGTGGATTCCGTCCATGAGCCCGAGTCCGCGTAATCGTAGAACATGCGTGGTACACGTCGCATGGCCAGGCGGCGGAAGTCTTCGACACAAGTCATCTGGGCGGGGGTGGGCAAGGCGGGCTCCTGGGGCGAGATTGTTGGACCATGTGCACACGGCAGGGCGGCACAACCTGGCGCGCAGGACGTGCGGCCCCTGCCGGGCTACATTATCGCCGGCTCGGGCGGTCCGGGGCGTATTATTTTTTGTGGCCTTATTTTATGTGGCTTGTGGTGATCCGCCTTGATCAGGTGCGCGGCAAACCTCCCCCTTCAGGGCGGGGAAGGATAGCGCGGACGGCGAGCCGTCCTTTGGGTGGTCAGTGCGGCGTCCGCTGCTGTTCGATGTACTGGCGGATGACGTCGATGGGCGCACCGCCACAGCTACCGGCAAAATAGGACGGCGACCATAACGCGCCGCCCCACAGCTTCTGGCGAATGCTGGGGTGGTTTTTCTTGCGGATCATTCGGCTGGATACGCCCTTCAAGCTGTTGACCAACGCCGAAACAGAAACCTTGGGAGGGTAGTTCACCAGCAGGTGAACATGGTCATCCTCGCCATCGAACTCAGATAGCTGCGACTCGAAGTCGGCGCAGACGCTGGCGAAGATGCTGCGCAGGTCGTCCAGTATCTCTTTGGTGAAGACGTCGCGCCGATACTTGGTCACAAAGACCAAGTGAACGTGCATCAGGAAAACGCAGTGTCTACCCTGGCGAATATCGTTGTCGTTGTTCATAGACCAAACTATACTATGCCCATGCAACGCCTCCAAGCCTTCAAATACGAACTTCGGCCAGATGGCCAGCAAACACGCCAGATGGCGCGTTTCGCGGGTTCCTGCCGGTTCGTTTACAACAAGGCGCTGGCGATGCAACAAGCCAACCATGAAGCGGGCGGCAAGTTCATCGGCTACGTGGCGATGGCCAAGGAACTGACCGCCTGGCGCAACGGCAGCGAAACGCCGTGGCTCAAGGATGCGCCCGTGCATCCGCTGCAACATGCGCTCAAGGACTTGGAGCGGGCCTACAAGAATTTCTTCGCCAAGCGAGCGGCATTCCCGCGCTTCAAGAAGAAGGGCCAGCGGGATCGCTTCCGCTACCCCGACGCCAAGCAGATCAAGCTCGATCAGGTCAACAGCCGCATCTTCCTGCCCAAGCTGGGCTGGCTGCGCTACCGCAACAGCCGTGATGTGCTGGGTACTGTCAGGAATGCCACTGTCAGCCAATCGGGTGGCAAGTGGTTCGTGAGCATCCAGACCGAGCGCCAAGTCGCGCAGCCCATGGCGCAGTCCAGCAGTGCTATCGGCATCGACATGGGCATTGCCCGCTTTGCCACGCTGAGCGACGGCAGCTATCTGGCGCCGCTGTCCAGCTTCAAGAAGCACGAAGCCCGTCTGCGCCGTGCGCAGCAGGCG
>NZ_JAJJOZ010000008.1:0-212012 GCF_021653995.1 Paracandidimonas lactea
GGGGAAAACTTGTTGTTCTTGCTCATGACTCCATTCTCTCAAGAATTGAAGCCTCCTCAAAACCCGGTTCGATTCACGGGGCGGTGCGGCCGCCTCCCTAAGCGTAGCAAGCGTGGTCGCGCCTCTTATGGGATTACCGTTATCACTGGGCAGCACAAGCCGACTGGGTTTGATGTCCTCACACTAAGAAATACCGGGCGCTCATGTGCAATGGCGCTGGCATGTGCCATCCTCGTTGTCGAAGCCTCACCCGCGAATAATCTTGCATACGAACAGATCCAGAAGTAGGCATAGACAGCGGAAGCACCCCGTGATGGTAAAGACCAGGTGGGTGATATCCCAAAACGATAGAGTTCGTTGGACGCCTCTGCTGCCAAGGCCCGAGGTTGAGGGACGCGTTCGTGGCCAACTCGGCAGACTTTGGCGATTCGCTAGCCTGAGGTACTGATCCTGGCAAGCCATGCGGCGCACAATCGGCGAAGGCTCCAAACGGCGCGTCGTCTCATGGATGAGCCTGAGCCGCAGGCTGGTCAGCCCATACTTCAGTTAGCCCAGATCCCTGGCATCTGCGGCTAGCTTGGTCGACACATTGAATACTAACTTCCAAGCGAGGGAAAACTCGACGAATGTTTTGTGCCCATTGCGTTAGGCATTGACCGAACTACTACATAAATAAGGAATAAATACATAAATAAAGGTTATTGATTACCATAAAAATAATTAGTTATTATTTATCAATTAAAGCCGATAGACTGATCTGCCGACCCCAAATAGGCCCCAAAAAAGGCAACACGAGGATAAGCATGGACGTTATCGGAAACAGAACACTTCGGGATCTTTTGCAAGTGCAGGCGGCCTGTTATGGCGACAAAATCTTTCTTGTGCATGAGACAGCGCAGGAAGAAATAACAGAATTCAGTTATCGCGAAATTTGTCGTAAAGCATTCGAAATAGCCACATATCTTGAATCCAAAGGGCTAAAAAAGGGAGACAAAGTATTTGTCTTCTTACGTAATACACCCAATTTCATTGCGACATGGTTCGGAATTGTCTCAGCTGGACTGGTGATGGTCCCAGGTAATATTTATCTGACCGAATCAGAAATTGAATATCAGATTCAGCATAGTGATCCAAGTTTAATTGTTACGGAAGGTAATTTCCTCGAGGTTATTAAAAAATCCATTAATTCCAAGAAAATAGAAATAACTCTTGAGAATGATATTGTCGCAGAGAGCGAAGGGATTACCCAAGATTCTCCTCTTCCGAGCATCACATCCGACGATTTAGCGCAGGTGCTCTACACTTCTGGCACATCAGCCCGCCCAAAAGGGGTAATGCTTACTCACGCTAATTTTATCTGGTCCGCTATTTCAAGTGCGCTTCATTCAAACTTTACCCCAAATGATCGAATATTCAACAATAAGCCTTTATTTCACGCTAATTGTCAGGATTCAGTAGTTTCAGGACTGTTTTCAGGGGCAACCGTTATTATTGGTGAACGCTACAGTGCGAGCCGATATATGACTCAATTAGTAAGGCATAAAGCGACAGTATGCAGTTTGTCCGGCATGCTGTGCCGCACTCTATTAAATCAGCCTGCTTCTGCACTGGATACTTCTCACAGTATCCGATTTGCAGGATATGCGATCAATATCTCCGAAGACGAAATTCAGCGATTTCAAGAGCGGTTCAATATAAAGCTCAGAAATAGCTATGGCCAATCCGAAAGTATGTTGTATGTCACGTTTGAGTCGCTAACCGGCCCTTCCACTTATCCTTCGATCGGGCGCCCTGCTATAGGACGAGATGTCTTTATCGTCGACGAAAATGCCCTACCTCTTTCAGCTAATCAAACGGGCGAAATCGTGGTTAGCGGAATCAGAGGGCGCACTCTCATGCTGGGATATCTTAACGACGAAACTGCAACCAAAGAAACATTAAAAAATGGATGGCTCCATACCGGCGACCTAGGCTATTTTGATGAGGCTGGTAATTTGTTTTTCTTCGGAAGAAAAAAAGAGATTATTAAACGATCTGGCGAAAACATATCAGCAGCCGAAGTTGAAGAAGCGCTGATGATGCATCCTTCCGTTCGTGATGTCGCAGTGATCGGCATACCGGATCCCGTAAGAGATCAGGCGGTAATGGCTTGTATTGTAACGCGGAATGATACGTCTATAACGCAGGCGGATATAACAGAGCACTGCCAAAAATATTTAGCATATTTCAAGGTGCCTACCTATATTAAGTTTTTTGATGAGCTGCCAAGAAACGCAAGCGGAAAGGTATTGAAGCGGGAACTGATCGAGAGGTCAAAAAATGGATGATTCAATAATCAACGAATGGCAAGATCGTTTGGTAGGCCATGTAAAAAGTTTTTATTTAGGTGTGATCGACCCATTGTGGTCCCAGCGTTACGCAATCGCGGTTGATGATCTTGATCCAGTGTATTTTGATGACGATGCAGCGGCACGGGCTGGGCTCAAGGGCGTGATTGCGCCTCCAAACTATATTGCTACTCTTCGAGCCGCACCCGGCGCAGGGCCTAGCGAAGTTGATCTATTAGAAGACGGCACATCTCCTGACGGAAGGCCTGCTATTCCAGGTCTTCAGATAATGGGAGGAGGGCAATCGATTGAATTTCTTGAACCCGTATACTGCGGTGAAAAGATATGGGGGGACAAAAAAATAAAATCAATAACCTCTCGTGAAAGCAAGAGTGGAAAATTGATAATTATTGAGGAAGAGATTATCTACAAGGATGAGTCGTCCGTTACTAAAATAGTTCTTATCAATAAATCGCTGTATCGGATAGTAGAGGGCTTCAATGGAAACGCCGAATGAATGCCTCCCGTGGAGGTTTGAGAATATAGAAGTCGGAATGCAGTTACCGACTTTGATAAAAAAACCTACAACAACCATGTTATTCAGATTTAGTGCTGTTACATGGAATACACATAGAATTCATTACGACCAAGCTTATGCTCGGAAGGAAAAACATCCCGACGTGCTGGTGCAAGCAACCATGCATGGTGCTTTTATGCTCCAAATGCTCAAGCGCTGCGTCGGTCATGCAGGAAAGATTAAGCATTTTGAGTACTCAAATAGGGGTCGGGCCGTTCCCGGAGATTTCTTGTATTGCGGTGGATCAGTAACACATATTCATAAGAATAGTAGGGAAATAATCTGTGCGATCAAGGAAACTAATCAAGATGGGCAAATAGTTACATTGGGTAATGCAGTGCTATTTTTTTCTGATACACCAAATCCATTATCAAAGGAAAATTCATGAACTTTGATGTCCCTAGCGAATACGAACCATTATTAGAGTTAGTTAGAAAGTTTCGTGATCGCGAACTCATGCCTATCGAGAAGGAGTTTCTCCTTCGAGGCGAGCTGGATATAGATGTTAGACAAGCACTCGAACTAAAAGCAAAAAAGTTGGGCTTATGGGCTCTTGAGGTTCCTGAGCAGGATGGTGGCAACGGTCTAGGTCTGCTTGCATGTGCGCTAATGAATGCTGAGATAGCGCAGTGTGCCATTCCTTTTGCTTTTCCTGGGTCCCCTGAGCCTCTTCTAAATTTTGCGACCGATCAGCAGCGGGAAAAATATTATTTTCCGGTAATTAAAGGTGAAAAAAGAGGCGTATATGCCTTCACCGAGCCTGATGCTGGCTCAGACGTTCAAGGAATCAAAACCCGAGCAGTCAAGGATGGTGACGGCTGGGTGTTGAACGGTACAAAAATATACATCACGGATGCTCATCGCGCCGACTATTGTTTTGTATTTGCGGTAACAGACCCGGGTAAAGGAGCAAGAGGAGGAATTAGCTGTTTTATTGTCGATTACGATGCTCCTGGTTTCACATTAGGTAGACGTATTCGGACTATGGGTGACGACCGTGATCCTTACGAGCTTATATTTAACGATTGCAGAGTGCCTGAAGAAAATCTCTTGGGACCATTGGGATGTGCATTCAGTCTTGGGGATGACCAGTTAACACATGGGCGAGTCATTTTGGCTTCAGTATGTTTAGGTTTAGCTGAGAGAAGCATTCGCTATGCAACTGAATGGGCTAAACAGCGTAAAACCTTTGGCAAATCAATAAGCGAATATCAAGCAATTCAATGGTATTTGGCTGACTCAATTGTTGAACTTGAGGCTGCCAAGCTCTTAGTTTACAAGGCTGCAGCAATGTACGACGCAGGTCAAAAAATAAGAACTGAAGCGCATATGGCCAAGCTATATGCAACAGAAATGGCACAACGAGTGACCGACCGCTGTCTACAGGTTTTAGGGGGTTTAGGCTACACGCTTGAAACGCCAATTCAAAGCATGTATCGGCATGTGCGCGTTAAACGTATCGGGCACGGAACCACAGAGATCAATCGACTGATGATTTCTCGTGCTATTTTTAAATAATAAATTTAATGTATAAATTTTTCATTTTAAATTGGAGACATTAATGACTGTAATTATTAAGAAGGTAGTCTTGGTTATTATAGGGGCATTTCTTATAAGCGGTACCGTATCTGCAGAAGGGAATGATAGTTACCCGAATCGCCCAATTCGTGTTGTTGTTCCGTATGCCCCTGGGGGCGGAGCGGATTCATTTGCTCGGCTTGCCGCCCCAGAGCTTGCAAAGGCGCTAAAGACTACCGTTATTGTTGAAAACAGAGCTGGTGGAAATACAGCAATCGGGGCGCAAACCGTCGCCAAAGCAAAACCGGATGGGTACACCGTGCTCTTCACCACCGATACATCTACTGTTGCTAACGCGGTGTTGTATAAAAACCTTGCATACAACCCCGACGAACTAACACCGGTGGGTACGTTGAATGAGGTCGGTCTTGGATTAGTTGTTCGTAGTGATCTTCCCGTCAACTCATTTCGCGAACTAGTTAAGTACGTGCAAAATAATAAAAATTTGAACTTTGGCTACGGATCGTACGGTGTGGGAAGTCAGGCACATATGATGGGCGAGGCTTTTAATAAGTTATTCAATACCGATGTTGTCCATGTTCCTTATCAAGGGGCCGCGCCTGCAGTGGCGGATGTTATCGGCGGTCAGGTGTTATTCACGTTTCCAACATTAATAACCGCGGCTGGTAATGTGAAGGCGGGAAAGTTGAAATTCTTGGCAGTAACGGGCGACAAAAGAATGCCCAGCCAACCTGACGTCCCTACCCTTAAGGAACTTGGTTACGAAAAAATGTCTGTCGGTGCATGGTACGGCTATTATGTGCCAAAAGATACACCTGACGATATTGTGAATGTCTTTAACAAGGCTATTTCAACTATTTTGAATGATCCTGCGTTTGTTCAGGAATTGGTGAATCGTGGCGCGGTGCCAATGGTTTCAACACCTCAAGAAATGCAACGACTGATTGATGAGAGTCGTATTTTCACGAGAGATTTAGTCGAACTCACGAAAATTAAATTGAACTAAAGGCATTTCCGTGAATATTGAAAGCAACAACATAAAGCTTGGCACCGACCTGAAAGAAGGGATGACAGGAGCCCAAGCTGTGGCTCGTGTCATCTCTGACATGGAACACCCGGTCGTCTTTGGCATGCCAGGCGGCTACACGGTTCAGATCTTTGATTCACTGTATCCATATCGCGACAAAGTACAGGTCAATCTGGTCCGCCAAGAATCGATCGCTACGGTGATGGCCGAGGCGAGAGGACGGCTCACCAACCAGCCGGCATTAGTGATTGGGCAAGGAGCTTGGATTTTAGGCAACGCTGGAATTGGTATTATGGAGGCGCACTTGGGTGCGTCTCCGATGGTCATACTGGCTGACACCACTGATGGCGGCACTTTTTCGCATCTTGGTCCCTACCAAGCCGGTGGGGGAGGGTACGGTGCCTACGATCTCACTGCAGCGTTGAGGGCCATTACAAAGCAGGTATTTGTAGCTACCAATCCGACGCAAGCCATGCAAATGACGCAACTGGCAATCAAACACTCGATTACTGGCGAACCGGGGCCGGTTGCTGTCATATTTAACGGGCCAGCCCTGTACAAACGTATAGATGCTACCCGTGAACCACCGGTGTACCCAAATGCTTGGTATGGAACGCCTGAGGAGGCCATTGCACCGCAAAGTGCTATCGATAAAGCAGTAGCCTTGATTCGAAGCGCACGCGCGCCGATTATTATTTCCGGTAACGGAGTGCGGCTGGGCAAAGCGCAGAAAACGCTACAATATTTTGCCGAGAAATTGAATGTACCAGTCGCTACGACACCAGCTGGAAAAGGTACATATCCCGAGAACTCCCAGTTGGCGGTAGGCCTGACCGGAGCGTTCGGGCACGACACGGCTAATAATGCGCTACCGCTTGCGGATGTCATTATTGCTGTAGGTACAAAACTCGGGGCATCAGACACCGCGAACCAGCATCGGGATCTTATCGATCCAACGCGCCAGAAAATCGTTCAGATCGATGTTGAGTCTTTGAATCTATCATGGACATTACCGATAGCGGTCCCTGTGCTTGGTGATGCCACCAATGTATTGAAACGTATCGAGGCTGCGCTTAGCCCTCTTAACTTCGATGGCGTCGCTCGAGTTCAGGCCTTGCGTGAACAGTATCCATATTTCGATGATGTATCGCTCGATCGCCGAGGTGATTTCAGCGGCAGGGATGCTGCTTCTATATTGAGTGCGACACTGCCTGATAACGGGATCGTCACCTGCGATGCAGGTGAAAATCGTTTGTTCGTTTTGAGAGAGTTTCAAACTAAGCAAGATGGGGATATTCTTCAACCCAATGGCGGCGGCGGCATGGGCTACGCAGTACCTGCAGCCATGGCGGCCGCCTACCACTTCAAGACCAGACCTGTTGTAGCTGTTTGCGGAGATGGCGGAATCTCCATGAGTCTGCACAGTCTCTTGAGCGCAATTGAGCTCAGGCTGAAATTAACAGTGCTGGTTCTGGATAACAATGTTCTGGGTTGGATATACAGTTGCCAGCGTGACCGGATCATTGCCTCCGAGATGCAGCCTTTTGATTTTGTGTCGATTGCCAAAGCCATGGGATGTTATGCCGAAAAAGCGTCGTCCCGCGCGGAGCTGAAGGAGGCACTGAGCCGCGCTTTCGACTATCAGGGAGTCAGTTTGGTCGTTGCCAATATTTCAAGGACTGACCGTTACCAGGACGTCATGTCATCGCTGCATAAGTACGATATCTACTCAGTGCCTAAGAGCTCTTGACAGTGTGTCAGGGTACTCTGGCTGAAGCGTTCAATAAAAAGGATTGCCATCTACCTGGCATTCCTTTTTTTATGCTAACGTGGGTATCAGGCCGTCTGGGGTCTAAGCACACTTCGCCCCGACTCCAATACGTTGGTAATTAACCAATCAAGCGCTGGATTATCCCGATCTTTGTGCGAAACAACAAAAAAATTCAATTCAGAGTCTTCCACACAATCTGACAATGCGGTAAAAGAGCCGTCGCGCAACCTTTCAGAGATCATGATTTCGGGTAATTGAGCGATACCGCCGCCGTTTTCAACAATGGCTATTAATGATACCAAATGATTGCATGTATTAAAATGTTCAAGAGTCACGCCATTTTGACGCAACACGTGCTGAGCAGCGGCGGCGTATTCCGAAGGCTTGGAAATTGTCCAAAGAAGTAAAGTATTAAAAAAATCGCTTAGCGACCAAGACGCATAGGCAGGGTCCTTCAGTACGGAAGATGAAATCACCCATTGCATTTTGGTCATACCGACTGGCTGCGTTAAGAAGCGGCCGTGCTCTACAGGCCCTGCAACAATAGCAACATCTAAAGCTCCTTGGCGCAACTTTCGTTTGAGCTGGTACGCAAGATCCAGCTCAATTTCATACGAGATACGAGGCATTTTATTT
The DNA here is from genome assembly GCF_021653995.1 of Paracandidimonas lactea. Classification (NCBI taxonomy): domain Bacteria; kingdom Pseudomonadati; phylum Pseudomonadota; class Betaproteobacteria; order Burkholderiales; family Alcaligenaceae; genus Paracandidimonas; species Paracandidimonas lactea. The sequence goes on from NZ_JAJJOZ010000008.1 coordinate 7,878, forward strand.
CTGAAGTCCTTGAACAAATGGGCAAACCAACTCATGGTGATTTCACCCATACCAACTCTCAGTGTTCCAGAAGCTTGTAGGGTATCTTGCTCAGGCGAGTCGATCATGAATGCACTTTCAACGGCCGTGAGCAAAGGCTCTACTCGTTCCACAAAGCGGCGTGCAGCTGGAGTCAACTTCAGATTGCGCCCGCTTTTCTCAAACAGCGGGACACCCAGGGATGTTTCTAGCTCACGCATACGAGCCGATACGGCAGGCTGAGATGTAAAAAGCTTCTCGGCAGCTGCCCTGAACGTCCCTGTTCTTGCAACCCAGACTAGTGTCTCTGCGTTCAGCAAATTTTTTTGCCTAGTCACTCTTCAACCTCTCGTCCGATATAGACTCGTCAAATCCTCGCATTGTTCATGTGGGCCATGTTATCAAGAAAGGATGGATTGTCGACATGCGAAAACAAATTAGCGGATCACGCCGGGCAGGCTAAACACAGTAGGGTGGTTGCAGTGCTGCCAATCTTTGACACGATGAGATCCATTGCCGCCTACAATCGCCGGCATTCCCGCGATTCTCCTAAACCGGCAGCACTGCGCGCTCCCGCACTTCAGGGGGAAATGTGTTGCTTTTATTTATGGCCCCGCCAATCAAGGATTGGAGCATCTTCAAAATCCGGCAGTATTCAATGTGAGCGATTGATTGGGAGGTAAAGATTATATTGGGGGCGAGTATGCGGTTATTTCCAAAAAGTATTGGCAAAGCGCTTACGCAAATTAAAAAAGCACTTACGCCAACCCCGTGGAGTTGGTGTAAGTGCTTGAAAACGTTGGTGCCGGAGAGAAGATTCGAACTTCCGACCTTCGCATTACGAATGCGCTGCTCTACCAGCTGAGCTACACCGGCCCGGTGTCACGTTGCCGGCAGGCCCGGCGTCGGTGAAGTCCGCTATTATACATGGTTTTGCCAAGGCTGCCAGCGGCCGGGCTGTAAGCGCGGCTTGGCCCAGGCCGCTTGCAGAGTCGGCAATTGTCATGTTGCCGTCGGTGGCTATACGAGGATCGCCCCTGGTCGCCGATGCGGGCTTGGGGGGCGCTGCGTGATTTGTGTCTCAGTTAGAGGCCTGGATATTGGCTTTGTCGATGACGGTGCGCCATTTGCCTACCTCGGCGTCTATCGCCGCGCGGGCTTGCGCTGGTGCTTCGTAGCCCACCACCACGCCTTGGTTCAGCAACGCTTCCTGCACCGCCTTGCTCTGCAGGCTTTTCTGCACTGCGTCAGTCAGCAGCTTAATGCGGTCCGCTGGGGTGCCGGCGGGGGCCAGCAGGCCGAACATAGACGTTACTTCAAAGTCATCCAGCCCGGCTTCTTTGGCAGTGGGCACATCGGGGAGTGTGGGTGCGCGGCTGGCGGACGTGACTGCCAAGGCTTTGATGGCACCCGACTTAATGAAGGCCTGTGCGGCTGGCACGGTATCGATCATGGTGTTGACCTGGCCGCCGACCAGATCCGTCATGGCGGGGCCGCTGCCGCGATAGGGCACCGATATCATTTTTACGTTTGCGGTGAGGCCGAACAGGGCGCTGGCCATATGCTGGGGCGACCCGGTGCCCGCCGAGGCGATGGTGTAGCCATCGGGGTTCTTGTGGGAGGCGGTGATCAGTTCGGTCAGCGTGGACACCTTGACGGATGGGTGAGTGACAAACACCAAAGGTACCCGGCCGACAATGGCAACAGGGTCGAAATCCTTGCCCAGGTTATAGGTGACGTTCTTGGCGTACAGGTTCTGGTAGATCGAGTGGCTGGTGAGCGCGCCCAGCAACAGGGTGTAGCCATCCGGCTTTGCGCGTGCGACTTCGGCGGCGCCGATGCTGCCGGATGCGCCGCTGCGGTTATCGATGACAACCGAGGTGCCGAGCGTTTCGCCCAATGCTTTGCCGACGACGCGGCCAATGACGTCTGTTGCGCCGCCTGGTGGATAGGGCACGATCAGCTTGATGGGCTGATCGGGGTAATTGGCATGAGCGGCCATGCCGGTCAGGGCCAGGCCGGCGGCCAGGCAGGTAGTCAAGGCGTGCTTCAGTATCACGGAACGTCTCCTCTTGGGTATTCATGCAGCGGTGCCAATTAACGTCTTGCATAAGCAAGGTGCTTGCAGGCATGGCTGTGTTTGATCAATAATATTATTAATAATCTGATCGGCAATGTAGCAAAATGACTCGAAAAGCACAACCTCCGCAATCCAGCGACCCAACCCAGGGCTTTCGCAAGGGGCTCACCAATTATGGGGACACGGGCTTTTCGCTGTTCCTGCGCAAGGCCTTTATCAAAGGTGCTGGTTATACGGATGACGCGCTGGATCGCCCGGTTATCGGCATCGTCAACACCGGTAGCGCCTATAACCCCTGCCACGGCAATGCGCCGCAACTGATCGAGGCGGTCAAGCGCGGTGTTCTGATGGCGGGCGGCCTGCCCATGGACTTTCCCACTATCTCTGTCCATGAAAGTTTTTCCCATCCGACCAGCATGTACCTGCGCAATCTGATGTCCATCGACACAGAAGAAATGGTGCGCGCGCAACCCATGGACGGTGTAGTGCTGATCGGTGGCTGCGACAAGACTGTGCCGGCCCAGCTCATGGGCGCGGCGTCGGCGGGCGTGCCAGCCATCCAGCTCGTCACGGGCTCAATGCTTACCGGTTCGCATCGCGGTGTACGCGTGGGTGCGTGCACTGATTGCCGGCGCTATTGGGGTAGTTATCGCGCGGCAGAGATCGATGATCAGGAGATCGCCGACGTCAACAACCAGTTGGTGGCCAGTGTGGGCACCTGCTCAGTGATGGGTACGGCCAGCACCATGGCGTGCATGACAGAAGCATTGGGCATGATGGTGAGTGGCGGTGCCGCGCCACCCGCTGTGACAGCCGACCGCGCCCGTATTGCGGAGATGACGGGCGCCACTGCTGTGCGCATCGCACGTTCCGGCCTGACACCCGACCTAGTCATGACGCAGAAAGCATTCGAGAATGCCCTGCGCGTGCTGTTGGCCATAGGCGGATCGACTAACGGCATCATTCACCTGACGGCAATCGCCGGGCGCCTGGGCTTTAGCGTGGACCTCGCACGGGTCGATGCACTGAGCCGCGAGACGCCTGTGCTGATCGACCTGAAGCCTTCGGGTCAGTTCTACATGGAAGACTTCCACAAGGCGGGCGGCGTGCCGGCCCTGTTGCGAGAACTGCGTCCGCTGCTGCACCTGGATGCGATGACGATATCGGGCCAGACGCTGGGCGAAGTGCTGGGCGCGATGCCCGCGCCGTTCCCGCAATCGGTCATCCGCCCGTCCTCGGACCCCATTTATCCGCAAGGCGGCATCGCCGTGCTGTCGGGCAATCTGGCGCCCGATTGCGCCATCATCAAACAGTCTGCCGCGCGCGCGGATTTGATGGAGCATGAGGGGCGGGCGGTGGTGTTTGAAGACGCTGAGGATATGGCGCGCCGCATCGACAGCGATGAACTGGATGTGCGGCCCGAGGATGTGCTGGTGCTCAAGAATATCGGCCCCACTGGCGCGCCTGGCATGCCCGAGGCGGGGTATATTCCCATCCCCAGAAAACTGGCGCGCCAGGGCGTGAAGGATATGCTGCGGATTTCCGATGGCCGGATGAGCGGCACGGCTGCCGGCACCATTGTGCTGCACGTGGCGCCCGAAGCTGCCATTGGCGGCCCGCTGGCGGTGGTGCGCAACGGCGACCGCATACGCCTGAGCGTAAAAGGGCGCACGCTGCAATTACTGGTGCCCGACGAGGAAATTGCAGCACGGCTGGCGACGCAGGCTATCAGCCGGCCCACCGCCGAACGAGGCTATCGCAAGTTGTATCTGGATTCCGTCACCCAGGCGGGGCAAGGGGTGGATTTCGACTTCCTGATGCCGCAAACTAATAAAGGTATTGTTCCCGGGCCTCGCTGACTTTGCCGTATGAATGCTCCAGACCACCATATATCAGGCGCGCCAACCCTGGCCGCTATTGTCGGAGAGCTCGAAGAGGACATTGTCCTGGGTTTTCTGCATCCCAAAGAAAGATTGGTCGAAGACGACCTGATGCAGCGCTTCGGTGTGAAGCGGCACGTCATACGCGCAGCGCTGGCCGAACTGGTGAAGCTAGGCATTGTCGAACATCGCAAGAACGTAGGCGCGGTTGTGCGGTCCTACAACTACAAGGAAGTCGCCGATCTGTACGAGATGCGCGACTTGCTCGAAGGCGAGGCTGCCCGTCGGATGGCCTGCCCCGCGGATCCAGACGACGTTGGGCGTTTGCGCGCGTTGCAGGCCGCGCATGATGCGGCGGTGCAGGCAGGCGATCCGCGCAGGATCTTCAAGACCAACATGGCCTTTCATGCGGCGCTGTTTGCGCTTTGCCCCAACACAGTGCTGGCTGCGGCGATCCGCTACCATTACACGCAAACGCACGCCATACGGTATGCCTCGGCCACGTCGCCGCAGGCGCAGCAGCGCTCACGCCAAGAGCATCACGGCATTATCGACGCCCTTGCACAGGGCGATCGCAAAACGCTGGTGCGCCTGTGCCGCGAGCACATCCGCCCCGCACGCGACGAATATCTATCGATGAACCGGCATTATCTCGGTTAATGGTGCGTCGGGGCAGGTGTGTGCTTGCGTGCGTTCCTCGCGTCGTGGCGTTCGCCGTGCACGCGTGCTGGCAAAGGCAGATGGGCGAACGGTACGCGGGTGAACGGCAGATGTTCATTTCAAGTTTGATTGTTTCTTCAGGGTAGAAAACCATGTCTCAGAAAAAAATCCTCGGCGCGCCCTCCGCGTCGCGCGCGGTGGTGGTCGGTGGCGGCACCATGGGTGCCGATGTGGCGGTGGTACTGCTGCGCGCCAATTGTCCGGTCAGTGTGGTCGAGCCGCGCACCGAGGCGCACGAAGCTATCCGTGCGCGTGTGGGCGCCAACCTCGCCGAGATCGGCTGTACGGGCAATGCCGGTCTGCTCACGTTGGCAGCAAGCGTCGAGGATGTGGACTGGAACCAGATTGATCTGATGATTGAATGCATCCCCGAGCGCTTGGATCTGAAGCAGGCACTGTTTGCGCGGCTGGCTGAACTGGCGCCCGAGTCTGTCCTGCTGGCCAGCAACAGCTCCAGCTTCCCCATCAGTGCCATTGCTCAAGGCCTGCCCACGCGTGCGCGCATGCTGGGCCTTCATTTTTTCATGCCTGCGCACATCGTGCCGCTGGCCGAGGTTGTTCTTGGCCCCGACACCGATGCAGACCAGGCCGAGAGTGTGGCGGCGTTCATGCGCCGCTGCGGCTCGGTGCCCATCATCGTGCGCAAGGATGTTCCCGGGTTCGTAGGCAATCGCCTGCAGCATGCGCTGGCGCGCGAAGCCTTCAGTATGATCGAGGCGGGTATCGTATCGCCCGAAGACATCGACAACGCGGTGCGCTTCGGCTTTGGCTTCCGCTATCTGGCGGCGGGTCCAGTCATGCAGAAAGAGCACGCGGGGCTGGACGTCCACGCCGCCGCAGCAGCAACAATCTATCCCTCGCTGTCTAATGTGGCACAACCGCCCGAGGTGCTGGCCAGCAAGCCCAAGGAAGGCAAGCTGGGCATGAAGACCGGGCAGGGGTTCTATCCCTGGACGCCTGAAACTATCGCAGCGGAACGCAAGCGTTACGATGAGGCGCTGCGAGCGGGCTTGAAGATTCTCGCTGCCGATCTGCCCGAGATTCAGCCCTGATTGGGCATGGGCTTGCGCCAACCCAGGCTTGGGGTGGCGATTAAGCCGGGCCTGGGCGTGGGTTGGCAGAGGGCTCGAATGGGTTCGGGTCTACGCTCGCGCTGGGAGCGGTTTCCCGACTGCGGTTGGGAAGCGGCCGCTGGCGCAACGTGTCCGCGTCATGCCGCCACTGGCGCAACGGCGCCCGGCATGGGTACTATGTGGCCCATGATGCGTATTCTTGCCAATGAGCCGCGCCTGCCGACGGCCGGGAGAGCCTGATGGGAACCATTGCTACCTTGATGCTGCTGGCAGCCCTGCTGCCTTATTGCGCCGCCGTTGCTGCCAAAGCCGGCGGCAAGTCATACGATAATGACGACCCACGCGCGTGGCTGGCCCGTCAGGCTGGCTGGCGTGCGCGTGCCAACGCGGCACAAGCCAACCTGTTCGAAGGCCTGCCGTTCTTTTACGGGGCGGTGTTGTTTGCCCTGTACGGGCAGGCCGTGCGCGGTACTCTGGTCGGCCTGATGGCAGCCTGGGTTGTTGTGCGCATTCTGTATATCGTCATTTATGTGGCGGGCTACGGCAGCCTGCGCACGGCCGTATGGGGCGTGGCGCTGGTGCTCAATATTGCCATCCTGTTCAGCCCGCAACTGTTCGGGCTTGCCTGAACCAGGCCTTTTTGGGCGGCCCGGCGGGGCATTTGCACGCTGCATATCTGTCGAACACTGCCAGCAGCGCTTTCTGTTGCCTGGCGCTGTGATGCAAGGCAAGCGTGTACAGAATCCACGGTGGGATGCGGGCTCAGGATGCCCGCTGTTGACGGTCAGATATCCATTTCCTTGAAGACTTCGCTGGCTACACGGAAGGCATCGATTGCCGCCGGCACGCCGCAGTAGATGCCCGCCTGTAGAAATACCTCTTTGATCTCGTCCTTGGTCAGGCCGTTATTGATGGCGCCGCGCACATGCAGTTTCAGTTCATGAGGTCGGTTCAGGGCAGTGATCATCGCCAAGTTGAGAAAAGAGCGTGTCTTGCGGTCCAGCCCGGGACGATTCCAGATGTCGCCCCAACAGTACTGGGTGACCAATTCCTGCATATCGATGTTGAAGTCGGTTGCGTTCTGGATCGAGGCATCGACGTATTCCGCACCCAGGACAGCGCGGCGTGTGGCCAAGCCTTGGTCGAAGAGGGCGGGGTTCTTGGGGGCGTACTCGCGTGTCATGAGAAGCTTCTCCAGGCGTTGTCGAGATAAGAAACGGATTGGATGTGGAAGACGCCGGCAGCGAGATCGCCGGCGCGATGCCGCGGCGGCTGTTCAACCGCGAGCGACGCAGACAGGGTAGCAGAATCATGCGTGCGGCACGTTCGCAATTTAACCCCGAACGTGCTGCAGGCGATGCGGCTGCTTACCATTCCCCGCCTGAACGGCGAGGTTTGCTACGCGCAGGCTCAGGCCGGTTGTGGCCGGCGCAGGCTTGCAGCCCCCCATGCCAGGCCGATGACGGCGGCGGTAAGTGAGGCGAGCAGTACGCCCAGCTTGGCGGCCCCCAGCAGGTTCTCATCTGCGAAGGCCAGCGTCGCGATGAAAATCGACATGGTGAACCCGATACCCGCCAGCAGGCCCACCAAAGCAAGGCCACGCCACGACATACCGTCGGGCAGCGAAGACCACCCCATGCGAACCGCGAGCCAGCTCGCTGCCAATATGCCGATGGGCTTGCCCGCAACCAGGGCCGCCACGACACCGAGCATAACGTGTAGCGAACCGTCACTCCCAAGGTCGATGCCGTCGAGCGTGACGCCGGCATTGGCCAACGCAAAAAGCGGCATGACGCCATAGGCGACCCAAGGATGCAGGGCGATCTGGACACGCGAAACCGGTGGCAGCAGTTCGCGTTGCGCGCGGCGCAGTTGCTTGATTGGGCCTATCAATTGCTGGGGGGCGAGCCGCTGCGTGCTGGATTGTTCGGCGAGCGTGCCTACGGCGCGAGTGGCGATGTCCAGCGGATGAAACAGACTGCGCGTGGCCACCACGGGCGTCATCAACCCGAGCACCACGCCGGCTAGCGTGGGATGGGCGCCTGTTTGCAGCAGGCCGGCCCACAGCACCATCCCCGGAACTATATACGCATACGCCGAGCCGACGCCCATTTGTTGCAGCGATAGCACCATGACGATGCCGAGTGCGGCGACGATCAGCCCGGAGTAGTCCAGGCCGCCAGAATAGAACAGCGCAATGATGAGCACCGCGGCGATGTCGTCGATAATGGCCAGCGCCAGTAGAAAGATGCGAACAGTGCTGGGTATGCGCCGACCCAGCAGTGCGAGCACCCCCACGGCAAAGGCGATATCGGTGGCGGTGGGCACTGCCCAGCCCTGGCTCTGCATGGGCGCGCCGCCATTGAGCATAAGATAGATGAGCGCCGGCGCGACGACGCCGCCCAGCGCCGCGATAAAGGGTAATGCGGCCAGCTTCAAACTCGAGAGGGCGCCCTCGTGGATCTCGCGCCGGATCTCCATGCCGACTACCAGGAAGAACACCGTCATCAAGGCATCGTTGATCCAGAAATGCAGTGAGCGCGAAAAGACGACATCGCCCAAGCCGATGGATAAGGGCGTGTGCCACAGATGATGATAAGAGTCGGAGAGGGGGGAGTTGGCCCAGAGTAGGGCGACGGCGGCGGCCAGCAACAGTACGATGCCGCTGACTGCCTCGATGTGCAAGAAGCGTTCGAGGGTTGAGAATGCCTGTTCAGCCAGTTGCTGTGCGCGCGGCAGCGATTGCCGTGAGGGGTTGCCTTGCATGGTCGTGCGTGCTCCGCGAGGCGGCCCGACCTTCGCTTGTACCTGCCCTGGGCTGCACCATGCAGCTGACACCCGGCGCCATTCTACATGGGGGCGCGCAGGTGATCAAACTCGCGCGCTGCGCGGAGCGTGCAGCCCCGGCAGGCTATGCGAGTATGCACATTACTCGGTAGGCTGGTGCTCGCGCGGTGGGTCGCCAGCGCTGATCCGGGCCGCGGCGTTGTATTCGCGCTGAGGCGAGTTTGGGACGGAGTTGCCCTGCTGGTGCATCTGAATTGCCGACGGGAACAGATCCCAGCAGGCCATAAACAGCGCCGCAAACAGCGGGCCGATAACGAAACCGTTGAGCCCGAATACTGCCAGGCCTCCCAGCGTGGAAATCAGGACGATGTAATCGGGCAGCTTGGTATCTTTGCCAACCAGTAGCGGGCGCAGGATGTTGTCGACGAGACCGATGACTAATACACCGAACAGGATTAGCGTTACGCCTTCCCAGATGTCTCCGGTGACCAGAGAATAGATAGCTACGGGCAGCCAGATGAGCGCTGCGCCTACGGCCGGCAGCAGCGATAGAAACGTCATGACCACGCCCCACAGCAGCGCGCCTTGGATGCCCAGCGCCCAGAAGATCAGGCCGCCCAGTATGCCCTGCGTGATCGCGACCGCGATGTTGCCTTTGACGGTTGCACGCACGACCGTGGTGAACTTGCGGAACAAATGGTGTTGATGCGATTCGCTAAGCGGGATGAGCCGTTTGCTGTGTCGCGTCAGTTCGACACCGTCACGCAGCAGAAAGAACAGCAGATACAGCATGATGGCGCCGCTGACCAGGAACTGGAATGTGTTCTGGCCGATGTTCACGGCTTGCGAAGCCACGAAACGACTGGCTTGCAATGCGCCTTGTGCGAGTTTTTCGCGCAACCCGAAGGGGTTGTCGATGCCCAGGCGTGCCATCCACTCATGCGCCCAAGGCGGCAGCGCTGCCGTGATCTGCTCAAGATACCTGCCGAAGTTGACTTCGCCGGACTCGATGCGCTTGTAGATACCCACCCCTTCTTGAGCCAGCGAGGTGAAGATCAGAATCGTCGGCAGGATGACCATCAGGATGATGAACAGCAGCGTAACCAGCGCCGCAAGATTAGGCCGGCCGTGAAAAGCGGCCAGAAGCTTCTTGTTGAGCGGGTGGAAGATCACCGCCAGGATGGCGCCCCAGAAAATCGCACCGTAATAGGGCAGCAGCACCCAGATGAAGGCGATAGATACCGCCGTCAGCAGCAGCAGAAAGCTGCGAAAAAAAAGACTGGACTGATTCATCCTGCGTCCATGTTGGATAGGCTAGGCCGGACAGCCAATTCTATGCGAAAACCACGACGGTACGCTGCCCGTTTTAAAGATCTCTGCATGCGTAGCTGCAATAGATTCAGGCAGCAAACAGAACAGCGCGGTACCGCGGCGGCGGCGAAAAATACCTGGCTTGCGCACAAATAAATTTTTATGCTATAGTTTCGCTTCTCTGGTCCCCGATAGCTCAGTCGGTAGAGCGACGGACTGTTAATCCGCAGGTCCCTGGTTCGAGCCCAGGTCGGGGAGCCACAGAACACATTAAAGCAAGCAAGCCAATTCTTCGGGATTGGCTTTTTTGCTTTCCGGGCCTACAGGTGGGATGCTTGAAGTTGGTAGAGGCTGTGTGCCAGCCGGGTATGAGCCGCATGGCGCGTGCATGCTGCTGCACGGCCGTGAAGCGGTTTTTTGTCGGCTTGGCGCCCCGCGCCGAGATAGAAGTATCGGAACAGGCTGACAGGAGAAGAAAATGAAGCGCGTTGTTGCCGTCTCTTTAGTCGCGTTTGTGGCGGGGTGCACTGCATCGCATCCTGATTTGCCCACGCAGTCAGGTGTCGATCTCAATAAGTATGTAGGCAGGTGGTATGAGCAAGCGCGTTTGCCCAACCGCTTTCAAGAAGAATGCGCTGGTGACGTGCGAGCCGATTACGAGTTGCAGCCCGACAACACCATCGGCGTCACCAATCAATGCCGTGCAAAAGATGGCAGCACGAAAGTAGCAGAGGGCGAAGGAAGGCTGTCAACGTCTGTCGATCCGCGTGACCCCGCGAAACTGGAAGTCAGATTCGCGCCCAAGTGGACTTCCTGGCTGCCTATGGTTTGGGGTGATTACTGGATCATGAGGCTGCAGGGTGACTACCAGTACTCACTGGTCGGAACACCTGATCGTAACTATCTTTGGGTGCTTTCCCGTGATCAGGAAGCTGACGAGTCTGCGGTCACCGACCTGCTGGACTATGCGGGCACCCTTGGTTTTCCAGTCACGCAGGTGATCCGATCGGGCAACTGAAGTAAATTTCGATGATGAACACCAAAGCGCTGGTTTTATTTTCCGGTGGTCAAGACTCCACGACCTGCCTTGCGTGGGCGCTGGATCGCTACACGCACGTCGAAACCATTGGCTTCGACTACGGCCAGCGCCATGCCATCGAGCTTGATTGCAGGCAAACCGTGCTGTCGCGCTTGCGCCAGCGGTTCCCGGCCTGGGGCGCGCGGCTCGGCGACGACCACATGCTCGATCTTTCCATACTAGGGCAAATCAGCGAAACCTCGCTCACGCGCGAGAAAGCCATTGCTTTTCGCGAAAACGGCCTGCCGGATACCTTTGTACCGGGCCGCAACCTGCTGTTCTTTACGCTTGCGGCTACGATTGCCTACCGGCGCGGCTTGCAGGTGCTTGTGGGCGGTATGTGCGAAACCGACTATTCAGGCTACCCTGATTGCCGCGACAACACCCTGAAAGCGACACAGGTGGCGCTGAGCTTGGGCCTGGATGCGCCCATGGTGGTCGAGACGCCGCTGATGTGGCTGGACAAGCGCGAGACCTGGCAGTTGGCCAGCGATCTGGGCGGCCAGGCATTGGTAGAGCTGATCCGGCACGATACCCATACCTGCTATCTGGGCGAGCGCAGCCAGCTGCACGACTGGGGTTACGGCTGCGGCGAGTGCCCGGCATGCGCGCTGCGCCGCAAGGGCTACGAACAGTACGTTTCCGCCGGCGGTTTGCCGGGCGGGGCTGGCACCTAGAGGCCGAGCAGGTCTTTCATGTCGTCGGCGTGCTCTTCCTCGACCGCCATGATCTCGACCAGCATCTGTCGGGTTGTGGGGTCGCTATCGCCGATACGCTCGATCATCTGGCGATACGACTCGATCGCAACACGTTCGGCGATCAGGTTGGCCCGGATCATGTCTTTGGTGTCCGTGCAGTCGTCATATTCGGCATGGCTGCGGGCTGTCAAGGTCGATGGGTTGAAATCAGGCATGCCATTTAATTGCACAATTCGCTCCGCGATTCGGCTGGCATGCGCTTCTTCTTGTTGGGCATGTTCCAGGAACTCTGCCTTGACAGACTCATTGTTCAGCCCGCTCGCCGTGTAATAGTGGCGCCGGTAGCGCATCACACAGACCAATTCCGTCGCCAGTGCATCGTTAAGCATGCCGACGATTTCTTTTCGATTTCCTTTGTAGCCGGAGGCAATGGCCCCTTCCTCCAGATTGCGTGCGGCCTCGCGGATGGCCTTGACATCAATGGGGCCGTGCCCGGCCCCGGTACTGGATTTTATGCTCATGGTGTTCCTTGTCTGGTATTGAACAGGCGGGCAGCCGATGCTGCGCGGTTGCCCTTGCCCCTTGCAAGCAAGTGACGTGCCACGCCCTCAGTGTGCGCCCGCGCTTGCGTCCGGGCCGGCCGTTCGCTTGTGCGAAGCCGGGCGGCAGATCCAGATGAGGCCGATCATTACCAAAAACAGAATGCCTGAGGCGTAGAAAATATCCAATGCCGACAGCGTATAGGCCTGCTGGTTGACCAGTCGGTCAAGCAACATGGAAATCTCGTTCAGGCCCATGCCGCGCTGCTGCAGTTGGGCCGACATGGCGTCAAAGGCGGGTTCGCCGGGCCGCGCCAGTTCGGCCAACTGGGCGTGGTGCAGGCTCGCGCGGTTGTCCCACAGCGTCGTGGTGATCGAGGTGCCGAACGCGCCGAATAATAGCCGTACAAAGTTGGACAGCCCCGCGGCTGCCGGGATGCGATGCGGATCCAGGCCCGACAGCGTGACTGTGGTCAGCGGGATGAAAAAGGTTGCCATTGCGGCGCCCTGGATGAAGGTCGGCAGCATGATGGTGTAGATGTCTACATCGGTGCTGAACCGCGCCCGCATAAAGCTGATCAGTGAGAACACCAGGAAAGCGAAAGTGGCGATATATCGCGGATCGTGCTTGGCCAGCAGCTTGCCCACGATGGGGGAAATGATGATGGCCAGTATGCCCACCGGCGCCGATGCGATGCCGGCGTCGGTGGCTGTATAGCCGAGGGTGTTTTGCATCCACAGAGGCAGCAGCACCACGGTGCCGAAGAACACCCCGTATCCCACGGATATCGTGACCACGCCGGCGCTGAAGTTTCGATATTTGAACAGCGTCAGATCCACGATTGGATGGTCGGCCGTCAATTCCCAGATAATGAAGAACACGAAGGCGATCACCGCCACGATGCCCATGATGACGATTTCATTACTGGCGAACCAGTCCAGCTCCTTGCCCTTGTCCAACATCAACTGTAGTGCACCGACCCACAGGACCAGCAGCCCCAGGCCAACGAGGTCAATTGGCAGACGGGCGCGCGTGGACTCGCGGTCCTTGTATACCTGCCAGGTTGCCCAGCCGGCCAGCAACCCGACCGGCACATTGATGTAGAAAATCCACGGCCAGCTGTAGTTGTCGGAAATCCAGCCGCCCAGCAGCGGGCCCGCCACCGGCCCGACCAGGATCGTCATTGACCATAGCGCGAGCGCCATCCCGGCTTTCTCTTTGGGGTAGGAGGCCAACATCAGGGATTGCGAAAGTGGAATCATAGGCCCCGCGACCGCGCCCTGCAGGACGCGGAAGGCCACCAAAGACTCAAGCGACCACGAAAACCCGCACAGCCACGACGACACGACGAACAGCAGGACCGACAACACAAACAGCCGTACTTGGCCGAAGCGCTGCGTGAGCCATCCGGTGAGCGGGACCGTGATGGCGTTAGCCACCGCAAACGAGGTGATGACCCATGTGCCCTGTGTGGCACTGACGCCCAAGTCGCCCGCGATCGTTGGAATGGACACGTTGGCGATCGACGAATCCAGCACATTCATGAAGACGGCCGCCGACAGGGCGACGGTGCCAATGGTGCGGGCGCGCCCCTCCAGCGGGGGGTAGTGTGCTGGCGCGGGGCGTTGGTCGCTGCTGTCGAGCGGATCGGTATCGGCCATGATTAGTACGCGGCGTTTTCCCGGATGATCCGGGCGATTTCGGTGTCGACCTTGGCGTCCGCGTCGCTGAACACGCTGGTGCTCAGGTGCGACTTAGCGCCTTCGGCAACTTTACGCACGTTCTCCGCTGTCGGCTCACTTAGGTCCACCTTTACGTGCATGGAAAGGCCGACGCGAAGCGGATGCTCGGCCAGTTCCTTGGCGTCCAGCAGGATGCGCACCGGCACGCGCTGCACCACTTTGATCCAGTTGCCACTGGCGTTCTGTGCCGGCAGTAGCGCAAACGCTGCACCACTTCCCGCCGCAAGGCCCTGCACATAGCCGTGGTACACAATCTTTCCACCATACAGGTCAGCCGTCAGTGTGGCCGACTGCCCGGGCTTCATCTCGCGTAATTGGCCTTCCTTGAAGTTGGCCTCTACCCATAAATGATTCAGCGGCACGATGGTCATCAGCGGCATTCCCGGCGCTACATGCTGGCCGACCTGTACTGCGCGCTGGGCCACCATGCCATCCACCGGCGCCGGGATGCTGGCGCGACTCGCCGCCAGCCATGCTTGGCGGAGTTTGTCGGCGGCCAGCTGTACATCAGGGTGCGCGGCAACAGTCGTATTGGCGGTTAACGCCAGATTGGTGTCACGCCGTGCGCGGGCCACCGCCAGCGCGGCTTCAGCCTGCGCCAGTCCAGAGCGCGCCGCTTTGACGGCAGTCTGTGCATGGAGGATTTCCTCGCCACTCACACCGCCCGAGCGGGCAAGCGCCTGGCGGCGCTTGAGATCGCTCTGTGCTTTTTCCAGCTCAGCGCGGGCACGTTCGATATCTGCTGTGCGCACGCCGATGTCGGCTTCCAGTGCCTGGTTCTGCACGAAAATCGTACGCGTCTGGCGTACTGCCTGGCCCAGGGCGGCGCGAGCCTGCTCCAAGGCGATGCGGGTGTCGCTGGGATCTAATTTGATAAGCGGTGTGCCCCGGCTCACGGTGTCCGTTTCATCGGCGGTAATAGCCACGACGGTGCCTGGGATCTGCGAAGTGACTTGCACCAGGTTGCCGTGCACATAGGCATTGTCCGTGTCTTCGTAATGAGAGGCGAACAGCATCCACCAGACGCTGTAAATGATGCCGGCGGCGATAAAGAACAGAGTGGCAGCGATCAGCAGCGTTTTGCGGAGATTGGCCGGTTTGGTTGCGGTACTCATGGATATCTCTTCGTGATTCAATGCGTCGCGGGTTCGACGTAACCGCCGCCTAGAGCAGTGGCCAGTTGTGCGTCAAGGATATAAGCGCGGGCGCGCAAGTCGGTATCCAGCAGTGCCTGCTTCTGGACCTCGTTCTGCGCCAGCAGCACTTGGATGAAGTTGCCCAGGCCAGACTTGTAGCGGTCGACAGCCAGCCCATACGCCGACGTGATGGCCTGCAAACTGGCGCTTTGGTCCACAGCCTGCTGGCGCAATGCCTGGATGGATGCTGTCGCGTCGGCGACTTCGCGGACGGCGCCCAGCAGCGTCTGGTTGTAGTCCGTGATGGCCAACTCGCGGTCCGCGCGACGACTGTCCAACTGGGCGTTCAGCGCGCCTCCGTGAAAGAGGGGGAGTGTGATCACGGGGCCGACACCGTAGGTTTTGCTCGCGCCCTCGATCAGATTGGACAACCCCAGAGACATGAAGCCCGCGAACGCAGCCAGGTTGACGTTGGGATAGAAATCAGCCTTGGCGGCGGAAACCTGGCTGTCGGCGGCCGTCGCCCGTTCGCGGGCGGCCACGATATCGGGCCGCCGCGCGAGCAAGGCCAACGGCAGCAACGCCGGTGTACCGGAAGGTGGAGAGGCAAGCTTGACCGCCTGGATGCTTGCGCCGCGCTGTGGCCCGGCGCCTGTCAGCGCGGCGAGTTGATTGCGCAGCAGCGTGGCATTGGTGGCGGCTTGGCTCAACTGCACGCGTGCCGCCGAGACGGCAGCGGCAGCCTGTTTGACTTCGATCTGCGTATCCAGACCGGCGCGGGCGCGCTGGCGGGTGATGTCGAGTACATCCTGCTGCTGCGAGACGATGCGGCCCAGAACATCTTGCTGCGCCAAGGCATTCTGCAGATTGTAATAACTTTGGATCACCCCATAGACCAGGGTGTTGCGGGCGAGTTGTGCATCGGCCTGTGCGGCGGCAGCCGACGACACCGCTGCTGCGTAGTGGGCGCGGTTGCGGCCCCACAAGTCTAAGTCGAAGCTCAGGTCCACGCGCAGATTGGCTTCGGTTTGCATGGATCCGCCAAATGGCGGCGGGTAGATGTAATTGCTGGAGAAGCGTTGGCGGGTAGCGGAGAAACTGGCATTTGCTTGGGGCAACTGCACTGCCCGCGCCCCGCGCACGGTGGCATTGGCGGCGTCGACGCGTGCGCGGGCGGCATCCATGGAGGGATGGCCGGCCAGTGCTTCGTCGATCAACTGCCCCAGTTGGGTGTCGCCGTAGCGGTGCCACCACCGTTCGGCAGGCCATTGTATGGTGCTGTCCTGTAGGCCTAGGCGAGCGGCCTCCAGTTGTGCGGTGCCCGCCGGTCCAGGCGATATGGCCGCGCACCCCGACAAGGTGGCGGCCAGAAGAAGGGGAAGGATGGCTTTCATGTCTATCACTTGGCGATATGGCTGCGTAAGCGTAGCTGACAGTTGGCTGAATAAAGCTGCCTAGTACGTTACTGCCTAGGCAGTGATTATAAAAGCGAGCGTTTTTTCTATGCAAGCAAGTAATCGTTCAGGCCGGGCAATCCGCTGGATCGCCACCCGGTGCGGTGCCGCATGGCTCCAGCGGCATGCCGCCATTGGTCAGCATGCGTTGGATCAGGCCGACAAGGGTGTCGACCTCTTCGTGGCTAAAACCTTGCAGATGCGTGTTCAAGGTATCAGCAACCACGGGCAGGATGTGTTCTGCAACCGCATTGCCGGCGTCGGTGAGTTCCACGCGTACAACACGCCGGTCGTCGGGGCAGCGTTGACGGCGGATGAAATGCTTGGCTTCCAGGCGGTCAAGTGCTCGTGTCATGGCGCCGGTATCGATGTGCGTGCTGCGGGAAAGCTCCGCAGGCGTATTGATGTTGCGGTAGCGGATCAGGACGAGCGGGCGCCATTGCACCGCTGTAAGGCCCAGCGGCGCCATACGCTGGTCCATCATCCGGGTAAGCGAGGAGTGCAGCTGCTTGATGAGATAGCCGAGGTTTGCCGGCGGTGCAAGCGCCGCCGCGGTGCCTACGTAGACCGTGGATACCGGTGGTTGCCGCGTGGGCGGTGCATCGGCCGCCGTACCGCTGCGGGCGGATGCCTGCGTGCCTGTGGCGGGCTTGCGCCGGCGGGGCTTGACTGCGCCAGGGCGTGCGGGTGATGTGCGCGAATCGCTCATGACGCCAATTTTACCGTCAATGTCGGTGAGTTTTCTGCATCCACAGTTACTGATCATGCAAACACTTAGCGCCCGGCCCGGTGTTCGGGCAAAATGCAGACATTGCCGCCTCAGGTGCGCGGCCAGTCAAACCAATGTCCATGAAAGATTCGACGTCCGGCGTGACGCCATCCCCCGAGTCGCCAGCCTCCTCCATATCCGCAGGCAGTTCGCCCGCCGCTCATTCGTCCGCTGCCAACATCTTTTGGATGGGATACGCGCTGGCTGGCCTGGGTGCCGTCCTGTTTTCCGCGAAGGCGATCGTCGTCAAGCTCACGTACCGTTATGGTGTCGATGCGCTCACCATCATTGGCTTTCGCATGATGTTGTCGTTGCCGTTCTATGCCGCGATCGCGTGGTACCAGGCGCGACAGGCCAGGCAGGGCCTTCTGCCTGTGCTCACGCGCCGCGAACGCTTGCAGATCGTGTTCCTGGGTTTTATTGGATATTACCTGTCCAGTTTTCTGGATTTCCTTGGCCTGCAATACATTTCCGCGGGCTTGGAACGCTTAATCCTCTTTCTGTCGCCTACCTTTGTCCTGCTGCTGTCTGCCATTCTGCTTAAACGAGCCATTCTTCCCTCTCAGTGGCTGGCACTGGGGCTGTCGTATCTCGGGGTGGTCTTCGTCTTTTTGCAGGATCTCTCCTTCAGCGGAGGGGGCGTCATGATCGGGTCCGCCTTCGTGCTTGGCTCCGCATTTTCTTACGCCTGTTATCTGATCGGCTCGGGCGAACTCATCAAGCGCGTTGGCGCGACGCGCCTGGCGGCATACGCCATGTCGGTGTCGGCGCTCATCGCGATGGCGCACTTTCTGGTTGTACATGGGCTGCAGGGCCTCGCACAACCTTTACCGGTTTATGAATTGTCCTTGCTTCACGCAGTGGTCAACACCGTGTTGCCGACCTTTATGATCATGTGGGCGGTGGCACGCATCGGCGCGCCGCTCACGGCTCAGCTTGGTTTGCTGGGGCCGGTATCGGTGTTGTTTCTGGCTGCATGGATGCTGGGCGAACCTATCACCAGCCTGCAACTGCTGGGAACGGCGTTTACATTGGTCGGTGCTGTGGCGCTGGGCCGGCTGCGCAACAAGCCGCGGGGGTAGAGGGGCTTAATCGCCCTCCAGGTTGCCAAGCAGGCTTTCAAGAAAGGCTTCGATCAGGGCACCGCGATACCGTGATTTATGCAGCACCAACGACAAGCGCCGGCGCAAGTCCAGGTAAGGAGTGTCCAGAATCTGCAGGCGGCCAGCAGCCACTGAATCCCGGGCGGCCGCGCGCGGTAGGCAGGCAATGCCCAGGCCGGCAATGACGGCCTGTTTGATCGCTTCGACCTGACCAAGTTCCAGCACGATCACGCCCTGAGGCAGCGAGGCCAGCGCCCGTTCCGCCTGGGTGCGCATGGCGGAGCCGCTTTCCCGCAGAATCCACTGCGCACCCTCGAAGTGGCTGGGCTTGAGCGTCGCCCGGCGGGCAAGTGGGTGCGCGGGCGATGCACACACAACAAGCTCATCGTCGCGCCAGGCAAATGTTTCGAGTTGAGGATGGTTGACCGGCCCCTCGATGCAGCCTACATCCAGATTGTGTTCGATCAGCCCCGCAGCGATGCGTGCGGTATTTTCGACGCTGACATGGAGCGAGACCTGCGGATGGCGCGCAATGAAGGGGCCGAGAAGCTCGCCCACCATATAGTTGCCGACCGTATTGCTGGCGCCCACGCGTAGTTCGCCGGTCAAAGCCTGCGGCCCGTGTTGCGAGCGACGCTGCAGTTCGTTGATGCGCTCGATGATTTCCTGCGCCAGCGGCAGCGCTTCTTTGCCGCGCGGGCTCAAGTGCAGGCGGCCGCGTTCGCGGTCGAACAATTGGCCGCCCAATTGCCGCTCGAGCTCGGCCAGTGCCATGCTGACTGCAGGCTGGGTGACAAACAAACGGTCGGCAGCGCCCTTTACGCTCCCGGCGGCGGCGATGGCGACAAAGACCTCGAGTTGGCGGATACTGATTCCAAGCATCAATAAATCTTATACGACAATTAAATATTAGTGAATTTATTTATATTCTATGGCTCCCTAAAATTACTTCCAGTAATTAATTAAATTGAAACAAAAGGGGGTAGGTGATGGCCAATCAGGGTTCAACCGCTCATTCATTGCTTCCCGGCACCAAAACCGGTACTCATGCCAAGCGGGCGCGGCATCATGCGGCGCCGCGTTCTCCTTCGCCGCTATATGGTTTGGCACTGGCCGTCGCCGTGGGTATCGTAGCAATGGGGTTGGGCAAATGGATG
Organism: Paracandidimonas lactea; assembly: GCF_021653995.1. NCBI lineage: Bacteria > Pseudomonadati > Pseudomonadota > Betaproteobacteria > Burkholderiales > Alcaligenaceae > Paracandidimonas > Paracandidimonas lactea. The sequence continues at coordinate 27,424 of NZ_JAJJOZ010000008.1, forward strand.
CCCTTGATCGGCGGGCCTGTATTCGGCATCCTGATCGGCATGGCCTTGCGCAATACCGTCGGGGTGGGGCCGGTTTTCGCCCCGGGGCTGAAATTTGCCTCCAAGCAAGTGCTGCAATGGTCCATTATTGCGCTGGGCTTCGGCCTGAGCATCCAGCAGGTGGCGCGCACTGGCCTGGAGTCTCTCTGGGTCACACTGATCACCATGATGGCCGCATTTGTATCGGCTTGGCTGCTTGGCCGCTGGTTGGGTGTGGCCTCACGCCTGAAAACGCTGATCGGTGTTGGCACGGCGATCTGTGGCGGCTCCGCCATTGCGGCGGTCACCCCCATTATCAAGCCCGATGATCACGAAACCGCTTTCGCGATTTCTACTATTTTTATCTTCAATATTGTTGCGGTGCTGACCTTCCCGGCGCTGGGCCACATACTTGGCATGTCGGATGCGGGCTTTGGCTTATGGGCGGGTACTGCGATCAACGACACGTCGTCTGTCGTGGCGGCAGGCTATAGCTACAGCGTGGCGGCAGGCGATGCAGCAACCATCGTCAAACTGACACGCGCCACCCTGATCATCCCGGTGTGTCTGGTGCTGGCTGTGGTTGTGGCGTGGCGCGAGAAAAAGCAGGGCGCGCAAGGCTTCAGCCTTGCTCGCATCTTCCCCTGGTTCATCTTGTGGTTTCTGGTGGCTTCGGCGCTGCGCTCCACGGGGCTGATCCCGGAAGCCCTCAACAGCAGCCTGCACCTGCTGGCCCAGTTCCTGATAGTGGTGGCCCTTACCGCCATCGGCCTGTCGTCCGACCTGCGCCGCATGGCCACGGCTGGCGCTCGCCCGGTATTGCTGGGTCTGGGCGTGTGGCTGTCGGTGGCTGGAAGCAGCCTGGTCGTGCAGATGCTAATGGGCAATTGGTAGGGCACAATGCCGCGCGCCGACGGCGTTCGGCAAGAGGGCGCACCGAAGGCGGCCATTGACGGCCGCCTGGCGCCGCCTCCTGCGGGCATCATGCGAACCAGGACGCGGGGCTGTGGCTCAGGGCGATGCCTACGATATATACAAAGATGGCAATAGCGAACAGCGCCGCGATGGCGCGCGTCATGGGTGTGCGGCCGCGCTTGATGGCGACTGTACCCACGCCGATGTAGACCAGCACGCCGATGATCTTAGCCAGGATCCAGGGCTGCTCCGGCCCCAATATGGCGGCTAGCGTTACACCCGCCACCAGTAGCACCGTGTCGACGATATGTGGCAGGATCTTCACCAGGCGGGCCTGTAGAAGGCCCGATGATGTGATGGACCAATACGCGCGGATCACAAATAGAAGAATGCTCAGCCCTGCGGCTGTCATGTGGATATGCTTGATCAGTAGATAGTTCATGGGATGTGTTGCGGTTTGCGGAAAAGATCAAAAACAGGCGGTGACAGTGTACGCCGTCTTGTGTGCCACAGCACATCACGGTGATAATCGTTCGTGGTTATCCTTGCCAATTGCACACAACCGTATCCACAACACCTGAAGCGAGACATACATGCCGTACGTTACTATTTCCGCCAGCCAGCACCTCCCTGTCGACGTCAAAAAACAGTTGTTGCAGCGAGCCAGCGATGCTGTGGTCGAAAGCATTGGCGCGCCGTTATCTTCCGTGCGCGTCATGTTCCATAACCTGCCCGAAGAGGCATACCTCAACGCGGGCAAATTCGGCACCGATGCCTGCATGTTCGAGGTCGACCTGATCGAAGGGCGCACCGAAGCCCAGAAAGACGCCCTGATTGCCGCACTCAGCAGGGCTGGCAGCGATGTTACCGGTTTGCCCGAAACCGAGGTGCGGGTCCGCCTGACCGATTTCCCCAAATCCAATATGGGCATCGCCGGCGGCATCAGCGCACGCGCGGCGGGTCGCTGATCGTACGCGCGGCGGCGACCGTCGCGCTGATTTCACACTGCCAGGGAGCATCACATGGAGGCAATTGACAACATCGACAACGTGCAGGCGCTGGGCCTGGATCAGGCTCAGGCCGTCGTCGATTTTTGGTCGGAGGCTGGCCCCAAGGCATGGTTTAGCAAAGACCAAGGCTTTGACGCCGAATTCCGCAGCCGCTTTTTAACGCAGCACTGGCTGGCTGCACGCCGGGCGCTCGATGGCTGGGCCGGCAGCCCCAGTGGCGCACTGGCGCTGGTGCTGTTGCTCGATCAATTCCCCCGCAATGCCTTTCGCGATACGCCGCACATGTTCGCCACCGACGGGCTGGCCCGCCATTATGCGCGGGCGGCAATCGCCGCCGGCTATCCTGAACGCGTTGATCCCGCTCTCGCCCTGTTTTTCTGTGTGCCCTTCATTCATGCGGAGTCGTTGTCAGACCAGCGCTATGGCGTCGAACTCTATCGCCGCTACAGCCCCGAAAACCTGCGTTTTGCCACTGAACACTGCCAGATCATCGAGCGCTTCGGGCGTTTCCCGCATCGCAACCTCTTGATGGGGCGGATCACCACCGCAGACGAACGCGCCTTTCTGGATGGCGGCGGCTTTTCCGGCTAAAGCTCAAGCGCTGCTGGCCGCGTTTTACCTGCTTCATTTCCCGCTGTAATAAAAAAACGCCGCACGTGCGGCGTTTTGTCCTGCCCGGCGCGCCACCTGTTGGGGCGCGTCGGTCTTGGGGATTGCTTTATTCGGCGGCGGCGGTGGCACCGTAGCCGACGGCGGCGCTGCGGCCTTTGCGCAGGATGACACCCTGCACAACCTGCCAGAACACCGAGAAGCAGCCGACGATGAACACGATATCACCAAAGGTGCGCACCCAGCGCAGGGTATGCAGTAGGGGCTGCTGCATGAACTCTTCGCTGCGGGCGTACCAGGTGCCCTCTGTCACGCTGGCCATGAACTGCAGGATACCGATAGGCAGCAGGCTGGTGGCGATCATCAGAACCAGGCCGATGTTCATTGCCCAGAAGCCGGTACGCATGAGTTTTTCGTTGAACTGGAAGCCCGGAACGATGTAGCGCAGAACCAGCAGGGTGAAGCCGATGGCCAGGAAGCCATAGACCCCGAACAGTGCGGCGTGTGCGTGCACAGGTGTAGTGTTCAGGCCCTGGATGTAGTACAGCGAGATCGGCGGGTTGACCATGAAGCCGAATACACCGGCGCCCAGCATGTTCCAGAACGCCACCGCGACAAAGCACATGAGCGGCCACTTGACGGCTTCCATCCATGGGGCGCGATGCTTCAGGCGCCAGTTTTCCCAGGCTTCGTGGCCCAGCACGATCAGGGGCACGACTTCAAGCGCGCTGAAGCTTGCGCCAATGGCCATGACGGGGGTGGTGGTGCCTGCAAAATACAGGTGGTGCAGCGTACCGGGAACACCGCCCAGCATGAAGAGCGAGGCCGAAGCCAGGCTGGCGATGGTTGCGCCGCGCTTGGAGACCAGACCCATCGACGAGAAGATGAAGGCCAAGGCCGTAGTGGCGAATACTTCGAAGAAGCCTTCGACCCACAGGTGAACCACCCACCAACGCCAGTATTCCATGATGGTGATGTGAGTGCGCTCGCCGTAGAACAAACCAGTACCGTAGAACAGGCCAATGGCGATGGTCGATGCAGCCAGCAGAGCGAGCAGGTTCTTGTCGCCTTCCTTCTTGAAGGCGGGCAGCATACCGCGCAGCATCAGCACCAGCCAGAAAGCCAGGCCCAGGAACTTCACGATCTGCCAGATGCGGCCCAGTTCCAGGTATTCATACCCTTGGTGGCCAAGCCAGAAGTTCAGCGATGCGGGCATGATGTGTTTGATGGCCAGGAAGTTGCCGACATAGGAGCCGACGACCAGCACCACCAGCGCCCAGAAGAGCACGTCCACACCGAGTTTTTGGTATTTAGGATCCTTGCCGCCATTGATAATGGGAGCGAGATACAGGCCTGCGGCCAGGAAGCCCGTGGCGATCCAGAACAGTGCCGTCTGCAGGTGCCACGTACGCGTCAGCGAGTAGGGGAACCATTGCGACACGTCGATGCCGTAGAACGTTTGACCTTCGACGGTATAGTGCGCAGTAAACCCGCCCAGCAGCACCTGGAACATCAACAGTGCCACGACCAGGAACAGGTACTTGCCCAACGAGCGCTGTGACGGCGTGAGGCCGACCAGCGTCAGCGGATCGCGGGCAGGCACCTCGGGTTCGGGGTGGTCCTTGTGCAGGAAGGCCCATCCCCATACCAGGAAGGCGATGCCGGCCAGCAGCACGACCACACTCACGATGGACCATACAACGTTGGCGGTGGACGGGTGGTTGTCCACCAGCGGCTCATGCGGCCAGTTATTGGTATACGTGACCGAAGAATTGGGGCGCTCAGTGGTCGCGGCCCAGGCAGTCCAGAAGTAAAAATTGGCCAAGTCCTGACGACGCTCCAGGCTAGGCAGCGTGCCTTCCTTCATGGCGAAGTTGGCGCGCGTTTTGCGGAAGTCAGGATTGTCGCCGTACAACTCGATGTAATACGAGCCTGTATCGGCGATCGCTTGTGCCCGCCGATCGCTTACAGTGACGACGCCGGTGGCCGGGTCGAGTGTGTTGAGGCGGTATTCATCGCGCAGTGCGGACTTGAGCGTGGCTTGCGCGCTGGCGTCCAGATCGGCGAACGACGCAGCGCCTTTTTCTTTGGCGCCCAGCTCGAGCCAAGCCAGCGCTTCGCGGTGCAGCCAGTCTGCGGTCCAGTCGGGCGCCTGGTAGGCGCCGTGGCCGAAAAGCGAGCCAACCTGCATGCCGCCTGTGCTTTGCCAAGCGGTCTGGCCGTCCAGAATGTCAGTCTGCGTCATCAGGACCTTGCCTGACTGAGTGACGACTTTTTGAGGGATGGGTGGCACTTGGCGGTAGATCTCGACCCCGCTCCATCCCAATATGCCAAATGTAATTGCCAGTACAACCAGCAATAGCCACCATAACTTCTTATATTCACGCATTATGCGCTCCTTCTGATGCAACTGAATCAAGCGAAAACAGCACGTCGTTCTCGAGTTGGATATGCCGGGTCAGCGCTTCGCTGAACTGGCGTAGTTTTTCGTAAAGCGTTTCCCAGGTGGAGCAGGCGCCTTCAGGCACGACCATGCCCTGCGTCAGGCGCGACAACAGGGCCAGCACTTCCTCGTGCTGGGTGTGCTCGTAGCGCATAACGGATACCGGGGCGCGCGCCTGAAGCGTCAAGCCCTGCGCCAGCATCGGGAACAGAACCCGTTCCTCTTTGGTCATATGGCTTTCCAGCTCCTGGTGAAAGGATTCCAGCTCGTCTGCGAGCCCAGAAGGACAGCCGGGCTTGCCCGCATGCACGAGCTCAACCCGCCGGGCAAGCTGCACCAGCTCGGGCAATTGCGCCCGGTGCGGCATGTGGTAAGTTGCGACGATAAAATCAATCAGGTCCGTTGCCGGTACCCGCCGCCAGTCCACATCGCCGGGCTGGCTGGTTAATACGGTGTCCATGGGCTTCTCCATCTGGAACGCGAGGTGACATCCGCGTTAAAGCAATGTTCGTGCCAATTCAAAAGCCCTTGTTTTTACATGGGGTAATCCAGTACGGGTATTTTTTACCATTCATGAATATGGTTATTTGTACCGTACTAAGGGTAAAATAAACCCATGGAACAAATCCTTCTTGCCGATCTTGTCAATGACCTTCCCAACGCTGTCAGGCTGCAACGCGCCGTACACGTGATGCGCGAGCAGTTTCAGTGCGATGCTGTGGGTTTGCTTGCGCTCGAAGGCGACAGCCTGCGGGTGGTGGCCGCATCGGGGTTGGCGCACGAGGCCATGGGACGTCGTTTCGTGGTTGCCCAGCATCCGCGCTTTGCCACCATTCTTTCGCGCCGCGAGCCTACCTGGTTCGATCCGGCCAGTATGTTGCCTGATCCCTACGATGGCCTGCTGGATGACAAAAAGGGCGAGCCCCTGCCGGTGCACGATTGCGTTGGCATGAGCCTCTATACAGAAGGGCGCTTGTGGGGTGCCATTACCATGGATGCCCTGCGCATGGGTACTTTCGACGCAGCCGCCCGGGCGCGCTTGCATCGTCAGGCGCTGGTGCTGGAGGCCGCCATCCGTATTACCGCGCTCGAGCGTGAAAATCGCAATCTTCGCCAGTTGGGCAGTACGCCCAGTGGCGAGCAGCTCATCGTCGACCAGAGTGAAATCCTGGGCTCCAGCTCCGCGATCGAACGCCTGCTGCACGAGCTGGACGTGGTGGCAGATTCTGATCTGCCGGTGCTGCTGCTGGGCGAAACAGGCGTGGGTAAAGAATTATTCGCCCGTCGGTTGCACCGGCGTTCCCGGCGCAGCGGCAAGCCCATGGTGCACGTCAATTGCGCGGCGCTGCCCGAGTCCTTGGCTGAAAGCGAGTTATTCGGGCATGTCAAAGGTGCATTCTCGGGTGCTACCAATGATCGCGCCGGCCGCTTCGAAGCCGCCAAAGGCGGCACGCTGTTTCTGGATGAGGTCGGCGAGCTCCCGCTCAGCATTCAGGCCAAGTTGCTGCGCGCGCTGCAAAATGGCGAAATCCAGCGCCTGGGTGCCGACAACATCATAAAGACTGACGTGCGCATCATCGCCGCCACCAACCGCGATCTCAAGCAGAACACGCTCGACGGTCACTTCCGCGCCGATCTTTACCACCGTCTGTCGGTCTATCCAGTGCCTATTCCGCCGCTGCGCGAGCGCGGCCGCGACATCCTGCTGCTAGCCGGCCACTTTCTCGAATTCAACCGCGCGCGCTTGGGGCTGCGCGGGCTGCGCCTGTCTTATTCAGCCGAAAAGGCGCTTATGGGTTATGCGTGGCCGGGCAATGTGCGCGAACTTGAACACGTTATCAGCCGGGCGGCGCTCAAGATCCTTAGTCGTGGCGGGTCGCGCGACCAAATCCTCACCCTGGGCCCCGAACTGCTAGACCTCGATGTTGCGTTGCGGCCGGGCGATCCAGGTGGCGTTTTGCTTTCGGCTCCGCACGATGCCGCTCTACAGGGTGAGTGGTCCGGCTCCCCGGGGCTGCCGGTATCCGAGCCTCCGTCCGCAACTCCCGTGCTGCCCGGCGACGACGATCTCTATGCCGTTGAGCCTTTCTATGGCAATGCATTTGAGGGTACTGAAGCCGCTTTTGCGCCCGCCTTTGGCGGTGTGGTTTCGGAGCCCCCGGCACCCGTGTCACTGCGCGCCGCCACCGACGAGTTCCAGAGGGCCGCGGTGCGACGGGCGCTGGCCAAGGAAAATGGCAACTGGGCTGCCGCCGCGCGGCAGCTCGATCTGGACGCCAGCAATCTACATAAATTGGCACGCAAACTAGGCTTGAAGTAGGTGTTTTCCAGCAGCACTTTTTTCTTGACATGAATCAGTGCCAGCCTTTACATTACCCCAGATCAAGGGGAGTAGCTTTCTCACCGCCGCATCGTCATTACGGTACGCCTGTTTCATCATCGGGCGCCCGGTGCGCGGGCAGCATGCCACTATGCTGCAAGCAAGACCTTGCCAATCAAAGGGCAAGGTGCGTTCTCCGCCAGCAGAACAGGCCTTGTCCTTCCGGACCAGGCCTTTTCCTTTTCTGGTCCTCATTCCATACATTACGAATTGCCATGAGGATTACACATGATTGAATTTTTGCAGACCATGAGCTGGGCGGCGGTGTTTCAGATCATCCTGATCGACATCCTGCTTGGTGGCGACAACGCGGTCGTGATCGCGCTGGCCTGCCGCAACCTCGAACCACGTAAGCGCATGCAGGGCATTCTGTGGGGTACCGCCGGCGCGATCGGCCTGCGGGTAGCGCTGATCGCTTTTGCCCTGACCTTGCTCGGCATCCCATTCCTGAAAGTGGTGGGTGGCCTGCTACTGGTGTGGATCGGCGTCAAGCTCCTGGTGCCTGAGGATGATGCACATGGCAAGATCCAGAGCAGTGCGTCGATATTTGCCGCGGTCAAGACCATTATCGTGGCCGACTTTGTCATGAGTCTGGACAACGTGATCGCGATTGCAGGCGCTGCTCAGAATGCGGATCCTGCGCATCAACTGGGCCTGGTTATCTTCGGCCTGGTCGTGAGTGTACCCATCATCATCTGGGGCAGCACGCTGGTACTCAAGCTGATCGACCGCTTCCCCATGGCCGTTACCTTCGGCGCAGGCCTGTTGGGCTGGATTGCCGGTGGCATGCTGGTGACTGATGTGTTTGTGGTCGAGAAGTTCGGTGAGCCCACCACAACGGTGAAAATTGGTGCTGAAATCATCGGTGCTTTGGTAGTCATCGGCCTGGGTCGCTTGATTGCAAGCCGCAAGGCTAGCAACGCCCGCGCCGAGGTGGAGTCGCAGTCGGCCTGAAAAGCAGGCTGACGGCCGAGGCGGTGCCTGCGGGCACGCGCCGGCCCTCGCCCCAAGGCAGTGCAGCCCGTGTGCGCTTTGGCGGCCTAGTCCACAGAAAACGCCTGACGGCGCGACCGCGCTCATGTTACTGAGCACGGGCGCGCCGTTTTTTCTATGTGCCTGTTAGCGGCGTGAGCTGCAGGCGATGGCTGCCGCAATGATGGCTGCCAGCCCCAATGCCAAGCCGGCCGCTTGCCATGGATGGCCGCGCACATATTCTTCGGTGCAGTCATAGCCACGATGCATGGCCTGGCTGGCGCTTGCCCGCCAGTCGTCGATGCCGTCGCGGGCGGCATCCAGTTGCTGCTTGAGACGGTGGCGGGCCTGCTGAACCTCCGCGCCGCTGTATGACGCAGTAGTGTGCAGCAGGTCTTCCGATGTGGCGATCAGCTTCTGAATGTCGCGGCCCATGCGCCGGCGATGCCGCTCGGCGAGGTACCTGTCGCTGAAAAGAGTAGCCATGCGAACTCCCGGTTTGTTGCGATAAACGTGCCCGCCGTTCACAGCAAGTGGCGTGCCCGCCACACCAACGCCGGGCCGATCGCTGGCGGTGTGTGCATGAGATTATAATCAAATCTGCATGACATTACCCTTTGGTGCTGGGATGATCGCGTTTCTGGAAGCAAAGCGGGCCGGTTTGCTGGCTCGCAAGCATTGGCCGGCCAATATCGTTGCCGGCATTATTGTGGGTGTGGTGGCGCTGCCGCTGGCCATGGCCTTTGCCATTGCCTCGGGCGTCAAGCCCGAACAGGGCTTGTACACCGCCATTGTCGCCGGTATTGCAGTGTCGCTGTTCGGCGGTAGTCGTGTGCAAATTGCGGGCCCAACCGGCGCGTTTATCGTAATTCTCGCCGACATCGTCGCCCGCCATGGCGTCGACGGCTTGCAGGTCGCCACACTGATGGCAGGTGTCATTCTGCTGCTGTTCGGCTTGGCGCGGCTCGGCGCGGTTATCCGCTTCATCCCCCTGCCGGTCATCGCAGGGTTTACAGCCGGCATTGGCATCATCATCTGGGTGGGGCAGTGGCAGTCTTTTTTTGGTCTGCCGGCCGTGCAGGGCGAGCACTTCCATCAGAAGCTCTGGGGGCTGCTGCAGGCACTGCCGCAACTGGATCCGGTCACTACGCTGATCGGTGTGGTGTCGCTGCTGCTGGTCATCTTTACGTCCAAGGTGCCGCGTTTCGCGCGTGTGCCTGGGCCACTCGTGGCGCTGGTTGTCATGACGGCAATCCAGGCCGCATTCGGCTTCGAAAGCGTAGCTACCATCGGCTCAATGTTTGGCGAGATTCCTCGCGGCCTACCCAGCCTTGAACTCCCTGCCATCACGCTCACGCGCTTGGTCGAACTTATCGGGCCGGCTTTCGCGATCGCCATGCTTGGGGCCATCGAGTCGCTGCTGTCGGCCATCGTGGCAGATGGCATGGCGGATACTCGCCACCACTCCAACCAAGAGCTCATCGGCCAGGGCATCGCCAATATTCTGTCACCCCTGTTCGGCGGCATCGCTGCCACGGGTGCCATTGCCCGCACGGCCACCAATATCCGCAATGGCGGCAGCAGCCCGCTGGCCGGCATTGTCCACGGCGTTACGCTTATCCTTGTGTTGCTGTTGCTGGCGCCGCTGGCTGCCAGTGTGCCGCTCGCCACGCTGGCAGCCATTCTCTTCGTGGTGGCTTGGAACATGAGCCAGGTGCGCCAGGTCGCGCGTCTGGCCAGGCGCGCACCCCGCGCCGACGCGCTGATCATGTTGATCACGCTCACGCTTACCGTATTCACCGACCTGGTCGTTGCAGTGAATATCGGCGTGGTGCTTGCCATGCTGCATTTTCTGCGCCGCATGGCCGAAAGCGTGGTGGTGCACCGTGAAGACGGCAACAGCGACGACGAGCCAGGCAGCCTGCCCAAGGGCGTGCTGGTCTATACCGTAGAGGGGCCGTTTTTCTTTGCGGCGGCCGACGCCTTCCAGCGCGCGCTGGGCGACACGCACACCGATCCCGAAAAGGTCGTTATCAGGCTGTCCCGCGTGCCCTTCATCGACGCTACCGGCCTGCAGGCGCTGGAATCCGTGGTGGCCGACCTACAGGGCCGCGGGGTGCGGGTCATGCTGGTCGAGGCCAACCCCCGCGTGCTTGGCAAACTGCGGCGTATGGGTTTGCTCGACAAACTCGGGCCGGGCGCGGTACTGGAGCGCCTTGAGGATGCGCTGGCGTCAGGCTGAGCCCGTGGCTTGTCGCAGTACATCGTCAGCGATCGTCCTTGGGCGATCTTTCGATCAAAGAGAGCTTACCCGTGATCATCCGTCTGGTGTCGTCCCTCAGCGATCGTCGGAGACGTCCCTCAGTTATTGTTTGACTTGAGCTTTGGGTTTTGCACTGGCGCTGTGGGTGCATAGCTGACGTCGTGTTCGTTCAGGTAGTCGCGTATCAACTGCCGAACCACTTGCGAAGGCGTGATGTCTTGGCTGGCGCACAGGCGCTCGAACGCTTTTTTCTTGCGCGGATCAATGAGCACGGTGAGCCGTGCGGTCTTGCTTTCCATGTTGAAGTAGGGCGTGAAAGGGCGCTGTATATGACAATTTGATTATAATCGAATTGGTATTTGTTGCCATACATCGCCCCTATGCCTGCGTGCGACGCAAAGTTAGGCGCTAGGTACAGCGCAGGTTTGGCGCTAGGCACGAGCCAGGCGTGCCGACAGGTATGGCGATCGATGCGGCGTCGGTGCTTCAGGCCGTGTGGCCGGGTGTGGCCGCGCGTAGTTCGCGTCTGAGAGCAGCTTTCAGTTCAGCCAGAAACTCTGCGCCGTTGGGGTCGCCGACAGCCAGGCTCAGCAATGATGCGGCCCGTACGGGCTCGTAACGCCGCTCGCTGCCCAGCTCGGCTTCGAAATCATTGGCCAGGCTGGTCACCCCGGCGATATCCACATCCGCCAGCACGAGCGCATGCACCAGTACGACCTGTCGTGGCGGAGGGCCAGGCAAGCGCCGCCACAGTTGTGCCGTCCCCGCCACCTTGCGCAGTGCGTCGTCGTTGTTGCCAACAGCCAGGTTGAAGCGGCCGTCGCAAAACGACCCCGTCACCGCCGCTGGATGGCTGTCGATGCCAAAGGGCAGCAGTGCCTTGCGGATAATTTCGCACAACAGTAGATAGGCATAATCGGAATGATCCAGCGGCTTGCCCGGCACAGCATAGGCCAGGCTCACGTTAATGACCCCGGGGCCCTGCGGCACGATCCCGCCGCCTGATAGCCGGACAGTGACCGGCCAGCCGCGTGCTGCCGCATGCGCGCAGGCGGTGTTAAAGGCCTCGAAACGGCGATAGGTGCGAGGCACCACCAGGCCCTGGGGCGCTTCCCACACTGCGGCGCAAGGGCCATGCGCCGCAGTTAGCTCAATGAGATGCTCATCCGCACGCGGGCCCGGCGCTGTGTCCGTGCGAGTGGAAATCAGTGTGAAAGACATGAGAGGCGAAGTGTTTGATCTTGGCGTGTTCCGGCCCGGCCCCTGGCACCGCTCATGACGCGGCCCGGCGGCGCCGGCCCGCGGTGTTGACTTGCGCGTGCCAGCCGAGCGACGTGTTCGCTTAAAGTTGCCGCGGCACGAACTCTTCGTCCGACATAAGAAAGTACCGTACTGCATCGATCAGACCCAGCACCACTGCCAGCGGCACGAAAAAGTAGAAGATGACGAGGTAGATGATGCCGGCGCCGATCTGGCCCAGGTAGAAACGATGCGCACCCAGCCAACCCAGAAACACCGCCAGCACGATAGCGATCTTGCGCTGGCTATGCGGGCGCTTGATTTCACTACCCTTGTTTTTGATGATCCACCAGGTAATGGGGAGGGTGAGGAGCAGCGCAAGGATTACCTTGCCGGTATGACTGGAAACATACCGTTCGATCGCGTAATAGATATCGGCAAAGTTGTGGATGACCACGCCGAAAAGCCGCTCGATCCAGTAAAACGCCTCGGAGGCAATGGCCTCGCCAAAGGTGAGCGCAACAAGGATGACGATGAAAATAGCAATTGCCAGGATGATACGTTGCAGCATGGCGGACCGAACCTTTCCAGAGCTAAAAGCGTAGTGTAATGAGGAATGCGTCCGGCTGCCTGTACAGGAGGACGAGGTATGGGGCCTTGGCGATTTCAGGCTGTTTCAATGGCGGCCAGGTGGCGTTTATCAGTAACCGACTCAGGCCTGCCCCAGCCGCCACAGTGAGGTGACCTCGGCGCGGCGCGCTGCATACAAGGGATCCTTTTCATCCATTGCTTTGGCATGACGTGGCCGGGTGTCCAGCCTATCGAGTACACGCAGGCCGGCGGCGGCGATTGCCTCCAAAAGGAAGCTGGCTTCGCGCAGGCCCAGGTGTTCGGCCAGATCCGACATGATCAGCCAGCCTTCGCCGTCGTCGTCGAGGTGGCCCGGCAGGCCTCGCAGGTAACCCAGCAGCATCCGGCTGCCCGGGTCGTACAGCGCCTGTTCGATGGAGGTTGTGGGACGGGCCGGCAACCAGGGTGGATTGCAGACGATCAGGGGGCTTCGGCCGAGCGGGAACAGGTCGGCTTTGAGCAGAGTGATGCGTGTCTGCAAGCCCAGGTGCGCGATGTTATCGGCGGCGCACGCCAGGGCACGCTGGTCTTGGTCGGTTGCGATCACGCGCTCTATGCCGCGTGAGGCCAAAATGGCAGCCAGTACGCCGCTGCCGGTGCCTACGTCAAATGCCAAGCTGCGATTGGCGGGCAGGGGCGCCTGCGCGACAAGATCGAGGTATTCGCCCCGGTTGGGTGAGAACACCCCGTAATGGACATGGATGCGGCCCGCAAGGCCGGGTACCTGTACGCCTTGCCGACGCCACTCCCAGGCGCCGATATAACCAAGCAGGGCGCGCAGCGGCAGCAACACCGGGCCGCCCGCAGAGCCCAGCGCGGCCTGAACTGCCGCATCAATGTCAGGCGCACGCCGCAGATGAAGCACCCAAGCCGTTGCGCTCCGCGCATTGCTCGCCTTTGTGCGGCTGACTTGCGCACCGCTTGCGTGCGGATCATTTTCTTGCGCGCCACTTGCTTCTGTTTGATTTATGTATGGCTCAGCTGCCTGCGGCGTCAGCTCGACCAGCAGGCGATTGAGCAATTGCGCACGCTGCGATTGCAATAGGCGATGGCGGTTGAATGCGTCCACCCCTGCCGTTTCAACGTCGACGGCTTGGCGCTGACGTGTTCGCCGCTGGCGTTCATCGATGCGGCGACCCAAGGCCTGCAGCAGCTGCCGGGCGTTGTGATAATCGCCGCGCCATAGCAGTGCCGTGCCTTGTGTTGCCTCGCGGAATGCGGCGTCGGCGGGAGTGTTGTCGTCCATCACGAGGATACGGCGCGGCGCCGCGCCGTATTCATTTAGCCAGCCTGCAGTCCGGGCCGCTCCGCCTTCCGTCCAGTTTGCCTGAGTCATTCCGCCTATACCCGCTGAATTGCCTTCCGCCCGGCTTGCCCGGCTCATTCCGCGCACGCCTGGCGCACCGCATGCGCCCATTCATCCATCAGAGCCTGGGCTCGGGCGGGCGACAATTGGGGCTCGAAACGGTGTTCGACTTTCCAGTGGGCCGACAGTTCCTCTTTGTTTTGATAGACGCCGCTGGACAGCCCCGCCAGATAGGCAGCGCCAAGCGCCGTGGTTTCAACCATGGTAGGCCGTAGCACGGGTATGCCGAGAAGATCGGCCTGGAACTGCATCAGAAGATCGTTGACGCAGGCGCCGCCGTCCACCCGTAGTTCGGCCAGTGGCGCACCACCGGCGGCCACCGCATCGCGGCTCATGGCCTGCAGCAGCGCGGCGCTCTGGTAGGCGATGCTGTCGAGTGCGGCGCGTGCGATGTGCGCCATGGATGAGCCGCGCGTGAGGCCAGTGATGGTGCCGCGCGCATCGGGTCGCCAATAGGGTGCGCCCAGGCCGGTGAAGGCCGGCACCACCATAACGCCGCCCGCATCCGGCACGGTACGCGCCAGTGCTTCGACATCGCTGCTCTTGTCGAATGCGCGCAGCCCGTCACGTAGCCATTGCACGACTGCGCCGGCCACAAAAACGCTGCCTTCCATGGCGTACTCTGGTGTTGGTCCGATCTGCGCCGCACTGGTGGTGACCAGGCCGTTTTCAGATATCTGGAAGCGATTGCCGGTGTGCATCAGCATGAAGCAGCCAGTGCCGTAAGTATTCTTGGCCATGCCTTCGCTGAAGCAGGCTTGCCCGAACAGTGCCGCCTGCTGATCGCCGGCCACGCCGCAGACAGGGACCTCGCCGCCCAGCAGGCTGGCGTCGATCACGCCGAACTCAGCCGCCGAAGGCAACACTTCGGGCATCAAGGCGGACGGGATGCCCAGCAGATGCATGAGCTCGTCGTCCCATTGGTTGGTGTGGATGTTGAACAGCATCGTGCGCGAGGCGTTGCTGACGTCGGTAACATGCCGCCGGCCTCGTGTAAGCTGCCAGATCAACCAAGTGTCGATCGTGCCAAAAGCCAAGTCGCCGCGTTCCGCCTGCTCGCGAGCCCCGGGCACATGATCGAGTATCCATTTGAGCTTGGTGGCCGAAAAATAAGCATCAATGCGCAAGCCGGTTTTTTCGAGGATCAGACGTTCGTGGCCCTGAGCGCGCAAGGCGGCGCAGGTGTCTTCGGCACGCCTGTCTTGCCACACAATGGCATTGCACACGGGTTGGCCGGAGGCGCGATGCCACACCACCGTGGTTTCACGCTGGTTGGTGATGCCTGCGGCGCGGATGTCGGCCGCGCGCAGGCCGGCCTTGGCCAATGCCTGCTGGGCCGTGTCGCATTGGGTTTGCCAGATTTCGGCGGGGCTGTGTTCCACCCATCCAGGTTGCGGAAAGTGCTGGGTAAATTCCTTCTGTGCCAGCGTGACGATATTGCCTTGCCGGTCAAAGATGATGGCGCGGCTGCTGGAAGTACCCTGGTCGAGCGCAAGTAGATAAGTCATAGTGGCATGGGGGGAAGGAACACGAGAGGAAGTTTACGGGGCGGGGCGGGGCGCCACAAGCCCGAGTCACCGCAGCCGGAGGATACGGCTGCCGAGGGCCCGCTAAAGCGATGGACGCCGCCGAACGGGTCTGTACTGCTTTACACTTAGTGTGCCGCGAACACTATCGGCCTACATGCGCTATGACGACACCTCTATCTCCCAAGGCTGGCGACCGTGCCAGCCTGTTTACCGCACTGGCTGGTCTGGGCCAGGTCGACTTGGTTGTGATTGGTGGCGGCGCCACCGGCTTGGGGGTAGCGCTCGATGCTACATTGCGCGGCCTCTCCGTGGTGTTGCTGGAATCCTGCGATTTCGCCAAGGGTACCTCCTCGCGGGCCACCAAGCTTGTGCACGGCGGTGTCCGCTACCTGGCCCAGGGCAATATCGGCCTGGTTCGCGAGGCGCTGCACGAACGTGCCACCTTGCTGCGCAATGCACCCCATCTGGCGCGTCCGCTGCCGTTCGTCATGCCCAGTTATCACTGTTGGGAAACGCCATTCTATGGGGTGGGCCTTAAGGTATACGATGCGCTCGCCGGCAGCGCAGGGCTCGGCACCACTCGGTTTCTGAGCGCTGCGCAGGCCCGCCAACAGATTCCTGGTATTTGCAGTCAGGGCCTGAAGGGCGGTGTCTTGTACTGGGACGGCCAGTTCGATGACGCCCGCCTGGCGCTGGCGCTGGCCCGCACTGCCGCCGCCCAGGGCGCGCTGCTGATCAACTATTGCCCTGTCATAGGGTTGTTCCATGAGCAGGGCAGGCTTGTCGGCGTGCAATGCCGTGATGTGGAAACAGGCCGTGAATATCGTGTCGATGCACACTGCGTCGTCAATGCTACAGGTGTCTGGGTTGACGAAGTGCGCCAGATGGACGGTGCCGCCACTGATGTCCAGGTTCAGCCCATGGTTGCTCCCAGCCAGGGCGTGCATCTAGTTGTGGATCGCGAATTCTTCCCCGGCGACCATGCTTTGCTCGTGCCGCGCACGCGCGATGGCCGTGTCCTGTTTGCCGTGCCGTGGCTGGGCAAGGTAATACTCGGCACAACCGATACCCCACGCCACGACCTCGCCCGAGAGCCTCTGCCGTATGCCCATGAGATCAACTTTATCCTGGGCGAGGCTGCCAGATATCTTAGCCGGCCCCCGTCTCGGCGCGACGTTCGCAGCGTGTGGGTGGGGTTGCGGCCTCTGGTGCGTCCCACGGGCGACGAAGCTGGCGCAACCCGCAAAATCAGTCGCGAGCATACTGTATTGATCGGCACCAGCGGGTTGGTCACGGTGACGGGCGGTAAATGGACGACCTATCGGGCCATGGCGGAAGACGTACTGGAGCGCTGCGCGGAAGCGGGCCTGCTCGGTCCGCTGGCGCCATCGCGCACGGCGGTCTACCCGCTTGTGGGCGCACCGCAAGATGGCGGAGCGCGCAAATCAATGGCCGAGCCGCCGGGGCTGTCTTCTTACGGTACCGAGGCTGAGTTGCTGCGCGGCATACAGGGGGCGGATACCGAGTTGGCGCTAGGCCTCACCGAAGCCATGGTGCGTTTCGCGGCGCGCTACGAATACGCGCGCTGCGTCGAAGACGTACTCGCCCGTCGCGCCCGTATTCTGTTTCTGGACGCCCAATTGGCCACGGCGGTTGCACCGCGCGTGGCGGAAATATTGCGCGAAGAGCTCGCGATTGATCCGGGGCTCGATGCGTTTTTGCACCTGTCTCGGCAATATAGCCAGTTACCCGAATGAGCGCGGAAGCGCGTTTGTCGCCGTCTGTACGCTACAACGCGGGGGGCTGCGCCTGGCGCGAAAATAATGCACTATAGGGCGCTGCGCATCGCCTGCGCATCGCCTGCGCATTCGCTGCCCGCGGTTCCCCGCCTGAAAACACCTTTCATTGGGTGAACACCGTGCGCGCAGAATCAAATCTGCGGGAGAAATACGGGCTGTCGAGCGAATCCAGCCGTACTCGGCCGCCCGAAGATGGCGCGTTGACGAACTTGCCGTTCCCAACATAAATACCTACATGCGAATTCGGGCGCCCCAGGGTATTGAAAAACACAAAGTCACCCGCCTTGAGGGCGCTGCGCGAAACCGGCCGGCTGATACCGGCGATGTCTGACGATTGGCGCGGTAGTTGCGTGCTCGCGGCAGTATTGAATACATAATTGACCAAGCCGCTGCAATCAAAACCGCTTTCGGGGTTGTTGCCGCCATATCGGTAGGGCGTATCCACCAGGCTCATCGCCGTCAGCGCAACGTTATCTCGCTCGGCCGGGTTGACGGCAATATGGCGAGCAGGATGACGGGTATGCTTTGTCGGCCCCGCACATGCGGCCAAGAGAGCCAGTAGGGCAATGCCTAGATACAACCTCGGGCGTGTTAGCGTCATATTTGTTCCCACCTCATGCGTCCACTCTGTGGATTCTTGATTGCGCCGTCGCTCTTGTGCGAGTGTGGTGCGGAGCTGCCCAATACGTGCATCCTGCGGATCCCTGGCGCCAGTTCATGTGTAACTGTAGATTCTTGACTTGTAAATATCAAGTTACATGTTGTTGTTTATTCTCTGCATTTTGGGCATTCATTTTACAAATACACGCAAAAAAAAATTCAAGTGACAATTGTCATATAACTTTTTAACAAAGTTTGATACTATTTTTCCGCGAAACTGGCCAAACATCCTAGGCCAAATGGCGTAGTCCAACTTAGGCAATCGTAACAAAATTTTGTAATTAGACCCGGCTGCGATACAAAAGCCTCGAACAAGGCCTGATGTTTCGATAGTGTTACGAATTATTTTCTTTGCCGCCGTTTGTTGCACAGCGCTATTTGCTGCCCACAGCATCTTTTTAGGAGAAATTGAAATGCCTGAAGCGGGTAACTCGCTTTTGAATGATATTCGCGAAGTCAATCTTTCATACATGATGCTGGCTCAACGCCTGCTGCGCGAAAACTTCGCCGCCGGCATATTCCGGCTGGGCCTCGATGCGGACGTCGGCACCGTCCTTATGAATCTCTCGCCGGCCCAGTTGGTCAAGCTGTGCAGCTCCAACTCGTTGGTCTGCAAGTTCCGCTTGAACGACTATGAGCTTCTTTCATCGCTCACGCAAGACGTGTTGGGCGGGATACTGCAGCAGGCGCACTCGACCATCCTGCTCGCGCAGCGCGGTACGGTGGAAGCGGGCTGACGGGCATATCGACATGGCTACCAAAAGCGTATCCCGCGAGGCCGAGGAAATCGGCCTGGCCTCGCAAATGATCAGGCTTGGCGCCCGCCTGCAGGTGCTTCAGGCCGAAACCAGCTTGAGCTATGATCGGCTGGCGCGCTTGTATCGCGAGTTGCGCGGCTGCTCCCCACCTAAGGGCATGCTGCCTTTTTCTGTAGATTGGTTCATGACGTGGCTGCCCAACATTCACGCCAGCATGTTCTACAGCATCTACCGCTATCTCGAATCCCATATGCCTATCAGCAAAGCGGTGGCGTTGGTCGAGGCCTATCGTTTGTATCTAGAGCAATCGTCGGTAGGGCGCCCCGAAGGCGCCGACGACGAACCTGTCCTCAGCTTTACCCGCGCCTGGATGCTGGTGCGGTTCTTCGACAGCGGCATGCTGCAGCTTTCGCGCTGCTCGCGTTGCACGGGGGGGTTTGTCGCGCACGCCCATGATCCTGAAAACGGTTTCGTGTGCGCCATCTGCAAACCACCACCGCGCGCCGGTAAAACGCGTGCGCGTCTTGCCGCAGGATCTCCCAAAGAAACCCTCCGCAATGCGCGCAAGCGCGCGGGTGGTGCGCCGGCCCTGGCTTCCTGAAGCGTTACTGTTTTGTTTTCGACACGGCTCCCGCCGCAAGCGGGGGCCGTGCTTTTCTCTGTGCTTCGCGCGCTGCGCGCGCCCCGTGGCAGCGCAGGGATTTAGCCATGAAATACCCCGTTGTCGCGAGGATATCGCTGGCGCGAAAACGGCGATCATATAGACCATCTTCGCTCTAGAGGCTCGGCCGTGTTTATTTTTCTGGGTTTTTTTATTGTCGTCATCTCGGTGTTCGGCAGTTTTGTCGCGCTGGGAGGCCACCTAGGTGCGCTTTATCAGCCTTTTGAGTTCGTGCTCATTGGCGGCGCCGCGCTGGGTGCGTATCTGGCTGCCAGCAGCGGCAAGTCGGTGGCCCTGCTGTTCAAAGCGCTGCCGGGCGCGGTGCGCCGCAGCCCATACGACAAAGACCTATACATGGAGCTCATGGCTTTGCTGTACATGCTGTTGGGCAAAGCGCGCCGTGACGGCCTGATGTCGATCGAAAAAGATATTGAACAGCCCGATGAAAGCCCGATCTTCGAGGCCTATCCACGTATCCGTGATGACCGTGCCCTAATGGACTTCATCACTGATTATCTGCGCTTGATCGTCAGCGGCAACATGAGTTCGCTCGAGATCGAGACGCTGATGGATCAGGATATCGAAACGCAGCACAATGAACGTCAAGTCCCTGTCCATGCGCTGCGCGCGGTGGCTGATGCGCTTCCTGCGTTCGGCATTGTGGCAGCCGTGCTGGGTGTCATCAAGGCGCTCGCATCGGTGGATGCGCCGCCCGTGGTGTTGGCCGACCTCATTTCCAAGGCCATGGTCGGCACTTTCCTGGGCATCCTCATCGCATATGGTTTTGTCGCACCGCTGGCGTCCGCGCTCGAGCGGCGCGCCAATGCGTCGGACAAGGTGCTGGAATGCATCAAGGTCACGCTGTTGGCAAGCATGAACGGCTATCCGCCACAGCTTGCCGTGGAGTTCGGGCGCAAGGTGCTCTACTCGCACGCGCGGCCCACGTTTGTCGAACTCGAAGAGCACGTGCGCCAGACGCGCATCTCGGCCAGCAAGGTCTAGCGCGCCACCATGAAGAACCCGCAGCATCGCATCGTGATCCGGCGCAAGCGCGTCGCGCCGGTCCAGCAACACGGAGGCGCCTGGAAAATCGCCTATGCCGACTTCATGACGGCCATGATGGCGTTTTTTCTGGTCATGTGGCTATTGGCGCTCATCCCTCAGAAAGACTTGCAAGAGATCGCCGAATACTTTCGCATGCCGCTAATGACGGCCATTAAGGGCGGCCCCCACGTCGACAATGCGCGCAACGTCATTCCGGGGGGCGAGCCCAGCGTCGTGCCGAATATCCAGCCCATGCCTCCCAAGCCATCCCGCAATGTCGAAGATGCGGCCGACCGCGCCGATACCCTGCGCCTTGAGGATCTGAAATCCCAGCTGGAGAGCCTGATCAGGGTCGACCCCGTGCTCAAGGAGTTCCGCCCGCAGTTGCTGCTCGACATGACGCCCGATGGGCTGCGCGTGCAGATCATCGACAGACAGAACCGCCCCATGTTCAGCACGGGCAGCGCACACGTGCAGCCGTACATGCGCGACATCCTGCGGCGCCTGGGCCCATTGTTCAATGAAATGCCCAACAGCATCAGTGTTTCGGGCCATACCGATTCGACGCAATATGCCAAGGGTGAGCGCGCCTACTCTAATTGGGAGCTTTCGGCTGATCGGGCCAATGCCGCGCGGCAGGAGCTCGTGGCTGGTGGCATGTCCGAGCCCCGCATCAAACAGGTGCTTGGGCTTTCGTCCACAGTAAGCCTGATTAAAGACGATCCGCAAGCTGCCGTTAACCGACGCATAAGTATTGTTGTATTGAATCGGCGCGCCGAAAGGCGGATCGACGCACAGAATAACGCAGGAACCTCCGACATCGATCTGGAGACGCTCATGCAGTCGTCCGATTCGTCGGATGTTTCCGGCGCGACCGGCAATCCACAGCCATAAGGATGCAAGCATGAGCACTGGTGTTGATCTAAGCCAGTTCTTCGAAACTTTTTTCGATGAAGCCGACGAGCTATTGGTCGATATGGAGCAGCAATTGCTCGGGCTGGATCTGAGCGATCCGGACATCGATCAATTGAACGCGATCTTTCGCGCCGCGCATTCCATCAAGGGTGGTGCGGGAACTTTCGGCTGCTTTGGCGTGCTTGCCGATACGACACACATACTGGAGAACCTACTAGACATGGTGCGGCGCGGCGAAATGCCACTCAGCACTGAAATGATCGACCTGTTTTTGGAAACCAAGGACGTGCTCACCGAACAAGTTCTCGCCTATCGCAACGAGCAGGATCCCGACGTCGATGCGTACCAGCGCATCTGCGCGCAACTCAAGGCATTGGCGCTCGAATATCAGGGCGGGGCGGTGCCTGCGGCACAAGCCGCAGCCCCGGCCAAGCCCGTCGCCGAGCCGGCGCCGACACGGGCCGAGCCAGCCGAGTCCGCTGCACCGGACGATCCTGCACCCGCGCTGCACACGACGACTACCGGGTTGCCCTTGTGCGTGCGCCTGTCTCAACTGAGCGACAAGGATGCGGACGCACTGGCCGACGAGATGGCGCTGTTGGGCACGATCCTGCATCGCTTGCGCGAGCGCGACAAGTTGACGCTGTGGCTGGACAGCACAGCCAGCGCCGACGACGTGGCGGCTGTATGCTGCTTTATCATCAATGCCGAGCAGATTGCTGTCACGCACGAGGCCTTGCCGTCTGGTTTGGAACAAGTAGCGTCCGCTGCGGGCGCCCCGGCCCAGCCTGCAGCTGCGCACGGCGCGGCGTCCATGACGGAGCCGGCCAGCGAAGCGCGGGGGGCACCTTCCGCGGCCTCCGCGGATACGGAGCTGTCAGCCACACAGGCAGCTGTGCCCGCCGCCGAGATGCAGGCGCCTGCGGCCAAGGTCGCATCCCGCGCCGCCGCGCAGCACTCATCGGGCGGCACCACACTGCGTGTTGGGGTTGAAAAGGTCGATCAGATTATCAATCTCGTCGGCGAACTCGTTATCACGCAAGCCATGCTCAATCAAACGGCGTCCACCTTGGATCCGGTGCTGCATGACCGCCTGCTCAATGGCATCGAGCAACTCGAACGCAATGCCCGCGATCTTCAGGAAGCCGTCATGTCCATCCGCATGGTGCCGATGGATTACGTATTCAGCCGTTTTCCGCGTGTGGTGCGTGAAGCCGCGTCGCGGATGGGCAAGGAGATCCGGCTCACGACGCGCGGCGCGGCAACCGAGCTGGACAAGAGCTTGATCGAGCGCATTATCGATCCGCTTACTCACCTGGTGCGCAACAGCATCGACCATGGCATCGAGCCGCCCGAGAAACGGTTGGCAGCGGGTAAAAGCATCGAAGGGCATTTGACGCTGTCGGCACAGCATAGCGGCGGGCAAATCATCATAGAGGTGTCTGACGACGGCGGCGGCCTGAGCCGCGAGCGCATACTCAAGAAAGCAATTGCCCAGGGCATGTCGGTGTCAGACAGCACGCCCGACGATGAACTGTGGCAGCTTATTTTCGCACCGGGATTCTCCACGGCCGAGAAGGTAACCGACATATCAGGCCGCGGCGTGGGCATGGATGTGGTTCGCCGCAACATCCAAGGCATGGGTGGGCATATCCAGCTCACGTCGCGCGCGGGGCAGGGTACGACGACGCGTATCATCCTGCCCCTGACGCTTGCGATCCTGGACGGTATGTCTGTGAGTGTGGGCAACGAAACCTTCATTCTGCCATTGGGCCATGTCACAGAGTCCATCCAGCCTTCGCCTGACCAGATTCGCAAGATTTCCGAGACGGAAAAAGTGCTGTTCGTTCGCGGCGAGTACTTGCCCCTGGTGCCCCTGCACGAAGTGTTCTCGGTCGATGGCGCTGAGCCCGACGTCACACGATCGATCGCCGTCATTCTGCAAGCCGAGGAATCGCGCTTCGCTCTGCAGGTGGACCACCTCATTGGCCAGCACCAGGTGGTGGTCAAGAATCTCGAAGCCAACTACCGCAAGATACCGGGCGTCTCGGCGGCCACCATCCTGGGGGATGGCAGCGTTGCGCTGATTGTCGACGTCTTTGCGTTGATGCGGTTCTCGCGCGACAAAGCCGCCCTTTAATTTACGACATTCGGAGAAAAACATGCTCAACACTCTGGAAACCGGAGTCGGCCAGGTCGATACCGCCGGCCAGGAGTTTCTGGTCTTTACGTTGGCCACGCAGGAATACGGCATCGATATCCTCAAGGTTCAGGAAATCCGCGGCTACGACAGCCAGACGGTGACCCGGATTGCCAATGTGCCGTCCTTCATCAAGGGTGTCACGAACTTGCGCGGCGTGATCGTTCCGATCGTGGATATGCGCATCAAGTTCGATCTGGAATCGGTCGAATACAACCACCAGACGGTTGTTGTCATCCTTAACCTCGAGTCGCGTGTGGTTGGCATTGTGGTTGACGGCGTATCGGATGTCCTGATGCTCCAGCCTGGCCAGATCAGCGCTGCCCCCCAGTTTGGCACGGCATTTTCCACCGAGTATCTGACGGGTATCGGCACACTGGATGAGCGCATGCTGATTCTGGTCGATATCGAGAAGCTGATGACCAGCGACGAAATGGCGTTGGTCGATACCGCAATCGTGTAAGACGTGGCGGCGCGCGGCGCACCCGCGTGCGGTCATCAATGAGGTCGGGCGCCGCACTCCGCGGGCGCCTCCAGCAACAAGGCGTTTGTCGCACATGATCAAGCAATCGCTGTTCGCGAACCTGAAAGTACGCACCAGTCTGATTCTGGTGCTTGTTTTTTTCCTTCTCATGCTCATTGCGGGCGCGGCACTCGGCATATTGTCGCTGCGCGAGAACCAGAAGTCGTTCGACCGCGTGGTCAGCGCACAGCAGGCCGACGCCCAATTGCAAGGCGCGGTAGACATGTACAAGAACGCACATGTGATGCTGGGCCGGGCCGTCGCCAGCTATATCGTTAATAGCGATCAGCAAAACTACCTGGTGGCGCAACAGTTCGGCGGTGCCACCGATGCAGTGTTGAGCCAGGACACACTCGACAGCATTGCTGCAGCGGGCAGGTTCTTCGATGAGTCGCGCGGGCGCTTCAAGGCATACCAGGCCGCTGTGGGTGCGCTGGCTGATCCGGATGGCCGCTATCGGAGCGTGACGCAGCGCTACGAAACTCTGATGGACAAGGGTGTTGCGCCGCTGATCGAAAGCGCCAGGAACGGCAAGATCGCTGAGTTGCATGCTCGTCTGACCAGTACGGTAAGCCAGCTTGAAAGCGATTTCTATGTGGCACTGGAGAATCTGCAAGCCTATCAGTTGGCGAGGATCGATACGCTAGGCAAGGAGCAGGATGCTGCCTTCACGCTCGTGGTGCGTATGGTGGCCGCCGCCATGGTGGTGTGCATACTCATTGCCATGGCCAGCTATGGGTTTCTCAATCGCGTGGTGCTGCGGCCGCTGCGCCGCGCGGGCGAGCACTTCGACCGTATTGCCGGTGGCGACCTGACCGGCCGTATCACGCTGCGTGGCCGCAACGAAATCGGTGCGTTGTTCGAGAGCCTGCGCCATATGCAAGAAGGCCTGACGCACACGGTAAGCACGGTTCGCGCTGGTGTGGAAGAGATCACGCTGGGCTCGCGCGAGATCTTCATGGGCAACACGGATCTGAGCAGCCGCACCGAGCAGCAGGCGGCTTCGTTGCAGGAAACCGCGGCGAGCATGGAGCAGTTGTCCAGCACGGTGCGCCAGAACACCGATAACGCGAATCAGGCCGATGTGCTGGCCAAGAGCGCGTCTGAGGTTGCCGGACGGGGCGGTCGCGCGGTGTCGGAGGTGGTGCAGACCATGAACGAGATCTCGACCAGCTCAGGCAAGATGGCCGAGATTGTTGGGGTGATCGATGGCATTGCCTTCCAGACCAATATTTTGGCGCTGAACGCGGCGGTGGAAGCGGCGCGGGCCGGCGAGCAGGGCAAGGGTTTTGCGGTGGTGGCGGGCGAGGTTCGCTCGCTTGCCCAGCGCAGCGCGCAGGCGGCCAAGGAGATCAAGGTGCTGATCGAGGAGTCGCAGTTGAAGGTGCAGGCGGGCGCGCGCCAGGCGGGCGAAGCGGGCGAGATCATGCGCGAGGTGGTGGGTTCGGTCCAAGGGGTGACCACGATCATGGCCGAGATATCCTCGGCATCGCGCGAGCAGTCCGAAGGGATCGAGCAAGTGAATCAGGCGGTGGCCGAGATGGATGGCGTGGTGCAGCAGAACGCATCGCTGGTGGAAGAGGCGGCTGCGGCGGCCGGGTCGCTGCAGGAGCAGGCGACGCGCCTGAGCGATGCGGTGGCGGTGTTCAAGATTGGCCCCGGAGAGGTGATCGACATGCATGAGAAACTACAACAGTCAGATGCGGCCGTAATCGCACAGGGCAATCGCACGTCCGGCGTTCCCCTCGCCGTAGAACCGTTGCTGGGTGCATGAACGTGCGGATGGCCGATTCCTTTCTGTTTGCCGTTCAGTCGGGCCCCGAGGCGCAGCCGGGTGATTTCGGCCGCGCAGCGCGATTGCTGCGCCAGCGCGTGGGCATCATACTGGCCGATCACAAGCGCGAGATGGTCGAGCGCAAGCTGGGCATGCGCGCCAAGGCGCTGGGGATGAGCAGCATCTCCGCCTATCTGGATTGCCTGGAGTCCAACGCCGATGACGCAGAGTGGGAAGGCTTCATCAATGGCTTCACGATCAACCATACGGCGTTTTTCCGCGAACAGCATCACTTCGAACTCTTGGCCGAGCATGCCCGTAGCCGCCCGCGACCGCTGTCGGTATGGTGCTGTGCAAGCTCCACGGGCGAAGAGGCCTATTCGATTGCCATGACCTTGCAAGACATCTGTGGCGGCCGACAGGGCAGCTTCAACTTGCTGGCCACTGATATTGACACACAGGCGCTGGTGACGGCGCGGCGCGGCGTATACAGCCTGGATCGAGTTTCCAGTGTGCCACAGGCCTTTCTGCGCACGTATTTTCAGCGCGGCATACGCCGCGAAGCAGGGCGCGTACGCGTTTCGTCAACCTTGCGCGAGGCAGTGCAGTTCGAACACCTGAACCTGTTGTCGCGTGACTGGCCCGCAGGGCCGTTTGACGCGGTTTTTTGCCGCAATACCATGATCTATTTTGACAAGCCCACGCAAACACGCCTGCTCGAGCGTTTTGCCGGCGTGCTCAAGCCGGGTGGTCTGCTGTTTGTGGGCCATTCCGAGAATTTCACTTATCTGACCAAAGCGCTGCGGTTACGCGGGCAAACGGTGTATGAGGTGGCCCGATGAGCCAGCTTCACTCTCCGCCTGAGAATGGGGCGGGCCCGCGCAAGATCAAGGTATTGTGTGTAGACGACTCCGCGCTTGTACGGGGCATCATGGCACAGATCATCAACGACCAGCCCGACATGGAGGTCGTGGCGGTGGCGCCCGATCCTCTGGTGGCGCGTGAGCTGATCAAGCAGCACAATCCGGACGTGCTGACGCTAGATGTTGAGATGCCACGCATGGACGGCCTCGATTTTCTGGAGCGCCTCATGCGATTGCGCCCGATGCCGGTGCTGATGATCTCTTCGCTGACCGAACGCGGTTCGGAGGTCACGCTGCGCGCGCTCGAGCTGGGCGCTGTCGACTTCATCACCAAGCCCCGGCTGGGTCTGCGTGATGGTTTGCTCGAATACAGTGAGCTGATTGCCGAGAAAATCCGAGGCGCTGCGCTGGCGCGTCCGCGCGCCAGAGAGGCGGTGGCCAGCCCCGGCAAGCGGCTGGTGCGCCCGTTCTCCACAACCGAAAAGCTCGTGCTGATCGGCTCGTCCACAGGCGGCACCGAGGCGATCAGGCAGGTACTGGAACCCTTGCCAGCGAACAGCCCGGCGATTCTTATCACTCAGCATATGCCTGCCGGGTTCACCCGCTCATTTGTGCAGCGGCTGGACAATCTGTGCGCGGTACAGGTGCACGAGGCGGAGGATGGCCAGCGCGTGCTGCCGGGCCACGTCTACCTGGCGCCTGGAGGCGCGGCGCACATGAAGCTTGCACGGTCGGGCGCAAACTATGTGGTGCGGCTCGACTATAGCGAGCCCGTTAATCGCCATCGTCCGTCTGTTGATGTGCTGTTTCATTCGGCCGCACAAGTGGCCGGCGCCAATGCCGTCGGCGTGATTCTCACGGGCATGGGCAAGGATGGTGCCCAAGGGCTGTTGGCGA
The DNA here is from genome assembly GCF_021653995.1 of Paracandidimonas lactea. Taxonomy (NCBI): domain Bacteria; kingdom Pseudomonadati; phylum Pseudomonadota; class Betaproteobacteria; order Burkholderiales; family Alcaligenaceae; genus Paracandidimonas; species Paracandidimonas lactea. The sequence continues at coordinate 54,892 of NZ_JAJJOZ010000008.1, forward strand.
TGAAGCAGGCAGGCGCTGTCACGATGGCGCAGGATGAGGCAAGCTGTGTGGTGTTTGGCATGCCGCGTGAGGCGCTGCATATCGGTGCGGCGGATACTGCGGTGCCATTGGCCGACATCAGTCGCCGCATACTGGCCGCTTGTGGCGCATACGGGCACAGGGTTTGAATATCGCCAGCGGGTCTCGGAACGGTAGAGTCCGCACCGCGCTGTCAAAGCTATCTTGATTTGGAGAGTAAACAATTGGTACAGAAGACGATAAAGATTCTGGTGGTCGATGACTTCCCGACCATGCGCAGAATTGTCAAGAACCTGTTGAAGGATCTGGGTTTCGAGAATGTCGACGAAGCGGAAGACGGTGCGCAGGGTCTCGAGAAGCTGCGCAATGGCAATTTCGACTTTGTGGTATCAGACTGGAATATGCCCAACATGGATGGGCTTGAGATGCTCAAGCACATCCGTGCCGATCCAGCACTCAAGGCGCTGCCAGTGCTGATGGTCACCGCCGAGGCCAAGAAGGAGAACATCATCGCGGCAGCCCAGGCCGGTGCCAACGGTTATGTGGTCAAGCCCTTCACAGCAGCGACGCTGGAAGAGAAGCTGAACAAGATCTTCGAGAAGCTTGGTGGTTGAGGAGAGCACGATGGAAGCCACCGGAAACCAAACGATGAAGGTAGATGATGCGGTGCCAACCGATCTGATACACCGTATTGCGTCGCTGACGCACATGCTGCGTCAAAGCATGCGTGACCTCGGGCTGGATCATGCCATCAAGGAAGCAGCGCATGCCATTCCAGATGCGCGCGAGCGCCTGCGCTATGTCGCCACCATGACTGAGCAGGCCGCTAACCGGGTGTTGAACGCCGCCGAAGCCGCCCAGCCGTTACAAGAGCAGCTTCGCGGCGACGCCAAGGCGCTGGACGCCCGCTGGCAGGCCTGGTTCGACCATCCAGTGGAACTGAATCAAGCGCGCGAGCTGGTGGATGACACGCGCGGCCTGCTCAAGCAGGTGCCCGCCACAGCCCAGGAAACCCAGGGCCTGCTCATGGACATCATCATGGCGCAGGACTTCCAGGATCTCACCGGCCAGGTCATCACACGTATGCTGGGTGTCATCACCGCGATCGAAGAAGAGTTGGTCCAAGTGCTGATCGACAATGTGCCTCACGAGCGCCGCGAAGAAGCGCAATCGCTGCTGAACGGCCCGGTGGTCAATGCAGACGGCAAGCCCGATGTGGTGACCAGCCAGGATCAGGTGGACGACCTGCTGGCCAGCCTGGGCTTCTGATTTGCAGCCTACCCGCACACCGGGAGCAGTGCAGCCCGGCGCTGCACTATGCAGTATCCGAAATGACGGGTCTTATCGGCCTTGATCCGTCATTATCCTGCCTGCATGTTTGACTAGAATTCTGGCATATCGATGGAAATTCTCTCCATTCCGTCCATCCCCAGACTTCCGGCATTGCATGGCAGAGGACAGCGACCTCGAAAAAACCGAACCCGCATCACCCCGGCGCTTGGAAAAAGCGCGTGAAGAAGGGCAGGTTGCGCGTTCGCGCGAACTCAATACATTCCTGCTGCTTGCCGCTGGTACGGCGATGCTTTGGCTGGGCGGTGGGCAGTTGTATCAAGGGCTGACCAGTGTTTTGCGCGGCAGCATGTGGTTCGATCCGAGTGTGGGCCGCGATGCGAATGTAATGCTTGTGCTGGCCGCAGGTGCTGCTTTCAATGGCTTCAAGCTGCTCGCGCCATTGTTCGGCGTGCTGGTGGTGGTCGCCATACTTGCTTCCGTCGCTTTAGGGGGCTTTCTATTCTCGCCCAAGGCTCTGGAGCCCAAGTTTGAGCGTCTGAACCCGATCAAAGGTGTGGCACGCCTGTTTTCGGGGCAGACCATGATGGAGTTGGCCAAGACGCTTGTCAAGGCCGCGGTTATCGGCACCATCGCGGCGCTGGTCGTTGCCTATTACCGCGACAGCATGATCGCGCTGATGCACGCGGCGCCCGCGCAGGCGCTCACAGCGGGCATCCGCATCGTCGCCCTCTGCTGTGCCCTTATTGTGGCGGCGCTTTTCCTTATCGTGGCCATCGACGCGCCATGGCAGCTCTTCAGCCTGCACAAGAAGCTGCGCATGTCGCGCGAAGACGTGCGGCAGGAACACAAGGAAAGCGAAGGCGATCCACAGCTCAAGGGGCGCATACGCCAGCAGCAGCGTGCCATGGCGCGCCGGCGCATGATGTCCGATGTGCCCAAGGCCGACATCATAGTCACCAACCCCACGCATTATGCGGTGGCGCTGTCCTATAAGGATGGCGAGGGTAGTGCACCGCGTGTCGTGGCCAAAGGCACCGGCTTGGTTGCCGCGCGTGTGCGCGAAGTCGGCCAAGCTCATCACGTACCTATCCTCAGTGCGCCGCCGTTGGCGCGCGCGCTTTATCACAATGTTGAGCTTGGGCACGAGATCCCGGCAGCGCTCTACGCCGCGGTGGCAGAGGTGCTGGCATGGGTGTTTCAGCTTCGCGCATGGCGCGCGGGTGCGGGCGCCGAACCTCGCCAGCCCGGGCGCCTTGCCGTGCCGCCCGACATGGACCCGGCCAACAAGGCGAACAAGGCAATCAAGGCAACTGAACTTTCATGAACAATCTTCTCGTCCTGCTGCGCAACAATGGCGGGGCTCAGGCGCGCCTGCTCGCCGGCCCGGTGCTGATCATGATGGTCATGGCCATGATGATTCTGCCGCTGCCGCCGTTCATCCTCGACTTGTTGTTCACCTTCAATATCTCCTTGTCGGTGATGATTCTGCTGGTGGCCATGTTCACAAAAAAGCCGCTGGATTTCGCCGCCTTCCCGGCCGTGCTGTTGTTCGCTACGTTGCTGCGCCTGGCTCTTAACGTGGCGTCCACCCGCGTCGTGCTGCTGCATGGCCATAAGGGGCCGGACGCCGCGGGCAAGGTGATCGAGGCTTTCGGCCATTTTCTGGTAGGCGGTAATTTTGCTGTCGGTATCGTGGTCTTTGTCATCCTCATCATCATCAACTTCATGGTGATCACTAAGGGTGCAGGCCGTATTGCCGAGGTGGGCGCGCGTTTCACGCTGGATGCTATGCCAGGCAAGCAGATGGCTATCGATGCCGACCTTAACGCCGGGCTTATCGGCGAAGATGAGGCGCGCCGTCGCCGCACCGAAGTGGGCCAGGAGGCGGAGTTCTACGGCTCGATGGACGGTGCCAGCAAGTTTGTGCGTGGCGATGCCGTGGCCGGCCTGCTGATCATGGTGGTCAACGTTGCGGGTGGGCTGATTATCGGTGTGGCACAGCATGATCTGGGATTTGCCGAGGCGGGGCGGGTTTACACGCTGTTGACGATTGGTGACGGCCTGGTGGCGCAGATCCCTGCACTGGTGATTTCCACCGCTGCTGGCGTGGTCGTGTCGCGCGTGGCCACGGAGCAGGACGTCGGCCAACAGATGGTTACCCAACTGTTCAGCAATCCCGCTGTGCTCTACATCACTGCGGGCATCATGGCGCTGATGGGGTTGATCCCCAATATGCCTCATGTCGCCTTCTTGTTGCTGGCCGCTGTCATGGCTGGCTGTGGCTGGAGTGTAAGCAAGCGCCAGCAGGCCGCCGCGCAGCAGAAGGCCGATGAGCCCGTACGCGCACAGGCGGTGGCAGATGCCGCGGCGGCCGAAGCAAGTTGGGACGATGTGGCGCTGGTCGATCCCCTCGGGCTCGAAGTAGGCTATCGCCTCATCTCGCTGGTGGATCACGCGCAGAATGGCGAGTTGCTGCATCGCATCCGAAGCCTTCGCAAGAAGTTCGCACAGGATGTCGGCTTCCTGCCGCCGGTGGTACACATCCGCGACAATCTCGAACTCAAGCCCAACGACTACCGCATCATGTTATCTGGTGTAGAGATCGGTCATGGCACGGCAACGCCGGGCCAATGGCTGGCGATCGATCCGGGCGGTGTATCCATGCAGCTGCCGGGCACGCCCACCACAGATCCGGCCTTCGGTCTGCCGGCGGTATGGATAGACGTCAGCCTGCGCGAACAGGCGCAGATTGCCGGCTACACCGTAGTGGACGCGAGTACGGTGATCGCCACCCATCTCAACCATCTCATGCATCTGCACGGCGCGCGTCTGCTGGGGCGCCAGGAGGTGCAGCAATTGGTCGAGCACATTGGTCGTGAAGCGCCCAAGCTGGTCGAAGATCTGGTGCCCAAGACGATCACGCTTACGCAACTGCAAAAACTGCTGCGCGGCCTGCTGGCCGAGGATGTACCCATCCGAGACGTGCGCACAATCATTGAAACTGTGTCCGAACATGCGCCACGCCTTGCCGCGCAAGATCCGTCCGGTGCGGGGCCCGACAGCGGCGAACTGCTTGCGCAGGTGCGTGTGGCACTTGGCCGCGCCATTTCGCAGCATTGGTTCCCCGGCGATGGGGAAATGCGCGTGATCGGTCTGGATGCACGCCTCGAGCGCGTACTGACTCAGGCTCTTACCGCGACCGGTGCACTGGAGCCTGGTTTGGCCGAAAGTGTGCTGCAGGAAGTCCAACGCGCCATAGCGGTGCAAGACGCCAATGGAGATCCAACCGTGCTGGTGACGCCCGCCATTCTGCGTCCGTCGCTGGCGCGCTTCCTGCGGCACAGCTTTCCGCAGTTGGGTGTGCTTTCCAGTGCCGAGATTCCTGAAGACCGGATATTTAAAGTAACCGCTGTGATTGGTGGAGGCCAGGCATGAACATGAGTCGGTTCTTTGGCGCGACCAATCGCGAGGCGATGCGCCAGGTCAGGCTGGCGTTGGGGCCCGACGCCATGATTGTGTCTAACCGCCGCGTGAACGGCGGTGTCGAGATCATTGCTGCTGACCACGAGTACGCAGCCGCTGATGCGGAACAGGCCGTCGAGGTCCAACCCGGCAATGAAGTGCTGGGTGCTATCGACGCTATGCGCGACGCACTTGAAAACCGCATGGAAGATATGCTTTGGGGCGGTCAACTGCGCGAGAGCCCGACCGCGGCCGCCCTTTTTCAGCGCCTGCTTGAGTCGGGCTTCAGCACGGCATTGTTGCGCGCCATGCTGACGCGCCTGCCACGCCAATTATCCGATCGCGACGGCCTGCAGTGGGCCCGCGCCGAGCTGGTCGCGCATCTGCCGGTTGCCGATGAACAGGCATTCTGGCTCCCTGGCCAGGTGATTGCCTTGGTTGGCCCTACCGGCGTGGGCAAGACAACCACGCTGGCCAAGTTGGCGGCCCGGCACGTCCGCCGCCCCGGTGGCGGCAGCCTGGTGCTGATCACTACGGATACCTACCGTATCGGCGCGCACGAGCAGTTGCTGATCTACGGCCGTAAGCTGGGCCTGCCCGTGCACGTGGCGCGCAATGCTGATGACCTGGCGCGCGTACTGGGCAGCCTCGGTCCGCAGCACACCGTTCTGATCGACAATATGGGCGTGAGCCAGCGCGATGGCAGGGTGGCGGATCAGGCGGGCATGCTGGCCGGCGCAGGCCGTCCGGTGGACAGGCTGCTGGTACTCAATGCCGCCAGCCAGGGCGATACCTTGGATGACGTGGCGCGTGCTTATTCGCATGCTGGCGGCTCGCCGCTGAAGGGTTGCATCATCTCCAAGTCGGACGAGGCCATGCGGCTGGGCAGCGTGCTCGACACAGCCATCCGTTACCGCCTGCCTATCCATTACGTATCCAACGGCCAGCGGGTGCCTGAAGACTTGGTGCTGCCGGGCGCCGCATCGCTGATAGACCAGGCGCTTGCTGCGCGGCGTCAGTCGCGCCCGCTGTATGCACCGACTCAGGCCGATCTTGCCGCATTGCTGACGCTGAATGCAGCGCCGCAGATTCGTGAACAAGCGCGCCAGACAGCCCAGCAGCGCGAACGCCGGCTGGCCCCGATATTGGCGCTTGCCGCCGGTGGCGCAGCCGCGCCAAGCATTGACGCCGCACAGGCGGCCTGCCGTTGGGTCGACGAGGATACTGCCACTGCCGCCGCATGGCAGGCATGGTCCGGCAGGGCTCATACGTCAGGCGCCGGCGGAGTGCGCGAAGGGTTGCTCGAGGCATTGGGTGCCGCACAGGACGCGGGCCGTATCGATCATGACACGGCCGCAGGCCTTTACGCTGCATGGGGCAATGGTGGCGGCGCCAGCGCGCCGGATACTGCGGATGCCGGCGCGTTCATCATTGCGCACGGTCACGCCAAATGGATGGAGCAGGCCGATCACGGCGGACGCCTGGCCACCGCAATGGTATTTGATTGGCAGGCCGCGCCCCTGGCCAGCGCCGGGCAATGTCTGGCCCGCTCCGACGGCTGGGTGGCGTCCTGGGGGGATGCCGCCAGCGGCGCACTCGATCCGGCGGCGCTATTGGCGGTTCAGGTTGGCGGGTTGGGGGCTGTTCCGCAATTGCGTAATGCACTGCATGTGCTCGACGCTGGCAGCCAATCGCTGCTTCGTTCGATTGATGCGCTGGGCGTGCGGTGGCTGGGGCTGGTCACACCCACGACACCTGTGTATCACGAAGGTTGTGCGACAACTGTGCGTGCTGTGGCCCGGACGCTGGCCTACCGGCCTGCCGATGCCGCTCCCGCGCTTTCCATGGATGCGGGCGAGCCCCAACGCAGGGCTTGGATTGGCGTGGCCGATGTTGCGTTGTGCGCGCGCGGGCGGCCAGCGCTGCCCTTGCGGCTTGTCTGTGTGCGGATGACGCGCGCGGATGACGGGCAGGAAACGGGTATCGTGTATGGCCTGGCTCCTGAAGCGGCCTTGATGGGTGTGCTACCTGGGCAATGTGCGGCGGCATTGCTCTCGGGCGTGCGGGGCCGGCAGATTGCCCGCGTTGCAGGCCAGTTCGGCGAGCATTGCCGTGGTTGGTCGCAGGTTGGCGAGCGGGGTATGGATATGTTGGCGCGCACGCTGCTGGCCGCGCAAATGAGCGCTGCGGCCTGGCGCTTGCACAACTGCGCACAGGCGCAGCCCGCCAGGGAAATGCTGGCGGCGCTGCCGGGCCCAAAAAATAGCGTTGCACACCGCATTGCGCGGCTTTTTGCCTTGAAGGAAACATTGGAGGCTTAGGCGGCCGCGGCACGCGCGCGGCGACGCGGAAAGCCCCTAAGCACGATGCGCAAGAAACGGATGGGGAGCGTCAGCCTGCGCGCACATTGGCCAGCGTGCTGGCGGCGCCCCGTTTGCTGCGGCCTTGGGCGTCGTAGAGGTTGCCGGCACCAACCAGGTGTTGGAGTTCATTCAGTGCCAGCCTGTTGTGAGCAAGGTAGGCGGAGATGGTAATGCCGTTGGCGGTGTTCAGCGCGCTGGCGCGCTGCGCCAGCGACAGCAGGTGCTCTACCGGTGCGGCAAGCTCGGCGTGTTTGCGAGCGGCATGCTGCAGGGCGTTGTCGCTGTTCGTAAAGCCCGCCTGGTAAAGCAGTTTGCCGCGCAGGGTGTCGGCTGCTGCAAGCTGGTCCGCATAGCCGTTCTTGCGTGCGGTGACGCTCTCCAGTGCATCGATCGCACCATGCGCTTCAAGCAACCCCTGCTCTTCTTCGAGTACGGCGATAAAACCCTCTATCAGGCGGGTTTCGTGTTCGATGCAGGTATGAAGACGGGCGAGGATGTCGGACATGAGCGTGTGCGTGATTCGAAGCGGGCTGGACGAGGCACCGGCGCCAGAGCCAGCCGCTTGCCTTATTTGAGCAGATCGCGGACGCTGGCGAGCAGGCCGTCGGCAATGCGGGAGGCGTCGATCTTGAGTTGGCCTGACGCGATAGCGTCGCGCAACTGGGCCACACGGGCTTGATCGATATCGTGGGCACCGTCTTGCAGAGCCGCCAACTGACGGGCGGCCGGGCTGAGGGCAACGTCTTTTCTGGCGCCCGAGGCCGTACCCTGCGACAGTGCTGCCGTGGCATCAAGCCGCTGGCTGGAGACGCCGTGTGCCGGGCTGTTCAGGGGCGAAGAGGTGATTTTCACGGTGTTCTCCGGGGGCATGAATGCCACGTTGCGGCATCTTGCGGGGTGTCTGGGAATGCGTTCTGGATTCTATAACGGCAGTGGCTGGGAAATGTTTAACCCGCTTGGGGCTACATCATGATGCGCACAGTATGTGCGTCGACCACCATGCCACTAATCACCTCGCCCGATCTAGCCTTCACCTGTATATAAGACCCCGGCGGCCCGCTTTCGAGAGCCTGGCCTTCGCCAGTGGCAATAAACCCACTGCCTCGCACCTCGGTGCGCACAATTTGACCGCGGGAGACGGTGTCGGGATTGCGCAGCGTGCGTGTTTTGATGGGGGTGCCCGCGGTGATGCGTTGCGCGGCCACATAGCCGACCGCTTGGGCGGGGTCTAGCACCGTGTCGCGGGGAAGGCGCAGAATATCGCCTTCGCGCACACCCAGGTCGTTTGCCGACAGGGGTTCGCCGGGCTGCAGCGTGCGCTGTGCGACAAAGTACTTGCCCTGGACGCTGACATTGGCCTGGACGTAGCTTGTCCAGGGCTGTGGTCCCGCGCAGCGTATCTTGACTGTCATGCGCGGACGCAGGGAGTGGCCGTTGGGTATGCTGGGTTGCAGCGCATTGCAGCGCGGCAGGCGCTCTACGCGGGGCTTTTGTACGGTGACATCGACCTTGCCAGGGTCGCCGCCGACCTGCGCGCGCAGGAACTGTTCAACCTGGGCGGCGACTTCGCTGGCATCCTGGGTAGCAGGCTCGGCGGCAGGGCTCGCCATTCCCACATGCAGGGGCGCGGCGGCGAGAAGCAATGTGAATAGGCGAGGTCTGATCATGAGGCCATTCTATAGAAGCGGCGGTGCGGGCAATCCAAGAACTGGGCGCGTATTGACGCCTTGTTTCCAGGTTTATTGAAGCACTCGCGCCTTTACCATGCTTGCTATTCGTGGCGCGCCTCGTGTGCGCTGAACCTACAGCTTTGCACACGCCACCGCGTGGCGGGAAATCCGGGCGGACAGCATGATAGATCGTATCGGCGAAGACCTCAATTTCTACAAACAGGCCATCAGCCTGCGGCAAAAGCGCCAAGAAGTGCTGGCCGCCAACATAGCCAATGCAGACACCCCCAACTACAAGGCGCGTGATTTCGACTTTACCGCCGCGCTGCGCGAGGCCATGGGCGAAGGCGGACTGAGGCTCGGCGACACCAGTCTGTCGCTGACATCAGCCAGGCATCTTCCCGGCCGGGCCGTATCGCCCGAGCCCGCAACGCTGCTGTACCGCCAGCCTTACCAACCCAGTCTGGACGGCAACACGGTCGATATGGACGCCGAACGCGTCCAGTTCGCCGATAACACGCTGCGCTACCAGAGCGACCTGACAGTGATGTCGGCCCGCATCAAAACGTTGATGGCGGCGCTGCAGCAATAAGCGGGCGCGCCAGCTTACACGATTCAAGGATTTCGTATGTCAGAGATGAGCATCTTCCAGATTGCCGGTTCGGCGCTTACTGCGCAGTCGCAGCGCATGAACGTGACCGCCAGCAACTTGGCCAACGCCGACAGTGCCGTGGGCCCGGATGGCCAGCCCTACCGGGCGCGGCAGGTCGTGTTCCAGATGACGCCACCTGCGGGCCGCCCGCAGCCTGGATCGGTGGGCGGTGTGCGCGTGGCCGCGGTAACAGAAAGCACTGCGCCTCCCCGCATGCAGTACGACCCCGACAGCCCCTTGGCCAACGCGGATGGCTACGTCACCTTGCCGAACGTGGATGTGGTCGCCGAAACCGTCAACATGATTTCGGCGTCGCGCTCTTACCAGGCAAATGTCGAGGTCATCAATACGGCTAAGACCCTGATGATGCGTACGCTCTCGATCGGCCAGTAGTCCTGTGCGGCACCAACGCTCATCACCTGACCACTCAGCAACGAACAACGCAATCCGCTTACCAGGGAACAACGCATGTCCACGATCACTCAGGCCAACACTGCAACCGGCGCCGCGCTGGCGGCTGCCGATGCCAATACCAAGAGCCTGATGGGCGATACTCAGGACAGGTTTCTAACGCTGCTGGTTACTCAGTTGCAGAATCAGGATCCTCTCAACCCGATGGACAACGCCCAGGTGACGTCGCAAATCGCCCAACTGTCCACGGTGAATGGCATCAACCAGCTCAACAACACCCTGTTGGCATTGTCGGGCCAGATGGATGTTTCGCAGTCCATGCAGGCGGCCAATCTGATCGGCAAGGGTGTGCTGGTGCCAGGCGCCAAGGTATCGCTGGGCGGCGAAACAGGGGCCAAGGAAGCCACGCCCTTTGGCGTCGACGTCATGTCGCCAGCGAAGCAGGTGATCGTTACCGTGCTGAACTCGGCGGGCGAGGCAGTGCGCCGCATGGAGTTGGGCCCAAAATCGGCGGGCGTCTTGTCGCTGCAGTGGGACGGCAAGAGCGACGCGGGTGTGGAGCTGCCTAATGGCGCTTACACCCTCAAGGTGGAAGCCACCAACAACGACGGTCAGCCGGTGTTGGCCGAAGCGCTGACCTATGGTCAGGTCGCCAGCGTGGCGTATTCATCCAGTGGTCTGCAGCTCGATCTTGGCCTCACTGGCATGCGCTCGCTGCTTGACATCAGGAAGATCATGTAAGGCTGGGTTTTATCCGCTTACACACTATTCAACAGGAAACGAGGTAAATCATGGGTTTCGGACAAGGGCTAAGTGGTTTGAACGCGGCGGCGCAGTCGCTGGATGTTATTGGCAACAACATCGCCAACTCGGGCACCGTGGGTTTCAAGTCGGCTACGGCCAGTTTCGCCGACGTGTATGCCAGCTCGCGCGTAGGCCTGGGCACCCAGGTTGCGGGCATCAACCAGCGTTTCACCATCGGTACCATCACAGGCACCGGCAACCAATTCGATATGGCTATTGACGGCGGCCGCGGGATGTTCCGTGTGCAGGATCCGAGCGGCAGTATTTTCTACACCCGCAACGGCCAATTCCATGCCAACAAAGACAACTACATCGTCAACGCCCAAGGCCAGCGGCTCACCGGCTATCCCGTAGGCTCCACCGACCCGGCGCCTGTCATGGTGCCGGCCGGAAACATCGCCCCCAAGGCCACCACCAGCATTACATCGGTGCTCAACCTTGACGCCAATGCGGCGCCGATACCGGCCACCCCCGCATTCGACCCAAACAACGCTGAAACCTACAACAACACCTTCCCGATCAACGTCTACGACAGCTTGGGCAACGCACACCAGTTGACGCAGTACTTCGTCAAGCGTCAGGGGGCGGCAGGTGATACCGACAGCAAGTGGGACGTTTACTATCGCCTTGACGGAAATGCCTTGAACGCCCCCGCCGCCGCCACGCAGATGATATTCGATGCTGGCGGCCGGCTCACGGCGCCCGCAGGCGGCGTGGCACTGCAGGCCACCGGGGTGGGCGGTGTAAATTCGCCCGCCGCCGACTTGAACATCAACGTCAACTACGGCGGCTCCACCCAGTTTGGGGGCGACTTCACCTATACCTTCAACCAGGACGGGTACAAGACGGGCGAGTATGCCAGCATGTCGATCGCGGCGGACGGTGCGATCGTAGCCAGCTACACCAATGGCCAAACCCAGACGTTGGGGTCGCTGGTGCTGGCACACTTTGCCAACCTGCAGGGCCTGCAGCCCGTGGGCGGCAATGCCTGGGCTGAAACATCAGAATCGGGCCAACCCATCCTGGGCCGTCCGGGTTCTAACGGCATGGCCGCCATCAAAGGCCAGGCGGTGGAAGAGTCCAACGTTGACATGAGCCAGGAGCTGGTCAACATGATCATCGCGCAACGCACCTACCAAGCCAACGCGCAGACGATCAAGACGCAGGATCAGGTGCTGCAGACCCTGATCAACATGCGTTAGGCCTGACTCATGGATCGTCTCGTCTACACCGCCGCCAATGGCGCGGCGCGTATCCTGGAACAACAGGCTGTCATCAGCAACAACCTGGCCAACGTCAATACCACGGGTTTTCGCGAGCAACTCGCGATCTACCGTTCTGTGCCAGTCAATGGTGAGGTTGGTTTGCCCACCCGGGTCAGCACAGTGGCATCCTCGCCCGGCAGCAAGATGGGGCAGGGCACGATGGTGGAAACCGGCGCGGCGCTTGATGCCGCCATTACCGGTGAAGGTTGGTTTGCCGTCCAGACCTTCAATGGTGAAGCCTATACCCGCGCCGGTGATTTTTCCGTCAACAACCAGGGGCTGCTGGTCAACATGCTGGGCATGCCTGTGTTGTCGGAGGATGGGGCGCCCGTTGAGATTCCCGATCGCGGCGCCGTGACGTTTTCCGGTGACGGCCAGATTACTGTGCTGGGCGCAGGCGACAACCCCAACGATGTGCAAGTGATTGGCCGGCTCAAGCTGGTCAACCCGCCGGTGGCAGAGATGACACGCGGCGACGACGGGTTGTATCGCGTGGCTGGCGGCCAAGCGGCACAGTCGGATCCGCAGGTGCGCATGGTGGCGGGCTTTGTCGAAAAAAGCAACGTCAACGCCGCTGAGGCCATGGTGGGCATGATTGCCAATGCCCGACGGTTTGAAATGCAGATGAAGATGATCCAGGACGCCAGCGCCAATGCCGAGCGCGCCAACTCGATTCTGTCTACCTCGTGATGAACATCAGACGCGCCGGCGCGCCGGCTGTGTCAAGGACATAAAAAATGATACGTTCCCTGTGGATTGCAAAAACCGGTCTGGAGTCGCAGCAGACCAATATGGATGTCATTTCCAACAACCTGGCCAACGTCAATACGACGGGTTTCAAGCGCGGCCGCGCCGTATTCGAAGACCTGATGTACCAAACCATCCGCCAGCCCGGCGCGCAAGTGGGTGCGGCCAATCAGCTGCCTTCGGGCTTACAGATCGGTACCGGCGTGCGGACGGTTGCAACCGAGCGCATCCACTCGCAGGGCAACCTGAAAGACACCGGTAACTCGATGGATATCGCCATACAGGGCCGAGGCTTTCTGCAGGTCGAAATGCCCGACGGTACATTCGCCTATACGCGCGACGGCAGCCTGCAGGTCGACCAGAATGGCCAGCTTGTCACTGCTGGCGGCTATCCGGTTCAACCGCCGATCAACATCCCCGAGAACGCACTGAGCATTACCATAGCGCGCGACGGCACCGTGTCGGTTACTCAGCCGGGCGCTACCGGTACAAATGTCGAGGTGGGCCAGCTGCAGTTGTCCACATTCATCAATCCGGCCGGCTTGCAGAGCGCTGGCGAAAATCTCTATGTCGAGACCGATGCGTCTGGCCCCGCGGCGTTTGCGCAGCCAGGTCTGGACGGTGCCGGCCTGGTCCTGCAACAGTACACGGAAACCTCCAACGTCAATGTGGCCGAAGAACTGGTCAACATGATCACCACACAGCGGGCCTACGAGATGAACAGCAAGGCCGTGCAGACTTCGGACCAGATGCTGGCCCGACTGACGCAGCTTTGATGAGCGCGCTCGCGTCCTGCCTGCCCTGACTGCCATCACCATGTTTCTGCGTATTTTCCGAATTCTTGTCCTGACGCTGGCCGGCGTACTCTGCGGCTGTGCCCTGATTCCGCCCGATCCCGTGGTCACGGGCCCTCTGACGGCGCAACCGCCGCTGCCGGGCCTGCCACCCGCCGAGCCCAACGGTGCCATCTATCAACCTACGGCATACGGCAGCTACCCGTTGTTCGAAGACCGTCGTCCGCGCAATGTTGGCGATATCGTCACTGTCATCATTCAAGAAAAGACCAACGCCGCCAAAAACGTGCAGACCTCGACCGATCGCAACGGCAAGGCCGGCTTCGGCGTTGAGGTGTCGCCGAACGTGGTGCCTGATGAACTCGCGCTCAGACAGCAGTTCGATATGGAAGGCAAGAACCAGGCTTCGGGGAAGGGATCCAGCAGGGCGGATAATAAGTTTGAAGGAACCATCACGACAACGGTTGTGGGCGTGCTGCCCAACGGCAACCTGCAGATCGCGGGCGACAAACAAATCGCCATCAATCGCGGCAGCGAACATATCCGCTTTTCGGGCGTGGTGGATCCGCGTTCCGTGACAGGCAGCAATACTGTTCTGTCCACCCAGGTGGCGGATGCCCGCATCGAGTTCCGCAGCAAAGGCACGATGGATGAAGTCCAGAACATGGGCTGGCTGCAGCGCTTCTTCCTGAATATTTCCCCCTTCTGACATGAACCTCGTTCTTCTTCGCTCCATACACTGCCGCCCGTCATTGCCTTGGGTGCGTATTGCGGTGGCCACCTTGTTCGGGCTGGTGCTTGCGTGTGGCACTGCGCAGGCAGAGCGCATCAAGGATCTGGCTAGCATTCAGGGCGTGCGCGACAACCAGCTTATTGGCTACGGCCTGGTGGTCGGCCTCGATGGCAGCGGCGACCAAGTACGCCAGACGCCATTCACGCAGCAGAGCCTGACCAATATGCTGTCGCAACTGGGGATCACCGTGCCCCAGGGCAGCAATATGCAGCTCAAGAACGTTGCTGCTGTGATGGTTACCACCACACTGCCGGCGTTCGCGCAGCCCGGCCAGTCGCTGGATGTCGTGGTGTCGTCAATGGGCAATGCCAAGAGTCTGCGCGGTGGTACGTTGCTCATGACACCGCTCAAGGGCGCCAACGGCCAAGTCTATGCGCTCGCCCAGGGCAATCTGCTGGTGGGCGGCGCGGGCGCACAAGCCGGCGGTTCCAGCGTGCAGGTAAATCAGCTCAATGGCGGCATCATTCCGGGCGGCGCCATTGTTGAACGGGGCGTGCCCACGATGTATGCGCGCGATGGCGTCATCCGGCTGGAGCTCAACAACACCGATTTTGGCACTGCGCAGAATGTCGTCGCGGCGCTGAACCGCCAGTTCGGCGGTGGGGTCGCGCAGGCGCAGGATGGCCGCGTGATTCGGCTGCAGGGTCCACGGGACCCATCCGCGCAAACAGCGTTCCTGTCGCAGGTGGAGAATTTGCAGGTCAAGCTGCCCCCGGCGCGCGCCAAAGTGATCGTCAATGCCCGCACTGGATCGGTGGTCATGAATCGTACCGTCACCATCGAAGAGGCCGCTATTGCGTATGGAAATCTGTCGGTTGTCATCAGTCGGGATGCGCAGGTCAGCCAGCCTGACACGCCTTTTGCAGGCGGCCAGACCGTGGTCACGGAGAGTACGCAAATCGAGATGCGCAGCGAGCGCGGTGGCCTGCAGCGGGTGCGCACCAGCGCCAACCTGGCGGACGTCGTGCGTGCGCTCAACTCACTGGGCGCGACGCCTCAGGACCTGCTGTCCATCCTGCAAAACCTGAAGGCTGCCGGCGCGCTGCGCGCGGATCTCGAGGTTATCTAGGAGGGGCCATGGGCTTTGTTCGTTATATTCCGCGCCCTGGCGAAGGCGCCGGCTCTACGCTTGATTTCAGCGGCCTGAATGCGCTCAGGCGCGGCCTGAAGGCGGGCGGCAACACGCCGGCCGCCGAGCGCGAGATTGCACAGCAGTTCGAGGCATTGTTCATCCAGCAGATGCTTAAGCAGGCGCGCAGCGCTGACGGCATGGGAACGCTGCTGGACAGCCAGCAGACCCGGCTGGCGCAGAGTATGAGCGACGAGCAAATGGCGCTTCAGCTATCGGAGAAAGGTATAGGCTTGGCCGAGGCACTGCTGGCGCAGATCCGCAGTGCGGGTTCGTCGGTTGATGATGCACAGTTGGGTGCGCAAGCCCCGGAGCTGGCGGCATCGCGGCTGCCCGGCCTGCGCTCGCGCATGCCCGACGAACGTAGCTATGAGGCGTCGTCCATCACCACTCTGCTCGAGAAGCTGACGGGCGGCTTGGTTCGGCGCGACTCGATCGCCGGCCGAGCCATATCGGCCATAGAGGGCGCGCCTAAGCATATCCGTGATTTCGTAGCCAGCCTTGGCGATGCCGCGCGCACGGCGGCACGCGAAAGCGGCCTGCCCGAGAAGCTCGTGCTCAGCCAAGCGGCATTGGAATCCGGCTGGGGCAAGCGCGAGATCCGCGGCGAAGATGGTGCCAGCAGCTACAACCTCTTCGGCATCAAGGCCGGTGCGAGCTGGAAGGGCAAGGTGGTGCACGTGATGACGACGGAGTACGAGAATGGCGTGCCGCGCAAGCTGATGCAGCCTTTCCGTGCCTACGATTCGTATGCCGAGTCTTTCGCCGATTATGCGCGGCTGATTACGCAGAGCACACGCTACAGCGCCGTAACTGATGCAGGTTCCGCTGAAGAAGCTGCGCGCCGGATCCAGGAAGCCGGCTATGCCACTGATCCGGCGTATGCCGAAAAGCTGATTTCCATCATGAGCTACTTCGACCATGGGACCCGCACACATCGTACATAAGGTACATAAGGGTCGTCGCACTGCCATAGACGCTGCGGCACCCTAAATTCCAGGCCCGATGTGCCGTAAAGCCTCATGTAATGATTTAACGCGCGGTGGGCCCAGGTCTGTCGCGGTTTGGAGCTGAAGCCCCCATGAATTTAGCCAATCTTGGCCTGTCCGGCCTAAATGTCGCGCAAAACCGCCTGCAGACCGTGGGCCACAATATCAATAACGCGGCAACCGAGGGGTATAACCGTCAATCGGTACTCGTCTCCACAGCGGGGGCTACCGCCACGGCTGCCGGCTATATCGGCCGGGGCGTGCAGGCGGTTACGGTGCAACGCGCCTACGACGGCTTCCTGTTCCGGCAACTGACGCGCGCGCAGACTGAGGGCGCTCGCATCGCGGCCTACGGCAACGAGATCACGCAGATCAACAACCTGTTGGCCGATCGTACCGTCGGCATCACGCCCGCGCTGCAGAAGTTTTTCGACGGTATCCAGGCTGTGGCGTCGGCTCCCGCCGACAGCGCCGCGCGACAGGAGCTGTTGGGCCGGGCCGCCAGCTTGGCCAGCCAGATCAACGACACTAACGCTTTTCTCGACGAACAGCGCAACAACGTCAATACACAGATCACCACGGTGGTCACACAGATCAATAGCTACGCCGAGCGCATTCGCGACCTGAACCAGCAAATCGTCAATGCCAAGGCTTCGGCGTCGAATCACGCGCCGAACGACTTGCTCGACCAGCGTGACCAGCTTGTTTCCGAGCTGGGGCAGCTTGTGGGCGTCAATGCCGTCGAGCAGGACGGTGTGATCAGTCTCACGATCGGCAATGGCCAACTGCTGCTGGGGGGCGATACGGTATTCCCGCTCAGCGCCCAGCCGTCCCAGGCGGATCCCGCCCGCGTAATCGTGGCCTATAGCGTGCCCGCAACAGGTGGCGGCACGCTACAGGTAGAAATGCCCGAGCACCGTGTGCAGGGCGGCAAGCTGGGAGGGCTGGTGGCTTACCGGCGCGAAGCGCTTGATGCGGTGCAGAACGACTTGGGTCGGTTGGCGGTGGGTGTCGCCACCGCGGTTAACGCGCAGCATGCACAGGGTGTCGATCTATCCGGCACGGCCGGCCAGGTATTTTTCTCGCTGAGGCCCATTACGCCCATTCCGGCGCAGGGCAACAGCGGAACGGGCGGCTTGACAGCCGTATTCAGCAGCGCCAATCAACTGACCGCCCAGGATTACTCCATTGAGCGCACCGCAACCGGCTTTACCGTCACCAGCGTCCCGGGCGGTACGGTGACCGCCATTACCGGCGACACAGGTGTCGTGGATGGCGTGGAGTTTACCTTTGACAGCACGACCCCCGTGGGCGAGAGCTGGCTGGTGCAACCCACGCGCTCGGCTGCTGCGGGCTTCTCGCTGGCATTGACCGACCCGGCGACTATCGCGGCAGCGGCAGTCGGTGCCGGCACAGCCAACGGCGACAACGCCCTGGCCATGGCCAGGCTGCAAACCGGCAAGCTGCTGGGCAATAACTCCATGAGCCTGAACGAAGCCTTCTCGCAGATCGTCAACAAGGTCGGCGTGCTGACTCAGCAGAACACCACGGAAGCCAAAGCGCAGAAGACCCTGATCGAGCAGAATTATGCCGCGCAGCAGGCAGTGTCGGGGGTGAATCTGAACGAAGAATACGTGAGCCTGCAGCGTTACCAGGAGCAGTACCAGGCAGCGGCGCGGCTGATCGACGTCAGCAGCACGCTGTTCGACACGTTGCTGGGTATGCGCAACTAAGCCGTATTCAGTCCGCGCCATAAGCGCGTGCGCCTTACGTCAATGATTGTTTAACGGGTTTTCCATCATGCGCATCAGCTCTACTCAGTTTTATCAAACCGGCCTGTTCGCTATAAATTCGCAACAGTCCGAAGTCGTGCATCTGTATAAGCAGCTGGGCAGCGGCAAGCGTATGGTCACGCCAGCGGATGATCCCTTGGCCGCCGCGCAGGCCATCAATCTCAGCCAGTCCAAGTCGCTCAGTCAACGCTATGCGGACAACCGGTCCGTGGCCAAGCAGAACCTGGGGGTGGAAGAAAATACGCTCTCATCGGTTACCACGCTGCTGCAGGACATCAAGACGCGCCTGGTCGAGGCCGGTAATGGCACCATGTCCAACGAAGACCGCGCCACGCTAGCCAATGTGCTGCGCAATGCCCGCACCAGCTTGCTTGGCCTGGCCAATGCCACGGACGGCAACGGGCAATACCTGTTTTCGGGTTCGCGCGGCGAAGTAGAGCCTTTTCAAGAAACCGGCGCAGGCGTCGTTTACAACGGTGATGCCCTGCAGCGCAATATTCAGGCCGATCAAACGCGTCTGATTCCGGGCAGCGATACGGGAACCGACGTATTCAACCGCGCAGCGCCCGGCACCAGCAGCTATCTCACGCGCGCGGGCGCTGCCAACGGGGGTACGGGTGTAGTCGGCAAGCCGCTCATTGAGAACCCGGCTGGCACGGGTATCGGCAGTACGTTCAGCCTTACCTTCACTGCTGCGCAGACCTTTGACGTAATTGTGACTGCGCCTGACGGCACCACCCAAACATATAACGGCATTGCTTACGACGCGGCCAGCGGCAGAGTTTCGCTGCCGGGCGGCATCCAGATTTCGGTGACAGGCGCGCCACAGGCTGGCGACACATTCGTGGCCGAGCCGGCGGCAGGTGCGGGCGCCGATCTCAATATATTTGACACCTTGGAAGGCATGATCGCCGCGCTTCAGCTCAACGTTCAGGATAACGCCGTCGAGACGGCGCAGTTCCAGAATGCCCTGGGGGCTACCATCCAGCGTGTCGATGTCTCTTACAACAACGTGCTCACCGTGCGTGCTTCCGTGGGCGCCCGCCTGAATGAGCTGGACGCGCTCGACGCCAACGGCAGCCAGCGTACGCTGGGTTACACCGCCCAGTTGTCCGGGTTGGAAGACCTGGATTATTACGCGGCCTCCACTAATCTCCAGCTGCGTCTGTCCGCACTCGAAGCGGCGTCGTTGGCTTTCCAGAAGATCCAGGCAACCAGCCTGTTCAATATCAAATCGAGCTGAAAATGAGCGTTTCGAACCTGCAACTCAGAAGTAGTCTGCCAGCGTTGTTGCTGGTGGTGTTTGCAGCCGCGGCGGCGGCAGTCGCCGCAGGCTGGTATGCACACGCGCAGGCGGGTGCCGTACTGGTGCAGGCGCTGGGCGAGACGGCGGCCCCTGTTGCCGCGTTTACCGAGCGCTATGCATGGCTGGACATTGCGTTCCCCCTGCTGCTGCTGCTGGCCATACTGGCGGCAGGCTTTGGCGCTGCACTGGTTGTGCGCGGCGTGCTGCGTCCGCTGGATATGGTAACGATGCAGTTCGAACGCTTGGCGGGTGGCGATCTTTCCGCACCTGAGGAGGTCGAGGTCGGCAACGAGATAGGCGCCTTGTCCCAGGCCGTCCGACAACTGCAGGAGAACCTGGCCCGCTCTGTGGTAAGTGTGCGGCGCGGCTTGCATAAGCTGCAGGATGGCGCACAGCAGATCGTCGACGGCAATACCGAGTTGAGCAGCCGCACCGAAGAGCAGGCGGCAGCGTTGCAGCAAACAGCAGCCAGCATGGAACAGCTTTCCAGCACGGTACGCCAGAACGCGGACAACGCGCGCCAGGCCAATCAACTGGCGTCGGCCGCTTCGGACGTGGCGCAGCGTGGCGGTGAATCGGTCGGCGAAGTCGTGGTGACCATGGATGGCATCTCCGCCAGTTCGCGCAAGATCTCCGATATTGTCGGTGTAATCGACAGTATTGCCTTCCAGACTAATATTCTGGCGCTTAATGCAGCGGTCGAAGCCGCTCGCGCGGGCGAGCAGGGCAAGGGCTTCGCTGTAGTCGCTTCCGAGGTACGAGCACTGGCACAGCGCAGCGCGCAGGCAGCCAAAGAAATCAAAGTGCTGATCGAGGATTCCGTCCGCAAGGTGTCCGAAGGGTCGGCGCAGGTCGAACGTGCTGGCGCCACAATGCATGAGATCGTGAATTCGGTTGCCCGTGTCACCGATATCATGGGCGAAATCTCCGCTGCCACGGCTGAACAGTCCACGGGTATCGACCAGATCAATCGCGCTGTGTCGCAGATGGATCTGGTGATTCAACAGAATGCGGCGCTGGTGCAGCGCGTTGTTGGCGCCGCCTCGGGCATGCGCGAGCAGGTCACTGGCGTAAACGGTTCTCTGCTCGAGTTCCGCACGCAGGAGCAACCAGTCATCGATATGCCCGCGCGGGACGTGCCTACCCGCGACGTGCCCATGCGTGATATGCCTGTACGCAAGGCCGCCGCACAGCCTGGGGTTGAAGAGGCGCGCGCGTCCAAGAGTCCGGCCGCCCTGGGTATAGGGGCTTCCCGTGCTAGCGCTGCTGCCGCGTCTGCCAGGAAGGTCGCAACAGCAAGCGACACACGCACGGCGCCGACCGCCCAACAGTCGTATGTTATGAAACCGGCCGGACGGGCTGGCAAATCAACGGCAGCGGAGGAGGACTGGGTCGAGTTCTGACCAGGGAGCTGCATTTCACTTATGCGGCAAGGAGGGCCGGGCCTTTTTGGGCCCGGTTGCCGCACTTGTTATAGCTAAACATCGAACAGGTACAACTATGTCGAATACGCCAGCCCAGCCCACCGCGCAGGGCAAAATCAAGAAGCGCGGGAAACGCAAACCTTTCCGGTTCAGCGACGCGAAGGTCAGCACAATGCTCATGGCGGTACTAGGAACATTCCTGGTATTGTTGATCGGCGTGGGCAGCATGGGCGCGTGGTTTCTGTCCCAAAGCCTGGACCAGATGAATGCCATGGAGCGTCAGAGCACCCGTGCGGCGCGCATTCACGCGCTTGGCCAAGCCATGATGGATGTTCGCGTGGCCCTGCTGGTGGCAGCCAATTATCAGGAACAGGCGCACAGCAAGAACGACCGCGAAATGGGGGCAAAGGCTACGGCGATGATTGCCGGTGCCGAAGCGAAGCTGGATGAAATCGGCAAGGTGTATAACGCGTTTCGCAAGGACGCACCAGAAGGCGGCGAGGCTCGCCGCCTGACAACTCGCATTGTCAGTGCCTACCAGCCGTATCTCGACGACGGCGTGACGCCTATGGTGCAGGCATTGCAGAGCAATGACTACAGCTCGTTCTATTTCATCAACAACGAGTTTGGGATGGTGCGTAGTGAGGCCTTCGAGAAAGCGGTCGAGCAATATGCGGCATACATCAACAAGGTGTATCAGGATCTCTATGTACAGGCGGAGCAAAGCTTCCAGACCGCACTAATCGCTATTGGCGCGGCGCTTGCAGTCGGTCTGATTCTGATGATTGCCATGCGTATGGTCTTCGGGCGTGTGGTGGTGCGTCGTCTGGTGCAGGCGGGCCACCACTTTGATCGCATTGCCGACGGCGACCTGACCGAACGCATCGAGGTGGGCGCTCGCAACGAGATCGGACTGCTGTATGAAGCGCTGCGGCGCATGCAAGAAGGCCTGACGCGCACGGTAAGCACGGTTCGCGCTGGTGTGGAAGAGATCACGCTGGGCTCGCGCGAGATCTTCATGGGCAACACGGATCTGAGCAGCCGCACCGAGCAGCAGGCGGCTTCGTTGCAGGAAACCGCGGCGAGCATGGAGCAGTTGTCCAGCACGGTGCGCCAGAACACCGATAACGCGAATCAGGCCGATGTGCTGGCCAAGAGCGCGTCTGAGGTTGCCGGACGGGGCGGTCGCGCGGTGTCGGAGGTGGTGCAGACCATGAACGAGATCTCGACCAGCTCAGGCAAGATGGCCGAGATTGTTGGGGTGATCGATGGCATTGCCTTCCAGACCAATATTTTGGCGCTGAACGCGGCGGTGGAAGCGGCGCGGGCCGGCGAGCAGGGCAAGGGTTTTGCGGTGGTGGCGGGCGAGGTTCGCTCGCTTGCCCAGCGCAGCGCGCAGGCGGCCAAGGAGATCAAGGTGCTGATCGAGGAGTCGCAGTTGAAGGTGCAGGCGGGCGCGCGCCAGGCGGGCGAAGCGGGCGAGATCATGCGCGAGGTGGTGGGTTCGGTCCAAGGGGTGACCACGATCATGGCCGAGATATCCTCGGCATCGCGCGAGCAGTCCGAAGGGATCGAGCAAGTGAATCAGGCGGTGGCCGAGATGGATGGCGTGGTGCAGCAGAACGCATCGCTGGTGGAAGAGGCGGCTGCGGCGGCCGGGTCGCTGCAGGAGCAGGCGACGCGCCTGAGCGATGCGGTGGCGGTGTTCAAGATTGGCCCCGGAGAAGTGATCGACATGCAGGACAAGGAACTTGCGCTGCGCGAACCCGATGCTCGTATGGCGCTGGCAACCTAAGCCAGAAAGAGGTGGGTGGCTGCGCACCTCTCATCGTGCCTGATAGCCGCGTACGCGGCTATCAGGTGGCTTCAACGTGTAGCCAGCGCGTTGGCCAATTTTGCCATGGTGCTGTAGCCCTGCTCGAAGAGATGGGCCAGAAATGGGGAGGACTGCGGCAGGACGATGGTCAGCAATACCAGGCCTGTCAGCAGGCTGATCGGAAAGCCAACTGCAAATACAGAAAGCTGCTGAGCGGTGCGGTTCAGGATGCCAAGTGCAAGATTGATTGTCAGCAAGATGATGATGAGCGGCAGCGCCAGCAGCATGCCGGACACCAGCACTTGGCTGCTCCATTCCAGCAGCACGCCCCAGCCATTGACATCCAGCGCGCCGGGCGCGATAGGCAGCACATCAAAGGTGCGCAGCACCGTACCAAGCATCAGTAAATGGCCATTGAGCGCCAGGAACAAAAGCGTGGCCATTACATTCATGATGCGCGACAGGACTGCTGTGTTGGCGCCTGTGCCTGGGTCGAAAAACGACGCAAATGAAAGGCCCATCTGCAAACCGACGAATTCGCCTGCTGTCTGCACCGCTGCAAACGTAATGCGCATGACCAGGCCTAGCGCCAGGCCGATCAATACTTGCTGAATGGCCAGCCATAAGGCCGAGATGGATGCCGTCGGAACTTGTGGAAGCGGATCGAGGGCAGGTGCAATGGCCAGTGCCAGCAGTGCCGACAAGCCCACTTTGACGCGCGTGGGGATCGAGGACTCGCCCAGCACGGGTGCGGCGCCCGCCAGCGCCATGATGCGGAAGAACGGCCACAGAAAAGCGTTGATCCAGGCGTAAAGCTGGTCGATGTTGACGTCGAGCATGGGTGCGGCCTTATCAGGAGACCAGCCCCGGGATCTGCGTCAGCAATGCCTGCATGTAGTCCACCATATTGCTGATCAGCCAGGGCCCCAGCAGCACGAGGGCGGCGCCTACGGCCAGCAGCTTAGGAATGAATGACAGCGTCATCTCGTTGATCTGCGTAGCGGCCTGGAAGATGCTGATGACCAGCCCCACGAGCAAGGTGACCAGCAGTAGGGGGCCCGCCATGATCAGTGCGAGCTTCATGGCCTGATAGGTCATGGACATGACGGTTTCGGCGGTCATGGTTCAGCACTCACTATTGGTAGAAGCTACGGGCCAGCGAGCCCAGCAACAGGTGCCAGCCATCCGCTAGCACGAACAGCATCAGCTTGAATGGCAGGGAGATAGTGACCGGCGGCACCATCATCATCCCCAGCGCCATCAGCACACTGGCGACGACCAGGTCGATGATCAAAAAGGGGATAAAAATGGTGAAACCGATCTGGAACGCGGTCTTGAGCTCGCTGGTGACAAAGGCCGGCACCAGTACGCGCAGCGGCGTGTCTTCGGGGGCCCGCAATTCGGTAATGCCCGCCATATTGGCGAACAGCGAAAGATCGGCCTCGCGCGTCTGGCGCAACATGAAGGCATGCAGCGGTTTTGCGCCCCGATCCAGGGCTTCCTGGAAGGAGATGCTGTTGGCGGCGAGTGGCTGGTAGGCGTCGGCGTAGATGCGGTCGAACACCGGCGACATCGCGAAGAAGGTGAGGAACAACGCAATGCCGATCAGCACGGAGTTTGGCGGCGCGGTGCCGGTGCCCATGGCGTTGCGCAGCAGCCCCAGCACGATGATGATGCGTGTAAAACCCGTCATCATCATCAACATTGCCGGCAGAAAGGACATCATCGTCAGCATGACCAGGGTCTGGATGCTGAGCGACCAGGTTGCCCCGCCGCCGGCATTGGGGGTGGATGTGATGGAGGGCAGCGCCAACTGGGCCGCGCTCTGCAGCGGCCAGAACGCTGCGGCAAACAGTATGATGGCGATAGCACAGGCAAGGCTGCGGCCCGCGCGGGCGGTGCGGCTCGGCTTGAAGGCGTAGCTGCGGCAGGTGGCTGCTGCGGGCATTATTGCTTCCCGAGCGCCCGCGCAAGCGCGGCCGAGAAGCGCGCGGTGGCAAATGGCTGCCTTGCGGCAGTTGTGTAAGAGCGGGCGGCGTCTTCGCCGGCATCCGATTGCCACGCCGCATCCGGTGCGGATCGCGGGGGCAGTACATGCAGCAGCGAGAGCTGCTGCGGGCCGACTCCGATCACGAGACGTGTCTGCTCGACCTCAATGATGGCGAGCGACTGGCGCGCGCCCAGGCTGCGACTGGCGATCAGGCGTATCTGCTCGCCGCCGGCGCCCCGCAGGAGCCCCGTCTTGCGGCATGCCCAGGCAACTGCCAGGATCAGCGCGACAATCAGTGTCAGGCTGCCGATCAGCCGCAGAATGGAGATATCGGTCATGTTGTAGGTCGCCGCTCAGCGGCGGCTGTTCAGGCGGCTAATGCGGTCGGACGGCGTGACAATATCTGTCACGCGGATGCCATACTTGTCGTCTACGACGACCACCTCGCCCTGGGCGATAAGGTAGCCGTTGACGAAGATATCCATGGGCTCGCCGGCCAAACCATCGAGTTCGACCACTGAGCCTTGCCCCAATTGCAGGATGTTCTTGATGGTAAGGCGCGTGCGGCCAAGCTCCACCGACAGTTGCACGGGGATATCCATGATCATGTCGATGTCGCTGTTGCCTTCCACATCGGCGTTGGCGAGCGGTTTGAATACGGGCTCCACCGCTGGCGTCGGCGTGGCAGGTGCAGCTGTGGCCGCGGTTTGTTCGGCCAGTGCGCTGGCCCAGTCGTCGGTGCCCAGTCCATCGGCCTGAGTGGTGCTGGTGCCGGCCTGCTGTTCAGCGAATGCGGCGGCCCAGTCGTCGGCGCTATTGTCGGCCGGCTGGCTGCCCTGCGGGGTGTCCTTGGATTGGTCGGTCATTGTTGAGGCTCGTTGAGTTCGGTTTCAGAGTTGGCCAGAATGCGTTTGACGCGCAGGGCGTAGCGTCCGTTGAAAGTACCGTAGCCGCATTCGAGGACTGGCACGCCGCCCACGTGCGCCTGCACGGTTGGCGATGGCTCGATAGGAAGGATGTCGCCGACCTGAAGCTGGAGCAGTTCGCGCACGCTGGTATGGATCTGGGCAAACTCCGCCACCAACTCGACGTCGGCGCTGCGCACCTGGCGCGACAATTGTTGCGTCCAGCGCTGGTCAATGTC
Organism: Paracandidimonas lactea; assembly: GCF_021653995.1. Lineage (NCBI taxonomy): Bacteria > Pseudomonadati > Pseudomonadota > Betaproteobacteria > Burkholderiales > Alcaligenaceae > Paracandidimonas > Paracandidimonas lactea. The sequence continues at coordinate 80,755 of NZ_JAJJOZ010000008.1, forward strand.
GCCCGCGTTCGCGTCCTGAAGCGGGCGCGTGAGCAGGTCGCGCAAGGGTTCGATCATCGAGTAGGGCATGCAGATGTTCAGGTTGCCCCCCGTGGCCCCCAGCTCAATATTGAACGAGGTGGTGACGACGATTTCATTGCTGCTCGTGATGCTCGCAAACTTGGTGTGCATCTCCGAGCGTATGTATTCGAACTGTATCGGATGCACCTGCTCCCAGGCTTCGGCGTAGCTTTCCAGCGTGAGGTTGAGCAGGCGCCGGATGATGCGTTGTTCGGTAGTGGTGAAATCCCGGCCTTCCACGCGCATGCTGTAGCGGCCATTTCCACCGAACATACTGTCGATGACGAGAAAGACCAGGTTGGGATCGAACGTGAACAGGGACACACCGCGAAGCGGCTTCATGGCTACCATATTCAGATTGCTGGGCACCGGAAGGTTGCGTTCGAAATCGGAATACTTCTGGATGCGGATGGCGCCGACTGTGATATCGGCATTACGGCGCATGAAAGAAAGCAGAGTGCTGCGCAGCCTGCGTGCAAATCGCTCGTTGATGAGCTCGAGCGTTTGCATGCGGTGCCGCACGACGCGATCAGGAGACGTCAGGTCGTAAGGGCGTACACCGCCCACATTGGCACTGTCAGCCGGCGTTTTAGGCTGGCTTTCGCCGGTTACCCCGGCAAGCAGGGCATCGACTTCGTCTTGCGACAGCATGCTGCTTTGGTAGGACATTTACTGGACCACGAAAGCAGTAAACAGCACATCGCGGATGCGGGGGCCGTTGGGCTGCGGGGAGTAGGGTGCGCTGAGCACCTGCTTTAACTGGCTGACCAGGCTGGCACGTCCTTCGGGCGTCTGGATTTTTTCGGGATCTTGCAGTGCCAGCAGCCTGAGCGTGCGATCGCGGGTTTCAGGCATGTACGTTCGGACAATGCCCGCCGACGCCTGATCTTCCAACCGCAGCGTGATGGCGACATAAAGCACGCGACTGCGATGGCTATTGTCCAGCGTGACGGTAAACGGATCGAGCGGCGCGAATATAGGCGTTGCGAGGGGAGCGGTTGTTGCAGCGGATTCGGCAGTCGCGGCCTCTACTGAGCCGCCTTTGCCTAGGCCGAAATAATCAAGAACCAGAACCGTGACGCCGACACTGATTGCAACGATGAAAAGCATGGCCAGAAGCGACCTGGCGAATTTCGCGGATTTACTGGGTTCTTTCTTGGGCATGTCGCGATCGACAGGAGTTACGGGTTGGATGATTGGGCATCATGCTCGCGGCAAGGTGGGCCCGAAGGCGGATGTACACGTCGCTACGTTATTACACAAGTATCATTGTGCAGCATGGCTGCGCCACCAATGCAGGCGAATAAGGTCAGTAATCGGTGATAGCTTTCGAGATTCAGACTGTGGCTCGCATATTGCATCAGGCGAAGGTATCCACCAACTTATCGGTGGCAGGCTGGCGCGTTGGCCGCACGTGGGTGTCCGCGGACGTGGTGGTGTCAGCCTTGACCTCGGACGCCTGGCGGTTGGCCTTCGCTTGTTGCGCGGCCTGCTCAAACCCTTGACCAGCTTGGCCGTGGTCGCTGACGTTGGCCTGTCCGAGCGACAGACCAGCCTGCGAGAGCAACTGCTGCAGTTGAGGCAGTGCTTGTTCGACAGCGTTGCGTACGCTGGCATGCGCAGAAACAAAGCTGGCGTGCGCAACGCTATCGCTTACGTTCAGGATGATGCGCAGAGGGCCGAGTTCGGGCGGATCAAGCCGCAGCTCGGCAGTGTGCGGCTGCGTGTCGGCACCTTGGGCGAGAGCGACAAACTGGCGGCCAAACTCCATGGGCCATTGCGCGCTCTGCAGCGGTGCGGCAACCTGACCGCTTGCGCCATACAGGAGCGCGGATGCTGGCTGAGGCAAGCCTGCGGCGGTGAGGTTCAGGCCGGGCGGCAACAGCCCTTGCAGTTGGCTGGCATGCCCGGCGGCGGCATCGGCAGCCTCTATGGTCGCGGCGCTAAGCAGGGCATCTCCTGTTTGGCTGGCGGTAAACGCAGCCAGTGCCTGCTGCGGGTTGGCGAACGTAGGGCGGCTGGTATCGGGCGCGGTATCGTTCAGGCGCGCCTGCATGGCGCGCACGGCTCGAAAGGCGCCATCGGTCTGGATCAGACGACCCTGGACGGATGTGAGGCGTGTACCGGGATGATTGCCGGGCAGTTGCGCGGCGGTGCCGATAGCGTGTGCCGGCAGCGCGGCGGCGCGCAAGCCGCTTTCGTTGGTTGCGAGCGTTGCTGCGCTACTGAAGCTTGTCGCCGCTGGCGCGGCGAGAAGGGCTTCTTCAGGGCGCGCGCCTGACGGCGTTGCCGCCGCATGCAGGCTGCTTTGCACCGGAACGGTGTGTGTGCCCGCAGTGGCTGTGGCATCGACGCCAGCCGTATTGGTGGGCGCAGCCTCACGGCCGGCTCGCATGCCTTGCTGAAGCATTGCTGCCTGCAGCGCGATATCCAGAGCCAGGGCGGGCAAGCCTTCTGTGCCGTCGTCTTGGTCGTCGTGAGCCGCGCCGAGGTCTGGCTCGGTGGCCTGGCCGGCCGCGTCGGCGGTGCCTTCAACCGTGTCGATGGCGGCGGCGTCCTGGGGTTTTTCCGATTGCGTGTCGCGGGGTCGAGAGGCAGGAGACTGGGCGTTTACCTGCCGTGGCGCCGCCTGCTGGTGCCCAGCCAGGATCTGCGTGAATCCGCGGTCGCCGTCGGGCATCGATGCGGGCGGAGGGCTTGTTTCGGTGCGGCTGGCGGCTGACAGGGGCGGTATATTCATGGCGGCGTCGATCAATGGTTTTGTTGTTGGCGGCGACGGTACAGGATGGCCGAGTGCTCGTCGTAGCGACGCTGTTCGGCCCGGTTCTCCCGGTGCTGCAACTGTTGCTGGTGCCGCGACTCCAACGCTTCAAATGAATTCAGGCGCTTCTTCTGGTCGCGCCAATGCTCGCGGCCGGTATTCACCTGGATATCCAGCTGCGCGAGCACCTTATTCTGCTGCATGATTGCTTGATCCAAAGTGGCAATAAAGCGGTTGAAATTCTGATAGTTCGATGCTGAAATGCCCAACTCGCCGGCCCGCTGCAGGCGTTCAACGTAATCCATGCGGTAGCCCTGCAGCATCGAAAGCTGCTGTTCGGCGCTGCGCCGTTCGTCCATCAGGCCGCGTAGATGGCGCCCAGCCCCTTCCAGCCCTTCCTGGGCAAGATCGATCAGCGTTTTCAGTGATGCGCGTTCAGCCATGTTGGTTCATTACAAAGGAAAGCCGCGTCCGCGGTCGGGCCCCAGCAGTTGCGCCAGTTCACGAGCTGCAGACTCGTAGCTGCTGCGCGTTGAAATATCCTGCTGAAGGTAAGCTTCCAGATGTGGATACATCCGGATAGCCTCGTCGATCTGCGCGTCGTTGCCGGCCGTGTAGGCACCTACGGCAATCAGGTCGCGGTTGCGCTGGTAGCGCGACAGCATCTTCTTGAAGGTGTGCACCATCGAGAATTGCTGCGTGGGCACAACGGCCGACATCACGCGCGAGATGGACGCTTCGATATCAATGGCGGGGTAGTGGCCGGCTTCCGCCAGGCTGCGTGACAGCACGACGTGGCCGTCCAGGATCGCACGGGCCGAATCCGCAATGGGATCCTGCTGATCGTCGCCTTCGGTCAGCACGGTATAAAAGGCGGTAATGGAGCCAGCTTCGTGCCCGTTGACCGGCGCGCCATTGCCTGCGCGCTCGACCAGCGCCGGCAGCTTGGCAAACACCGATGGCGGATAGCCCTTGGTGGCGGGCGGCTCGCCAATAGCCAGTGCAATTTCCCGCTGCGCCATGGCATATCGGGTAAGCGAGTCCATAATGAGCAGCACGTGTCGGCCTTGATCGCGAAAATGCTCGGCCAGTCGTGTGGCATAGACCGCGCCTTGCAGGCGCAGCAGGGGCGACACATCGGCGGGGGCCGCCACGACCACGGCGCGCCGCATCCCTTCAGGCCCCAGGTTGTGCTCGATGAACTCCTTCACTTCGCGGCCGCGCTCACCGATCAAACCGACGACGATGACATCAGCCTGTGTATATCGGGCCATCATGCCCAGCAGCACACTCTTGCCCACGCCGGAGCCGGCAAACAGGCCCATGCGCTGGCCCCGGCCGACCGTCAGCAGACCGTTGATGGCGCGCACGCCCACATCCAGTACAGTGTCCACCGGCGCGCGTTGCAGCGGATTGATGGTCTGTGCAGAAAGCGGCGCTGTGTCGACGTGGCCCAGGGCACCCAGATCATCCAGCGGCCGGCCCGCGCCGTCGAGTACGCGGCCCAGCAGTGCGTCGCCTACCGGAAGGCGGTGCGACTGTACGCTGGCGGCGCTAGGGGTGCCGGCTTGTGGCAAACGGCTGTGTGCGGCGGGTTCGATGGGGATGACGCGGGCCCCGGGCGGCAGGCCCGAGATATCGCTTTGCGGCATGAGGTAGAGCGTCCGGTCGTGGAAGCCGACGACCTCGGCATCGGCCCAGCGGCCTGCGCCAGCGGAGATTTCGATGCGACAGGCCGCGCCCACAGCCAGCCTCAGGCCCGTGGCTTCCAGCACCAGGCCCGTGGCGCGGGTGACGCGCCCCGACTGATGCCAGGATTCGGTGGCGGCCACCTGTCGGCTATGTTTTTCCAGCAGCGTGCGCCAAGCGCCCGCCGAATGAGGCGCGGCAGGGTCACCCACGGCTGTCATGCTCCGTTGCTCTGCCCAACGCTGCAAGTACGCGTTGCCAGCGCGTGGCAAGGGTAGCGTCTACGCTGCCAAGCACGGTGTTTGCGATGCAGCCGCCGCGCGCGATCGTTTCGTCAGGCATCAGGCGCCACGGCCCCGCCGATGGGTCGCTTTCAAGGTGCTCCCGCACCAGCGCGGCGTCGTCTGGATGCAGGCGCACCGTCACCAGCGCGTCGGGGTCGGCCTGTGTGCGCAGTACATCGCGCACCAGATCGAGTATTTTCTCTGGTTGCATATCCAGTGTGCTGTGCAGCACCTGCTCTGCAATGCGGATGGCCAGCGACACTAGCGCTTCGCCGGTTTCCGCTTCAAATGCATGTACCGATTGGGCCAGGCCATCCGCGAGGCTAGCCAGTTGCCGTGCCTTCGCGTGCGCGTCCGCCGCGCCGTCTTCACGGCCTTGAGCCAGGCCGGCTTGGTAGCCGGCATCATAGCCTTGCTGGTGGCCGGCGGCTGTCCCTTCCCGCAAGCCCAAAGCGTGGCCTTGCGCATAGCCTTCTTCGTGGCCGCGGGCCTTTGCATCGTCGTGCAACTGCAGCGCCTGAGCGTGCATTTTCCTGGCTTGGGCTAGCGCGGTGGCCAGCGCGTTGTGTTCGGCAGCGTCGCCTTCGGCACGGGCTTGCGCGTTGGCGACGGCACGGCCAGGCCGGCGCGGGGCTAGAGCTTCGGGCCGCCAACGCTGCCAGGCGCTCGCGATGGTGTCGGCGTGTTCGGGGTGATCAGACATATTCGTCGTTTCCGAGGCCGCTCAGGCTGAACTGGCCCGATTCGGCGAGCTTGCGGGCGATCTGGACAATGCGCTTCTGCTCTTCTTCCACCTTGGACATGCGCACCGGCCCCTGGGCTTCCAGGTCGTCGCGCAGCATCTCGGCCGCGCGGTTGGACATGTTGCGAAAGAACTTGTCGCGTAGCTCGTCGGGCGCGCCCTTGAGCGCGATTGTGAGCTGCGTAGTGTCGACTTCCTTGAGGATGAGCTGGATGGCATTGTCTTCGATGTCCGCGAGGTTCTCGAACACAAACATTTCGTCTACGATGCGCTGCGCCAGGTCAGCGTCAAGCTCGCGCAAGCTGTTGACAACGGCCTCTTCTTCATTGCTGCTCATGAAGTTCAGGAGCTCGGCCGCGGTGCGCACACCGCCCATCTTGCTGCGCTTCGCGCCTTGGCCGGATAGCATGTCGTTGAGCACTTCAGTCAGTTCGTTCAGTGCGGCAGGCTGTACACCGCCAAACGTGGCGATTCGCAGCATTACGTCATTGCGCAGGCGTTCATTCAGCATTGCCAGAACAGCCGACGCCCGGTCGCGTTCCAGGTGTACCAGTATGGTGGCAATGATCTGCGGGTGTTCATCGGCGATGAGTTCCGCGACGCTGTTGGCGTCCAGCCAGTTCAGGGCGTCGATGCCATTCGCCCCGTCGCCGGCTTCGAGAATATCTTCAATCAGGCCGGCGGCACGGTCATTGCCCAGCGCTTTGTTCAGCACGGTGCGGATATAGTCGTCAGAGCCCAGTGTGACAGCCAGGAACTGGTCGGCCTCCTGGCGGAATTCTTCCAGCACACCGTCTACGTCAGCGCGCGTCACATGCTTGAGATTGGCCATAGCGCTGCCGATCTGTTGCACCTCGCGGGCGGACAGATACTTGAACACTTCGGCGGCGGCATCCTCGCCCAACGACATCATCAGGATGGCACAGCGGTCCGGGCCTGCATTAGCGGTTTGCATCTTTCTTCTCCATCCACGAGCGCAGCACCATGGCGACGGCGCGCGGGTCCTTAATCGCCATTTCGCGGGCGGTCTTTAGGTTGTCTTCGTAGCGGTTCAGCTCGTTGGCCAGGCGCTCGGCGGCTTCCGCTTGCTCGCGGGCCTTGTCCTGCTGAACCTGGTCGGCCTCCACCTCGGCCTGCGCGCGTGCACGCTCGGCCACCATCGGCCTGCCGATGACGCGCCACAAGATGTAGACAAGCAGGGCGATGACGAGATACTGCAGAAGCTTCATGCCGTATTCGAGATAAACGGGGTTCTCCCAGAAATGCGGCGTAATGGAGATGGGGTCGTTGAACTGGCTGTTGACCACACTCAGTGTGTCTCCGCGTTCCTCGGAATAGCCCATGGCTTGGCGCACCAGCTGATCCAGCTTCTGCATGTCCTGGGCGGTGAGTGGCTTCAGGCCCTCATCGGTGAAGCGATAGTTGACAACCACCGCGGCGGACAGACGGCGAAGCGTGCCAGCGGGGCCTTTGACGTGGTTGATGGTGCGATCAACCTCATAGTTCACCGTGGCATCGTCGCGCTGTGAACCGCTGCCCTGTTGTGCGGTGTTCTGCGTTGTGCCCAGCGTCTGGGCGCCTGCGGTACTGTTGGCGGGGTTGTTGTCCTGATTGGCGGCCGGCGGCGTCTGGATAGGAGCGGTCGCATTGGCGGGCGGCTGGTTGGTGAGCGCGCCGGGTACGCCTTCGGGCGGAAGCATATTGCGCTGTAAGGATGAACTGGTCTGCTTGCTGCGCACCGCGGCCTGGCCGGGCTCCTGGTTGGGTCGGTAGACTTCGGAGGTCTGTTCCCGCTGCGAAAAATCCACGTCCGCAGTCACTTGAGCGCGCACGTTACCAGGGCCTACCAATGGATTGAGCAGAGTAAGAATGCGCTGAACGGTGCGTTGTTCGATGTCGTTGACTAGGCCACGGCGTGCATTTTCGGCGCCTGCCTCACCGGCTGGCGCCGAGAGCAAGCGGCCATCCTGATCTACAACGGATACATCGGCCGCGTTCAAGTGCGGCACACTGGACGATACCAGCCATGCAATAGCATTTACCTGGGCGTCGCTCAGCGTACGCCCTGGATAGAGCGTGAGCAGTACAGAGGCAGTGGGCGGTTGACGGTCACGCACAAACAGCGATTCGCGCGGAATCGCCAGGTGAACCCGCGCGGCCTGCACGGCGTGCAACGACTTGATTGAATTGGCCAGCTCACCTTCGAGCGCGCGCTGGTAGGTAACTTGCTCGGTAAACTGGCTGGCGCCAAAGCGTGACTGATCGAGTAATTCGAAACCTGCCGTGCCACTACGCGGCAGGCCCTGTTGAGCCAGGGCTAAGCGTACTTCATGCACCTTGTCTTCGGGGACCATGATGGCCTGCCCACCGCCTGATAACTGGTAGGGCACGTTCATCTGCCCCAGCGCTGCCACAATTGCGCCGCCGTCGCGGTCTTCGAGGTTGGTGAACAGAACGCTGTATGCAGGGCCGCGCGACCACAGTACCGCCGCCGCCACGATTGCGATTACTGCGGAAGCCACGGCCATTTGGATATGGCGTGGCCACGCCGCAGGCTTTGAGACTGTCTGCAGCCTTTCCTTCCACTGTGCTGCGATGCTCATTGGATGCCTCGGAGGCCCTTGGACGACAGATGGGTGCGGCAGAACGGCAGGCAAATGGAGAGCAGGGAGTACATGCGGCGTGGACATAGGTAAGAGAGCCTGAATTATCGCGGCGGTGCGGAGCAGAGCAAGCACCGAAAAGCGCTGGTTTTCGCCGTCATTTAGCTTCTTATGCGTGGCCGCGCCGGCACATGCGCGGCGTGCTTGCGTTTGCCCCACTAAAGCCTGAACTGGTGGCCTTTATGGCATCAGACGTAGGGTTCGGGGAGGGCGGGGGAACGGTACAGTAGAGCCCAAATTTATCATTCGGCTTTAGGCCGTACTGTTCTCATGGCCATTCAGCACCTGTCCGCGATTGAAAACATGCTTGCGCAAATGCGCGCCGTTGCCCAGGCCGCGTCGTCCACTGCCCCTGCCCGCGTCGATGCGCTTGGCGAGAATGGGGGGTTTGCCGATGCGCTGGCTCGCTCACTGGCGCGCGTGTCCACCATGCAGAATGCTGCCGCTGCGCAAGGTCGCGCCTTCGAGCTTGGCGCGCCAGACATAGCCTTGAATGATGTCATGATCGATATGCAGAAGGCGGGTATAGCCTTCCAGGCTACCGTCCAGGTGCGCAACAGGTTGGTGGCCGCCTACCAGGAAATCGCCAGCATGCCCGTGTAGTGCAGGCATTTCAATGCCCGCCATTGGGTGGCGTCTGGTCGTGAACGTTTTACAATAATCGCGCCCGCATCTCAGATTTTACTCAACGGCCCTCTCGACATACAAGCCGTTTTCCCTTTCCGTCGCCTGGCTCAGTCCATAAGCGACGGTTTTTTTTGCGAAGTGCTTTCCAGGCTATACAGCCAGGCCAGAAGGCTGGCCACGGCCTCATACAGAGCCGGAGGGATTTGCGCATCTAATTCCAGTCGCATCAGCACGCTCACCAGTTCAGGTGATTCATGCACGTGCAGGCCATGGTCGCGTGCAGCGCGGATGATGCTCTCGGCGACTGTGCCGTAGCCTTTGGCCACCACGCGCGGCGCAGCCTGCTTGCCATCGTACGCTAGCGCAACCGCGACCGGGCGGTGGGTTGGGGCGGAGCGTTGATCCATTGCGTTGCGTTGATCGCTTATATTTCGCTGATCGGGTGAGGTTTCGTGCAAACCGTCCTGCGCACCGCTGTGCCCGCGTCCATGTGAATGGTTCATTCCTCATGCCCCGGTGGTGCTGGTGATGCCGATGATGCTGGTGTCGCTGGCAGGACTTCGCCGCCGGCTATCGAAAGTTGATCCAGCGTCAAGCCCTGCCGAACCCAGCCGCTGCGCAGCTCGCCCAGCCCGGCCCGCATCATGTCCGCCGTCGCATCGCCCGCAAGCAGCTCGGCGCTCAGGCGCTCTGCCGTCAGTGCTAGCCGGGCCTCCACGCGACCCAGTAATGGCAGGTCGATGACCAGTCGCGTATGCCAGTGCGGCACTGCGGCGCCGTGATCGTCTTCGCGTTCTTCGCGCCGTACTTCCCAATTGAGCGGCGTGTCGGGCCAGGCTGTTCCTTGCCATGCAATTGCCTGGTTGGCCAGTGCCTCCAATTGCTGACGCACCAGCAGTTGTTCTTCTGGCGCAAGATCGGCCAGCTCTTGAGGCGACCCGCTAGACGAGACTGGCCGCGCGAGGGCTTTGGGTTCGCGCTGCAGGCGCTCAAGCGGGTAGCGGCCTGCGGACATTCTTGCGATATGGGATTCATAGAACAGGCCGCTTTCCTGCAGGGCCTGCGCCAAGGCGGAGGTGAGTTGGGCGGTCAGCGGAGAAGCGCCTGCGCTGGCATGCACGACGGCCTGTGCAGCCGACGCCGAACCAACGCCAGCTCCGCTCATTCCCGCCTCGCCGGCCTGTACCGCCGTGCTGCTCGTTACCGCCTGAATGCTGGCGGACGGTAGTCCGGTGCCGGGCAGGCTGCCGGGCGGCGTCATGTTCTGGCCTGCCCTGGTAAGCCCTTGTCCGGCAGACAGCGTACCCTGCGCAGTGGATGAGCCTGCCGCTTGCGGGCCGCCGGGTGCTTGCATGGCATCTGTGTCGCCGATGCCTGCGCCAGCCTGTCCTGGTGCGCTTGCGCGCCCGGCACTAGCATGAGCAGTGGTTCGCGTGGTGGTTTGTGCGGTGTGTGCGCCTGTTGTGGGCTGCGCCGCAGCGGCCGCGCCTTCGGACGCTAAGGCGCCAGAAACGGGTACGCCAGATCCTGCTGTGTTGCCCCCTTGTTGCGGTTGACCCCGCTGCCCGAGCACCAGCAACGGCGTGTGCCCTTGCACAGGCGGCGCGTTGCCGGGGTAGCGCGCCAGCAAGGCGAGAATCACCCGAGCGGCATGACCCAGCGTGGTAGGCGCGGAGGGTGTGGATGTGTTGTCGGTAGTCGTATGGCCCGTCGAGCCGCTCGCAACACGTGCCTGCAGCTCCGCATTGCTGACCCGAGAGCGGCTGCCGGTGGTGTTCTCGCGTCGGGCATGATCGACCGCTTCGCGTGGATCGCGGCGCGGATCGTTTTCGATGGCAGGTATGCGTTCGGACGTTGGCGGTTGGCTGACGGCATCGGGCCGCGCACCCGAAGCAACATTGGCCTGGACGGACAGGGTCGTGCCCAGCGCGGCATCCAAGCGTTGTACCAGCAATGTGCCAAGTGAAGAAGGGCCGCCTGGGCTCATGGATTACGGTAACAAAACCCGGTGTCAGGAACCGGATTGCTGATAATAGGCGTGCAGTACGGCGCGCTGCTGCTTGAGGCCACCCAGCAGCATTGCCAGGCGGTCCATTTCAGGCGAGATCAGCGAGCGAACGCTGGCATCGTCTTCGAGAATGCGCGCCAGTAGGCGTTTGCGCAGCATGCGCTCTTGCTCATCACAGGGTTCAGGGCAGTCTCGGAGCTTTTCAACTGCCGCGTGATAATCCACGCCCAAGCTGGCCACTTCGCGCCAATGCTGGGCCTTGGCCTCGAGCAGCATCTGTCGGACGATCCGAGCGATGGTTTCGTAGCGGGGGAGTACAGGGCGTTCGGTCATACTTTCGATCATCATCGTTGCCAGCTGCTCAGGCGGGAGCACCAACCGCAGTGCGCCATGCGTCGCCGATATCCGTCAGCATGCGCTCGGCAAGGTCGAGTTTCTCGGCGTCTGCATTCAGGTTCGCCAACAACAGGTTGCGGATGATGAGTTCATAGACCGCAATCAAGTTGATCGCCAGTTCCCCGCCCGCATCCTTGTCGACGCTGGCCTTCAAGCCGCTGTCGACAATGTCAATGGCTTTGGAGATTGCCATGCCGCGGCCCTGCGAGTCGCCCTGCTGCATATGCAGTCGCGCCTTCAGGATCGCTGCACGCGCGCCGTCGAACAACAGCGTGATGAGATGTTCTGGGCTGGCGCTCAAAACCTGCGTTTCGAGGCCGACGCTCGCGTAGGCGCGAGTTGCGTGGCGGCCGCCGGTCGGGCGGGGGTGGGCGTATGTCATTTTTTATTACTGCTACTGCTGCTTAGGTTGGCGAGTTGTTGGGTGAGATAAGAGCTGATGGAATTCATTTGCGCCAGCGTGGAATCGAGTTGGATGAACTGCTTGCGCATGCTTTCCATCTTGACGTCGATGCGATCCGACGTGGCCTGGTATTGCTTTTCAAGGTCTTTCAGCGTGGCAGTCATACTGTCGGACGCCAGGCTGATTGTGCCGCCGCTTTTGGTGTAGCGATCAGACACTGCACTGGCTTTGGTGGCAATGCCGCCAGTGTCGGAGAACAGCTTGCGCACATCGACCATGTTGGCCTTCAGGGCCGCGTCCAGCTTGGTGTTGTCGATGACGAGCTTGCCTTCCTTTGGATCGGTGGTAATGCCTATCTGTGCAAGGGTGGCGAACGCGCCCGAGTTCTGGGCCGTGTTCAGCGCGCCACGAAGCTCCGACTGTACGCTGCGCGCCAGGCTGTCGCCCGTGAGCGCGCTGGCTGTCTGGTTGTCGACGTTGTAGGTGGTCAACGATTTGATGATGCCCTGCAGGCTGTTGTACGTATCGACAAATGTCTTGATGGCCCCGCTGGTGACGCTGTCGTTTGCTGTAATCGACAGCGATTCGGGCTTGCCGGCCGTTGTGGTCTGGGCCAGTGTAAGCGTCACACCTTCGATCGCACCATCAATCGTATTACTTTGGTTGGTGACGGAAATACCGTTGACCACCACGCTTGCGTTAGTGGCGGCGGTTTCAGCCAGGTTAGGGTTGGGCGCGCCGCCTTTATCGAAACCGAACAGGGCATTGACACCCGATACATCCGAGGCGCCGTCCGCCGCCGCAACGGTGATGGACTGGACTGCAGCATCGGTGCCCGTTGCCTGCGATGTGAGCAGCAGGCGATGGGGATTGGCGCTGCCGTCATTGACCAGTGTGGCGTTCACACCCAGGCCGCTCTGTTCGTTGATCGCCTTGACGATGCCTTCGAGCGAGGAGTTGGCCTGAGAGACAGTAACAGCCTTGCTGGAGCCATTTGCAAGTGTGACGGTAAGCGTGACGTCGCCCGCAGCCAGCGTGCTTGTACGGCTTGCCTGGCCTGTGCCGGTAAGTGTCTGGCGGGTGGCTAGTGCTTGCACGTCTATCATGTATTCGCCGGCAATGGCTGCCGAGGTGGCGGTGGCGGTAAAGGCGCTGCCACCCGCCTTGGCCGTCATCGCACCGAAGGTTTCCGCCTTGCCCAGTGCGTCGGCTGCCGCTTTGAAAGCTTCAATGGCGCTTTTGATGGTGCCATAGCCGGACAGGCGGCTTTGTACCGCCTTGGCGCGCGTGTCGATCAGCGTGAGCGCACCGTTTTCGCTCTTGCGCAGATTCTCCAGCAGAGTGTCCAGGGGGAGCCCCGAACCGACCCCGATCGATGAAATAGCCATTAAATTACTCCGTTGCGATATTGTCAGCGAGTTTGCGTCGCGCCAGTGGGTGTGAATGGCGGGCGAACGCCGCCTTGTTCAGCTTTTTGCGTGGGCCGGTATATATCTGGGCCCCGATCAGGCCGTGGTGTTGACGCTGCGGCCCTGTAGTTGAGCAATCATCTTTGCTACCCGGATGACCGCCTCGGTGGGCACAGTGCGCAAGACATCGCCGGACTCACTGTCGATGATCGACACCACCACGCGATCAGTGTCAGGGTCGATATCGAAGCGCATGCCGGTCGACCACGCCTGCATATGGTTATTGACCGCCTCCAACGCCTTGTCGAGCGGGTCTTGCGGATACTGCTGCGCCTGGGCCTGCGTAGCATCGTTGCTAGTGCGGGTTTCGGCGGCCGCGGATATCTTTACCGCGGCGTCCGGCAACGGCATAGGGCGCTGCTCCGCCAGCAGGTCGGCGGCCATGGGCACGGCGGCATAAGCGATCGGGTTGACCATTCTGAAGCTCCAGTGGTGGTTCTTGCTCGACGTTCGGACGGCGTTCTACCGGGGTAGACGCATCCAAACAGGGTGCGCAACCCATCATGCGCGGTAACGGCGCGAGGCGGATTTTCTTTAATTGATGGAACAGCCGAGGAAATCGCGCTCTGATCCTGTCAACACCCCGCAAGGCCCCGCCGGACAATATCCACTCCCCATCTCAACCTGTACGTACAGCTCCCTGCATGCTTGGTACTGAAGACCAACTCGTCGCACAGTACGCGCCGCTGGTTCGCCGGCTTGCGCTGCAGATGGTTGCGCGCCTGCCGTCCAGCGTAGAGTTGGACGACCTCATGCAGGCCGGCATGATGGGCCTGTTGGATGCGCTGCGCCGCTACCAGCGTACCGCGCAGGCGCAGTTCGAAACCTATGCCATCACACGCATACGCGGTGCCATGGTGGACGAATTGCGCAGCCAGGACTGGCTGCCGCGCTCTATGCGCAGCAAAGCCAAAGAGATCGAATTGGCCGTGGGCCGTTTGATGCCCCTTCTTGGCCGCCCCCCCACCGAGGCGGAAATCGCCGAGGAACTGGGCATCGGGCTGGCAGACTACCAGAAGATGCTGGAAGACGCCTGTGGCGTGCAGGTGATTCATTACGAAGACTTGGCGCGCCATCGGGAAGAGGGTGCTTCTATTCCCGAGCCCACCGGCGGTGGCGATGTCCCGCTCTGGGCATCCAACCCCTTGCGGCAACTGATGTCCAACGGCTTGCGCCATGCCTTGATTGAAGCCATCGAAGGCTTGCCTGAGCGTGAGCGTCTGTTGCTGGCCCTGCAGTTTGAGCACGACCTGAACCAGAAAGAAATCAGCGCCGTGATGGGCGTAACCGAAGGCCGCGTCTCGCAGTTGCGCTCACAAGCCGTCGCCCGCATCCGCGCCGCGCTGGCGCGTGATGACTGGCAGGAAGGCGTCGGTGAAGCAGCGTTGCAAGCGCTGATATAAAGGGGGCTTCCTCGGCTGCGACGTCGGCGGCCAGCCGCTTTGCGTTACGCCTTTGCTTGGCTTGTCCGCTGGCTTGGCTTGTGTTGTCGCGCTGTGTAGTAGCACCCCATGCCCATAGCGCTGTGCTCCGTCTCCACCGCCGCCTCCACACTGCGGTCCCGCCTCGTGCCGCTGTTCTAGTTTTATGAGCGGCGACACGCTGGACGCGCCCAGCTTTTATGCCCAGGTTGCCGTATTGCGACAAGCATTTTGAAGCGCCTTGCCTGCCTAATAAGATATATTTAATATGTATCTTAATGCGTGGGCTGCACGCGCATTGTTCCTTTTTGCAGCCTCCCCACGGCGGTCGCACATGGCTGTCGCGGCGGCATTACAACAATCAGCACGGAATCGCCATGGAAATCGATCGCTTCAAACATCACCACGTCCAAATACTGCAAGGCATAAAAAAAATGCGCGAGTACGTGCACGCAGGCATTGCCGAACATGCCAGCGTCATTGCGCAGCAACTGAAAGAACTGAGCTCCCTGGTCACCCTGCATTTGGCCATCGAAGACCGCATCCTTTACCCCGCCCTGCGGCAGGGCGCAGATGCAGAGCTTGCCCGCATGGGCAAAGCCTACCAAGACGACATGAAAGGTATCGCCAGCGCCTACATTGCGTTTTCCCGACAATGGCGCACCGGCGCCGCCATCGCTGCCGCCGCCGAAGAGTTTCGCGCCCAAGCCAACGTCGTGCTGCGCGACCTGCATGCCCGCATGCAGCGCGAGAACCGGGAGTTCTATCCAGCGATCGAGGCGGCTTGAGTGAATGGTTAGGCTTGGAACGAACTCCACGTTTGCAAAAGCAGCTAATGGCCGCAAGCGTCGAAAGTTATGCCAGCGCGTTGAGAGTGCGAGCAGCAAAAGTTTTTCACGCTGTCCCTAAATTTCTCGATGCGATCTCCGTAAACCCAGATGTACAGGAAATACAGGGCCTGCCCGACACTCAGGTGAAGGGCCAGGATTCCACCCGAAAATCGGGGTTTCCTGGTCAACTGGGCCCTACCAGGCCAAAGCCTTTTCCCTACAGGAGTGATCCATGGCTGTCATTAACACCAATTACTTGGCTCTGGTTGCACAAGGCAATCTGAACAAGTCTCAATCTTCGCTGAGTTCCGCCATCGAGCGTCTGTCCTCGGGCATGCGTATCAACAGCGCCAAAGACGATGCCGCAGGCCAGGCCATTGCCAACCGCTTTACCTCCAACATCAAAGGCCTCACCCAAGCGGGCCGCAATGCCAACGATGGTATTTCGATTGCGCAGACAACTGAAAGTTCGCTGAACGAGATCAACAACAACTTGCAGCGTATCCGCGAACTGGCGGTTCAGGCTTCCAACGGTACGAACTCGTCTTCGGATCTGACCTCCATCCAGGCTGAAATTGACCAGCGCCTGTCGGAAATCGACCGTATTTCAGAGCAAACCCAGTTTAACGGCACCAAGGTTCTGGCCAGCGACAAGACGCTGAGCATCCAGGTCGGCGCCAACGACGGCCAGACCATCGACATCCAGCTCAAGCAGATCGACAGCGGCAAGCTGAGTCTGCAAGGCTTCAATGTGAATGGCACAACGGGCACGCTTGGTGCTGCGACGGCCGCCCAGATCAAGAAGAACTACGGCGACAGCACTGCTGTGACGGCAGTCAAAGTTGACTCGACCAACTTTGCGACCAATCTGTCCGCTCGTCTGGGCATTGCCAATACCAGCATCACCCCCGCCGCGGCCGTGGTTCAGGATGGCAAGGGCAACTGGTACGCCCAGGTGGATATCAAGGCGGCCAGCGCAGGCGAGTCCGCCGCGCTGAAGGCAAACGGTTTCGATATCGACAACGGTGCTACCAAGTCCTACTACATTGCCCTGGATCCTCAGAAAGCAACTTTTGCCGGCACCGATGCAACGATCGCGATCGATGGCAACGCGGTCAGCTTCAAGGCGCTGGTTGGCAATTCGACATCCAATCCGCTGGACGCGCTGGATAAGGCCTTGGCAAGCGTTGACAGCCTGCGCAGCGACCTGGGTGCGATCCAGAATCGCTTCCAGTCCACGATTACCAACCTGAACAACACGGTCACCAACCTGTCCGCTGCTCGTTCGCGCATCGAAGACGCTGACTACGCTGTCGAAGTGTCGAACATGACGCGTGCTCAGATCCTGCAACAGGCTGGCACCTCGGTTCTGGCCCAGGCCAACCAGGTTCCGCAGACAGTGTTGTCGCTGCTGCGTTAATCCGCGCTTACTGCACTCTGATTTCCGGCGCTTTCCGGAAATCGGCAGTTGGACGAGGCCGCCACTTCCGGAGACGGGCGTGGCGGCCTTTCTATTGCGCTTCAGCCACAAAACGCTAGCCTATTCGTCGGGTGCCCTGGTGTTTTCCTTCGGGCGCGCTGGGGTGGCACATTGCTAGGCTATGGTTTACGTGTCCAAAACGCGTTTGTTCCGCGTAATCCCTTCTGGAAGAAGCCAGTATTCTGCATGTCTAGCGCCCGAGCGGGTGTTTGCGTGCATGCAGGCCGCAGCATCTCGCCGCATCACCACCAGGAGCCACCGTTGACTACAGAGCACGCATCCACCATTGATCTCGACGACGCCACGCAGCAAGCCAATCGGGATATTACCGAGACTTACGACAAGCAGGTATATACCTCAAATGCCTTTCCCTTTTCGTCGCCAGGTCATTTGCGTGCCGCAGCGCATCTGTGGGGCCTGGAGGCTGTGCCGCTGGAACGCGCTCGCGTCCTGGAGTTGGGCTGTGCAGGGGGCGGCAATATATTGCCGTTTGCCGTAGCCTACCCACACGCGCACGTGGTGGGGGTGGATTTGTCATCAGTGCAGGTGGAGCAGGGCCAGCACGTTGTCCAGGCTTTGGGCCTGAACAACCTCTCCCTGCATGCGATGAGCCTGACCGATATCACGCCGGAATTCGGGCAGTTCGACTACATCATTGCACATGGGGTATTCAGCTGGGTCCCGCCCGAGGTGCGCGAAGCGATGCTGCGCATTCTGCGTGAGAATCTGTCACCGAATGGTATTGGCTATATCAGTTACAACACCTATCCAGGTTGGAAAGCGGGCGACATCGTGCGCGATGCCATGCTGCTGCACAGCCATACTGCCCAAGACGAAGGTGAGAAGCTGGCTGCAGCCAAGGCGATGCTGAATCTGCTATCAGAAGGTATCGCGGACAGCAACCCGTTGGCGCCGTCTTTGCGCGGAGCGGTTGCTCAGTTGAACACGCATTCGGACTACTACATTGCCCATGAGTATCTGGAACTCTACAACAGCCCGTGCTACCTGCTGGAGTTCGTGAATCTGGCCGACCAACACGACTTAACACATGTGGGCGATGCTGATCCTCATGTGGAAATGTCGGCCAGTTATGGACAGAACGTCCAGTTGAATCATAGCTTGGTGGCCTTGGGGCAGCCACGAGAGGTACGTCAGCAGTATCTGGATTTTTCCGTGGGGCGCAACTTTCGCAAAAGCTTGGTGGTGCATAAGAAGCGCGCCAACCAGATACTGACAAGTCCCGATGTTGAACGTTTGGCAGACCTGCGTTGGGCGGGTTGGTTTACAGAGGTGGCGCCGGAGCAGAATGCCCCCAAGGGGCAGTTGTCGTTTCGCAGCTACAAGGATAAGCCCTTGTACAGTCGCGACCCGGTGGTTATTGCCATTGTCCGTGTACTCACGAATGCGTGGCCGGCGAGTATCGATTTTGAAACGCTGTGCGAGCGTGTGCAAACGGCGTTGGCGTGCTCGGCGTTGGCGCAATCGGCGGCAAGCGATCGCCAGGCAGTGCTCACAGCGTTGCAAACACTGTTCCGGCTCAACAGCCTGCGTTATACGTTTGAGCGCGTGCCTTACGATAGGCCCGCACAGCGTCTTGAAGGCCCATGTCTGCTTGCTGGCTCGGCCGATCTTTTCCGTATGCGCCAGGATCCCACCTTTGGAGTGGGAAATTTCAATCTTTGGCATGACACCGTCAATCTGCGGCTGGCAGAGGCTGAAGCCTTCCTGTTGCCGCACATCGACGGTAGCCATAGCCGTAGGCAACTGGCTACGTTGCTGCGTGATGCATTGGGCCGGGGTGCAGTGCCGACCACCGATGGAAAGTCTTTGAAAGGTCAGCGCAACCTGGATGCCATCGCTGACAAGATTGTGGGAAATCTGCTGGACTTGCTGGGGCGGCATGCATTGCTGCAATAGGGGCGCGAAACAACGGGCTGCAGGATAAAGCGCCGGCGGCCCGTTAATGCCTAACGCGGGTTGCTTAGCTGCTCTCGCCGCAAGAATATCCCCGTTGCCAGATTCAAATGCTCAGCGCTATGCCGCAAGGCGTCGATGGTGGCGCTGAGTACTCCGGCCAAGGTCGTGTTCTGTTGTGTATCCGTTTCCAATGCCCGAAGCGCGCTGCGCAGTTTTTCCATGTTTTCGGCCTGTTCCAGCGATGCGGCGCTGATGCCGGAGATCAGGCCGCTTACGTGCTGCACGGATTGCACAACATCGTCCATGGCGGCGCCGGCGCGGCTGGCTTGGTCGGCGCCTTGCTGGACGCGGGCGATAGATGACTGGATCAGCGGCTTGATGTCGTTGGCGGCGGCGGCTGTTTTCTGGGCGAGATTGCGAACTTCGCCGGCCACGATGGCAAAGCCGCGCCCGGCTTCGCCTGCACGGGCGGCTTCTACGGCGGCGTTCAGGGCCAGGATATTGGTCTGGAAGGCGATGCTTTCGATCAGGGTGACGATGTCGCCGATCTGGGCGGTGCCCGCCTGTATGCCTTGTACTGCTTCAATGACGCCCTTGACGACATCGCCGCCGTGGCGGGCGATATTCATGCTTTGTGCGGCTTCCTGGTTGGCTTTGCGCGCATCGTAGGCGTTGCGGCTGACGGCGTCGGACAACTGATCAATGTGGGTGCTTGTATCCTGGATGGCGTTGGCCTGGCGGCCTGTGCGCAGGGAGAGCTGGCTGTTATTGGCATGCAGGGTTTCGGTGGTGCCCGATGCGGACTCGGTGCCGGCGCGTACCTCGCTGGTGATGCTGAGCAGGCTTTTGCGCATGACATCCAGGTAGAAGTAAAGCTCGGCCACATCGCGGTCACCCACGCCGGCGGCGTCTACGGGGATGTCGAGGTTGCCGGCGGACACCTGGCGGGCGATTTCTGCCGCGTTGGCCAGTGGCGCCAGCACGTGGTTGGCGGCGCGCCAGCCCTGGTAGAGTGCGCCGGCGGCGGCAATGCCGATGGCGCCAAACACCCATGCCTGCTGACTGGCGGGCACGCCGCCGAGCGCGGCATAGCCAACGGCCGTGCCTAGCGCGCCCATGGCCAGAACCGCGCTGCGGAACAGGCCGGCCCTCAGCGTGGGGCGAAACGGCTTTGCGAAGATACTGATCATCCGGCGCCAGCCTGTGGGTACGAGGCGGCCTTCGCGCAGCGTATGGCCGCGCAGCTGCCCCTGGTTGATGCTGCTGTACAGTGCCTGGGCCTGTCGCACTTGTTCCTGTGTGGGCCGCACGCGCAGTGATGCGTAGCCTTCGACCACACCTTTGCGACGTACCGGCACCACGTTGGACAGCACCCAATAGTGGCCGCCATCTTTGCGGCGGTTCTTGATCATGCCCCGCCATGGCTTGCCAGCCTTGAGGGTTTGCCACAGATCCTGGAACGCGAGCGGTGGGATGTCTGGATGGCGGATGATATTGTGCGGGCTGCCCATGAGCTCGTCCCGTGCAAAGCCGCTGAGCTTGATGAAGGCTTCATTGGCGTAGATGATCACGCCGCGCGTATCGGTTTTGGAAATCAGGAAGTCGTCGGGATCAAGCCGGGTTTCGATGCCAGTGACCGGCAGGTTCTTGCGCATGGATTAGTTCCTTATGCCTCTTGCGGCTGGGGCGTGCGTCGTATGAAAATTCGCCCACCGCCGGTAGTGAGGGCGGGAGGAGGAGGCCAACAGACGGACGGTTCAATCAAAGACCATATTGCGAGTATGGTTTTTATAAAGCCGCAATATTAGCCAAAAAGCGCACGGTTTTTATGGTTCGATCTTTGAAGTTTTTGATTCCTGTCACATTGGCTGTTGGTCCGTGGCTGGCTGCGCGCTGGCGTGTAGCGCGTAGTGCTCAGTGGGCCCACGGTGATACTGTCTCAACTTGATCAGTTGCGGACGTTAGATGACCGTCTTGACGTGTTATCGCGTTGAGAAGCGCGTACCCCACGGCGGTCGAATATGGGCGTGAAACAAAAAAACCGCTGCCATTGCGGGCAGCGGTTGGTTGGGCAGCGTACTACGTCAGCGCGTCAGTACAGCACTTCAGGCAGCCACAGCCCAATGCCGGGGAACAGATACAGCAGCACGATGGCGATGACCTGTATACCCATGAAGGGCAGCATGCCAGCGAAGATCTGGTTCAGGGTGACATGCGGGGGCGCGACGCCCTTCAGGTAGAAGGCCGACATGGCCACCGGTGGCGAAAGGAAGGCTGTCTGCAGGTTGAGTGCCACCAGCAGCCCGAAAAACAGCGGGTCGATCTGGTAGTGGGCCAGCAGCGGCAGAAAGATCGGCATGAAGATCACGATGATCTCTGTCCATTCCAGCGGCCAGCCAAGCAGGAAGATGACGATTTGCGCCAGAATCATGAACTGAACGGGTGTGAGATCCATGCCCATCACCCAGTTGTTGATGATCTCCTGCCCGCCCAGCAGCGCGAACGCAGCCGAGAAAATGCTGGACCCGACGAATAGCCAACACACCATGGCACTGGTCTTGGCCGCCAGATACACGGACTCTTTCATCATGTCCATGTTTAGCCGGCGGTAGGCTAGCGCCAGGAGTATGCCGCCGAAGGCACCCATGGCCGCCGCCTCGGAGGGCGTGGCAAAGCCGAACACAATGCTGCCTAGTACCGCCAGAATCAGGATGGCCAGCGGGAAAAATGAGCCGAGCAGCATCTTGAAGATTTCGAGCCGCGCGAAGCTCAGGTAAGCATAGTAGATGAGCAATGCAAGCGTGCCGATCGCAAGCGCGATCCAGAATGCAGTAGGTGCGCCGGGACGGGCTGTGACTTCGCCAGTATCGGCGCTGGGGTTGTCGCTGGCACTGCTATCGGCCGGTGCGGTTGCCGCGCCGGGTGGTTCGGCCAGACCGCCAGAAGACTCTGCGCCTGGGGGCTCCGCCAGACCGCCTAGCGAATTGGCGCCGGGTGGTTCGGCCAAGCCGCCGGAGACCGCGCTGCTGTAGTTGCCGCCCAGGCCCATGGGCATGAGTTCGGTCTCGACCTGTATGGTGCGGGAGGTGAGTGAACTGTAGGTAAAGCCCATGATGAGCACAAACAGCAGCGCTGGCAGCAGCGTGATGCCCAAGTTGCGGGCCAATACGAAGCCGGGCACATCGATGTTGCGTTTGCCCTTTATGGCACCCAGCAGCCCGGGTAGGGCGCGATGGCTGATGGTGTCGCGGATGGTGGCGGCAAACTCGGGCAGGGCAACGCGCCGCTGTTCTGCCGTGAGCGGTGGTGCGGACTTGGGGCTGATCTTGGCCACAATCATCACGTACAGCACATACAGCAATGCCAGCATGATGCCTGGAAAGAACGCGCCCGCATATAGCTTGACGACGGACACGCCCGCCACCGCGCCATAAACGATAAGCAGCACTGAGGGTGGGATCATGATACCCAGGCAGCCACCCGCGGTGATGGAACCGGCCGTCAGCCGGATACTGTACCCGGCTTTGAGCATGGCAGGCATGGCCAGCAGGCCCATCAGTGTGACCACCGCGCCCACAATGCCGGTTGCCGTGGCAAAGACCGCGCAGGTAATGATGGTGGCCACCGCCAGCGAGCCCGGCACGCGCGCCATGGCCAAGTGGAGGCTGTGGAACAGCCGCTCGATCAGGTTGGCGCGTTCGACCAGGTAGCCCATGAAGATAAACAGCGGCACGGCAATCAGCACGTCATTGGTCATGACAGCATAGGTGCGCAGTACCATCAAGTCCAGCGTTTGCTCGATGGCGATCTCGGGGCCCATTTGGCGGTAGGCCAGATAGGTGAACATCACCCCCATGCCCATCAGCGTGAACGCAGTGGGGAAGCCCAGCATAATGGTGACGACAATCAGGGCCAGCATCAGCAGGCCCAGGTGGCCATTGGTCATCTCGGCCGGCGACGGCATCAGCCAGACCAGGCCGATAACAATGGCGATCAGGATGGATAGCCCAAACCAGACTTCTTTTCTCATCAAAGGCTCCCTTCCTGTTTCTGCTTGCGCACGATGGCCTGGTCAGCCTCGCGGATTTCCTGATCGTCAACGTGGACCATGTCTTTGAGTTTATCCAGGTCAACTTCCTCAACGTCTTTTTCACGGCTAGGCCAGGAACCGCGCTTTATGCAGCGCACGCAATAGACCACTTCGACAAAGCCCTGCAGCAGCAGCGCCAGCCCCGCAAGCGGGATGATGAATTTGAATGGATAGATGGGCGGGCCGTCGGCGGTAATGGTTGAGTGCTCGTTGATTGCGTACGATTCGAGCGCATAGCCGTAGCCTGCCCACACCAGCGCGATGACGCCCGGAAAGAAGAACAGGATGTACAGGATCAGATCGAGGCTGGCCTGGAGACGATCGGGGAAAAAGCCGTACAGCACGTCGCCGCGCACGTGGCCGTTCTTGGAAAGTGTATAGGCGCCCGCCATCATGAACAGTGTGCCGTACATCATGTTCATGGCATCAAAGGACCATGAGTGAGGGGCGCTGAGCGCGTAGCGCGAGAAGACTTCGTAGCTGACAAACAGCGTCAAGGCCAGAACCAGCCAACCAAACATCTGACCGATCCACGTGTTGACGCGGTCTATGGTGAGTAGCAATGCTTGCATCAATATCTACCCTGAATAAAAGGGGAAAGCCGTCTTGCCGGCCGGCCGCGCGCGTGGCGCTCACCGGCCCAGAATCGGCCCGAATGGCCGGGGTGTGGCCGTTGCAGTGCTGGGAACAGTGCAAAATCAAAAAAACCGGCCCCAGTACCAAAGGGGCCGGTTGGATCAGGCATTAACTCTTTTTGGGGGCTGCTTTCTTGGCAAAGTAGTGGTTGTAGGCCATGCGCCGATTGTTGTTGGTGTCCATGTCCCAAGGCACGGCACGCGAGGCGAAGGCGCGCTGGGATTCCTCGATCTCTTTGAAGAGGGCGTTGGTTTCCTTCTTTTTGGCGATGATGCCGTCCCAGGTAGTGAGCTGCTCTTGGAGGATGCTGTCGGGCGTTTTGTAGAACTTGACGCCGTCCTGCTGCAGCTTGATGTAATCTTGGGAGTAGCGGTCGACTGCTTTCCAGGACATGTCGGCCGACGAGGCTTCGACCGCGTTGGCGATGATCGCCTTCATCTTCTCGGGCAGGGCGTTGTATTTGTCTTTGTTGAAGGTGATTTCAAAGGTTTCCGCCGCCTGGTGGAAGCTTTGCAGCATGCATACCTTGGACACGTCTGGGAAGCCGAGCAGACGGTCGGACGTGGCGTTGTTGAACTCGGCACCGTCGAGCAGGCCGCGATCGAGCGCAGGCACGATTTCGCCGCCGGGCAACGCGTTCACTGCGGCGCCCATCGCCGTGAATAGGTCGATGGCCAAGCCGTTGGTGCGGAACTTCAGGCCTTTGAGGTCTTCAGTCTTTGTAATCGGTTTCTTGAACCAGCCAAAAGCCTGCGTGGGCATGGGGCCGGTGAGGAAGGTAACGACGTTGCCGCCAATTTCCTTGTAGAGTTTGTCGAGCAATTCTTTGCCGCCGCCGTACTTGTGCCATGCCAGCACCATGTTGGCGTCCATACCCATGGCCGGGCCCGAGGAATACAGTGCCAGCGCGTTCTGCTTGCCATAGTTGTAGCCCAGTACGCCATGGCCGCCATCAAGCGTGCCCTTGGATACGGCATCGAGTAGTGCGAACGCGGGCACGACGGCGCCGGCCGGCAGCACTTCGATCTTGAGGTCGCCACCTGTCATGTCGTTGACTTTCTTCGCGAAATCAAGCGCGTACTCGTGGAAGATGTCGACCGTGGGCCATGTGCTCTGGAACCGGAGGTTGGTGACCCCCTGCGCTTTGGCAATGGCGGGGAAGCCCATGGACATCGCCGCAGCGGTGCCGGCGGCTGCACCACCCAGAAAGCGGCGGCGGGAAGCCTGGGTAGTGGTGGACGATGCGTCCGGGGTAATGCGGCTTTTCATTGCTGGTCTCCTGACTTATGGCTTGGTTATTTGCTGCAACGACTGAGAATCTTTGTGTGATCACTCTACTGCCGGTGTTTTTATAGGCGATAGACTGAGCCATAGTCAACAATTTGTAAGCAGGTTAAAACCCTTATAGCCCTAACCATTGAAGCTGTGTTTTGGGACGAAACTCTAGTGTTTTCAGGGTGTTGACGATTGGCCGAGTTGGCGATTACCTGTCTGGAGAAGCAGTAGGGAGATGCTGGCTATGATCTGGTGTAACGCATAACGTTGCTTGGTGGCGTTATTGGCGCGGCCGGATTACATGGCACGGAGGGTGCGGCTTGGAGGGTGCGGCTTGGAGGGTGCGGCACGGGGGGTCTCGCACGGAGGGTCGGGTGCAGAGGGCGGCGGGCGAGCCGTCTTGGGTGCGGCGGTATGTGCCGCAGAACGTGGCGTGGTGACGCGCCGAGGCGGATCATCCCAGGATGTTGCGGCTCACTGCGTGCAGATGTTTGGATAGTGCATGGCGCGCGCGCTCGGCGTCCCGCGTCTGCAGCGCTTCAAATATGGCTTTGTGTTCGGCCTCGCGTTCGGCACGGCGTTTCGCCGTAGCGTTGCGCCGTTTCAGTTCGCCCCATTCGGCCAGGTCACGCGCAGCGGTGATCATGCGGTAGATATCGACCAGCAGCACGTTGTGCGTGGCTTCCGCGATGGCTTGGTGGAATAAGCCATCCCATGCTTCGAATTCTTCCTGGGTAGTGGCGCGTTCGGCACCTTCGATCGCGGCACGTATGCGGTCCAGGTCCGCCGCGTTGGCGCGGCTGGCGACCAGGGCGGGCAGCAAGGGCTCGATGAGGGCTCGGGCTTCCATGATTTCCTGCGGACTTGCGTCGCGGGCCGGCGGAGCAGAGGGAATGGATGCAGCGGCATGCACTTCGTCGAACGCAGCGTTCTCAGCAATGTACGTCCCACTGCCTATCACGCGCACAATGCGGCCGCGGCCCTCTATACGGCCCAGCGCTGCGCGGATGGCCCCGCGCGTTACGCCGTAGCGTTCGGCCAGCGCCCGCTCCGTGGGCAGACGATCGCCCGGTTTGCTGTCGGGGCTGTCGATAAGCGCCGTAAGGACGACGTCGAGGTGTGTGCCGCCGACGTGCGACTCGTCCCGGCTTGGGGACTGTGCCCGGCGTGTACCTTTGGCGACTGGGGAGTTAGCTGTGGTCATGTTGAAAATGCTTCATGCATATATGGCGTGGAAGCTGGTGGTGCGGATCGCCTGTCGCACGTGCCTTGCATAGATAAGCGCCCCAATAACGCAAATTGGTTAACCAATATACAGCAAAAACCACAAAATTACCGTGTTTTTAATACCATGGTTGACCAATTTGGTGAACCGATGGCATGATGCATACGCATCTATACATGCAAAGTAGCGGTTGCCTGCTTCCTGGCTCGCGCTCGCTGCTCGCTTGTTTTCACAGGGTGGGGCGCCGGGTGCGCTGCGCCATTGGTACCAACTCTCCGCGTTTTACCCTCACATGACACTCACGCTAGCTATTGAGTTACTGATCATCGGCCTGGGCTCGGGCTTTATCGCGGGCCTGCTGGGCATAGGCGGCGGCATGGTCATGGTACCTATTCTTACTTTTTTGCTTTCCCGCACTGGGGTGGCGGACGGGCTGGCGGTGAAAATGGCTATTGCCACGTCGATGGCGGTGATTGTGTTCACTTCCATTTCCAGCGTGCGTGCGCATCACAAACGCGGCGCCGTGCGATGGGACATTGTCGCCAAGCTCGCTCCAGGCATCGTCGTCGGAAGCCTGATCGGCAGCATCGGGGTGTTCTCGCTGCTGAAGGGGAGCTATCTGGCGATCTTCTTCGCGGTATTTGTTGCCTTCTCAGCCACGCAGATGTTCCTGAACAAAAAGCCATCCCCCAGCCGCGAAATGCCGGGCACGGGTGGCCAATTGCTGGCCGGCGGCGTTATCGGGCTGATCTCGGGCTTGGTGGGTGCTGGTGGGGGATTCATCAGTGTGCCGTTCATGGCATGGTGCAACGTGGCCATCCATACCGCCGTCGCCACCAGCGCGGGGCTGGGCTTTCCCATCGCGCTCAGCAACGTGGCAGGTTACGTGGTATCTGGTTTGTCGGTTCAGGGACTGCCGCCGGGCTCATTCGGCTATATCTGGCTGCCGGCGTTGGCACTCATTGCCACGGGCAGCGTGCTTACCGCACCCTTGGGCGCCAAGGCAGCACACAGCCTGCCGGTGGCTACGCTCAAACGCGTGTTCGCCAGCATGTTGTATCTACTGGCGGCGTATATGCTGTGGAAGGGGCTTGCCGCTTAGGGCGCACTCTTGGTCGGCACCTCTTGGTCAGCATTTAGCCAGGAGGTAGAAATGCCTCCAGGCTTAGCCGGGCGGGCACCTGCGGCAGTGTACGTTTAGCCCCTGAGGCATAGATCCTGCTGCCTGCGGGATACGAAAATGCACTGATGGCCGTGTCGGCCACCAGTGCATTCTGCTACCCGCAGCGTGTGGGGTGCGGTTTAGAACGCAAAGCCCCCAATACGGATCACCGGTTCGATCACAATAGAAGGCGCATCTTCGTAGTAAACGTGCTCTTCATAATAGTGGCGGTGACGCGGCGGCTTGCACTTGCGCTTTTCCTTGTACTCGCCATCGCGCTTGTATTCGCGTTTTATCTTGCAGTTGCCGACCCAGTATTCCTCTTTGAATTCCCGGTGGCGGCCGTAATCCTCGTAGTAATCGTGATCATCGTCATAATCGTCCCAGTCTGCGAGCGCGACTTGGGGCAACGCGGCAAGCGCCGATGCGAGCAACAGAGTATGCAGCAATACCTTCACGGAAGACGCCTTTCGAGATAAGAACGCCTGCAGTGTAAGCCGCTCAAGGCCCGCGAGTCGGATACGCATATCTCGGAATGTAACCCCGCCTTGTATAGGCGCCGTGCGTGTAGCACCTGGATACGTTGTGGGCTCGCTGGCGGCCAGGCCGTTCACCAGGCATGCTGGCCCTTGCGGCTGTTATCCGGTTTCTGTCCGGGCCTATCATCAAGCAGGGCGCCGTCCGTCAGTTCGCGATTGTTGACAGTCAGCTTGCCGTGCCTAGAGTGCGTATAGGTCAGGCGGTGACCACGACAAGCATTACACGCCGCAAAAACAAAACTGCCCCACATCTTTCGATGCGAGGCAGCCTAGTGAATTCTTTGGTGGCGCATCCCTGATGCTGGGATTTTGCCCAGTGTTACGTAGAATATATATAATTCTCAACGTCTTACAAGCTGCTTGGCGCTAGTGTATCAGCGGGGTGTACCAGCTTCCAAGCGAAATCGATTACGAAATTCTTGGGCAAAAACACCTGCTTGTTCAGTTTGTATGCGCATATAATTTGTTGAGGAAGGTGCGCATAGTCGCACTACTGAATAAGGAGATTGTCATGCTGACCGGCAACCGTCCCCGCAGCGCGGCAAGGCGTGCCACGAATGTGTCACTGCCAGAGGACCTTCTTTCCGAGGCGAAGGCCTTGCAAATCAATATCTCGCAGGCCGCTGAAGCTGGTGTTGCCCAGGCCATCGCACGCACGCGCAGCGAGCGCTGGCTTGCCGAGAACAAGGAAGCCATTGAGAGCTCCAACGCTTTTGTTGAAAAACACGGCCTTCCACTGGCAAAGTATCGGATGTTCTGATGAGCCGCTACGACGTTTACGCGAACCCGTCAGGCCATGGGTATCTTCTTGATGTCCAGGCAGACATCCTGCAGTCGCTAAATACGAGAGCTGTTGTGCCACTGCTACCACTTGGCGAGGCGCCCAAACCAGCAAAGACACTTAACCCTGTTTTTGACATAGGTGGTGAACCCTACGCGATGGTGACGCAATACATCGCTGCAGTTCCGGACAGGGAGCTACAGAACCCCGTATGCAGTCTCCGACAGTTGCACGACGATATTGTGGGTGCCATTGACTTTTTGTTTCATGGATTCTGACTTGTCAGAGCGGGAGGCCATGCGTGTTAGATATCGCTCACGCAGTGTCTTTGCTCGAAGTGCCGGTCAGTGGGTTTCAGCGCATTTACCTCATGTAGTGATGCACCATCATGCACCCATATGGCTAGTCCGGATGGAAACGGAGCCGTGCCGATAATTGTGAATATGATGCCGCTTAACTGCTTTTTGGCCGCAATGGCATAGTCTGCGGCGAGTTCTACATCCTCCTGCGATGGGGATGGCACCGGCTCCGGGTGTGAATGCCATAGCCCGATGCAGTGCAATCCCTTGGAGAACATCCTCTTGCGCTCAGCCATTGCTGTACTGGGAACAAACTGAACTCGTGCCCGTCGGGACCATGCTGGCTTCAACAGCGTGGCTTCGTCGATGACGATGGTGTCGGTGGTAAGGTCTCGCGAGTACAGCTGACGTACAGATTCCTTTGCGTTCCAGGCACATTGGGTGTGCTGAGAGAGAAACAGGGCAACGTGCCCAGGAATTTCCAGCTTCCAGCGTGCCCGGGCAACTTGGTATTGGAGGGCCTCGCTCATGGTGCGCCCATGACTGAACGGTAGTCTCTGGTTCGCATGACAGAATCGTAGCGGGAGCCGTCCAGGGGCACGATGGCGCGCAGAGGGACCTGGCCTGAGACAGGAAGGGCGTCGTAGAAAGCTTTTGTCCTTACCCAGCTCCACACAGTTGCCTCGGTGCATTGGCCATCAAGCACGGCGAGGACCCGTTCTGTAGCGAATGCCGCGCCTTGCCAGGCATCCGCAGCGCCGTAGGGGTGACATTGGGGCTATCAAAGCGTTCGCTGTCGACAATGTCCAGGTTACCGACACCAGCGCGGGCAAGCAATTCCACAATGGGGCTTCCCAGGGATCCACAGCCGATGATGAGCACCTTTTTCTGCTGCCTTTTCTCGAATGGTTTCGGCGCGTGGTCTCGCGTGAGGCCCCAAGAGGCGTCTAAGCCTTCGGCTCTGAGTGGTTAGAAACATACAGATGGCTCAAATCCACGCCTTCGAACCTAATCATGTCTACAGCTTCAATCAGGGCCTGGTTGCTGAACGTGCGACGACCACCGCTTTTCTTTCCGTAACGGTCGGTCATCCCCTCAAGGGAATGCCCCATAAGAGCATCGAGAATCGATTCTGAAACACCGCTTTCAATGCCGAAATCCTTCATGTTGTGCCGGAATGAATGGAAGGTGTAGCGAGAGTCGTCGATGACGTGCTCGTCCAAGTATTCATTGAACCACGTTGAAAAGATGGCGGTGTATTGCTGGTATTTGTTCAGGCGCAGTTGCGGGAACAGCCGTTCATGCCCTTGTTCGCGTCGGCTTTCGACGAAAGCCTTAAAGCCGATTTTGAGCAGTTCCGGGTGCACGGGCACTGAGCGCCACGATGTATCATTTTTCACGAATTGCGTTTCGTCCAGTTCTGTGATGCGTATCCAGAGCTGGTCACTGCGTAGGGAAATGTCGTTCACGAAGAGCTGACCAATTTCTTCCAGTCGTGCGCCTGTGGTGAACGCTATACGTTCAATGTCGCGGGTTGTTGGGCGGTGTATGTACCAGCCTTCTGTACCAGCTACTTCGTCTAGCAACTTGTCGTTAAACCTAAAATGGAAACCACTTTAGATGAAAAAACACCATTGAAAATCAAATACTTACGTATTCAAGAAACAAAAAAAAACCGCCCCGAACCTTGCGGTTTCGGGGCAGCTTGTATTCTTGGTGGCGCAT
Source organism: Paracandidimonas lactea (assembly GCF_021653995.1). NCBI lineage: Bacteria > Pseudomonadati > Pseudomonadota > Betaproteobacteria > Burkholderiales > Alcaligenaceae > Paracandidimonas > Paracandidimonas lactea. The sequence goes on from NZ_JAJJOZ010000008.1 coordinate 111,237, forward strand.
CCCTGATTCGAACAGGGGACCTGCGGATTATGATTCCGTCGCTCTAACCGGCTGAGCTAATGCGCCATAACGGAAGACCGCAACTATAGCATAGCGTTTTAATGCTGTGCAAGTGGGTGTTTGTCACTCGTAACCAGCGTCTGGTTGCGCTATGTTGCATCGAGGGCTGCACGCAGTGAGTACAATTGCGCTGATTTCAATGCAGGGACGACCTTGCCACCGGCCATTACGCTTTCGTGCGAGTAGCCGGCGCCCGTAATTGGGGACGGCCCCTGTGGAGAAACTGATGTCTGCATCATGGTCCTGGGCTGTTCTTGTGCTGGCCGGTCTGTTCGAAGTCGGCTGGGCCGTTGGCCTGAAATACTCGGAGGGGTTTACGCGGCTTTGGCCGTCGTTGGCAACGGCTGCGTCCATGCTCGTCAGCCTCGGGCTGCTCGGGTTGGGTATGAAGCAGCTACCCTTGGGCACCGCATACGCGGTCTGGGTAGGTATCGGCGCGGTTGGTACGGTGGCTGTGGGCATTGCTGCCCTGGGCGAGCCGGCCGGCCCAATGCGCCTGGCGAGTGTCGCCTTGATCGTGGCCGGCATTGTGGGTCTGAAGCTTAGCGCTTGAGTTTGAAGGAGATTCTTTGTGGACATGAACATCAACATTGTTGTGGGCGATTGGGCAAAATGCCAGCGTGATGCCACCGATATCCGGTACAAAGTGTTTGTGCAAGAGCAGCATGTGCCACCCGAACTCGAAATGGATGATCAAGACGCCGCGTGCGCGCATGCGGTGGCCTATAACGCGCAGGGAGAGGCGGTGGGCACCGGCCGTCTGCTGCCTGACGGGCACATCGGCCGCGTGGCGGTGCTAGCCGAATACCGGGGGGCGGGCGTGGGCTCGCGCCTGCTGGATGCGCTGATGGATGAGGCGCGGCGCCGCCGTCATATGGAAGTGGTGCTGTCCGCGCAAACGCATGCGCGCGCCTTCTATGCCCGCAAGGGGTTCGTCGCGGAAGGCACCACTTATATGGATGCTGGTATCGAACACGTGACAATGCGCCATGCGCTGACCGCGTAAGGGGGCGGTAGCCTGGACGCGGTGCTCTCTGGCTTGGCGCCAGGCTGCGGCCTTCTTCGGGCCCTCTTTGGTGGCTGCCTGGCGTTACGCGGGCGGCGCTTCCACCTCAGGCCCGTGCCCCCTTGATTTTCACAGCCTGGGCGGCTCGGCGGGCTCGGTCGCGGGCGATATCGGTATCGCTGCCGTAGGCCAGTGCGACACCCATGCGCCGCTTCGGTGTGCTTTCGGGCTTGCCGAACAGCCGCAGATCTGTGCCCGGCACGCTGAGCGCCTGTTGCACGCCTTCGATGACCACTGACTGCGCGTTGACTTCACCATAGATGACTGCGCTGGCCGCGGGGCTGCGCATGTCGGTGCTTACCGGCAGCCCAAGGATCGCCCGCGCGTGCAGCTCGAATTCGCTCTGCCACTGGCTGGCCATGGTGACCAGGCCGGTATCGTGCGGGCGCGGGCTCACTTCGCTGAACCATACTTGATCGCCCTTGACGAATAGCTCGACGCCGAAGACACCCAAGCCACCTAGGTTGGCGGTGAGGGTGCGGGCGATATCACGAGCTTTGCGCAGCGCCTCGGGGTGCATGGGGTGCGGCTGCCAGCTTTCGACGTAATCGCCCGCCACTTGCAAGTGCCCGATAGGCTCGCAGAAGCGGGTTTCCACCTCGCCGGTTGCGCCCTGTGCGCGGACGGTAAGCAGGGTGATCTCGTAATCGAAATCGACAAAACCTTCGACGATGATGCGGCCATGGCTAACGCGGCCGCCCGCCATGGCGTAGTTCCACGCGGCCTGTACGTCGCCGGGGCCGTCCACCTTGCTTTGGCCTTTTCCGGAGCTGCTCATGACAGGCTTGACGATGCAGGGGTAAGCGATGCCGTTGTCGATGGCGGCTTGCAGCGCCTGCAGCGAATCGCAGAACTTATAAGGGCTGGTGGGCAGGCCCAAGGTTTCGGCCGCCAGGCGCCGGATGCCTTCGCGGTCCATGGTCAGGCGTGCTGCCCGCGCGGTGGGAATGACGCGGGTGACGCCCGCAGCTTCCAGCGTCTCAAGCACCGGTGTGGCAATCGCTTCGATTTCCGGTACCACGATATCCGGCCGTTCGGCCTCGATCAGCGCCTGGAGCTGGCGTGGGTCCGTCATATCGATGGTGCGCGCGTGATGGGCGACCTGCTGGCCGGGAGAGTTGGCGTAGCGGTCGACAGCGATCGTTTCGACGCCCAGGCGCTGCAGGGCGATGATGACTTCTTTGCCGAGTTCGCCGGCGCCGAGCAGCATGACGCGTTTGGCGGCCGGGGAGAGCGGGGTTCCGAGGGTGGTCATGGACGTATCCAGAGAGCCTGAAAACCCGCATTGTACGGTGGGGGGCACGCGATGCGTGAGGTTGCCATGCCGCCCCAGCCAAATGCTGTGGGCGCCCGCTCGTGTACGAGCCCGGCGCCCGGGGTGGGCTGCGGCGAAGCACTGCTTATGCCCGATTGAGGCAGTGGGGGCTTGGCGCCGTGGCCCAAGCGGTATCCGACGCCAAGATGATGTTTACGCGCCTGTGCCGGAGAGTTCCGCTGCTGGCTCTGAGTGGGCCTCGATAGCGCCGGCTGACGCGGCCGCGTCTTGGTAGCTGGCTGCCGCCGTGAAGAGCACGTCAGTAGAGGAGTTGAGCGCGGTTTCGGTGGAGTCCTGCAGCACACCAATGATGAAGCCCACGCCTACTACCTGCATGGCTAGGTCGTTGGGAATACCGAACAGGCTGCACGCCAGCGGGATCAGCAGCAGTGAGCCGCCTGCAACACCAGAAGCCCCGCAGGCACACAGGGTGGCCACAAGGCTGAGCAGCAGCGCGGTGGGTATGTCGACCTGGATGCCCAGCGAGTTGACGGCCGCGAGCGTGAGCACGGTGATGGTGACGGCGGCACCTGCCATATTGATGGTTGCCCCCAGGGGGATGGAAACCGAGTATGTGTCTTCAGGCAGCCCCAGCTTTTTGCACAGCGCCAGATTGACGGGGATGTTGGCGGCCGAGCTGCGCGTGAAGAATGCGGTGATGCCACTTTCGCGCAGGCAGGTAAAGACCAGCGGGTATGGGTTGTGGCGGATCTTGAAGAACACGATCAGCGGGTTGACGACCAGGGCGACGAACAGCATGCTGCCCAGCAGCACGGCCAGCAGCTTCGCGTAGCCGGCCAGAGCGCCAAAGCCTGTATCGGCGACCGTGGCGGCCACCAGGCCGAAGATGCCCAACGGGGCGAGACGGATGATGACCTTGACGATGAAGGATAAGGCGTTGGAGATATCGCCGATGACGTTCTTGGTTGTGCCATGTGCGTGGCGCAGACCAATGCCCAGCCCGATCGCCCATGCCAGGATGCCCATGTAGTTAGCGTTGGCGATGGCTGTAACGGGGTTGGCAATAATGCTGTTCAGCAGGCCGCCGAGCACTTCGGCGATGTTGCCGGGTGGGCTCAGCGCCGCCGAGGTCTGTTTTAGTGTGATGGTGAGCGGGAAGCTGAAGCTTGCAATCACTGCAACCAGTGCGGCGGCCAACGTACCGATCAGGTACAGCAGGATCACTGAACCCATGCGCGTCTGCTGGCCATGGCGGTGGTTGGCGATGGAGGCGGTGACGAGTGCCAGCACCAGCACCGGCGCGACCGCCTTGAGTGCGCCGATGAACAGCGTGCCGAGAAGGGCCGAACGCGCGGCGAGGTCTGGCGACAGGACGCCGACCAGAATGCCGGCGACCAAGCCAATGGTGATCTGCAGGACCAGGCTGCCGTGTTTGATGAAGTGCATAACGGGGTTTTGCCGACTTGCGTGGCGCATGGGGAACTCCTGGCACAAAGTAGTGCGCATGCGGAAATGGATACGAAGTGTGACCCGTTGCACGCGCGGGCCGCACCAAAGACTCGCAAGCGGGGACGGTGTGGCCGGCGTGAACGCCGGCGAGCCGGAGCCGCCATGAAACCGGCCGGCAATGGCGGCCGGATGGCGGCGCGAGGCGGGCAGCTGGCATGCAGATGCGTGACCGGGCCAAACCCGGTATTCTAGCATTGACCGCAGTCATGTCATTTTTCCGCCTCTCGCCGATGCCTGTGTATCCTGACGGGTTACGGGATGTGACCTTGCCGGAAAACTTCTCCTGCATGCCGTGGTCACAAGGATGTTTCATTACAGGGCCTGTCCGCATGGCACGCAGTTCTTTGTTTTCACGATTCAGAGCATTGATCCTGGTGGTTTCGCTCCTGCTGCTGGGCGTGCTGGTGGCAATGCCCGGTGGTATGGCGCCGGTAGCGATGGGGCAGGGCGCACAGCCCAAGCCCATCGAGAATGTCGAGAAAGTCCTGGAGGACACGCAAAAGGCTGTCAACCGCATCCAGGAAAGCCTGAAAAAAGATCCGAACGCCGCCGACGACGCGGCGCTTGCCAGCATGCGCGATGCGTTGCAAAAGGGGCAGTCCGCCGCGGACGACATTGTTGCCCAGCTTGCGCCTCAGCTTGCTGATGTGCAGGCTCGCATCAAGCAGTTGGGCGAGCCGTCCACCGATGTTCCCGAGCCGCCCGATATTGTCGCCCAACGCAAGGATCTCGCGAGCAAACAGTCATCGCTGGACGGGCAAATCAAACTGGCTCGCCTGCTGGGCGTAGAAGCGGGGCAGGGGGTGGACCAGATCTCGCAATTGCGGCGTCAACGCTTCCAGGCGGAGCTGGGCAATCGTTCCGAAAGCTTTTTTTCGCCAGCGTTCTGGGCCGACGTCAAGCGAGACCTGCCCTATGATTACACGCGCCTTGGCGAAGTGGGCGATCAACTCGCCGAAAGGCTGGCGGCGGTCCCGACCCGCGTCTGGGCACTCGCGGGTGCGCTGGCACTGCTGCTGGTCGTGGTGGGCGAGTTCATGCGGCGGGGGCTGCGCGGGTTTACTGTCCAGCACACCGCACCCACGCGCTTGCGGCGATCCATTTTTGCTGTCTTGCGGATTGCGGTATATACATTGGTGCCGGGGCTGCTGGCCTCGATCGCGCTGGCTGTCCTGAGGTGGGAAGACGGGCTGGACGAGGCCGTGCAACTATTCCTGGTGCAGTGTGTGACCGCGATATACATGGGCGGCTTTGTTGCTGGCCTGGGCATGGCGCTATTGTCGCCGCGCCGGCCCAGTTGGCGTCTGCCGTTGGTTTCGGATGCGCTTGCTGACCGCCTTTCATGGTTGCCGGGTGTTTTTGCCGCCACCATTGCGTTTGCCTGGGTTGCGCAGCAATTGCTGGCGCTCACCAATGCAACCTTGAGTACGACACTGTTAGTCAACGGCCTGATGACGCTGCTGCTTAATGTGTTGATCGGCTTCTCTGCTTGGACTTTGCGCACCAGCCTGCGGCAGCAGGCTGTGGATGCGGCCGCGGCGTTACCGCCAGACGCCGAATCTTCCCCGATTTCCGCAGCCGGTGCGCGTGCCCGCATGGTGCCCTCGCTCCTGGTGGCTGTGATCGCCGCAAGCCTTACGGCTTTTGCAATGGGGTTTATTGCCCTCAGCACCCTGATTGCGCAGGAGATTATTTGGCTGAGTCTGATCGGCTCAACCGCATATCTGTTGGTTGCGCTGGTGGCCGACATCTTCGACAGCCTGACGGCGCGGGTGCGCGACGATCACGAGGCGCGTCTCTTGAGCGGGCACCAGGCGCGCGCGCGCAGCCAGTTGCTGGTGCTCGTATCGGGTACGCTGCGCTTGGCGGTCGTGGTGCTGGCTGTGACGCTGGTGTTATTGCCCTTTGGCGAGAACCCGACCGACTGGCTGCACCGGAGGCTCGGGTTTCTGTTGTCGGGGTTTCAGGTGGGTCAGGTACAGTTGCGGCCCACCTCTATTTTGCTCACGCTGGGGATACTGCTCATCGGTTTTTACATCGTGAGGGTGGTGCGGGGCTGGCTGGCGGATCAGTTCCTGCCGGTTACGCGTCTGGACGACAGTATGCGTACGTCGGCCGCTAATTTGCTCAGCTATCTGGGCTATGTTGCGGTTGTCGTGGTGTCGATTTCGGCGTTGGGCATTGGGCTGGAGCGCATGGCCTGGGTGGTGAGTGCGCTATCAGTGGGTATTGGTTTCGGCCTGCAGGCAGTGGTGCAGAATTTTGTGTCGGGTGTGCTTCTAGTGGCCGAGCGCCCCATCAAAGTGGGCGACTGGGTTAGCCTGGACGGAGGTGTGGAGGGTAACGTGCGCAAGATCAGCGCGCGCGCTACCGAGATCGAGATGTTCGACCGTTCCACAATGATCGTGCCGAACTCCGAATTCATTACCAAGCGTGTGCGTAATGTAACCTTGGCGAATCCGCTGGGCGTGGTGTCGCTCAAGTTTAATATGCCGCTCAGCACCGATGCGGATGCCGTGAGGGACATCATGCTCGATGCCATTCGTGAGCAGGAGGAGGTGCTTGAAACGCCTACACCATCTGTAAACCTGGATGGTTTCACGCACGAAGCGCTTATGTTCTCGGCAACCTGCTATGTGGGGTCGCCCCGCATGGCGAGCGGTGTTCGCAGTCAGCTGTTGTTCGGGATTCTGCGTCGATTGCGGCAGGCCGATCTGGCGCTTTATGTGCGTCAGCCCGCCGATGTGGGCGCACCGGGTGTTTCAGGCCGAGCGGACGGCGACGGTGAGGATGAGCAAGGTGTGGGGCGCAAGGAGAAGCCCGGCGACGACGCCCCGCCCTTACCATTACAACCATAAGGGAGCGCGGCGTGCGCAGGCACGCCGCTTCCTGGGCACGCATAGCAAAATGCCGACTGCATTTCTGCAATCGGCATTTCGTGGTATTGGTGCCCAGGAGAGGACTCGAACCTCCACACCTTGCGGCACATGGACCTGAACCATGCGCGTCTACCAATTCCGCCACCTGGGCATAAAGTGTATGCTATCGCTTTATACTGCGTGCCGCGAGTTGCGCTACATCTTTAAGAGGCGCAAAGTATAAACCAAATTTTTAAAGAATGGAAATCTCTCTTGGCCAAGAAATCGAGAAACGCGCCGGACACCCCTGAAACCGCCATCGATCAAGCAGACTTGCCGCCTGATTTCGACCCCGATGTCCCCACACGGGAAGCCATTCTTCAGCATCTGCGTAATTCAGGCAAACCTATGTCGCCCAAGACATTGGCGCGTGCGCTGGGTACTTCGGCCGACTCCGTGGGTTACGAACGGCGCCTGAAGGCCATGGAGCGCGATGGCCAGGTGTTCTTCAATCCCAAGGGCCAGGTACTGCTCAACACCCAATTGGATTTCATCGCCGGCAAGGTCCAGGGGCACCGCGACGGCTTCGGTTTTTTGCTGCGTGATGACGGCGGGCCAGACCTGTTCCTGGCGCCGCGTGAAATGATGAAGGTGCTGCACGGTGACCGCGTGTTGGCCAAACCCAATGGCGAATATCGCGGCAAGCCCGAAGCCATCATCGTCGAAGTGGTTGAGCGCCGCACCGACAAACTGGTAGGCCGCTTCTTGAAAGAGCGCGGCGCTTATATTGTCGTGCCCGAAGACCAGCGTATCAAGCACGATATCCTGATCCCGGCGGCCGATGCGGGCGGCGCTGAAAATGGCCAAGTGGTTACTGTGCAGATCGTACGCCAGCCTGCGCGCCATCTGCAGCCCGTCGGGCGTGTGGTCGAGGTGCTGGGCGAAATCGACGATCCGGGCATGGAGATCGAAATCGCGGTACGCAAGTTCGATGTGCCGCACGAGTTCTCGGATAGAACCAAAAAACAGGCTGCGGCATTGCCCGAAACAGTCAGCGCCGCAGACTTGAAAGGTCGGGTCGATCTGCGCGACATCCCCTTTATCACGATCGATGGCGAAGATGCGCGTGATTTCGACGATGCCGTGTTTTGCACGCCGGTCGAGTTGGGCACCGAAAAACGTCGCCGCCGCGGCTGGCGTTTGTTGGTCGCGATTGCCGACGTTAGCCATTATGTGCGCCCCGGCGACGCCCTGGATGAAGACGCGCTCGATCGTGGCACCAGCGTTTATTTCCCGCGCCGCGTCATCCCCATGTTGCCCGAGTCGCTGTCCAACGGGCTCTGTTCGCTCAACCCCGCAGTTGACCGGCTGGTCCTGGTGTGCGACATGGTAATCGCTGACGGCGGGGCGAAGTCGGGTGCCATCACCGCATACCAGTTCTACGATGCCGTCATCCACTCGCATGCGCGCACCACCTATACCGATATCTGGGCGGCGCTGCAGCAGCCCACCGGGCCGGCCGCACAAGCCTTGGGTGAAATCATGCCGCATGTGCAGCATCTGTACGAGCTCTACCAGATATTCGCACATGCGCGCGTCAAGCGCGGCGCTATTGATTTCGAAACCACCGAAACCCGTATCGTCTGTAATCCGTTGGGCAAAATCGAACGCATCGAAGCCTATGTGCGCAACGACGCCCACAAGCTGATCGAAGAGTGCATGCTGGCCGCCAACACATGTGCAGCCGAATTCATGAAACGCAATCGCCGCATGGGGTTGTACCGTGTGCACGAAGGCCCGACACCAGAAAAGCTCAAGGCCCTGCGCGATTATCTGCGCAACCTGGGGCTGTCGCTGGGGGGCGGCGACGACCCATCCACGCAGGATTACGCCGAGCTGCTCAAGGCAGCCAGCAACCGGCCGGACTACGAAATCATCCAGACCATGTGTCTGCGTTCCTTTCAGCAGGCTATCTACAGCCCTGAACAAGTGGGGCACTTCGGCCTGTCGTACGAGCACTATGCGCACTTCACATCGCCGATCCGACGCTATCCCGATCTGCTCACGCACCGCGTGATCAAAGGCGTTCTGCGCGGCACCCGCTACGTGCCCGATATTGACGACAGCGGTGTGGCCGCGCTGCCGGCGCGTGAGCGCGAGCTTGCCGTCTGGGAGAAGCTTGGCCTGCTGCTTTCCGCCTGCGAACGCCGCGCCGACGACGCATCGCGCGATGTCGAGGCTTGGCTCAAGTGCTGGTTCGTCAAAGAGCGCGTGGGTGAAGTCTTCAGCGGCCGGGTGACGGGGGTCGCCAGCTTCGGCATTTTCATTACCCTGGATACATTGTTTGTCGAAGGCATGGTGCACGTGTCTGAGCTCGGCTCCGATTACTTCCAGTACAACGAAGCCATGAATGAACTGCGAGGCGAACGCACAGGCATGCGCTACCGGCTTACTGATGCGGTGCAGGTGCAGGTCTCTCGCGTCGATCTCGAAGCGCGGCGCATTGAGTTCCGGCTGGTCAAGGGTACGGGTTTCAAGGCGCTCAAAGCAGCGCTTGACGCGGAATCCGCCCCACCTCCGCAGCGCAAGATCAAGCGAGCAGCGCCAGCCAAACCGGCGGCGCTCAAAGGCACCGCCCGCCAGCGCAGGGCGGAAGCCAAACGCAGCGCCAAGGGTGAGTCCGCGCCGCACAAGGGCCCAGGCGGCGGGCACGGTAGACGATAGCCCGCAGTCGGGGCCGCGCCATGCGCGCCCCGGCGGGATTACAATTCCCGGCATCGCATCTATATTCCCCACAAGGAACCGCATGTCTTCCCTTCAGGTCCTGGCGGGCTTTCACGCCGTGATTTCCCGCCTGCGCCACGCGCCCGACTCCATCAAAGAGCTCTACATCGAGGCATCGCGCCACGACAAACGCATGCAGGGCCTCATCCAACAGGCCGAAGCGGCTGGCCTGCGCCCGCGCGCGGTGCCCCAGGAGCGCCTGGACGGCTTGGCGCGCGGCACGCGCCATCAGGGCGTGGTAGCGCTGGCCCAGGCGCGCAGCCTCGCCATGGACGTGGGCGAAGTGCTCGACAACCTTGAGGATACCGGCACGCCGGCGCTGCTGCTGATTCTGGACGGCGTGACTGACCCGCACAATCTCGGTGCTTGCCTGCGCACGGCCGATGCCGCCGGCGTTCACGCCGTGATTGCACCGCGCGACCGCGCAGTCGGCCTCAACCAGACCGTGCAGCGCGTGGCCTGCGGGGCCGCGGAAACCGTTCCGTACCTGATGGTGACCAATCTTGCCCGTACCATGCGCGAGCTGAAAGCGCGGGATGTGTGGCTGGTGGGTACAGACGATCAGGCCGAGTCGGGTATACACCAGGTGCAGGCGCGCCGCGCCATGGCGTGGGTGATGGGGGCCGAAGGCGAAGGCATGCGGCGGCTTACGCGCGAAACCTGCGATGAGTTGGTGCATATCCCCATGCTCGGCTCCGTCGAGAGCCTGAATGTCAGCGTTGCCAGCGCGGTGTGCTTGTACGAAACCGTGCGTCAGCGTCAAGCGCAATAAGCTTCTGATGCGCGGCGGGCGGCGCCCCGTGCCCTGTATGCTGCCTGCCGTGATCGGGCTGGGGTTGGCAGGGCACTGCGGCGTGGCGTTGTCGCTGGCGGCATCGTGGCGGGCAAACTCGCCCGCAGCCCTGTGAGCGGCAGGCGTAGAATGTTACGCCTGCACATATCTTCTTGAACGCATCAATCACATCATGGCCAATAACGGTTTCACTACCAACATCGTCCACTCCGACAGGCGCGGCGACGTCGCGCACGGCGCCGTACACAAGCCGGTACACCCCTCCACCGAATATGCTTTCGCAGACTCGCGCGAGCTGGCGGCGGTCTTCCAGGGTAAGGCAGGCTATACCTATGCCCGCCAAGGCACGCCGACCACGGCGGCGCTCGAAGTCAAGATTACGCAAATGGAACAGGGCCACGCCACCGTGACGTTCGCGACCGGCATGGCCGCGCTGGCCGCCACGTTTTTCACCCTGCTCAAGGCGGGTGATCACCTGATCAGCAGCCAGCATATTTTCGGCAACACCAACAGCCTGCTGGGCACGCTTGCCGACCTGGGCGTGCAGGTAACGTTTGTCGATGCAACCGACGCCGCCAGCGTGCGCGCGGCATGGCGGCCCGAAACCCGTATGGTGTTCACCGAAACACTTGCCAATCCGGGCACCCAGGTGGCCGACCTCGAAGGCATTGGCACTTTCTGTCGCGAGAAGCAGTTGGTGTATGTGGTCGACAACACGTTGACGTCGCCGCTGTTGTTCCGGCCCCGCGACGTGGGCGCCAGCCTTGTCGTCAATTCGTTGTCCAAGCATATTGGCGGGCATGGCAACGCACTGGGCGGGGCGGTTACCAGCACTGGTCTGTATGACTGGTCTGCTTATCCAAATATTGCCGAGCCCTATCGCAAAGGAGATCCCATCGGATGGGGTCTCACGCACATCAAGAAGAAAGGCCTGCGCGACATGGGCGGCACGCTATCTTCCGATGTGGCGCATCGACTTGCCGCAGGGGCCGAAACGCTGGCGCTGCGCATGAGCCGCATCTGTGATAATGCCCTTGCTTTGGCCAAGTATCTTGCAGAACATCCGCGCGTTCGTGCCGTGCACTATCCGGGGCTTCCCGGCCATGCGCAGCATGCGCGCGCCAGCAAGCTGTTCGGCGGTCGTTATGGCGGCCTGATGGGTATTGAACTGGAGCCCGGCATCGAGGTGTTCGATTTTCTGAATCGCTTGCGGGTGCTGGCATTGGCAACACATTTAGGCGATAACCGTACGCTGGTGCTGCCGATGGCCCAGACTATTTACTACGAGATGGGGCCGGAGCGTCGCGCCCAGATGGGGATTTCCGATACGTTCCTGCGCATGTCGGTGGGGATAGAAGATATTGAGGATCTGATCGAGGATTATCGCCAGGCGCTGGAAATATAGGCGGTTCCGCAGCGCAATGCCAATTCCTCGTAGCTGAGCTAGTAGCACATATGCCTGGCCTTGTGCCGGGCTTTGCACCAAAGTTTTCTTTTTTTATTTCATGTGTTGCAGAACACCCGTGAAGTCAACAAATATGCGGGTTGTGGGCGCTTTTCCCTTGACAGCCCTTATATTCAAAGGCTTAATACGCGTTAGCCAATGAGGGTGAGTTGTTGGCATCGCAACAGCACCTGGCTGCACCCACGGTATGTGGGTCCTTCGATGTCAAGCATCGCAGCAGTATATTTTGTAATCAAGGGGTCAAGCCTGCGGGTCAGGCTTGGCTAAATAATCTTCTAGGGGTAATCCTTAAATGAACAAAACAGAGCTTATCGAACATATCTCTACCAAAGCCGATCTGTCGAAGGCCGACGCCGGCCGTGCGCTCGAAGCGTTCATCGGCGCAGTCAAGACGACGCTGAAGAAGAAGGGCACGGTAACTCTGGTGGGCTTCGGTACCTTCGCGGTCACCGAGCGTGCCGCCCGCTCGGGCCGTAACCCCCGTACCGGTGAAACCATTAAGATCAAAAAGGCCCGTGTGCCCAAGTTCCGCCCGGGCAAGGCCCTGAAAGACGCCGTCAACTAAAGCGGCGCGGGGTGCCGGCCATCGGCGGGCGCCCCGGTTCAAGGTGTGCTCACCTTGCGAAATTTATCAAAAACTACTAGAATCTCACGCTTGACGCGTTAAGCGGCGGCAGTGGCCGGCAGGTATAAAATCCGTCGGGTGCTTAGCTCAGCTGGTAGAGCGGCGCCCTTACAAGGCGTAGGTCGGGGGTTCGAACCCCTCAGCACCCACCACTTAATTCGTAAGTAAATCAGGCACTTAAGGAAGCTTAAGTGCCTTTTTTATGTGCCCTCAATCACCCGAAATGGGAGCCAAAAGGCGCCTCAAGCATCCGAAAATCGGTTGAAACCACCCGGCCTACGCCCTACACTGCGAGCCACCCAAATTAGTAAATGCTGGCATGGCCGCAAGCGATGTCTGAATGAAGTCGATCGCTGATTCCGCGTCGGTGTGCAGCAACTGCCCGCCGATCCGGGCCGCCCACCAGGCTTCCGTGCCGCCAGCGTTGCGCCATTCGCGCAGGCAGCGCGTATACAACTGCAGATCGTACTCTTCGGTGATGCCGATTGCGCCATGTACTGCATGGGCGATATCGGCAATGAGTACCGCAGCTTCGCTGCAGCGCGTCTTGCCGATCGCGGCCATCAGAGGGCGGGGCATCCAGCCTTCGTCCTGGCAGGCTATCTGAGCCGCCATGCGCGATGCCCAAGTGCGTTCCGCCAGGACGCTGATCTGGTTCTGGATAGCCTGGAAGCGGCCGATGCTTTTACCAAACTGTGTGCGCTGGTTGGCGTAGTCGAGTGTCAGGGCCAATACGCGTGCGGCTGCACCGGCCATAAGCGGCGCCAGGCTGGCGGCGCACAGTACGGCGGGTTCAATGTTGAGCGTGGCGTCCGTGTGCGCGGCAAGTGCCTCCGTGGGCGCAGTACCCCAATGCAGATCGGCCAGCAGGCTGCCATGGCCAAGATCGCTGTCTTTGCGGGCCGCAGCAATGGGCAGCAACAGGGCGCGGTTGCCGGCCGCGTATAGCAGCCAGTCCGCTACACGGCCAAACGGTACGGCGTAAGCATGGACGCCATGCTCGTCCTGACACGCACCCAGACCGGCGATGGTGATGGCGCCCTTGGGGGCTGTTATGCCGACGGCATGCAGCCATGCGCGAGCCAGGGCCGTTTGGACATAGGGGAGCGGAACCGCGTGGTAACCGGCGCTCAGGAAAAGTGGAAACGCCTGTGCCAGTGCCAGACCCGCGCCGCCCGCGCTTTCGGGTAGCAGCACATCCAGAAACCCCGATTCTTCCAGTTGCGCCCAGTGAGCGCCGCCCGCACCTTGTTGTGTTGCGTCGTGCAGCGTGGCAGGGGAAAACGCCGAGGCAAACAGCCGCTCGATGGCTTCGGTAAAAAGGTTGTCGGTACTCGTCAAGGTTGTCATGTCCAATCTTCCTTAGCGCAGGCCCAGGCCGCGTGCGATGATGCCCCGCAGAATCTCGCGTGTGCCGCCGCGCAGCGAGAAAGTAGGGGCCAACTGCTCCAGATACGTGAGGGTGCGCCGCAATTCGGTGGGCGCGGGCTTGTCGGGCTGCGAGCCAAGTACGTCGCCGATCCAGCGGGGGATGCATTGCTCGATTTCGGTGCCCAGATCTTTGACGAGGGCCGCCTCAATGGCGGGGTTTTCCCCGCGCACAAGCTTTGCTGTGAGCGCGATGGAGAGCGAGCGCAGCACCGCCAGCCATGCCACGATGTTGCCCAGGGTTGCCCGCGTGGCATGGTCGTCCACCTGCGCGGCGCGGCAATGGCGCAGCCAGCTTTCTACCAGCACCATGCTGGAGTACAGGCGTTCGGGCCCGCTGCGCTCGAAGGCGAGTTCGGCGTTTACCTGCGCCCAGCCATTACCTTCCTCACCGACCAGAGCATCTTCCGGACACTGCACATTATCGAAGAACACCTCGGAGAAATGTGCATCCCCGGCCATGTCTTCAATGGGGCGTATGGTGACGCCAGGCAGGCTGAGGTCGACAATGATCTGAGACAGGCCGATATAGCGATCGCTGGTTTCACCGGACGTGCGCACTAGCGCGATCATGTAGTGAGAATGCTGAGCGTTGGTGGTCCAGATCTTGCTGCCGTTAAGCAGCCAGCCATTGGTGGTACGCGTGGCGCGCGTCTTGATGCTGGCAAGGTCGGAGCCCGAGTTGGGTTCGCTCATGCCGATGCAGAAAAAGGCTTCGGCCTTGCTGATGCGGGGAAGATAGAACTGCTTCTGGTCTTCACTGCCGTACTTGAGAATCAAAGGGCCGCTCTGCCTGTCTGCGATCCAGTGCGCAGACACTGGAGCACCGGCGGCCAGCAGCTCTTCAGACAGAACGAACCGGGCAAAAGCCCCGCGGCCCGCGCCGCCGTATTCGCGTGGAAGGGTTAGCCCCAGCCAACCCTGGTTTGCGAGTGCCCGGCTGAAATCGGCATCAAAGCCAAGCCAGGAGCGAGCGCGGATGTCGGCAGGCATGCCCGACAGTTTTTCCGCCAGGAAGGTGCGCACCGGCGCGCGCAAGGCTTCGTCCTCGGCGGGTATGGCGGTCAGTTCTAGCGTATCTATCTTCATGATTGCTGGTCTGCGTTGAAAGGCGGTATTTGTGGGCCCGTGCGACGTAGTGCCATAGAGGCAGCGCCGTCTGCAACGCGATACTATGGGGGCAAGAGCCGGGGCTGTCTAATATTATTATTTGGATGATTGATATCAATTGAATATCGACGGCAGCCCGGGGTTGTGCCGTAGTGTCGCGGCGAGCCTTGCATCAACGACAACCCGAACTACTGGAGCCCTCGAATGAGTGAGCTATTGCATTTTGAGCAGGACGAGTACGGAATCGTAACCCTGACCATGGACTATCCGCCCACACGGAATGCTCTTACGGGCAACGGGATGGTAGATGCGTTCCTGGCCGCTTTTCAGCGCATCCAGACCGAGCATACCGCGCGCGTCGTGATCATTACCGGCGTGGGCAATGTGTTCTCATCGGGCGGCAGCATCGATGAAATGGAAAGGCAGTTGCAGCCGCGCTACGATAGTGGTGTGCTGCGCCATGAGTATCGCGAAGGTATTCAGCGGCTGCCTTTGGCACTGCACAATCTGGAGGTGCCCACCATCGCAGCCGTCAACGGCCACGCGATTGGCGCAGGTTTTGATCTGGCCTGCATGTGTGATGTGCGCATCGCCGTTGATACCGCGCGTTTTGCGGAGAGCTTCGTGAAGCTGGGCATTATCCCCGGTGATGGCGGCGCCTGGTTTCTGCCGCGCCTCATCGGCATGTCGCGGGCCGCCGAGATGACGCTGACGGGCGATGCCATCGACGCGCAGTGTGCGCTGGAATGGGGCCTGGTGTCTCGCGTAGTTGCAGCGGATTCGCTGATGAAAGAGGCGCGCGGCATCGCCCTGCGCATTGCCGCCAATCCGCCCGAGGCCGTGCGTATGTCCAAGCGCTTGCTGCGCGAAGGCCAGCACACGCGGCTGGATACCTTGCTTGAGCTTTCCGCAGCCTTTCAGGCCATCGCACACAAAACGCCGCAGCATGCCGAGGCCGTTGCGGCGTTCATGGCGAACAAACGCTCACGTTGACACGCGAAGGCACTTAGCGTGTTCGCGCGTCAATGCCGCAGGGGCAGACGCCCCATCGGCCGCCGCGATAAGCAGCCGGTGTGACGCGCCGCGATCAGGCCTGGGCCACCCGGTCAGCAATGTGGCAAAGCGCCGCTTCCACTTGGTCGATCAGGATCAGGCACAGGTCGCCCTGGTTTAGCCGTTGCAGTGCGGTGTCGATCGCCAGCATCTCGCCATGTATCTCCTGTACGTGCGTAGCCCGCGTAGCGCCGGCCAGGCCCGCGCGCAGCAGTGCGAGCACTTCACCTTCGGCGCGGCCGCGCTGACAGGCGTCCTCGTACAGAATGACATCGTCGAAGGCATTGCCCAGGATCTCGGTCTGGCG
Organism: Paracandidimonas lactea; assembly: GCF_021653995.1. Taxonomy (NCBI): domain Bacteria; kingdom Pseudomonadati; phylum Pseudomonadota; class Betaproteobacteria; order Burkholderiales; family Alcaligenaceae; genus Paracandidimonas; species Paracandidimonas lactea. Next base: position 127,571 of record NZ_JAJJOZ010000008.1, read on the forward strand.
CTGCAAGTCAATGTCGCGGCGGTCGCCCGCGCCGCTGATGACGACGCTGCGCCGGCTCGCCGGCATGCGATCGACCGCGTCGACAAGCGCCTGGATGGCATCGGGGTTGTGGCCGTAGTCGGCGATCAGTGTGGCCCCGCGGTACGAAAATACGTTGAAGCGCCCCGGTGCCGTATGGGCATCATTGACGAATGACTCCACAGCTGTTGTCAGCTGCGTGTGACTAAGGCCCGCCGCCCAACCGGCCGCCAGCGACGCCATGGCGTTCTCGACCTGAAAGCCGATGGTGCCATTGCGGGTAAGGGGAATCCGTGCCATGGGAAAGCGCAACTCGACAGTGCTTTCGGCCAGCACAATGTCATTGTTGTCGACATAGGCGACGCGATGGCCTTTAGCCCGGTGCGTCGCAAGCAGGGGGTTTCCGCCGTCGACGGCAAAGAAGGTCACCGCGCCTGGGCAGTTCTCGGCCATAGCGGCCACATGCGGGTCGGCGGCATTCAGGACTGCCATGCCGTCAGGTGCCACGTTCTCGACAATAACGCGCTTGACGACCGCCAGATCCTCAACCGTCTGGATGTAGTTCAGCCCCAGGTGGTCACCGACGCCGACGTTGGTTACCACCGCAATATTGCAGCGATCGAAGCCCAGCCCTTCGCGCAATATGCCGCCTCGTGCTGTTTCGAAGACGGCGGCATCCACATCAGGATGCATCAGTACATTGCGGGCGCTGCGTGGGCCGCTGCAGTCGCCGGTGTCGATGCATTCGCCGCTGATGTAGACGCCATCGGAGTTGGTCATGCCTACGCGCAAGCCGGCATTGCTCAGCATATGGGCGATGAGGCGGGTGGTGGTGGTTTTGCCGTTGGTGCCCGCAATGGCAACGACGGGAATGCGGCCGCTCTCACCCTCTGGAAACATATTGGCGATAATGGCTTCGCCAACTGCGCGCCCCTTTCCGAACGACGGATCCAGATGCATGCGCAAGCCAGGCGCCGCATTGACCTCCACAACGCTGGCGCCCTGCTGATCCAGCGTCTCATAAACATTCTGGCTCACCAGGTCGATACCGCAGATATCCAGCCCCACCATTTGTGCGGCGGCCACTGCCGCAGCCGCCAGTTCAGGGTGTACCTGGTCGGTGACATCGGTGGCTGTGCCGCCGGTGCTGAGGTTGGCGTTATTGCGCAGCGTGACCAGCGCGCCCCGTTCGGGTATTGATTGGGCGGTGTAGCCTTGCCTGGCCATCGTGGTGACGGCAATCTCGTCATCCAGGCGAATACGCGTGAGCGAGGTGCCGTGGCCCTCACCGCGTGCGGGGTCGGCATTGATGATGGCGACCAGTTCTGCGATTGTGTGTTCGCCATCGCCGGTGATCTGTGGCGGGTCGCGCCGCGCGGCGGCCACCAGCTTGTCACCGATGACGAGCAGGCGGAAGTCGTGACCAGGAAAGTAGCGCTCCACAATCACATCGCTGCTTATTTCGGCCGCGACGTCGAAGGCCGCCAGCACTTGGTCGCGGCCGATGAGATTGACGGCTACGCCCTTGCCCTGATTACCATCGCGTGGCTTGACGACGACCGGCGCATCGATACGCTGTGCGGCTTCCCATGCTGCCTCGCTCGTGGTGACGCTGTAGCCGTCGGGCACCGGCACGCCCGCTGCGCGCAACAGCGACTTGGTGAGGTCTTTGTCTTGTGCGATGGCTTCGGCGATGGCACTGGTGCTGTCGGTTTCCGCTGCCTGTATCCGGCGCTGGCGGCTGCCCCAGCCGAATTGCACCAAGCTGCCCTGCGTAAGGCGGCGATAGGGGATGCCGCGCGCCACAGCGGCCTGCACGATGGAGCCAGTGCTGGGCCCTAGCCTGACGTCTTCATTCAATTCGCGCAGCCGGTTCAGCGCATCGGCCAGATCGAAGGGCGTGTCGTCGGCGGCGGCGCGGCACAATGCACATGCCAGATCAAAGGCCAGGCGGCCGACATCTTCTTCAGAGTATTCGGTAATGACCTGATACACGCCCGCTTGTTCGGTTTCGCGTGTACGGGTAAAGGAAACAGGGCACTTGGCCTGCGATTGCAGGCTGAGCATGGCGCACCCGACTGCGTGGGCGAGCGGGTAGTTTTGGAGGTGATTGGGCGGCAGTTGCAGGTCGATATCGGGAAACCGCGCGCGCAGCCGGGTTTCGAATCCGGGCTGTGCGTCAATCGCGCACTCTGTCTCCGTGCACGAAACCACTGCTTCGATCGACGTGCGTCGGCTCCAGAGATTGGGGCCACGCAGGGCCCGAATACGCAAGACTTCCATGTAAAGCTATCCTCGTTGTATTTGTGTCGTGGCGACTAGTGAGCAGGTGGCGGTGCGTATGTCAGACCGACACTTCGAGTGCGGGGGCCGTGCTGTCGGGCGCGACACTGATGTCGGCTTGGTCTTGCCCGAAGGTTTCGACGCCAGTGCGGATCAAGGCTGGGTCCAGGCCCAACGCCCATGCCGCGGCAATGGCCGCAAGCATGTTGTCGGTTTGCTGCGTATCGCGACCAGCGTCGGTAACGGGTATGGCTGCCAGGCTGGTGAGCTCGGTAAGTGCGTCGCCGTGTGCCAGCATCACTTTGCCTTCGCGCGCGACGACCGCACGCTTGCCTGCGGCAAGGTGCGCCCTCAGTGCGGTGCCGGCACCTGTCTGGCTGAAGAACACCACATCGCCATCGCTCAGTTCGGCCAGTGCGGCAACATTGCTGTCGTCCGCGTTCAGTATTGATGCGCCTTCGGCCAGCACCACGTCGACCTGCGTACGCATTACCTTGGACAGCGCCTCGGTATCGGCAATATGCAGTTCAGGTATCAGTTGCGCTGTATCGAGATTGGTGACGATGCCGATCAGGCAGCGATCGTAGGGTATGCCTTCGGTGCAAATGGCGCGCACCCCAGTTTCGATAACGCCCGCTTGCATTGCACGGTTAAGCAAGACCCGCTGTGCCTGTTCCCAATTTGCGCAGTCCTGGGTTTCAACCTTGCGGCGGCCAAAGTACAGGCCGTCGCTGCAGGCCAGCCCGGTGTTCCACCCATGCATCTGGAGCAGGCGGGTGACAATGCGGGCGACGGACGTCTTGCCGTGGCTGCCTCCCACGCCGATCAGTGGAATTCGAGCGTTTGCCCCTTCGGGAAAGAGGTGCTCGACAATGGCCTCGCCCACCGCGCGCGGTTCGCCCGCGGCTGGTCGCAGATGCATGAGCAGGCCGGGCCCCGCATTGACCTCTACGATGGCGCCACCCTGTTCGGCCAGCGGGCGCGAGATGTCCCGCGCAACCAGATCCACGCCAGCGATATCCAGCCCCACGACGCGCGCGGCCAGTGCCACTGCTGCCGCAACGGAAGGGTGCACCTCGTCGGTGCAGTCGATGGAAACATTACCATTGCGCTGGATGACGACGGTTTGGCCCTCGGGCACGACCGTGTCCGCTGCGTAGCCTTGGCGGGCGATTTCCAGTCGCGCCGCGGAATCCAGGCGGATGATGTTCAGAGGGTGGTCTTCATCGCTGCCGCGGCGCGGGTCGGCGTTGATCTGGGAGTCGATCAATTGCTCCACGGTGCTGACGCCGTCGCCGCGGATTGCCGCCACGTCGCCGCGCGCGGCCGCCACCATGCGTCCCCCAACCACCAGCAGGCGGTGTTCATCGCCTTCTATGAAGCGTTCTACCATGACGCCGCTGCCTTCGTCGGCTGCGACGGAGAATGCGGTTTCGATATCGGCACGACCCGACAGATTCATGAAGACACCGCGGCCATGGTTGCCGTCCACCGGCTTGACCACGACAGGCAGGCCGATATCCTGGGCGGCTTCCCAAGCTTGCTCGGCGCTATCCACAAGTACACCCTCGGGGACGGGCACACCGCAGGTGCTCAGCAGCGTTTTGGTGAGGTCTTTGTCGCGCGACACGCCTTCGGCGATGGCACTGGTGCGGTCGGTTTCGGCCGTCCAGATGCGGCGCTGCGCTGCGCCGTATCCCAGTTGCACCAGGTTTGCTTCGCTAAGGCGTATGGTGGGGATGTCGCGGTCGTCGGCCGCGTTGACAATGCATTCGGTACTCGGCCCCAGGCGCAGTGAATCTGCCAGCTCGCGCAGCTCGGCAACGGCCCCGTCGACGTCGTAGGTGCGATCTTCGATGGCAGCCATGACCAGATCGCGCGCCGCGTACAGCGCCGCACGCGTCAGGGGTTCGTACCAGGCCCGCACAATGACCTTGTAGACCCCGCGTACGGAGGTTTCGCGCGCCCGGCCCAAGCCGCCCGGCATGCCTGCCAGAGCCTGCAGTTCGAGCGTGACGTGTTCCAGGATGTGCGCCGGCCACGTGCCATTGCGCAGACGCTGCAGGAAACCACCCCGCTCACCGATACTGCAGCGGTGCTCGATCAGCGTCGGCAGCCACGAGGAGAGGCGTTCGTACAGACCTGGAATGGTGTTGGACGGAAAATCCTCGAGATCGCCGATATCCACCAGCGCTTCGATGACCGGCCGATAGGCCCAGATACTGGGGCCGCGCAGGTACTGCATTGTGACAATGTCAATGTATTTTTTGCTCATCTTCGAGGAATTGGACGAAAGAGAGGGGGGGATGCGGCGAGGCGGCGGGAAGCGTCAGGAGACGGATACGCGGAGAGAAAGAGAACGCATTTGCAAGGCGCAATCAAAGAGGATAAATAATGGCGAGACAAGTTGCCGAGAATGCAGATTTAACTCCTGCTTGAATGGGAGTGCAAGAGATTCTGGTGGCTCGGGGCGGCGAAACAACACAAAATTTGTCAATTCCCCTATTTGCAGGGTTTGGGAGGTATTCTGCCTCATCAGGGTGGCCTGAATTTGTGTATATTCCTCCTTTTTTTCGGCCCAATCGGATGAATGCGGAAGTAAATCAGATGGACGCGCCCGGCAGTGTGCCTGCTGCATGGCGTGCATCGCTGGCGCAACAGCTTGCCCCGGGGGAAACTGTTCGAGCCTGGATGGAAACCGATCTGGACGGCCGCCTGCGGTTCAGCCAGGGCCTGATTGCCGTTACCAGCCGCCGTCTGCTGGCTTGGCAACCTGATACCGCCCAGTGGCAGTCATGGGACGCTGCCCCCGGCCTGGCGCTGCAACTGCACGACCATGCCGGTGTGGGCACGCTCGCTTTACAGGATGCGCACGCTTGTCTGGCAACGTGGCGCTATACCTTGCGGCACGATCGCAGCGCGCACGCGCTCGCTGCGCAATTCAATCGACGCCATGGCACCGAGGAGCCTTCTGGGTATGTGGCGGCCAGCCCACGCGTAGGTGTGCCCTCGTCGTGGGCCCTGTTGCGGCTGTGGCGGTTCGCCCGGCCCTACCGAGGGCAATTGCTGACCGGTTTTCTGCTGACGCTCGGGGCTACTGCCGCTGCGCTGGTGGCGCCGTACCTGACCATGCCACTCATGGACAAGATCTTGATCCCTTTTCAGAACGGGCAACCGGTGGATTGGGGCCTGGTGCGGCTGTATCTGAGCGGGTTGTTGGTATCGTCGATCCTGGCTTGGATACTGGGCTGGGGCCGGACATATATCCTGGCGCGCGTCAGCGAGCGCATTGGTGCCGATTTGCGCACCGCGACCTATCAGCATCTGCAAGGCCTGTCGTTGCAGTATTTCGGCGGCAAGCGCACGGGTGATCTGATCTCCCGTATCGGTTCCGAATCTGATCGTATTTGCCTGTTCCTGTCGCTGCATTTGCTCGATTTCGCCACCGACGTGCTTATGATCGCGATGACCGCGATCATCCTGTTCACCATCAACCCCTGGCTGGCCATCGTCACACTGCTGCCGCTGCCTTTCATTGTCTGGCTCATCCACTTGGTACGCGACCGTCTGCGCCACGGTTTCGAGCGAGCCGACCGGGTCTGGTCAGAACTTACCAACGTGCTGGCCGACACAATACCTGGCATACGTGTGGTCAAGGCATTTGCGCAAGAGCGCCGCGAGGTGGCGCGTTTCCGCGAGGCCAACAATCGCAATCTGGTGGTCAACGACAAGGTCAATGCGGTCTGGTCGTTGTTTTCCCCCACAATCACTCTGTTGACCGAGGTGGGGCTGTTGGTGGTGTGGGCTTTCGGCATCTGGCTGGTCTCGCGCAACCAGATCACGGTGGGCGTGCTGACGGCATTTCTCACTTACATTGGTCGCTTTTATACCCGTCTCGATTCCATGAGCCGGATCGTATCGTTTACCCAGAAGGCAGCCGCTGGCGCCAAGCGCATCTTCGATATTCTCGACCATGTATCCAGCGTACCTGAGCCCTCGCCCGCCAACACAGTGCGCCTGGAGAAGGTGCGTGGCCGCATACAGCTTCGCAATATCCGGTTTCGCTACGGCAACCGCCCGGTCATTCGCGGTATCGATCTGGACATTGCGCCAGGCGAGATGATTGGTCTGGTGGGGCACAGCGGTTCGGGCAAAAGTACCGTGGTCAACCTGATCTGCCGCTTCTACGATGTTACTGATGGCGCAATCTTGCTGGACGGCGTCGACATCCGCATGCTGCCGGTTTCCGATTACCGGCGCAATATTGGTTTGGTGCTTCAGGAACCTTTCCTGTTCTTTGGCACGATCGCCGAGAACATCGCCTATGGCAAGCCCGAGGCCAGCCGCGAAGAAATTATTGCTGCTGCCCGCGCGGCCCATGCCCACGAATTCATCCTGCGCCTGCCGCATGGCTACGATTCGTTGGTGGGCGAACGCGGCCAGGCGCTGTCGGGCGGCGAGCGCCAGCGCATCTCTATCGCCCGCGCACTGCTTATCGATCCGCCCATTTTGATCCTGGACGAGGCCACCTCATCGGTCGATACCAAGACAGAACAGGAAATCCAGAAAGCGCTGGACAATCTGACGCGCGGGCGCACCACGATATCCATCGCGCACCGCCTGAGCACACTACATCAGGCCGACCGCTTGGTGGTGCTGGACCGTGGTGTCGTCGTGGAAGAGGGCAGGCACGATGTACTGCTTGCCAGCAACGGTGCGTATGCGCGCCTGTACCAGGCGCAGGCCCGTGGCGAGGTGGACGTCTCCAGGGGTGAAGGTTGGGATGGCAGCGACGACGATGACGATACCCCTTGAGCGGAGCCACGCGATGAACCACCCCCTTATCCACCTGCGACGCGATAACTTCGGCAGGCTGATGCTGCGCCTGGACGACGGCGGCGAGGCGCACGTGACGCCGGTGCGCAGTTTTCCGATCTCCGCGCCGCAAGAGGGCTTGTCGCTGGTGCGCCAGGACGGTTCTGAGGCCGTGTGGATTGAGCACCTCGACGATGTGGACGAGGCCACGCGCGCGCTGTTGCACGAAGAGCTTGCCAGCCGCGAATTTACGCCTGAGATCCGGCGCATCGTGCGTATTTCTAGTCACGCCACGCCCAGCCAATGGCAGGTAGAAACAGATCGCGGGCCGACCACGCTTACCCTCAAGGGCGAGGAAGATATCCGCCGCCTGTCGCCCGCCATGTTGCTGATTGCAGACGCCAACGGTATTTACTTTCTGATCCGCGACGTGACAGGGTTGGATCGTGCCAGCCGGAAGCTGCTGGATCACTTCCTCTAAGACTAGAACTAGACAAAGGGTCGCCTGCGGCGGTTGCCTTCACGCAGCCGGATGTCGGTAGTGGCGGGGCGCACATAGCGGGCGCATTCGCGCGTTCGGTCTATGCAGCCGCCATTGGCATAGACCCCAGCGGGATCCCGCAGGCGCTCCATTTCTTGCACAATGCGGGCCACTTCGTGTTCATCGGCCATGCTTTGCGCCACGCGCTGATCGACGACACTGTCGTCTACACGCAGTTTACCGTTGTCGCTCACATACGTGGCGTGGCGCCAGTGGTAGAGTTCGACACACTTTGAGGCCAGTGTGAAGGGTTGATCGCGTTTCCAGAAATTGGTGAACAGGCCAGCGCCCAGATACATCACCCACGACCCTTCGTAGCCTTCAACATTGGAGGAGGTTGGGTCCGGGTTGCGGAACCACAGCCGGTCGCCGGGCACGTAGAAACGCGGGGGCAGCGGCGCCTTTGTGCTGCCATATTCGCGCAAGAATACCTCATGGAATTTGCCCGACATGATGGCGCGGGTTTCCCACTGGCGCTGGAGTTGGCCGAGCAGTGTCGGGTTGCTGCGTGCCGCCTCTTGGGCGATGCTTAGCAGCATCACGTATTCTGTGGCGCGATAGCAAGAAAATGAATACAGCTTGCCGCTATGCGCAGGCTGGGTGGCAGCGACGAGTGCTTCCACGAGCGGCTTGCCAGGTATCAGAACAAAACCTGTTTCTTCGCTATATTGCCAGAATTCCTCAGGGCGTTCCGCTGCCTCGGTATCAAATGCCAGCGCAGTGCGACGGGCATTTTCGACAATATTGTGGCGAATGCGGACAGCTGACCTGAGCTCGTCGATACTGGGGTAGGGGAAGGCGACTGGGCTGACCAGCATGGCCAGCAGTATTTCGAGGTCGAGGTGATCCGGCCGGATATGGGTGTCCAGGCTCAGGGTTTTACACAGCTGCGTGGTGTCGTGCTGTGGCGCCCAGTCGTGGGCAAAGGCGGTGCTGAGCCTGAACCGGATGAGCGCACCCTTGGGGCCGCGCTCGTGCGTGACGACGATGTAGTTCGCCACGCCGACTTCGTCCAGATATGCCAGCGCCTTGTGGCGGGCAGCGCCGAGCTGGTGCTCGGGGACGTGGAATTCGATACCGCCGGTACGTAATTGTGCCGGCAAGGACACATGAGGCATGATGGCTATGAATAAGACCGCCATAGGCGGGACGAAATGGGACGCAGCATACCTGAGACTGGTCAACAAAAAAAGACAACATTTTCTAGTGTGGACGGCAGACGACAATTCGTAAAGAGGAATTATTTATTCCAATGTTTTTTAAAGACACTTTGTTTTAATGTAAACGTCTGCATTGTTTGAGGTTTTTATTTCGTGTCCTATTAATTGTGGGGAAGAGTGCCGTCTTTGTCAGCAGTGCGTTATGCCGTATCTGTTAGCGGGCTTGCAGGCGTTTCTACTTCAGGGCTCGGTAAAATTTTTTGCAGCGCTCGGTGCATGGGCCAGAAAATACTGCTATAATTTTTTTCTTTCCTAGCGGAAAGATTGCGCAAGTTTCTTCACAGAAGTGCCCGCAAAGCCCAGGTGGCGGAATTGGTAGACGCGCATGGTTCAGGTCCATGTGCCGCAAGGTGTGGAGGTTCGAGTCCTCTCCTGGGCACCAATACCACGAAATGCCGATTGCAGAAATGCAGTCGGCATTTTGCTATGCGTGCCCAGGAAGCGGCGTGCCTGCGCACGCCGCGCGAGGACGAGAAAGGCCGGGCATGCAGGCCCGGCCGGGGTCGCGCCTGTGTGACCGAGTCCTCTCCTGGGCACCAATACCACGAAATGCCGATTGCAGAAATGCAGTCGGCATTTTGCTATGGGTGCCCAGGAAGCGGCGTGCCTGCGCACGCCGCTGAAAGCGCGTGAATTTGACGGGAACCCCGGAGGGGCGAGCGATCGAAGCGACCAGCCTGCCCCGCCACGGCGCCGCGGCTAAAGAACACCACCGTCCGCGGCAAGCAAAGCCCCCTCGGTTGAAGCGGGCAGGCTGGTACAAGGCAGAAACTGGCGCAGCGGCGGAAAACTGGCTGATATGTCGGTAAATAATTGATTTGTATCGAATGAGGGTGAAGGAAATTTACCCAGTAGCAACCGGCGCGATATAAAGTAAACAGCGTGGCACAGCCGTACAGCGTGGCACAGCCGTACAGCGGTACCGCTGAACACGCGACGCACTGCGCGTGGCAACACCACAATGGCGCTTTTGCAGCTGCGCCTTAATATAAAAAGGTGCATGTTGCCGCGCCAGCAAACAAGCCATTCATTATAATTGCGAATCGTTCGCATTAATGATAGTATTTTTCGCTTGTAGTCGCGGCTTCCAATGCAATATGGTCTGCCGTGTGGTCGTTTACTTTCCCGCAGGATTCATGTCGCGCTCTCGTGTCAAAACAAATCAACCCTTGGGGCTGGTCAAGATGGCTGGTGCCGTAGGCGCATTGGGCTTGCATTTGGCGGTTCTTGGCGCCATCGTGGCTTCGCCGCCCAAACCCAGCATCTCCGAGCCTGAAACGGTCGAAGTACGCTTCGTCGAAATCGCCGATGAAATCGTCGATTCGGCGCCCGCCGAAGAGCCATTACAGGAACTTGCCCAAGTCGTGCCAGAGCCCCCACCAGAACCGGAGCCAGAGCCCGTCGTCGAACCTGAACCCGAACCGGTCATAGAGCCCGAACCAGAGCCTGAGCCCGTCATTGAGCAGCCCGAACCCGAGGCCATCACGCCGCCGCCTCCGCCGCCCAAACCCAAGCCTGAACCGAAGCCAAAACCCAAACCAAAACCCAAGCCCAAGCCGGTCGTCAAACATGAGCCCGTAAAAGAAGCGCCGCAGGCGGCGCTTTCTGGCCAGGCCGCGGTTCCGGCAGCGCCCAAGGCACCGGCCCAGCCGATCGACCCCAACCGTCCGCGCATGATCGGCAAGGTCGATTATCTCGGTCGTCGCCCGCAGCCCGTGTATCCACGCGCGTCCGAGCGGCGCGGTGAGCAAGGCCGCGTAGTGGTTCGGGTGCTCATTTCGCCCCAAGGTTCGGTCCTCCAGGCCTCGGTGCGCGCCTCATCGGGTTTCGAGCGCCTTGACGAAGCCGCCCTCAAGGCCGCACGCGTTGCCCGATTCAAGCCGTACACAGAAAACGGCATCGCCTACCGGGCGATGGCCGACATCCCTTTTGACTTTGTTTTATAGGACCGACGAATGTTCGATTTACTCAACAGCGCGATGCACGTGCTTGCCCAGGTGGCTGATGCGGCGCAGCCAGCCGCCGCGACCATGGCGCAATCGCCCGGCCCCATGGCACCGCACAGCACCGAAACCGGCATGCTGCACTTTATCTCGCAAAGCGACATCGTGGGCAAGGGCTTGTTCGCTGCATTGCTCCTGATGTCCCTGGCAAGCTGGTACCTCATCTTCGTCAAGTCTTATACCAACTGGCGCACCCGCCGCCGCAGCAGCAAGTTCCTGCACGAATTCTGGGCTGCCAGCTCACTTGACCAGGTCGAAAACGAAATCCGCACGCATGGCGCCACAGAGCCTTTCGCACATCTGGCCAGTCATGCCATTCATGCCCAGAACCACCATACGCGCTATGGCGCGCTGAAACTCGAAGAAAAAGGCTCCACCGACTCCTTCGTCACCCGCACAATCCGCAAAGTCATCGACGAAGAAACCGCCAAGCTCGAAAACGGCCTCACTGTGTTGGCGTCCATCGGCTCCACCGCCCCTTTCATTGGCCTGTTCGGTACTGTGTGGGGCGTGTACCATGCGCTGGTGGGCATCGGTTTGTCGGTTGATGGCGTCACCATCAACCGCATCGCCGGCCCAGTGGGCGAGGCGCTCATCATGACAGGCCTGGGCTTGGCCGTGGCCATCCCGGCGGTGCTGGCATACAACGCGTTTGTGCGCGGCAACCGCGTCTACCTGGCGCGGCTCGACGCTTTCGCACACGACCTGTTCACCTTCCTGTCCACCGGCCAGCAGGCGTTTGAATGGACGGGCAAAGAGCGCCGGGTGGCACTGGCTGCCAGCAAAGGAAACTAAATGGCCTTCGGAAGCTTCGACAGCAAAAGCGGCAGCCATACCGTCAGCGAAATCAACATGGTGCCGCTGATCGACGTCATGCTGGTGCTGCTCGTGATCTTCATCATCACTGCGCCACTGCTGAGTCATTCGATCAAAATCAACGTACCCCAGGCGTCAGCCCAGCCGGTCGAGCAGGAGCCCAAATCCATCGATCTCGCCATCGATGACGCAGGCGGCATCTTCTGGAACGAAACGCCCATCGCAGCGGATCAGCTCAGGCAGCGATTCGCCGCCGAAGCGAAGCAAGAGCCCCAGCCCGAAGTTCGCATCCGCGCCGATTTGAACACGCGCTATGAAGTACTGGCGCAAGTCATGAGCGATGCCAAGGGTGCTGGGCTCAAGCGGCTGGGCTTCATCACACGCCCGGGGGCTGAGCATTCCGCTGCGCCATCTTCCTCAAGCCAGGCAGCTCCGGGCAATACACGGGGGCAGGGCATCACCGGCCAAACAAGTGGGCCGGCACCCGCCGGCGCAGGCGCAAGCACCCCCGCGCAGCAACCCGCCCTGTAAGGTTTAGGCTGGTTGTCAGGGTTGTAACGATGGCGCGCATGGCCCTGTCTTGGGCCGCCGTGCGCGGCGTGTTCACGATAGAATCGTCTCATGCGAGTACTAGTAATCGAAGACGATACAACGCTTGGCCACGCGCTGCAGGAGTTCCTGGATGAACAGGGCTATGCGGTCGACTGGCTGGCAGATGGCGCCCAGGTCGTCGGCGCGGTGGCGGGGCAAAGCTACGATCTTCTCCTGCTCGATCTCAACCTGCCTGGTGTAAGCGGGCTCGATGTGTTGCGTAAGCTGCGCGGCAGCGGTGAACAAGTGCCCGTCTTGATCCTTACCGCACGCGATGGTCTCGAAGACCGCGTCGCGGGGCTTGATGCGGGCGCTGACGACTACGTCACCAAGCCGTTTGAGCTCGCCGAGCTGGCTGCGCGCGTACGTGCTTTCGCGCGGCGGCGGGTCGGGCAGGCGCAGCCCCGCATCGAGGCCGGGCCTTTGGTGTTCGACTCCGTTGGGCGCGAGGTGCGGGTCAATGGCGAGCGTCTTGCACTTTCGGTGCGCGAGCTTTCTGTGCTCGAGATGTTGATGGCGCGGGCCGGCCGTGTGGTTACAAAGCGCCAGATTGTCAATTCACTGTCGGCATGGGATGCCGACTTCAGCGAGAACGCCGTCGAGGTCTATGTATACCGGCTGCGCAAGCGGCTAGAGGGTACGGGCGCAAGCATACAAACGGTGCGCGGCTTCGGCTATCTGCTCGACGTCGACGGTGCGGCTGCTTAATTTCTGGCGTGCGCTCATGCCGCCCGGTTCGCTGGCGCGGCTACTGGTGTTGCGGTTGTTCCCGGCCGTGGGTGTGCTGGTGGCCATCGATTTGCTCGCCACTTGGGTCATGACGCGCAAGATCGCACTCGAATCCTGGGTATTGAACGATATCTTCTGGACCATGGTCATCGGTCAGGTGCTGCTGGTGTCGATTTTTGCATGGATCCTGGTCTCTGGTGTGCGCTCCGGGCTTGCCAGCATCAATCGCCTGTCGCGTGAGATCAGCCAGCGTTCGGTCGATGACCTGCAGCCGCTGGATGTGGCCGGCCTGCCCACCGAGGTTGCACCGCTCGTTACGCATTTCAATGACCTGCTCGTGCGCCTCGACGACTCCCTGCAGGCGCAGCGCCGCTTCATTGGGCATGCCGCCCATCAATTGCGTACCCCACTCACCGGTCTGAAGCTCGAATCCGAGCTCATGCTTACCCGAAACCTGCCCGACGATGTGCGGCAGCGCGCTGAACGCATTAAGATGGTGACAGATCGCATGATACGGCTGGGGCAGCAGTTGCTGGTGCTGGCGCGTGCCGACTCCTCCAGTCGTCCGCAAGACAGTTTTGTGCGTATGGATCTCTCCGAATGGGTGCGCGAGAGCGCGGCAGAATGGATCCCCGCAGCGCGTGCGAAGCACGTGGATGTGCAACTGCAGGCGCCGGCGGAGCCTGTATGGGTGGATGTGGATCCGCTGCTGCTTGAAGAATTGCTCAGCAACCTGATCGACAATGCGTTGCGCTATGCCGACGGCCTGACGGCGATCAAGCTGAAGGTAGGCGCCAACCCTCCGTCACTCAGTGTCGAGGACGACGGCAAGGGTATCAGTGCCAGCGATGCCGAAAGGGTATTCGAGGCTTTTTACCGGGCACCTGACGCTGCGGCGGGCGGGTCGGGCCTCGGGCTCGCGATTGTGCGCGAAATTGCCAGGGCGCATGGCGCGTGGTGGAACCTTGTGAGCCGCCCCGATTTCCCCGGGACGCGGATCACATTGGTATTTCCGGGGCCGCGCATCGGTGCCAGGCTTACCCGCCCGTAAGTCGGCGGATGAGCCCGGCAGTGTCACAAACGCTTATTTGCTTACACCTGTACCGGGTGCGGTGGGGACGGTGGGGTTGATATACCCGGGTGGCGATGCGGGGGTAGCGGGTGCTGCTGGCGCGGCAGGTGTGGCAGGGGCAGCGGGCGTCGTATATGCCGGTGGCACCGACGGTGTACCGGGTATGGTTGTACTGCCGGGCGTGCCCACGGGTACGGGGATGGTGCGTTCGCGCATCAAGCCGCCACGCATGACGCTGCCCGAAATCGTGTCGTTGCCGTTGGACATCAACTTCATGCAGTCATCGCGCTCGGCAGCGGGCAGCTTGGCACAACGGGCCATCTGGTTCTGTTGATAATTTTGGTTGCCGCGCATGAGGCGATTGCGGCGCGCCTCTTCCAGCGCTGCGCTCGCTTCGCGCATGCAGGTGGCTTGATCCTGGTTAGACCTGCCCGACTTGCACAGCGCGATATCTGCCTCGTATTGGGCGCGGGCATCGGCTTCTGTCTGGGCCTGGGCCGCGCCGACCGCCACGCATGCACCTGTGGCAAACGCTGCCAACACCATTCGGGAGAATAGGGTACGTGTTAACGACATAAACCTGCTCCTTCTATCAAGATCCGGCGTCCGGAAGTTGAACGTCTGTCTACAGTATATCGGGGCGTACACACAGGCTCCACCTGTCGGGTAACTAAACGTATCGGCCTCTACGTGCGTGGTGGCTCGCCGGGGCGGGCCGCCTGAGGTGTGACCGACGTAGGCCCGATGCTGGGGCCGTATGCAGTGATTTCTTGCTCGCCCATGTGCAGACTTTCGGCGCGGCGGCGGATGGCGGCACGCATCAGCAGCATGGCTGTCACAGGCGAGGTGATCACCAGGAACATGATGATCAGAATAGGGTGCGCCACCAGACGGTGCTCATTGACCGAAGCCAGGATTATCGTAGCCATCAGCACACAGAAGGCGCCCAGCGTATTGGCCAGCGTGGGCGCGTGGATGCGGCGGAAGAAGGTGCGCAAGCGCAGCAGGCCGAGCGAGCCGGTGAGAGTGAGCACCCCCGAGATAACGAGCAGCAATGCTACGGGGATGGCGACGAGCAGGTCGGTCATGGCTCAATCACCTCGCCACGCAGCAGGAACTTTGCCATGGCGACAGAGCTGACAAAGCCGAACATGCTGATGAGCAATGCGATGTCGAAATAGAGCGCCGAATTGAAATGCAAGCCCAGCACCAAGAGGATCAGCATGCTGTTGATATACATGGTGTCCAGGGCAAGTACGCGGTCGGCCGCTGTGGGGCCGCGCAGCAGGCGTACGGCAGCCAGGACTACCGCCAGCGCGAAGCACCCGAGGGCGAAGTGGGCGGCCCAGGTCACGAGAATATGCATGGCGAACTCACTTATCTGTTATTTGAAAATTTCCAGCAGTGGGCGCTCGTAGCGCAACTGGATGATGTCCAGCCACTCCTGCTCGTCTTTGAGATCCAGGACGTGCAGCGTCAGGATACCGTCGGTGTCGGCATATTCGGACCATACCGTACCCGGTGTATAGGTGACAATGCAGGCCAGCACCGCAAGGCCGTGAGGATCGCGCAGGCGCAGCGGTATCTTGATGAAGCCGGGGGTGGCCTGCGAACGAGGCCCCAGCCAGATCAACCGCGCTACCGCGATGTTGGATTTGGTGATGTCCCAGGCAACGCGACCGGCGAGTAGGATGGCTTGGCCCAGCCTCCGCGGCGATGCACGCACGGGCCGCAATTGTGAAGCCCACAGTGCTGCCGCGAGCAGCACCCCGAGGAATGCGCCCAGTGCAATGTGGCCAGGCGAGGCACTGTCATTGAGCAACAGCCAGAGCAGCAGCAGGAAGGCCGGCAGGATCAGGGCATTGAGCAGGCGCTTCATGGCCGCGGCACCCCTGGGTGGACATTGCGCACCGGGCTCTGGGAGACCACCGCGTCGATATAGGCTTCAGGGTGGTCGAGGTAGGTGGCGGTGTCGCTCAAGTAGCGCATGATCGGGCCGGCCCAGAGCGCCAGCGCCACGCAGGCCAGCACCAGCATGCCCACCGGCCCGGCTTCGGACAAGCGCAGGCGGGGCGTGATGGTGTCTTCGTTGCTCCAGAATAGACGGATGCCGGTACGGCTGAAAGCGATGATAGTGGCCAGGCCCGAGAGCAACATGCCCGCGACCAGCGACCAGGCGGCCACGGAGGGCGTATCGGTGGCGGATGTCTGCAGTGCGGCAATCAACAGCGAAAACTTTGCCACGAAACCCGACAATGGCGGCAGGCCGGCTACCAGCAACCCGCAGGCGATAAAGGCCATGCCCAGGAATGCCATGGCGGCCGGAATCGCTACCCCGACGACGTCGTCGGATCGGTTTGCTGTCTGCGGATCTTCGACATCAAAGGCTTCCAGCGTCACGGCAAGAATGTCGGCGCCGAAGGCTTGGGTGCGTTCGATCATTTCGAGCAACATGAAGAAAGCGCCCAGCGCCAGCACCGAGGTGATCAGGTAGAACAGGGCCGGGCCGGTGAGGGTGACACCCGGCATGCCCAGGGCTGCCAGCAGAGTGCCCGAGGACATGATTACGCAATAGCCTGCCTGGCGTTCCACTTGTGGCGCGGCGAGCACACCGATGGCGCCGAATGCAAGTGTGGCCATGCCCACCGGAAACATCCATTCGCCGCCAAAAGCGGCAGGCGCACCGGTTGGCAGCAGCAGCGAACCAATGCGCAACAAGGCATAGATGCCTACCTTGGTCATGATGGCGAACACGCCGCCCACCGGCGGGCAGGCCGAGGCATAGGTGGCCGGCAGCCAGAAATTGAGCGGCCAGGCGGCGGCTTTGATCAGGAAGGCAATGCCTAGAATAGCGGCGCCGGCCTCGAACAGGCTGCGGTCGCCTCCGGTGAGCGTGCCTGCGCGCAGTGCCAGATCAGCCATGTTGAGGGTGCCGGTGACGCCATACACCAGCGCCATGGCAATCAGCAACAGAAAGGAGGCGACCAGGTTGACGGCGACATAGTGCAGCCCCGCCGCCACCCGCGCGCGCCCAGTGCCGTGGAGCATAAGCCCATAGGAGGCCGCCAGCAACACCTCGAAGAACACAAACAGATTGAACAGGTCGCCGGTAAGGAAAGCGCCGTTGAGCCCCATCAGCAGGAATTGAAATAGCGGGTGGAAGTGCACCCCGGCGCGGTCC
Source organism: Paracandidimonas lactea (assembly GCF_021653995.1). NCBI lineage: Bacteria > Pseudomonadati > Pseudomonadota > Betaproteobacteria > Burkholderiales > Alcaligenaceae > Paracandidimonas > Paracandidimonas lactea. Next base: position 144,840 of record NZ_JAJJOZ010000008.1, read on the forward strand.
CAGCGTGCAGTGGCGTAGACCCACGCCGCCAGGCCCAGTGATGCGGTGAGCAGTAGCATGATGGCGGAAAGGCGGTCTACCACGGCAACGATACCGAAAGGGGCGGGCCAGTCGCCCAACAGGTACACGCCAACGCCGTCGGGCCAATCGCTGGGCAGATAGCCCGAGGACAGGCTGAGCAGGACAATGGCCAGTACGAGTTGTGCAAGCTGCGAGACCAGCCCCAGCCTCACCCTGACGCTGCGACGCGAATCGCCGAATAGCAGCATGGCGGCGCCGAGCATGAGCGGCACCGCCACGGGCAGAATGGGTAAATGGTGCAACCAGCCGGTCATGGATGATTCTCCCGGCCGTCGACGTGGTCGGTGCCGGACAGGCCGCGTGAGGCCAGCAGCATAACCAGAAACAGTGCCGTGGTGGCAAAGCCGATCACGATGGCTGTTAGCACCAATGCCTGGGGCAGCGGATCGGTATACAGCGAAGGATCGACCCCTAGATCGGCCCGGATCACGGGTGGGGCGTCAAGCGTGATACGACCCATGGAAAAGATGAACAGATTGACGGCGTAGGACACCAGGGACAGCCCCATGATGACTTGGAAGGTACGGGGGCGCAGCAGCAGCCAAATGCCCGAGCCGGCCAGCACGCCGATGGCGAGAGAGAGAATGAGTTCCATCAGGAGTCTCCTTCGTCCGAGGCGGCGCCCGGCTTGCGATACAGACGCAGCGACTGGTGAGCGAGCGCAACGAGCATAAGCACGGTGGCGCCGACAACCAGCATATATACGCCAGCGTCGAAAAGCAGCACGCTGGAGAGGTGTATCTTCCCGATCATGGGAAGCGCGAAATCGCGGCTGATGGCGGACAGGAAAGGTTTGTTTGCCCACCACACCAGCATGGCGGCGGAGCCGGCCGCCAGCAACCCGACGGCAAGCCAGTGTTGGGGATGAATGCGCGGGCGCGCTTCGACCCAGATAATACCGCCCACCATATACTGCAGGATGATAGCCGTGGCCATGATCAGGCCGCCGACAAACCCTCCGCCAGGCAGATTGTGGCCGCGAATCAGGAAATACAGCGAGATCAGCACGGCAAGGGGCAGCAGTAGCCGCACCAGCACGGCGGGGATCTTCATGACGCCGCCGGGCAGCGGGGCGTCGGGATCAGGCTCTGAGAACGTAGAGATCAGGTTAGTGCCGCCGAGCTGTTTGCGGCGCGCCTTGGGCAGCGCCATGCTTTCGGGTGGCGGCCGGAAACGGCGCAGCAGTGCGTAGACAGTGAGCGCAACAATAGCCAGCACGGTGATTTCGCCGAAAGTATCGAAACCGCGAAAGTCGACCAGGATGACGTTGACGACGTTGGCGCCGCCGCCCAGCGGCACGGATTGCTCGACAAAAAACGCTGAGGTGCCGTCGGGCCGGGGACGTGTTAGTACGGCATAGGCAATGGCAGCAATGCCCCCGCCGCCGGCAATAGCGATGATGAGGTCGCGTGCGCGCCGGATATAGGCGCGTGCGGCGCTGCCGAATTCCGAGGGTTCGTCTTCGCCTTTCACACGTGGCGGCAGCCAGCGCAGACCCAGCAGAATGAGCACGACCGTGACGACTTCGACTGCAAGCTGGGTGAGGGCCAGATCGGGGGCGGACAGCCAGGCGAAGGTAACCGCGGTGATCAGGCCGGCGCCGCCGGCAAGCAGCAGGGATACCGCGCGGTGGTACTTGGCCTGGCGTGCCGCGCCGATGGCGCAGGCCGCGCCCGCGATCCACATCAGAGCAAAGAAGGGATTGATAGGGGTATAGCGCTGGGGCTCCAGCCACGCGCCGAATCGCAGCGGCAGCATAGCGACGGCAATGGTGGCGACGACGATCAGCAGTATCTGCGGTTGAAGCCGGGCCGAACGCAGCAGATCGAGCAGAAACGACGCGAGGATGTCCAGGCCTTCGAGGAGCATGTCGAAGGTGCGTCGCCCGTCCAGCTTATAAATGAGCGGTGTATGGTCTGGATGCTCGAGTTTCCAGCGGCGCAGCAACCAGGCGAGCAGGATGCCGCCCGACATGGCCAGTATGCTCATGACCAGAGGCAAATTGAAGCCATGCCAGACGCGCAGGTCGTAGTGCGGCATGTCGGCGCCCAGAATGGCTTGCACGGCGCCTTTCAGAAAGGGGCCAACGGTAATACTGGGCAGAACACCTACGATCAGGCATAACAGCACCAGGATGGCGCTGGGGATAAGCATGCGCAGGGGTGGTTCGTGCGGGGCCCGAGGCAGGTCTTTCGGGGCGGGGCCGAAGAAGACCTGAATAATGAAACGCAGTGAATAAGCCACGCTGAACGCGCTGGCGATGACTGCCGCAAGCGGGAGCCAGAGGGTGCTGAACCGGTTGTCGCCGACGAAGACAGTCTCGGCGAAGAACATTTCTTTGGAAATGAACCCATTGAGCAGCGGTACGCCGGCCATGGAGGCGGCAGCGACGACGGCAAGCGTTGCGGTGATGGGCATACTGCGGTACAGGCCCGATAGCCGGCCTAGGTCGCGCGTGCCGGTTTCGTGGTCGACGATGCCTGCGGCCATGAACAGTGAGGCCTTGAAGGTGGCATGGTTGACCATGTGAAATATGGCGGCAACCAGGCCAAGCTTGCTGTTTAGCCCCAACAGCAGCGTGATCAGGCCGAGGTGGCTGATCGTGGAATAGGCCAGCACGCCCTTCATGTCCATCTGGAAGATTGCCGCGTAGGCGCCCAGCGTCAGGGAAATAAGGCCGGCTGTGCCGATCACCCAAGCCCACTCGGGCGTGCCTGCCAGCGCCGGCCACAGGCGCGCCAGCAGAAAGACACCCATCTTGACCATGGTTGCTGAGTGCAGGTACGCCGACACGGGCGTAGGCGCTGCCATAGCGTTGGGCAGCCAGACATGGAAGGGAAACTGCGCGCTCTTGGTGAGCGCGCCCAGCGCGATAAGCACCAGAATAGTGAGATACCAGGGGTGTGTGCGGATGCGGTCACCCGCGCTCAAGACATCTTCGATGGCGTAGCTGCCCACCACATGCCCCAGCATCAATACGCCGCCCAGCAGGCATAGGCCACCCATTCCGGTAATGACAAGTGACATGCGAGCGCCGCGCCGGGCATCCAGACGGTGATACCAGTATCCGATCAGCATGAACGACGAGAGGCTGGTGAGCTCCCAGAACACAACCAACTGGATCAGGTTGCCCGACAGCACGACGCCCAGCATCGACCCCATGAACGCCTGAAAGAAGGCGAAAAAACGCGGTGCCGGGTCTTGGGGCGACAGATAATAGCGCGCATAGAGGACGATCAGCGCACCCATGCTTGCTACGATCATCGCAAACAGCCACGAATAACCATCCATGCGCAGCGAGAACTCGATACCCGGCATCCACGGCGAATTAACCTCGATCGATTGCCCAGCAACGATGATCGGCATATGCCAGGCGACCAAGCCCGCGCACGCAACTGCCACCGCGCCGGCCAGCCAGGCTTCAAGCTTATGTGCGTTCTGGGGCAGGAGTGCGGTGATTACGCTGCCGGCGAAAGGCAAGATCAGAATCAGGGCAAGCAGCATCGGGGATGGGGAATATTACGGGGTCGGGTATGTACGGTAGGGGTAAGTGGGGGTAAGCTGGCCTCAATAATACAATGTGTTTTAGTCAGCTATTCGAAAGCTTGTTGTCTTCTTTGGTCCTTTTCTTGCCGGATAATGTAATTTTTGTTTGATATGCGTCAAATAGGCACCGTTACCCGGTCGTCAAAATACTGTCATGCCTGTTGCCCTGGCAGCTGCGGCCGCGTATATGCTGGCCGGGTGCGCAAGGGGCAGGCCTGTATGGAGTCAGGCAATGGATGCCCCTGAAACGGCCGTGGGCCGCACCGCTGTAAGTTTTCCCGACATTGAAATTTCCGAGGCACTGGTGCGCAAGTTTGACGTATCGGGCCCGCGCTACACCTCTTATCCCACCGCCGATAGGTTTCGCGGCGACTATACCGAGCAAACCTACATCGGCTACCTGGCGCAGCGCGCCCAGCGTACCGAAAACCCGCCATTGTCAGTGTATGTGCATCTGCCGTTCTGTGAGCAGCTGTGCTATTTCTGTGGTTGTAACAAAATTATTACGCAGGACCACAGCCGTGTTGCAAAGTACCTGCAATATCTGGGCCTGGAAATGGAACGCGTGGCGGCCCACCTTGGTAATGACCGTCAGACGATACAGTTGCACCTGGGGGGAGGTACGCCGACATTTTTAAGCGCTGCCGAACTCACAGACCTGATGACGTTGCTGCGCCGCCATTTCACCTTTACGTCCGATGCTGAGCTGGGCGTGGAAATCGACCCTCGTACGGTCAATGAACAGACGTTGTCGATGTTGGCAGGGCTGGGTTTCAATCGCACCAGTTTCGGGGTGCAGGATTTCGACCCAGACGTGCAGGCCGCAGTCAATCGCATCCAGCCGCTGGACATGGTTGAACGCGCGCTCAAGGCCAGCCGCGACGCCGGATTCCAGTCTGTGAATGCCGACCTGATCTACGGCCTGCCCAAGCAGACGCTGGCAAGCTTCGATCGCACGCTGGATCAGGTGGCCCGGCTGTCGCCTGACAGGATCGCGCTCTATAACTATGCGCATTTGCCGGCGCGTTTCAAGGCCCAGCGCCTGATTCGCGCGGAAGACCTGCCCTCGGCCGAAACGCGGCTGCAGATCTTCCTGATGGCCACGCAGCGCCTGCTGGAGGCGGGCTATGTATATATAGGACTGGATCACTTTGCCAAGCCGGACGACGAACTGAACCTGGCGCGGCTTGACAACAGCCTGCATCGTAACTTCCAGGGCTATACCACACGCGCCGAATGCGACTTGATCGGTTTCGGGGTGTCGGCGATCGGCAAGGTAGGGGCATCGTACAGTGGTTCGGTGCGCGGCCTGAATGCCTATTATCAGTTGCTCGACGAAGGCCACCTGCCCATCGAGCGCGGCTATGAACTCTCGCACGACGATCTGCTGCGCCGCGATGTGATCATGACGCTGATGTGCAGCATGCCGGTTGATTTTGCCACCTACGACGAGCGGTACGGGATTACCTTTGAAACCTATTTTGACGCTGAGCTTGAGCGTTTGGCCCCGCTGCTCGAAGCGGGCCTGCTGCGGCTCGACGACCGCAAATTGATAGTGCCACCCAAGGGCCGCTTGTTCGTGCGCGGCGCGGGCATGATATTCGACAACTATCTCGGCAAGCCGACGGTGTCGAGTTATTCGAAACTGATCTGACGAGGACAATACGCATGAGCACAGCGAGGATACGCGTCCAGGATTTTCTTGCCAGGCTGCCGTTGTTCAGCGGCTTGTCCGAGCCCGAGCTGGACAGTATTGCGCTGGGCACCAATGAAATCAAGGCGGCGCGTGGCGACATGATTTTCCGCCGTGGCGAGCCGTGCCTGGGTTTTCACTCGGTGATCTATGGGCAGGTAAAGCTGCTTCTGGTGTCGCCGGCCGGCGGCGAAAAGGTGGTGCGTCTGATTGGGCCGGGCAACAGTTTCGGCGAAGCCCTGATGTTTCTGGACAAGGATTATGTGGTGTCGGCACAGGCGCTGGCTGATACCTTGCTGCTGCACGTGAACAAGGCGGTGGTGCTCGATGAAATCGCCCGGCGCCCCGAGTTTGCTCGAAAAATGTTGGCTAGCCTGAGCCAGCGGCTGCACAGCCTGATGTCGGACGTCGAAGCCTATTCGCTGCGTTCGGGCACGGAACGCGTGGTCAATTACCTGATGCAGGGTGGCCGCGAGGCAAATGGCGAGCCGTTCCGCCTGGAAACCAGCAAGACGGTGATCGCATCGCGGCTGAATCTCACGCCTGAGCATTTTTCGCGCATTTTGCACGATTTGTGCGCGCGCGAACTAATTGCTGTTAAAGGCCGCGAGGTTACGATCCTGGATGCTGCGGGCCTGACGCACTACCACGGCTGAGGCCGGCTGTGTGCGGCGCCAGCGCCGCGCGCACCTTGCGCCGCGTACTGTGTAACAGGCGTATAGCGCCCACCATATAGGCCAGCAGCCAGGCCGCCGACACTGCCTGTGCCAGCCCGGCCGCGCCCGTCAGCCATGCCTGTGCGGGCAACAGGCTGGCGGCAGCCAGCAGTATCAACGCCGCCAACTGTGCATAAAACTGGCCCTGTGCCCGCGCATCGGGGATGACCTGCTTGACCTTGGGGATGAACGGCAGCGCCATAGGCAGGCCGCGCTGCGCGTGGAACCACGTCAGGAAGGGGATGATCTTGTACAGCATGCCGTTGATGACCGACCAGGCAAAGCCGGCCAGGAACAGGACCCCTAGGGTGACCGACATATCAATGCCTGTAAGATACTGCGCCAGCCATAGCACTGCACACAGCGCCAGGCTGGAGATGCCCATGAACCAGAACAGGGTAGTGGTATCGGGTTCTGGCCGCTTGCGCGTGCACAGCAGGTGCAGGGTGACGCCAACGTAGGCAAGGTAGGTGGCGGCCAGCGCTGCCACCAGCACTAACTCTACCCATGCTGGGGCGTGCGCAATCCACGCGAGTGTTTTGGCTGCCAGCAGTGCGCAGACACATGGCGTGAGCCAGCGTGTGATGGGGCGCGGATAAAGCTCTGTTACCTGGAACATGGGGATGAGCTGATAGGACATGGCCATTACCAGCAGCCCGACCCAGCCCAGCAGCCCCCACGCGGCATGCAGGCCTGTGTATTGGCGCGGCGCCGGTAGCGAGGCGGCAGGATGGCCCGAGAGCACCGCGCCGATTACGATGGTTACAAGGAGAGCAAGCAGGGCGAGCCGCACGCCGGCCAGGATTTCACCTGCGCCCTTGGCGGCATGCGCCCGGTGGCGCCACAAGCCACACGCGACCGCCATGGCCAGCCAGGCCAGGCCGGCGACAAGGAGGGCGGCACCGGTTCCGAACAGCCAGGGCGTACCGATGAGGAAGGCCGCCGCCAGCAGCAGCGTGCCGCCCGAAAGGCTCACGTGCGTGATGCTTGCCGTCAGGCGCGGCGCCAACACATGGATGCCAGTGGCCACTGGCAGGATCTGCATCATGGCGCCGGCCATGGTGTGCGCCAGCGCACCGAGTGTCAGCAGATGGGTAAGCGCCAGAGCCTGCGGCGTCCAGCGAGACAGCAGAGCCTGTGGGCTGGCCAGGAGCAGTAGACCGGCCAGCATCATGAAGACCGGTGCCGACAGCATGAAGCGCAGCGGCACACTGGCGGGCGGGGAGTTGTCCAGGGAGAGGGCGCGTTGCATGGCTGAACTTTACGCCAATCGCGCCCGCGCCGGGGAAACGCCCCTGGCCCGCACGCGGAATGTCGCGCGGACGCTGCATTTCTATGGCGACAGGTTGATGGCTTGCGTATGCCGTGCAGACGGCCTGGCAGTTTTGTTTGCGACGTCGCCTTCCGCTGTGGGCAACCGCTTGGTCAACTGCCGGTGGTGTGCCGGCCCTGCGGCAGGCATGGCCATTATTCATGTCTATTTGATATTTATTAAGGAAGCCGGGGCGGTCTGCCTGCATAGTGGCATCTGTTTATTTGCGTCCTTAAGGAACGACTATTGTGCTCCAGACTGTATTGGATCGGCTCAAGCTGAAGGGCAGGTCGCTGCTGCCTATCGTGCAGGGCGGCATGGGCGTGGGTGTGTCCGCCCACCGGCTCGCAGGCACGGTGGCCTCGTTGGGGGCGCTGGGCACAATTTCCAGCGTCGACCTGCGCCGCCACCACCCCGACCTGATGGTGAAGACCGGCCGTTCTCGCGACAAAAGCCTGATTGACTCGGTGAACCTGATTGCGCTCGACCGTGAGATCGCCGCGGCGAAGAAACTGGCCAATGGCGCCGGCATGGTGGCCGTCAACGTCATGCGCGCGGTGTCCGAATATGCATCGTATGTGCGCCAATCGTGCGAAAGCGGCGCCGATGCGGTGGTGGTAGGCGCCGGGCTGCCGCTCGACCTGCCAGAACTGACGGCGGATCACCCCAAGGTCGCGATTATCCCGATCCTGTCGGATGTGCGCGGCATCGGCCTTATCCTGAAGAAATGGATGCGCAAGAACCGCCTGCCGGACGCCATTGTGATCGAGAACCCCAAGTATGCCGGCGGCCACCTTGGCGCACCCACGGTCGACGGCCTCAACAATCCTAATTTTGCCTTCCCCGCCGTACTGGAAGGCACGCGCCAGCTCTTCAAAGAGATGGACCTGGAGCGCGAGAACATCCCGCTGATCACGGCGGGGGGCATCCATACGCCTGAACAGGTGCGCGAACTGCTGCGCCTGGGCGCCAATGCAGTGCAATTGGGTTCCGCCTTTGCCGTCACCGAAGAGGGCGATGCGCATCCCAACTTCAAGAAGGTGCTGGTAGAGGCCAAGCCCGAAGACATCGTCACCTTTATGAGTGTTGCCGGTTTGCCGGCGCGGGCGGTACGCACACCCTGGCTTGAACGTTACCTTGAAAAAGAAGCCAAGCTGCAGCGCATCGCCAAGCAGCGTCCATGTACGGTTGGCTTCGACTGCCTGGTCTCCTGCGGTCTGCGCGACGGCATCGCCAAGCATGGCCAGTTCTGCATTGATACACAGCTCGCTTTTGCAATGGCCGGCGATATCCAGCGGGGCTTGTTTTTCCGAGGTTCGGAGGTGCTGCCCTTCGGCAACGCCATCCGTTCCGTGCGCGAACTCGTCGATTACCTGCTCAATGGCGTCAAGCCGGCTCTGGAGGCGGTGCGCAAACCCACGGTGCGCGCCGCGAACGAGGCACTGGTTCCGGCCTGAATGGCGTGACGGTTTGATGAGGTTGTAGCATGAATGATGTGGCATTTCGGTCCGCCGGCGCGCCGACGGAGGCGCGTATCGAGCTTGTATGCCCGGCGGGCAGTCTGCCGGCCTTGCGGGCGGCGGTGGACAATGGCGCCGACTGTGTTTACCTGGGGTTTCGCGACGCCACCAATGCGCGCAATTTCGCGGGCCTGAACTTCGACGAAAAGGCGATCAACGAAGGCATACGATACGCGCATGAGCGCGGCCGCAAGGTGCTGCTTGCGCTCAACACCTATCCGCAGCCATCAGCGTGGCGCCAATGGCGTGAAGCGGTCGACAAGGCCGCCGCTTCGGGCGTGGATGCGATGATTGTGGCAGACCCTGGCCTGATGGGTTATGCGCGGGACAACTATCCCGATCTGCGCCTGCACTTGTCTGTGCAGGGTTCGGCCACCAACTACGAAGCCATCAATTTCTATCAGGCGCAGTTCGGTATTTCGCGGGCGGTCTTGCCGCGTGTGCTGTCGATTGCTCAGGTGGAGCAGTTGACAGAAAACACGACGGTCGAAATCGAGGTGTTCGGCTTTGGCAGCTTGTGCGTCATGGTAGAAGGGCGCTGCGCGCTTTCTTCCTACGCCACGGGCGATTCACCCAACAACCGCGGCGTATGCTCACCTGCCAAGGCGGTTCGCTGGGAACAGACCGAGAAGGGTTTGGAGTCGCGTCTGAACGGCGTGCTGATCGACCGCTACGAAGATGGCGAGAGCGCCGGCTATCCCACGCTGTGCAAAGGGCGTTTCGAGGTGTCCGGCGAAAGCTATTACGCAATCGAAGAGCCCACCAGCCTGAATACACTGGAGTTGCTGCCCAAACTGGCGCAGTTGGGTGTGCGCGCCATCAAGATCGAAGGCCGCCAGCGCAGTCCCGCCTATGTGGCACAGGTAACGCGCGTGTGGCGAGAGGCCATCGACCAGTGTCTGGCTAACCTGCCGCGCTATTCGGTGCGGCCGGCTTGGATGTCGGCGCTGGACAAAGTGGCCGAGGGCCAGCAGCACACCTTGGGTGCTTACCACCGCCCCTGGAAGTGATCGCCCTAACGGGGGGGCAGCCAGTGTGCCTTCGCTTCGCGCGGGGGCGCCCGCAGGTTTCAAGCCCGGCGTGGCAATTGACGCGCTGCGAAGGCGGTCGGCGCACGCCGCGGCGTGCGCAGTGTTGACGAATTGCGGCCACCTGCCGGGTATTTATGTATCGGGTTTGAAGTACGGTTTGAAGCGAATATGAAAATTGCATTGGGTCCGGTTCAGTACTATTGGTCGCGTGTGACCACGCTGCAGTTCTATGAGGCCATGACGGAAGCGCCTGTCGATATTGTCTATCTGGGCGAAACGGTATGCTCACGACGGCATGAGCTGCGCCTGCCTGATTGGCTGGAAGTGGCGCGGATGCTGGCGCAGGCAGGCAAGGAAGTTGTGCTGTCCACGCAGGTGTTGCTGGAGTCCGGGCAGGACCTTGCCGTGATGCGCAAGATCACCGACAACGGCGATTTTTTGGTCGAAGCCAACGACATGGGTGCTGTGCACCGGGTGGCAGGCCGCCCGTTCGTGGGTGGGCCTTTCCTGAACGTATACAACAAGCCGGTGCTGGATATTTTGCACGAGCAGGGGGCGGTGCGCTGGGTCATGCCGCTTGAAATGGACCGCGAGGGGCTGGCCGAGATGCAGCGCGAGCGGCCCGAGGGGATGCAGACGGAAGTATTCGCCTATGGCCGCATGCCGCTTGCTTTTTCGGCGCGTTGCTTTACTGCGCGCAATCGCAATATCCCCAAGGACAACTGCCAATACGTGTGCATGGATCACCCTGATGGTTTGCTGCTCAATACGCGCGAGGGCCAGCCATTTCTGGTGCTCAACGGCATTCAAACGCAGTCGGCGCTTGTCTATACTCTGATTAAAGAGGTTGGCGCCATGCGCGATTTAGGGGTGGACGTGCTGCGCATCAGCCCGCAGGCTGTGCATACCGCCGAGATCGCTGGGTTGTTCAGCCGGGCCATACAGGGCGAACTCGGGCTGCCGGCGGCCTTTGACGCATTACTGCCGCTGATGCCGGCCGGGCCCTGTAACGGGTACTGGCATGGCAAGCCCGGGCTCGAGTACCGGGTTGCCTGACACCGCGCAGACGCGCGAACCAAGGCTAAGGAGAGCGGGCATATGTATTATGGCGAACGTTTCAACAGCATTAGCCATCTGGCTGGCGCGGCACTTGCGCTGGCGGGCGGCACGCTGCTGATCGTACAGGGCGCGCTCGCGGGCGACCCATGGAAGGTAGTCGGCTTCAGCATTTACGGCGCCATGCTGCTGTGGTTGTATTTGGCTTCTACGCTCTACCACAGCCTGCGGGGGCGGGCCAAGCAAATCTGGTGCAAGTTCGATCATTGCGCGATCTACCTGTTGATCGCCGGCAGCTATACCCCTTTTGCCTTGGTGAGCCTGCGCGGCCCATGGGGCTGGTCACTGTTAGGCACGGTGTGGGGGTTGGCGATTCTAGGTATTGTGCAGGAGATCTGGCTGGCGCGCGGTATGCGGCTGTTCTCGCTGTTTCTGTACGTGGTGATGGGTTGGCTTGCCGTGATCGCTGCGGTGCCCCTGATTGACGCTCTGACATGGGACGGTTTTATGTGGCTGGCCGCGGGCGGGCTGGTTTATACCGTGGGTATCATTTTTTACGCCACCGACGAAAAATGGCGATATGGCCATGGCGTGTGGCATCTTTTTGTTCTGGGTGGCAGCACGGTGCATTACTTTACTGTGCTGTCATTCGTGGCCTGATTTTCTGCAAGGTATTCCATGCGCGCGAGTGAACGATTGGTCCCCGCCCCGGTTGGCCGGGTGCTTTCCCGCTTGCCGGCTTATCCGGCGTCGCTGCTTTTTGTGACGGGCCTGAACGTGGCGCTGGCCAGGCATCTGCCCGAAGACACGCTGGCCATGCTGGAGGGCCGCAAGCTGCGCATACTGGCCCGCGATGCGGGCGTAGGCGTTGATTTCATGTGGCGCGGCGGGCGTTTTGTCGCGCGGCGGCCGGGAGGCGAGATTGCCTTGACGATCGCCGCGAACACGCATGATTTTTTATTGATGATGCAGCGCAAGGAAGATCCCGACACACTCTTCTTCAGCCGCAGGCTGACGATGGAAGGCGATACCGAGCTGGGCTTGCTGGTCAAGAATACGCTGGATGCCATCGACCTTTCAGTATTTGCGCCGGCCAATGTGTTGCCGGCCTTGCCGGGGCGGCTAAGCCCTGCGCGTTTTTTGCCCGAGAGCCTGCAGCCCGCGCAGCTGGCGGGCAAGCTGTTTCGCCGTTATCCGGCGCCGGGCGGCGGCCAGGAAGGCACCTGATGCCCTGCGCGGTGGCGAAGATGCGTTCGTTACATAACTTAGGGCGCCGGCCTGCGCGACGGGCTGACGCGGCTTCAGGATGTGCGGAGGGTGAATTGCGAGAACAGATCGGTGAGGGTCTCGACCAGCGTTTGGCTGGGAAAGCCTGCGCGCATACTCTGGTTGAGGGCGTTGTCGTTGCAGCCCGTGGGACGGAATACCTGTAGGGCGTAATGGGTGACACGCATGCTGGCGAGCTGACGGGCCAAGGCTTCGAGGCCAGCCTCAGTATGCAGTGTGGGGTGGGCTGTGGTGCGGCATTCATGCGCAACGCCGCTGTCCAGCACAGCGCGCAGGCTTTCCAGTGCCGACGTACCGCTGTTGCGAACGCGAGTAACGTTCTCGTAGCTGTCGAAGTCTATCTTGATGTCCAGGCCGATCCAGTCCAGCAGCGGTAGCACCTTGCGCAACCGGGTCGGATGCGTGCCGCCGCTGTGCAGGCCGATACAGAATCCCAGTTCGCGCACTTCACGGATGGCGGCTTCGAGCCCCGGATCCATGGTGGGCTCGCCGCCGCTGAAGACAACCGCGTCCACCAGGCCGACGCGCCTGCGCAGCAGCGCCAGCACGCCCTCCCATGCAACTGGGCTGTCGGCTGTGCGCGGCTGCAGGTGTGGGTTGTGGCAGTAGCCGCAACGCCAGGGGCAGCCTTGTACGAAGATCACGGTCGATAGCTTGCCAGGGAAATCAGTGGCGGTGAAGGGCGTGATACCGCCCACCTTAAGTGGGCGTTGCGCGGCAGCATGTATAGGCATTTGAAGCTGAAGTGGATGGGTGTCAAATAGTGTCGCCGCGCGGGCTGGGCTGCTGCTGCGCGGGCAGATGCTTTTACGCGGCTCGGCGCGCAGGCGTGGCGGCGACGCCCGCAGCCGCTTCACGGAAGTAGCGGCGCTCATGGAATTCGCCTTTCTTGCCGATGTTGAACGAAGACATGGGGCGGTGATAGCCCATGACGCGGGTCCAGATCTCGCACGGCTGACGTTCGTCGTCGGAGAGGGTGAGGGGCGTCGTGGTATTTAGCGTGGACATGGGTGAACTCCTTTCAGTAGTGGCGCTGCATGGCGCACAGTGGTCAAAAAAAAAGCGGCCTCAGGCAGCTTCGCGCTGCTTGCGGGCGAGGATCTCCTCGTCGCACTTGGGGCAGAAGGCATGGCTGCCGCCGATATAGCCGTGGACGGGGCAGATGGAGAAAGTGGGCGTGACGGTGATGTAAGGCAGGCGGAAGCGGCTGAGTGCCCGCTTGACCAGCGTGCGGCAGGCGTCCGCGCTGGACAGCGGCTCGGTCATGTATAGGTGCAGCACCGTGCCGCCGGTGTATTTGCGTTGCAGTTCATCCTGACGCTCGAGCGCTTCGAACGGATCGTCGGTAAAGCCTACGGGCAGTTGCGACGAGTTGGTGTAGTAAGGCATCTGTGCCGTTCCGGCCTGAAGGATGCCGGGGTAGCGGCGACGGTCTTCCTTGGCGAAACGGTAAGTGGTGCCTTCGGCCGGCGTGGCCTCCAGGTTGTACATGTGGCCGGTTTCTTCCTGGAACTGCACCATACGCGCCCGTACGTGGTCGAGCAGCCGTACGGCGAAGTCGTGCCCCCATTCGGTTGTGATGTCGTGTTCGTCGCGCGTAAAGTTGCGGACCATTTCGTTGATGCCGTTCACGCCCAGCGTGGAGAAGTGATTTCGCAAGGTGCCCAGGTAGCGTCGGGTATAGGGGAACAAGCCGTCGTCCATCAGGCGCTGGATGACATCGCGCTTGATTTCGAGGCTGTCGCGCCCCAGTGCCAGCAATTCATCCAGCCGAGCGAGTAGGCCCACCTCGTTGCCGGCGTACAGATAACCCAGCCGAGCGCAATTGACGGTGACGACACCCAGCGAGCCGGTTTGCTCCGCCGATCCGAACAAGCCGTTGCCGCGCTTGAGCAGTTCGCGCAGGTCGAGCTGGAGCCGGCAGCACATCGAGCGGATCATATTTGGCTTGAGCTCCGAATTGATGAAGTTCTGGAAGTAAGGCAGGCCGTAGCGGGCCGTCATTTCAAACAGACGCTCGGCATTGGGGCTGTGCCAGTCGAAGTCTTCGGTGATGTTGTAGGTGGGAATGGGGAAGGTGAACACGCGGCCCTTGGCGTCGCCGGCCATCATCACATCGATGTAGGCGCGATTGATCATGTCCATCTCTTCCTGCAGTTCGCCGTAGGTGAAAGGCATTTCCTCGCCGCCGATCAGCGGCACTTGCTCGCGCAGGTCTTCGGGGCAGGCCCAGTCGAAAGTGAGATTGGTGAATGGGGTTTGCGTGCCCCAGCGGGACGGCACGTTGAGGTTGTAAATGAGCTCTTGCATGTATTGGCGCACCTGGCTGTAGTTGAGCCCATCCTTGCGGATGAAGGGCGCCATATAGGTGTCGAATGAACTGAAGGCTTGTGCGCCGGCCCACTCGTTCTGCAAAGTACCCAGGAAGTTGACGATCTGGCCAACGGCGCTGGACATATGGCGCGGCGGCACGGACTCAACCTTGCCCGGCACACCGTTCAGGCCTTCGTTGAGCAGCGTGCGCAGAGACCAGCCCGCACAATAACCCGACAGCATATCGAGATCGTGGATGTGTAAGTCTGCGTCGCGGTGCGCGCGGCCGACGGCTTGCGGATAGACGCTGTTGAGCCAGTAGTTGGCGATGACCTTGCCCGATACATTGAGGATAAGCCCGCCAAGCGAATAACCTTGGTTGGCATTGGCATTGACGCGCCAGTCGATGCGATCAAGGTATTCATCAACAGAGGTTTGAACGTCTACGTGGGCCATGGCTGTCGAAACTCCTTTCTACTACATATTGTGGTTGAAGAGAGATTAGACACAATATATTGATTGGTCAATGCAGCTGACCGAGGAAGTAGGGATTGATTGATGCAGATTAAATCCGGGCTGCACAGAGCTTGTTCGGGTAGGCGGTGAAGGGCTGAGGGCTGGCCTGCCAGGTGGCGACCCAGGCTGGCGTAGCCGCCATCGCCGGTACTGCGAAGGCTGCACCCGCCGTGACCGCCACGGTCAGCATGGCTGAAGCACAAGCCCTGGAAAGTGATGTGATGGATCCTTTCCTTTGGTGAATTTAAAAACCACCAATTAAAAAATCATGAATTCAAAGATCAATGCGGAATAGACTATCTGCATGATGATCGTCGCAGCACCGGGCTACCTGGCCCGCTACGGCACGCCGACCACACCGAAGGAACTCTTGGCGCACAACCGACTGGGGGAAAACTATGTGCGCGCGCAACCCGGCTGGCCATTGCGGCAAGGAGACGAAAACTTGATGTTTCCCGTCACAGGAAACGCCCAGGCCAGCGACGGCGAGGCATTGCGCCGGTTGGCCTTGGCAGGACTTGGGCGGGCACGTTTGGCAGCGTTCCAGGTGCGTGATGACATTGCTGCTGGCCGCCTGCTGCCTGTGCTGGAAGACTGCAATCCAGGCGATGTCGAGGAAGTCCACGCTGTCTATGTCGGCCAGGGCGGCTACCTGCCGCTGCGCGTGAGGGCTTTTCTGGATTTTCTGGCCGAGCGCGTGGACATCGGACAGGGCGCGGTGCGTGCTTAGCGTTGAGGCCACGCTGCCGTCCGACCTCCCGCGCCCGCCGTGCGTGATGCTCCGGCCGGGCGTGGGGCCCGGTTTACTCGACGATATGGAAGTCGATGACGATCTCGCCAGGGTTGCGCGAAAGGTATTCGATGCGAATGGCATCGCCAAAGTGGCCCTGTAATTGTTGCAGTAGCGGGAGCGGGTCGTGGTCGTTGCAAAAGCGCATGGTTTCGCCTGGCTGAAGGGCGGACAGTGCGCCGAAGATGGCAGCGTGGCGAAAGCGTTTGGCAACGCCGCGCGCATCGAAGGGGTAGACGGCTTCAGAGAAGATGGGCAGGCCGGTTGCGGACATGGGAGCTCCTTGTGAACAAAATCCCGAGTGGAACGGTCGGAAATAATTGTAGACAAGCGCGCCGCGTCAGCCGTGGGGAACCATATCGTGCGTGTGGAAAAGGCCGGGTGGTGTCGATGGTAACAAGAGGCGCAGAGACCGCCCGGCGCGGGAGCAGGCTGGTGCAGGAGCAGGCCGGTGCAGGAGCAGGAGGCGGCAGAGCACGGGGGGGGCCAGGCCGCGGCATGGCGCGGTGGCGCGTCAGCGGATGGCCCACCAGCCGGGCAGCAGGGCCTGGATGTGGGGTTGGCCGTAGCGGTCGTCGATCAGGTGCACGACGCCTTGGTCGGTGGTGGAGCGGATTACACGTCCTGCGGCCTGCACGACTTTGCGCAGGCCAGGATAAAGATAGGTGTAGTCGTAGGCGCGGCCTTCGCCAAACAGGGCCTGCATGCATTGCTGGCGCCGAGAGTTGATTGCGTTGAACTGTGGCAGGCCCAGGGTGGAGATGAAGGCGCCGATGAGGCGGCTGCCAGGCAGGTCCACGCCCTCGGAGAAGGCCCCGCCCAGCACCGCGAAGCCTATGCCCTGGCCGTCGTGCGCGAAGCGCTGCAGAAAGGCGCTGCGTGCCGCCTCATCCATGCCTCTCGCTTGCAGCCAGAAGGGGATGTCTGGGTAGGCGCGCGCAAAGTAGGCGGCCACTTGGTCCAGGTAGTCGAAGCTGCTGAAATAGCTCAGGTAATTGCCGGGCCGGTTGATAAATTGTTCCGCGATCAGGCGCGTGATGGGAGCCACGGAACGGGCGCGGTCGTTGTAGCGGGTGGATATGTTGTGCGCGATGCGCACCTGCAGTTGATGCGGCTGGAAAGGGGAGTCGGCATCCTGCCAGGCCGTGTCGTCGGGCAGCCCGAGCACGTCACGGTAGAAATCCCAGGGCGCCAACGTGGCGGAAAACAGCACCGCTGCATAGCAGGCTTGGAAGCTGGGCGCCAGATAGGGCGCTGGCACCATATTGCGCAGCGTCAGCGTTTCATTGCAAGATGGCCTGTGCGCACCGGCGCGAGTCGGCTCGCGCGCGGCGTCGGCGGGGGCGTTCGGCAGCCTGGATGAGCGCATTGGCGCGCCAGATATGGCGGGCGTGCGCTTGGTGTATGCGCCGTCGATGCCAGCCATCGCAACATCGATGGTGAGATCCAGCACGGAATGCGCGCCGAAGGTGTCAGCCAGGCGCAGAAAATGGACCAGATCGAAGTGCAACTGCTGCAGCTCGGCGCCGGTGTCGTGGTGCGTGAACAGGCTGCCCGGCGGGGCAGGGTTGCTCAGGTGCTCACCCAGCGTAGCACTGGCCGCCTGCAGTGTAGTGAGCAGCTTGGCGGGCAGCGTGTCGTAAGCCTGCCAGCCCTGCTCTTGGCCGCCAAACGCGTCGCGCCAGGCGCGCAGCACGGCGTCAAGCGTGCGCCGCAAGGCCGGTGTGGCACCCGCGCGGGCGGCGCGCAAAGTGGGCAGACGCAGGCTTGCGCTGTACATGGCGCAGGCGCGGTCGACCAGGTTATGGGCCTCGTCCACCAACAGGCCCACGCGCCATTGCCGCTGCAAGGCCAACCCGCGCAACAGGGCGCTGGTGTCGAAATAGTAGTTGTAATCGCCCACCACGACGTCTGCCCATTGCGCCAAATCATGGCTGAGCCAATAGGGGCAGATGCCGTGCGCCAGCGCAATGCGACGCAGGGCAGGGCGATCAAGCCAGCCGTGCACCACGGCTTCATCGCGCGCCGCTGGAAGGCGGTCGTAGAAGCCGCGCGCCAGCGGGCAGTCGTCGCCGTGGCAGGCCTTGCCGGGATGCTCGCAGGTTTTTTCGCGCGCGGCGAGCTCGAGCACACGCACGCCGGGAGGTCGCGTTTCATTGGCGTCGCGTGTGCCCAGCAGTTGGGCCAGGCTGTCCAGCGCCAGTTGGCGGCCCGATGTCTTGGCGGTAAGAAAGTAGACCGCGTCCAGGCTTGTGCGCGGCGCAGCTTTCAGCATGGGAAACAGCGTGCCTAGTGTTTTGCCGACGCCAGTGGGTGCCTGGGCCAGCAGGCGCCGCGACTGCACCGTGGTTTTGTAGACGGCTTCGGCAAGTTGGCGTTGGCCCGGTCGCATGTGTGAAAAGGGGAACTTCAAACCGTCAAGTGTTTCGTCGCGTAGTACACGGTGTTGGCTTTCCTGCAGTGCCCATCGTGCAAAGGCCTGGTACAGGCCCTGGGTGTACTCTGCTAAGGCATCGGCGGCCCAGCTTTCTGTAAGCAGGGTTTCTGTACCCTCGTCCAGTTCGTAATACACCAGCGCAAGATTGATGCTGGCAAACCCGCGTGTGCGGCACATCAGGTGGCCATAGATGCGGGCCTGCGCCCAGTGCAGAGCGCGGTGGTTGGCGGGGATGGCGTCCGCATCGCCCCGGTGGGTCTTGATTTCTTCCAGCCTGTTCAACAGCGGCGCATAGCCGTCGGCGCGCCCGCGTACGATCAAGGTATGGCCAGCGCTGCCCAGTTCCAGGGTTTCGGACAGGAACACTTCTTGTTCGTAGCCCGCTGGCCGACGGGCGCGTACGATGGCATGGCCCTCTATGCCTTCGAGTGCTGTGGGCGAAGGGGTGAAGCGCAGGTCAAGGTCTCCCGCGCGTGCGGTGAATTCGCACAGTGCACGCACGGATACCGTGTAGCTCATGCGGTGGCCTGCGCCTGTACATGGCAAACGCAGATGTCGATGCCCTGCGCCTGGCAATAGGCCAGCCAGCGGGCTTGGTTGTCCTGAATGCGGTCGCCAGGGCCCTTGACTTCAATCAGGCGATAACGCCGCGTGCCGGGCCAGAACTGGATCAGGTCGGGAAGGCCGGAACGGTTGTCGCGGATGTTCTCGAGCAGGCGATCAAACACCGCGCGCAGGTGACTGGCCGGAATGCACTGCAGAGCCAGGTCGAGCAGCGTGTCGTCGAGCGCATCCCAATAAACGAAGGGCGATTGCAGGCCACGCTTGGCCTGGTAGGTGCCGCGCACGGCCTGGATATGGCGGCCGTTGTCCAGCAGTGCCAGACAGGCTTCGAACTGGGC
This sequence comes from Paracandidimonas lactea, assembly GCF_021653995.1. Lineage (NCBI taxonomy): Bacteria > Pseudomonadati > Pseudomonadota > Betaproteobacteria > Burkholderiales > Alcaligenaceae > Paracandidimonas > Paracandidimonas lactea. The sequence goes on from NZ_JAJJOZ010000008.1 coordinate 164,040, forward strand.
CGCGCGGCGTTCGCGAAACCCTGTGCGCAGCAAATCGGCCGGGCCGTGCTGGTAAGGGTGGAAGAACGCGCCCGGCACGCTGGCGAAGATTGCGTCCCAGCACAATAGGCCGAACAGCGAATTGAGCAGCGTGTTTTCCACATAAAAGGCCGGGGCATTGCCGCAGTGCAGGTGCGCGCGCACCGCTTCTTCGACGCGTGTGCCGGCGAGATCGAGCGCCAGGTCCAGGCGTGGCGGTACCGCCCGCGGAAAAGCCTTTTCGCTGACGTGCCCGCAAGATCGCCTCAAGCGCGGCAGCATCCTGCCTACAGCCTGTGCTTCGGCCTCGGAAGCGGGTTGTTGCAATGCCTGGGCAGCCAGTGCAAGCGCATCGGCGTGCTCGCCCAATTGCTCCAGCACGCGTATGCGGCGCGCGCGCGCTGCCGGGTCGGTGCTGGCTTTGTAGCAGGCGAGCGCCCCGCGCCACCGTCGCCGACGCTCGCCTTGCTGGCCGGCCGCAAACAGTAGCCGCGCGCGGCGGCTTTCTAGCCATTCGTTCGCGTACGGTAGAGCCGGTATCTGTGCACAGGCATCGGCCCATGCGTCGTCATCGGCGGCGGTGTCGAGTGCATCACGGCAGCCCTGCAACAGCAGGTAATCGTCGATGTCCTGGCGGGTGGCAAAGGCGCGTGCTGCGTCGGGAAAAGCAACCTGCTCGTAGCGATACAGGCCCAGATCGGCCAGCACGAATTCGCTCCAGTCTTGCCGCAGATTGCCGAAGAACATCAGGCGCAGGCGATCGCACAATGCCAGCAGTGTGACGCGATAGATGGTGTCTGGAAAAGCTCCGGATGTGATGTGCGGCGGTACGCCGGCGCCGATGCGCGCCGCGGCATTGGATGTAGGGCAGGCTGCTACCGCCCGCTCATCGCCGGCCGGCGCGCAGCCGCGGGCCTGCCATTGCGCCAGCGTGCCCGGATCGGGCCAATGTTCGCGTATAACTTTGCACTGGCTGGCTTTGGCGGCGCCTACGATGCTTAGGGCATCGTAGGCGCCGCCTAGCAGTTCAACCAGCTCGGTGCGGGTAAGAAGGCGGAATAGTTCGTCGGCCGTTAGCGCGGGATCTTGCACAAGCCAGCCATGGGCCAGCAGCGGGGCTGCTGCTGCTTGCGTATCGCCGACCTCAGCGTAGGCCAGTTTGCTGGCCCGGAATAGATCGCCCTTGCGCATGACCATGCGTACGAGCAGGCCGCGCGACGGTTTGGGAAGTGCTGCGAATCCAGCGATAAAGGATTGTTCTTCTGGCGCAAGCAGGCCTTGATAGCGTGCGGAGACCCAGTCGAGCATGAACTGGAAGTTATTGAGGTAATACCACGGATTGGGCAATACAGGATGCGCGGGCATGGGAGATTGATGCTGGTTTTATATCCAGTTTAACAGCAGCGCGCCGCGTCCCGCACCATGGTTTTTGATACGGGACTGTTACTGGCTTAGTGGCAATGTTAAGGAGTTGTAGCGCTATGCCGGGCAAGTAGCCGAGTCCGTTACGTCTAGTGAGGAATGCGGGTTGACCCATTTGCGCAGCCGCCTTACGGTAGCGTAACAGTCTCCGTAACAGGCCAGTGCTGCCTGACCACAGAGGTCAGGTTGTTGGGCTCGCAATGCATTGCGCATTGCGAGCCTTTTTTTGTATGCAGGACGGGCGGGTGCGAATGTCTATCGGGATGACAGTCTGTGGGGTGAGTAGCGGCGCTGGGGCTGTTGGTATCATTACCAACGCTGCTGCGTACTGCGTTCGTGGCGGCGCATGGATTTGACGCTATGCCGCCGGTAGACGGATTTCAGTGCCACCTGCTTACCCTATGAAGACGAGGGAACTCGATTCGTGAAACCCGCAAGTGCCCTGGTGTGGATGCGGCGCGATCTGCGCTGTGATGACAATGCCGCGCTGTATCACGCGCTGCGCCGCTTCGAACGGGTGTATTGCGTATTCGTGTTCGACACCGGGATTCTGGATGTGCTGCCCAGCCGCACGGATCGGCGCGTTGCGTTCATCCATGCAAGCGTGCTGGCGCTGGACGATGGGCTGCGCCAACTTGCCGCGCGTAGCGGTGCGCCTGGTGGCGGCTTGATTGTGCGTCATGGCCCGGCGCAGGCGTGCATCGTGACGTTGGCGCGTAGTCTCGGCGTGCGCGAGGTGTTGGTCAATCGCGACTACGAACCCGAGGCCATCGCACGCGACCGCTCTGTGGCGCAGGCGCTGCACGGGCAGGGCATCGCGTTCAGCGACTATAAAGATCAGGTACTTCTGGATCGCGACGAAGTGCTGACCCAACAGGGGCAGCCTTACAGTGTGTTCACGCCTTACAAGCGAGCATGGCTGCAAAAGCTGGATGCCTTTCAGCTTAAGCCCTATCCGGTGGATCGCTATGCCCGGCATCTGGCTGCCCCGCCGGCAGGGGAGTCTCTGCCGAAACTGGCAGATCTGGGTTTTTTACCCACTAACCTGCACATGTTGCCTTTGCCCACCGGCATGCAAGGAGCCCAGCAACTGCTGCGGGACTTCATTCCGCGCATGGCGGCTTACAAAACGGCACGCGACTATCCTGGCCGCAAGGGGGTGTCCTACCTCTCGGTACATTTACGCTTTGGCACCATTTCTGTCAGGCAACTGGCGGCGTTGGCGGCAGCGCGGGCCGCGCAAGGCTGCGAGGGCGCGCAGACCTGGTTGTCGGAGCTGGCGTGGCGCGATTTCTACTTCATGATCCTGTGGCATCACCCGCATGTGGTCACGCACTCGTTCAGGCCCGCATACGACCGTGTGCAGTGGGACGACGCCCCCGATCTTTGGCGGGCATGGTGCGAAGCGCGTACAGGCTATCCGCTGGTTGATGCAGCGATGCGTCAATTGCACCAGACGGGCTATATGCATAATCGTTTGCGCATGGTGGTGGCGAGCTTCCTGACCAAAGACCTGGGTATAGACTGGCGCTGGGGTGAGCGGCATTTCGCCGAGCATCTGAACGACTATGATCTTGCGGCCAACAACGGCGGTTGGCAGTGGGCGGCTTCCACGGGCTGCGATGCGCAGCCCTGGTTTCGCATTTTCAACCCTGTGACACAGTCGCAGAAGTTCGACCCGCAAGGGCTCTTTATTCGTCGCTATCTACCGGAATTGAGCCGTATACCAGACAAGCACGTCCACTTTCCGGCAGCCATGAAGCCGGCCGACCTTGCCGCGTGTGGCGTGTATTTGGGCAAGACGTACCCCGAACCGGTGGTTGATCACGCGAAAGCGCGCCAGCGCACACTGAAGCGCTTCACGCTGTGGCTGGCGGCAGATCCGGAGGTGACGGCCGGCGAATGAACATTTGCCACTCACCGGCCTGGCCGCGCCGTGCCTTCACGCCACTTAGTTTGTGGCGGCGATTGGCGCCGGTGCGGGAAGCAGCGCCCGGTAATAGTTAGGCAATGCGAACAGTGCGCCGTGGATGTCGGCGTTGTAGTATTGCAGTGCCCCAATGCCGCGGTCGATCAGCCGCTGTTCGATAACGGCAGCCGGTATCTCGCGCGGGTTTAGCGTGTTGGACACCACCGCCAGCGCCCAGTACGTGCCGTACAGGGGGATATGCAGCCCGTAAGCGTGTACTTGGTCGAATACGCCCGCCAGGCTGGCAGCCAGGCCACGCACTTGTTCGGGCTCGTGGAAGGGGGTGCCAAGATGCAGTGCCATTGCGCCGCCGGGTGCGAGCACGCGTTCGCACAGGGCGAAGAATTCGTGCGTATAAAGCGGGCCGGCTGGCGTTTCGGGGTCGGTGAGATCCAGCAGGATGAGGTCGAATGCAGCACCGGAATTGACGCAATCGGCCAAATAGCGGGCGCCGTCTTGTATGTGCACGGTGACGCGCGGATCGTCCAGCGCGCCGTGATTGATGGCGCGCAAATGCTCGCGCGCCACGTCGACAACGTCGCCGTCGAGCTCAACCAGGGTGATGGATTCGATGCCCGCATGCTTGAGCAACTCTTCGAGCGCACCGCCGTCACCGCCGCCGATGATCAGGGCGTTGCGTGGATCGGGGTGCGCCGTGGCGGCCGGATGCACCATCGCCTCGTGATAGAAGAACTCGTCGGCTTCAGACGTCATGAAGTGATCGTCCAGTTTGAGCGTCAGGCCCAATTCGGGCGATTGCAGCAGCTCAAGGTGCTGGTAAGGCGTCTGGCGCGACAGCACACGGCGGTTGAAGCGAAAGCCGTATACGCTATCGGCATTGGTATGTTCGAGCACAATCCCGGGCGGCTGTACCTGCGGCGCAGAGGCACCCTCTGGGATGGTTTCGTGCGGGCCGTTTTCGTCGCCGCGCATCAGGCGGCCGCGCTGCAGGCTGGCCGGCTTGAACGCGGCCAGCAGTGTTTCAAGCAGTTGTTCGGCCTTGGCGGAGTTGTCACCCATGAAGTTGCATACATACACATCGAGTGTTACACCGCCGCGCTCGGGCCAAGTATGCAGGGCGAGGTGGGATTCGGCCAGCAGCAGCATACCGGTTACACCGCCCGGCTCGCCCTGAAAATCGGGAAAGGTATGCCATTTGTCGGCGACCAGTGTCAGGCCGGCATCTAGCGTTAGCCGGCGGCAAAGCTCGGCCAGGGGCGCTGCGTCGGTGAGCAGCGCGGGATTGCATGCGCAATGGTAAAGATCTGCGGTCAGGTGCAGGCCCTGCATGTCAATGCTCCTTGGTGAAAAGACGTCTGCGCCAAGGTCAGGCACACGGAAAGCCCAATACGCCGGCACGATGCCGGCTGTGGCGGATATACGGCAGGCGGGACAGCGCCAGCCGCGGCGATGCCGCCGCCGGCGCCAGGGCCCGCGGTGGCAGGTTGATGGCACGCGCCAGCGTGCGCATGCCACAAAATTTTGCAAAACGCGTCAAATTTGTCGCGCAATCGCAAAAACGTATGAGTATATAGGCAAGCGCAAGAAGCTGCCGACGCCCGCGACTTCAGTTGCCGTGCGCGATGCATTGCACAAGGCTATGATTAGTGATTAACCAGCGTGGCTCCAGCTATTCGGTGTGTTTTAGCGCTAATGGATCGCCTGCACGCGTGGCTGGATGGTATACGCAGGGCGGCTGCCAGGCCCGCTTTACCGCTCATGCCACGCGATCAAGAATAACGTTTTCGTATATATCGGACAATCACGACATGGAGATTCAGCAAATGCGATCCGAAGACAATCTGACGGGCCAGACGGCGCCCGAGCACGTACGGCACAAAGGCTTGGTAGAGTGGGTGAGCCGGGTGGCCGAACTGACTGAGCCGGACCGCATTGTATGGTGCGACGGCTCTCAGGAAGAATACGACGCATTGTGCGCCCAGATGGTTAAATCAGGCACCCTGACGCGCCTGAATCCGGCCAAGCGGCCCAACTCTTATCTCGCATGGTCCTCGCCCTCCGATGTCGCACGTGTGGAAGACCGTACCTTCATTTGCTCCGAGCGCAAAGAAGACGCGGGCCCCACCAACAACTGGGCCGCACCCAACGAAATGCGCCAGACGCTCGACGGGTTATTCCAGGGCTGCATGCGCGGGCGCACCATGTATGTGGTGCCATTTTCGATGGGCCCGTTGGGTTCGCCCATTTCGCATATCGGCATCGAGCTCACCGACAGCCCGTATGTTGTGGTCAATATGCGCATCATGACACGCATGGGCAACGCGGTGTACGACCTGCTGGGCGAAGACGGTGAATTCGTGCCCTGTGTACATTCAGTGGGCAAGCCGCTGGCGCATGGCGAGGCAGACGTGCCCTGGCCCTGCAACGACACCAAATATATAGTCCACTATCCCGAAACGCGTGAAATCTGGAGCTTCGGCTCTGGCTACGGGGGCAACGCGCTGCTGGGCAAAAAGTGTTTTGCGCTGCGCATCGCCTCCACCATGGGGCGCGACCAGGGTTGGCTGGCCGAGCATATGCTCATCCTGGGCGTCGAATCTCCCGAAGGCCGCAAGCACCATGTGGCGGCTGCCTTCCCGTCGGCCTGCGGCAAGACCAACTTTGCCATGCTGATTCCGCCAGCCGGTCTGGGTGGCTGGAAGATCACCACGATCGGTGACGATATTGCGTGGATCAAACCAGGCCCCGACGGCCGGCTGCATGCCATCAACCCAGAAGCGGGCTACTTTGGTGTAGCCCCAGGCACCAGCGAGAAAACGAACTTCAATGCCATGGCCACTCTGCGGGCCAACGTAATCTTCACCAATGTCGCACTGACTGATGATGGCGATGTCTGGTGGGAAGGTATGACCGACGAGCCGCCAGCCCATCTCATCGACTGGCAGGGGCGCGATTGGACGCCGGACATTGCCCGCGAAACCGGCCGCAAGGCGGCGCATCCAAACGCGCGCTTCACGGCCCCTGCCTCGCAATGTCCGTCCATCGATCCCGAATGGGAAAACCCGGCCGGCGTTGTCATCGACGCGTTCATCTTTGGTGGCCGCCGCTCCGACACCGTGCCGCTGGTCACCGAGGCACGCAACTGGGCTGAAGGCGTCTACATGGCTGCCACCATGGGCTCCGAAACCACCGCTGCGGCAGCGGGCAAGCAGGGTGTCGTGCGGCGAGATCCCTTCGCCATGCTGCCATTCTGCGGCTACAACATGGGCGATTACTTCGGCCACTGGCTGCGCCTGGGTGAAAACCTTGCTGCACAAGGCGCAGTCCTGCCGCGTATTTATTGCGTCAATTGGTTCCGCAAAGGCCCGGACGGCAAGTTTGTCTGGCCGGGCTTCGGTGACAACATGCGGGTGCTCAAATGGATGGTAGGCCGCATCGAAGGCGCTGCCGATGGCCAGGAGAACGTCTTCGGCATTTCGCCGCGCTACGAGGATCTCGATTGGGCGGGCGCCAGCTTCGATGAGGACAGCTTCGCGCAAGTGATGGCGTCCGATGCACCGGCCTGGCAGGTCGAGCTTGCCTTGCATGAAGAACTGTTCGTTCGCTTGGCGGGGCGCTTGCCCGAAGATCTTTCGCGCATCCAGAAGGATTGGGCGGGGCGCCTGTAACGCTGGGCGCGTTTACGCGCTGCGCGCGCCAAAACGGAGCGGCGCAGCCGCCCTGGCACCGGTCGGGCTGCTGCGTTCGTGTGCGCGCCACGAAGCGCGCACACAGCGAAACAATAGCCCCCATTTCGAGAAGGCAGCGCATAGCGCCAGTCAAATCAGGAAAGCCCCTCTTTGTATCGACGCGAAGAGGGGCTTCTTCATTGGTGAAACCTGCTTATGCCAGCTTTGCCGTTGGCGATGTGGCGCGCCGGCACGGCTCACGTACCGACTGGTGCGCTTACGTGCGGCTCAGGTGCCGATTACGCCGCCGTCGTCTTTGGTGATTACCAGGGTGGCGGAGCGGGGGATGGCGTCGCCGCCATCGGGCCAATTGCTGTTGCCGTCTTCACCGGGGTGTTGCACATTGACGAACATTGTGCGGCTGTCTGGCGTGAACGTGATACCTGTTACCTCGCAGGCTTTGGGCCCCACCAGAAAACGCCGGATCTCTTTGCTGGCCGGGTCGGCGCATAGCATCTGGTTGTTGCCCTGGCCTTCATACTCGCCGCTGTTGCTGTACTTGCCGTCGGTTTGTATCCACAGCCGACCTGCTGTGTCGAAAGCCAGGCCGTCGGGGCTATTGAACATGTTGTCGGCGGTGATGTTGGCTGAGCCAGACTTCAGATCGGTGCGGTCGGGGTACTTGAGTGGGTTGCCAGCCAGCGCGAATAAATCCCACTCGAAAGCCGTCGCGCCCGCGTCGCTGCCTGCTTCGCGCCAACGCACGATGTGCCCGTAGAGGTTCTTGACGCGTGGGTTGACGCGGTCGATATCCTTACGCTTGCTGTTGTTGGTGAGGGTGGCGTAAACCTCGCCGGTTTGTGGGTGCACGGTCACCCACTCGGGCCGATCCATTTTGGTTGCACCCACGGCGTCCGCGGCCAACCGTGTATGGATCAATACCTCGGCCTGGCTGGCAAAGCGGTTGTCTGCCGCCAATACCGGGTTCTCGTTCTTATCCAGCAGCAGCCACTCGCCATGGCCCATGAATTCGCCTTGGGGGGCGCCATCATTGAAGCGCGCCACATACAGTTTGCCCGCATCCAGGAGGTCGGGGTTGTAGCCGTCGGGGCGGTACGCGCTTTCGGACACGAACTTGTAGATGTATTCGTTTTGCTGATCGTCTCCCATGTAGACGACGACGCGGCCGTCTGCAGCGAGCGCACAGGCGGCATTCTCATGCTTGAAGCGGCCCAGTGCTGTGCGCTTGCGCGGCATTGAGGCGGGGTCGAAGGGGTCGATCTCTACGATCCAGCCAAAGCGGTTCGATTCATTGGGCTCGCGGCGGTGGTCGAAGCGCTCCGCATAGGCCTCCCAGCGGAACGTAGATGCCTTTTTTGACAGGCCATAGCGTTTCTGCGCGTCGGTACGCGTGTCTGTATCCGATGTGGTGCCAAAATAGTTATTGAAGTTTTCTTCGCAGGCCAGATAGGTATTCCAGGGCGTCCAGCCATTGCCGCAATTATTGAAGGTGCCCTGCACGCGTGTGCCGCGCGGATCCGCCTTGGTGCGCAGCAGCGCATCGCCCGCAGCGGGCCCGGTCAGGCGCATGTCGGTGGAGGCGGTGATGCGGCGGTTATAGCGCGAGTTGGTCTTGATTTGCCACTTTCCATGCTTGCGCACGACGTGCATCACGCTTACGCCATGGGCATTCATGGCCTTGGCTACTTTTTCCGCCGTCCAGGGCATGGTCGCACCGCGGCCGAAGAGCCAGGCATACGTGCCGTCGTCGTTCACCGTGGTGTACTCGTGGTTCATAACTAGCAGGCCTTCGTCGCTGCGGCCTTCGAGCGGGAAGTAGTGGATGCCGTCATGATTGTCGCCCACCTGGCGTGCCTGCGCCTCGGCGCTGTCGCTGCCGTCTGTTTTCCAAGCCGGATCGCCTTCGAACAGTGGTGTTCCCCAGGGGGCAAAGGGTGTGGCGGTATAGCCGGGCGCCACGAGCACGTTATCGGACGTTGACGTGGGCACTGCTGTGAACCCGAGGAGGGCGGCGCTGCCCGCGGCTCCCCGCGCATCGCGCCGGGCGCCGCAGGCAGCCAGCGGGCCCGCGAGGAACATGGCTGCCGAGATCCCGGCGCCGGTCTTCAGAAAGCCCCGGCGGCTCCAGGCCCGCTGGACGATCGCCTGGAAATGCTCATTATCGGAAACATTGGTGGCAATATCTTCGGTGTCGGTGAGGGCTTGGTTTTTCATCTCGTCTCTCAACATACCTTGCATACTGGAAAGTTGAGAGTATCGTGCGCCAATGTTGCAGGTATATGAAGCGCGGGCCTGTGGCGCCGGGCCTTCTAGAGCTGAAACTCTGTGCTTAGCACTATGGTGCGCCCTGCGCCGGGCACACCATAGTGCTGGAAGCGATCATAGCTGGCCGACACGCGCTCGATGTAGAAGTGATCAAACACATTGTTGATGTTCAGGCGCAGCGTGACCGCCTTGCTGGGCTGATACTGCAGCGCCGCATTAGCGATCCAGTAGGCCGGTGCCGAGGCGTGGATTGAGTGGCCTTTGTAACGTCCTCGGGCTACCTCATTGCCGCTGGCATAACGGCGCTCGCCTACGTACTGGCCACCTGCACTTACCGTCCATTGCGGTGCGAGGCGGTACGATGTCCAGAGGTTGAACGTTATGCGCGGTACATTTTGCAGCCGCCCGCCTTCTTGTACAGGATGCTCCGCATCTTTGATAACACGGCCGCCATCCATTAGCGCCAGCCCGCTGAAGACGGACCATACGGGTGTCAGGCTGCCGGCTGCGCCCAACTCGATGCCCCGCACACGATGCGTAGCGGCCAGTTGGACACGCTCATCAGGCCGAACCGGGTTGACGTCGGTGGGGTTGGCGCGTTCCGACTGGAAGATTGCGCCCGTGAGGGCCAGCCGCTGATCAAGGACGTCCCACTTGCCACCCAGCTCCCAGTTGTGGGATGTGCCCGGCGAGTAGTGGGGGATGTTGGGGTCGGCGCGCTCGCCGCGCTTGGTGGCGGCCTCTGCCGCAGAAGGCTGGGTGGCCTGGGCGTACGAAACGTAGATGCTGGCATGGGTAGTTGGCTTGTAGATCAGCGCCAGGCGCCCACTCCATAATATGTGACGTTGGCTGAACGGCAGGCGTTCGCCGGCTCTGTCGTACCAGCTGGCCTTAAAGCGGTCGGCGCGCAGGCCGCCCGCGACCTCCCATTGGGGGGTGAGGGTGACATGATCATGGAAGTACGCCGCCCAGTTGTGGATGCGCGCGCCGCTGCGGTTGGCCAGGCCTGCGGGTACGTAGCCACCGTTATAGTGCATGTCTGGGTTGCCCACGTCGTACACCCAGCGCTGGCCGTAGGGAGGCACCAGGCGGTTGTCGGGCAGACGCAGATAGCTGTCTTCGTAGTGTTCGACGCCAACCACCGCCGCATGATGCATGCCCGCAGCGTCGAAATCGATCATGAAGTCGGTTTGATTGGCAACGATGCGGCCGCGATAGGCATTGGCATAATTGTTGAGTCGTTGTGTGGCCAACCTGCCGGTGGGGTAGGTTTCGTCGCCGCGCCGATCATAGCCCCAGTAATCGCTGTAGCCTACGGCAATATCCTGCACCCCCGTCGAGGCCGCGCCATAGGCATTGAGCGGGCGGCCACCGGTGTTTTGGAGGGTAAAGCGCCGCGTCTCGGACCATCGGGTTTGGTTACGTACAGCAAGTGCGTCGTTGAAACGGTGGTCGAGCCGAAGCGTGGTGGAGGATTTGCGCGTTTGCTCGGTATCTACGCCCTCGAGGCCAGCCCAGTGGTCGCGGCGAACCCAGCGCATGCGCTTGCCGCTGTTGCGGCTGATGGGCAGGCCGAAATCCGGAATATTGGTGTCTTGCTGGTGAAAGTGCGACAGCACCAGCGTGGTGGGCCCGCCCAGGCCCAGCGCCAGCGAGGGCGCAATACCCCAGCGATCGAACTCGACCGGCCCGCGCCCGGCCACGGCGTTGTGATGCCGCATGGCGTTCAGGCGGATGGCGGCGTGCTTGCCCAGTGGCTCGTTGAGGTCGAGCGTCGCGCGCCGGTATTTATCGGTGCCCAGGGCACCGTTGACTTCACGGATGGTGTGGGGGAGGGGGGATTTGGTGACGAGATTCACCGTGCCGCCCGGTGCGCCCACACCCGCTTCCACCGACCCAGTGCCTTTGAATACCTCGAGTTGTTCCAGATTGAAGATGTCGCCGCGCGTGTTCAGGGCGGTATCGCGCACGCCATCGATGGTAATGCCTTGTTCGGCGGGGAAACCGCGCAAGGTGAACATGTCGCCCCAGCCCAGCCCGCCTTCGCCGGATGAAAACGTAATGCCCGGCACGTTGGCGAGAACCTGATTGAGCTGCTGCGCACCCTGTTCGCGCAGCACGGTTTCGGGCACGATGGTGATTGATTGCGGTGTGTCGCGCAGCGGCTTGCGGTACTTGGGGGACTGGGGCTGTTCGGCCTTGTAAGCGGAGCCCTGGACTTGCACTGGCGCAAGCTGCTGCGGGGCGGCTTGTTGGCCATGGCCGGTGGCCGGCAGGGCCAGTGCAGTGAAGAAAGCCGCATGCCGCAGACGCGCCAGCTTGCGCAACTGACGCCGCCTGCTGTTGCCGCGTGGTTGGCTGGCGTGACGCAGCGATGCGCAGTGGGGAAGTGGCGCGCGGACGGTGTGCGCGACGAAGCAGCGGGGGTGCATGGGGCCTCTCCTGTGTGTTTAAACAAACACGAATGATAATCATTTGTTAAATTGGCCTCAAGCTGGAGATGAATGTAAGTTAATGATAAATAATGGAAATATCTGATATTAAAGGACGTTTTAGCAAGTTTTTGTGCCGAGGGGCGGCAGCCGCAACCACGCGAAAAGGACAATGCCGAGCGTGTACAGAGACTGGCGCCTGGCGCGTCCGTGGGCGCTGCTTCAGCAGGAAGATGGGCTCGCGCCGACGCATGTGCCCGCGTGTATTGCTTCATAAACGTGAGCGCGGGTTGTGCACCGATGTGGGTGGTGGACGTCGAGCGGGCAGCCTCAGGGGAAGGCGTAGCACATGGCGCTACAATCGGCCTTTGCCACGCGGCCGGCGCGGGTTAGAGCCCGCCGGCACCAGGCTATCTTGATCGCCGCTTTCATTGTGGGGCCATGCGTGCGTCGCCACGTGGCGTAGACAGGCCAACCTCTGAATGCGTGCAAAAGTGCGCTACGTTTTACGAGAGATACGAGTCACATGAAAGAAAAAATACGCGTCGGCATCGCCGGCTACGGCAACCTGGGCCGAGGTGTGGAAGCCGCCATCGCGCAATCAGAAGACATGACACTGGCTGCGGTGTTTTCGCGCCGTGATCCGTCTACAGTCAAGCTGCTAGATGTGTCGGTGCCGGTACGGCCGCTGGACGAGGTTGCCGACTGGCGCGGCAGGATAGACGTGCTGATTCTGTGCGGCGGTTCGCGCAACGACTTGCCCGAGCAGGGGCCGGCACTGGCGGCGCTGTTTACCACGGTAGATAGCTTCGACACCCATGCGCGCATCCCCGCGTATTTCGATGCTGTTGACCAAGCAGCACAGGCAGGCGACAACATTGCCATTATCTCGGTGGGCTGGGATCCCGGCCTGTTCTCGATCAATCGCCTGATGGGTGAGGCCATTTTGCAGCAGGGCGCCACTTATACGTTCTGGGGCAAGGGCCTGAGCCAAGGGCATTCCGACGCCGTGCGCCGCGTCTCGGGCGTGCGGGGTGCGGTGCAGTACACGGTGCCCGTGCAGAGCGCCATCGACCGCGTGCGCGCTGGCGAGCAGCCTCAACTGTCAACGCGCGAAAAGCATACGCGAGACTGCTACGTGGTGTTGGAAGAGGGTGCGGATGCACACGCCGTACGCCAGGCGATTGTCACGATGCCTGATTATTTTGCCGACTATGACACCACAGTGACATTTATCGACGACGAGACGCTGCGCCGCGACCACGGTGCCATGCCGCATGGTGGCTTTGTGATTCGCAGCGGGAAAACGGGGCAGGGTGATGGCCAGGTGATGGAGTTCTCGTTGGCGCTGCAAAGCAATCCGGGCTTTACGGCAAGCGTACTGGTTGCCTATGCCCGCGCCGCTTATCGGCTGCGCCAGTCTGGTCAGACCGGCGCGCGCACCGTATTCGATGTTGCGCCCGGCCTGCTTTCCCCGAAAAGCCCCGCCGCACTGCGCCAGGCTATCCTTTAACAACGCCCTCGCACGGGTTTACTTCTTGGACAGCCCCACAGCCTGCACCAACTCGGTGTTTGCCTTCAGCTCGTCCTGCATCTGTGCCGCGAAGTCGTTCGGGGTGCCGGTTGCAGGCACGTTGCCGCTGTCCTTCAGCAGTTTCTGCACCTTGGGGCTTTGCACCGCTGCGTTCACTTCCGCATTGATGCGCGCCAGGGTTTCGGCTGGCAGTCCGGCCGGCGCGAAGAAACCGAACACCGACATTATGTTTGCCTTAGGGTAGCCAAGCTCGGTAAACGTAGGCACGCCGGGTAGGGAATCGAGGCGCTGCGGCGCCGCCAGTATCAGAGGGCGCAAGGTACCTGCGGTGACGTGCGAGGTCAGCGTGGGGCTGACGTTCATTGACGCCAGCTCGAACTGGCCGCCCAAGGCATCGGTAAGCTGCTGGCCGCTGCCTTTGTAGGGTACGTGCGTCATGGTGGTTTTAGTGGCTGCCTGAAATTGCTCCATCATCAGGTGGCCCAGGGAGCCTTGGCCGGATGTGGCCCAGCGCAAGCCACCCGGATCTTTCTTGGACATCTCGACGACGTCGCCGACGGTTTTTCCGCTGAATGACTTGGTGCCCAGCAGCAGCACCGGAGACACCATGACGCGGGCCACGGGAATAATGTCTTTGGCCGGGTCATATTGAACTGGATTGAACAGGGGAGACAGCGTAAGCGGGCTGACGGCAGAGAAGGCCAGCGTATACCCGTCGGGTTTGGCCTTGGCGAGTTCGGCCATGCCAAGGGTGCCGCCCGCGCCGCCTTTGTTTTCGACCACAAACGGCGCACCCAGTTTTTCGCCCAAATGCTCAGAGATTGCGCGCCCTATCGCGTCGGAGACGCCGCCCGTCGAATAGGGCACGATGACACGCACCGTGTGATCGGGCCATTGCGCTGCGGATACCGCTGCCGCAGAGCCCAGCATCATGCCGGTGATGAAAAGACGACGGACGAAAGTGATTGCCATGTAGTGTCTCCTTGGTGTTTTCCGGTTTAAGGACCGCTTTCCATCGGAATTCTACATGTACGCGTTCTACCTGTATGCCCGCATGTTCGCAAGAGCGCCGACGTTTAGTATGTGTGCATACGCTCGGCGAAGCGTCGACAATCTGGCTGTTCAGCCGTTTACGGGCGCGGCACCAGCGGTCGTGTCTGGATGCGATCTCAGGCCCGACGCAGCCGACGAGGTGCTTGCAGCGCTTCGCGTTCCAGCATGGTTGTGGCGGAATGCCAGAGATGGCTGCTCATGGCCGCATAGGCGGCCTCTGCATCGCCAGCGAGGATGGCGCGGGCAATCGCGTCGTGCTGGGCAATCGATGTTTTGATGATGGCGTCGGCGCCCACGACACGCTTGAGTTGTGTCATGAAGACCGCCAGTTGATAGCGGTCGATGAGCATGGCGAGCTCCTGATTGCCGCTGACCTGCACAACGGCCTGGTGAAAGGCGCGGTTGTAGGTGATGAAGCGCCGCATGTCGAGCCGCAACGCGAGATCTTTGCCTTCTTCCAGCATGGCTTCCAGCAAGGCTCTGTTGCCCGTGCCCCCGATATTGCGAGCGGCGAGCCGGGCAGCTTGGCCTTCAAGGGCTTCGCGAATCTGAAACAGACTGACAACTTCGTCACGGGACAGCCTGCGCACTACGGCGCCGCGATTGGGAACTAGTGTCACCAGCCGATCGCCCGCCAGGCGGTGGAAGGCCTCGCGCAGGGGGCCGCGGCTGATACCAAGCTGCTCGACTAGGTCCCGTGAGATAAGCCGTTGGCCGGGCGCAAGCGTGCCGTCGAGAATTTGTTCCTTCAGCAGAGCCGCCACGCGTTCGACCGTGTCGCCACTGCGGGCAGTGGCTTCGGGGCCGGGGGCATCTGATTGAGTTTTTGCCATATCTGATATTTGCTTACTGGACGTGCTGCGCAAATGCCATTATAGTCAACAACAAAAGTGTAGGACAAAACTATACGATACTAAGAGGAGACAAGCATGAAGCTTCTATGCAAAGCTGTTGCGCGCAGTCTGTTGTTTTCGGCTGTGTTGGCCTGTGGATCGGCGTCCGCCGTCAATCTCACCGTCACGCATTGGGCGGACGGCATGTACGGCGCGCCGTTTGCGGTGGCTGTGGAGAAAGGCTATTTCAAAGGCGCGGGGGTGGATGTCACCGGATTCATTACCTCCAAGGGTGGCGGTACCACCGTGCGAAATGCGCTGGCCGCCGATATCCCCTACGGCGAAGTGGCACTGCCGGCGGCCATTGCCGCCATCAAGCAAGGGGTGAAGCTCACCATTGTCCACGGTGGCGTGGTCAGTCTCGCCGACAATTTTTGGGTGGCCCTGAAAGATTCGCCGCTCAAGTCGATTGAAGACCTGGCGGGTAAGAAGCTGGGGTACAGCAGCCCCAAGTCAGTCACGGATATGGTGTCTACCATTGCCTTAAGCAGCCGCAAGTTGCTGGATAAGGTCAATCGTCAGACGGTTGGTAGCCTCAGCTCGGCGTATACCGCCTTGCGCGAAGGCGGGGTGGATGTCATTTATATGACTGAGCCTATTTATAGTCGGGAAAAAGACAACCTCAAGATTGTGTTTCGCTCAGGCGATGAAATTCCGCACATGACGCAGACCGTCGGTATCGTACGCACAGATTATTTGAAGGAGCACCCGGAAACCATCAAGGCGATTATCGAGGGCCGGCGCAAGGGTGTGGATTATCTATTGGCCCATCCCGAGGAGGGCGGCGATATTCTGGCGCGCCAATACAAGATGGATCCGGCCATCACGAAGGCTGCCATTCGCAACATCATGTCTGCCAAGAGGGTGTACTGGAGCCCCGGCAGGCTGGACTACGAAGGCATGGACACAATGCTCAAAGGGTTGGTGCTGGTCAAGGCCATAGACGAAGGCCCGTTTGACTGGAAAGCGATCGTGAATGAATCGCTGCTTCCGGCCGATCAGCGCAGCAACTAGGTAGGGCATTACAACCTGGCAAGTGAGCGAGGGCGTCCAACCATGGCCAGTAGTTTGCATTCCGTTTCACTGACGCACGCCGCGCTGTCGGATGCGCCGGCGCACGTGAGCGTTGAAGCCGTCACCAAAATCTTTACGCGCGAGCGTGACGAGCCGCTGCATGCGCTGGGCCCTGTCAGCCTCACGCTGCGCAAGGGCGAGTTCTTTTCTGTTGTGGGCCCTTCTGGCTGTGGTAAATCGACGCTGCTCGACCTGGTTGCTGGTCTGGCGGGGCCTACCAGCGGGACGATTCTGTTCGAAGGCGCCGCAGTCAATGGCCAAGTGCCGGATGGTGTGGCAGTTGTCTTCCAGGAAGACGCCAGTTTTCCGTGGATGACCGTGTTCGATAATGCGGCTTTTGGTGCACGACGCGCAGGGCTGCCGGAAGCGCAGGTACGCGAGCGCGTCGATCATGCCCTGGCGTTCATGGGGCTGGGTGGTTTTGCCCGCGCCTATCCGGCGCAGTTGTCCGGCGGTATGCGGCAGCGCGTGTGCATTGCGCGGGCGATGGTGACGCGGCCGCGGCTCATGCTGCTTGATGAGCCGTTCGGCGCCCTGGACCAGCAGACACGCCTGCTGATGGGTGAAGAGATGCTCAAGCTGTGGCGCGAAACGGGTTCGACCATCATGTTGATTACCCACTCCATCGACGAGGCGGTCATGCTTTCGGATCGCGTAGGCACAATGTCGGCGCGCCCAGGTACCTTCATCGATATCGTTGAGACCGGCTGGCGTCGCGAGCGCGGTAGCGAGACTGCTCTTGATCCTCGTTTCGGGGCATTGCAATCGCAGATATGGAGTAAGCTGCGCGGCGAGTCGCTCAAGTCGCTCGGGGCGCGGCCATGACGCCCGCCATCCGCGAAAGCGTGCGCGGGCAGATGTACAAGACCGGCTTCGACCGATGGCGGCGTCATCGCGTGGCACTCTTGCGGCTGCTGTTCGTAGCGGCCGCCATCCTCATGCTTGAAACGGCCAGCAGGCTGGCCTGGATCGATCCCATCTCTTTCATTCCGCCCTCCAGCATGGCAGCGAGCGCCTGGCATATCCTGAGCTCCGGCACTTATAACGAAGACATACTGCTGACGCTGTCGTCGGCGGCAACGGCTGTGGTGTTGGCGATTGCTGGTGGCTTTTTGTCCGGCCTGCTGCTGTACCGGCTACCGCGCTTGCGCAGGGTGCTGGATCCGCTGCTGCTGTCTTATTACGCCGTACCCATTTTTGTGCTGTATCCGATGCTCATTGTGCTGTTCGGGCTGAACCGCTGGCCGCTGATCGTGCTGGGTTTTCTGTTTGCCATTGTGGCCATGGCCGTCAACACGCTCAATGGCCTGGAACGCATCCCCGCAGTGTTGCTGCGCACGGCGCGCGTTCTGCGCATGGGGCGTGTCCAAGAAGCCTGGCTGATCAAACTGCCGGCCAGTCTGCCCTTCATTTTTACGGGAGTGAAGCTGGCGATTGTGTACGCCTTCATTGCCGTCATCGGCGGCGAATTCCTGCTATCGGGCGCGGGCCTGGGTTATCAAATCGCGTTTGCCTACAACAATTTCGATAACCAGACCATGTACGGTTTGATGCTCCTGTTGTTGCTGTTCATTGGTGCCATCAACCTGATGCTGCATACTGCCGAACAGCGGCTATACCAGCGCAGGGTGCTGAAGGAGGGTGTATGAGCCCAGCGAGAAGGGATAGGCGGCGCAAGGCTGTGGATGCGTTCATCCTGGTCCTTGGCGTGCTGGTGGTATGGAAAGTGGCGTCATTGCCGCTCGGGCCCGATGCGCTACCGGGGCCGTGGCGCACGCTGGTACAACTACGGGACGAGTTGGCCGACCCCGACTTCGGCGCACACCTGGCTGAAACCAGCAAGGCATTTGCCGCGGCATTGGCCCTGGCAGTGGCCGGCGGCGTGAGTCTGGGGCTGGCGCTGGGCGCCCGCAGACTGGCTGGCGACGTCATGGAGCCCATCCTGATCGCCCTCTATTCCATTCCCAAGATCACGCTTTATCCCATCATTCTGCTCATGTTCGGTTTGGGGATCTCCGCCAAGATCGCCTTTGGCGTGATACACGGCATCATCCCGATCATGATTTTCACGATGACGGCGGTGCGCAACATCAAGCCTGTACTGCTGCGGTCTGCGCGCGCGCATCGGCTGACGCCCTGGCAGGCTGCCGTTCACATACTGATACCCGCCACCGTACCTGAAATTGTGGCAGGGCTGCGCATCGGCTTTTCGCTCACGCTATTGGGCACGCTGCTGGGTGAGATGTTTGCGTCGCAGCGGGGCATTGGCCATCTGCTTATGCTGGCGATCGACCGCCACAACCCGCCGACCATCATGGCACTGGCGCTGATGCTATTCGTGTTTGCCACCGCAGTCAGCATAGCGCTGCTGCGCTGGGATCGCCGGCTGCGGCGTGGAACCTTATCGTAGAGGAATACTATGGACAATCAGGCCAGCAAAGGTCAGACGCTGCGGCGCACGCTCGCGGACGACGAATTCGTTATCGCTCCGGGCGTCTTCGACATGTTCTCGGCGCTTGTCGCCGACCAGCTTGACTTCAAGGCGCTCTACATGACGGGCTATGGCGTGTCTGCTTCCCACCTCGGCCTGCCGGATGCCGGTCTAGTCACCTACTCCGACATGGTGGGTCGCGCGGGCACCATCGCGCGCGGCATATGCAAGCCACTCATTGCCGATGCCGACACTGGTTTCGGCGGTCTGATCAATGTACGGCATACAGTGCGCGGCTACGAAGCGGCCGGGGTGCAGGCCATACAGATCGAAGACCAGGAAATGCCGAAGAAGTGTGGGCACACAGCCGGCCGCCGGGTCATACCGCTACCCGACATGCTGCGCAAAATCGAGGTGGCGGTGGAGGCGCGGCGCAGCGAGGAGACGCTAATCATTGCCCGTACCGATGCCCGCACCAGCCTGGGGCTGGATGAAGCGATTATCCGCGGCAAGGCATTTGGCAAGGCAGGCGCCGATATCGTGTTTGTGGAATCGCCCGAGACGGAAGAAGAGTTCAGGCGCATCGGCGGCGAGATTCCGTACTGGCTATTGGCCAACATCGTGCCCACAGGCCGTTCACCCGAGGTGCCGGCTGAAACGCTGCGGCAATGGGGATTCAACGTCGCGATCTATCCTGCGCTGGGCATGTCTGTCGCGACAGCTGCGCTGGCGCAAGGCTATCGGCACCTGTCGGCGCGTGGCCATACCATCGACCTACCAGTGCCTATGTACACGATGGATCAACTGCACGAACTCGTGGGTTTTCACGAAGTGTGGGAGTTCGAACAACGTCACGCATCGGCCGGGCAGGAAGGCTGAGATGGCGCGCACGCTGTTCGACAAGGTGTGGGATGCGCATGAGATTGCAGTATTGCCGGGCGGCGTCAGCCTGCTGCATGTGGATCGGCATCTGATGCATGAGCTGACCGGTGTGGATGCACTTCGCACGCTGATGCGGCACGGCCTGGGTGTGCATGCACCTGCGCTTACGTTTGCCACCCTTGATCACGTCACTTCGACGCGGCCGCTTGCGCGTGATGGCGATGAGGCATGGAGCACGAAGATGATCGATGCTATGCGCACCTTGGCGGTTGAGCATGGTATCAAGCTGTTCGATGCGGATGGCGGCCGCAAAGGTATTGTGCATGTGATCGGACCCGAGTTGGGCCTGACGCTGCCCGGCCTGACCGTGGTTTGCGGAGATAGCCATACCTGCACCCACGGCGCCTTCGGCGCTCTGGCATGGGGCATCGGTTCGTCCGAAGTGGCGCATGTGCTGGCCACGCAGGCCATACGCCAGCGACGGCCCGGGACGCTGCGCATTAATTTTCGCGGCAGCACGCCCGAAGGCGTGAGCGCGAAAGACATCATTTTGCATGTGATCGGGGCGTTGGGCGCTGCGGCGGGTACGGGCTACGCTGTTGAGTACGCGGGGCGGGCGATACGCGCGCTTGACATGGAGGGCAGGATGACGCTGTGCAACCTATCAATTGAGCTGGGTGCGCGCATGGGGTTGATCGCGCCCGACGAGGTCACATTCAAGTATGTGGCCGGCCGAGAGTATGCGCCTGAAGGTGCACTGTTGGCGCAGGCGATGGAGGCATGGACGGCACTTGCTTCAGAGGAGGACGCGCGATTCGATCGAGAGCTGGAGATCGACTGCACAGCCATCCGGCCCACGGTGACCTGGGGCACCAGCCCTGAGCATACGGCTACTATTGATGCTTGCGTGCCCGACCCTGCCGGCGAGCGCGAGCCTGCCCGCCGGGAAGCCTGGCAACGCGCGCTTGACTACATGTGTTTGGTGCCGGGGCAGCGTATTGCGTCCATACCGATCGACCATGTGTTTATTGGTTCATGCACAAACAGCAGGTTGTCCGATTTGCGCGAAGCGGCGCGCGTGCTGCGTGGGCGGCGCATCGCTGCAGGTACGACGGGCTGGGTGGTGCCGGGTTCGCAGCAAATCAAGCGAGAAGCGGAACGCGAGGGGCTGGATCGCATCTTTACGGGCGCCGGATTCCAGTGGCGTGAACCGGGTTGCTCCATGTGTGTTGGCGCCAATGGAGACATGGTGCCGCCCGGCAAGCGTTGCGTCTCCACGTCGAACCGGAACTTTGTGGGGCGGCAGGGGCCGGGGGCGTTGACGCATCTGGCCAGCCCGGCGATTGCGGCGGCCAGTGCTGTGGCAGGCCACCTGGCTGCACCTTATATGCTGGAGCGGCGCGCATGAAGCCTTTTACCGTTTGCGAAGGGTACGCCGCTCCATTGCTGCGTGCCAATATCGATACCGACATGATCATCCGGATCGAACGCATTGCCCAGTTGAGCCGCGGCGAGCTTGGCCCATGGGCGTTCGAAACCTGGCGCTATACGAAGGAGGGAGAGCCCGATCCTGGGTTTGTACTGAACCGTGCACCGCATGCCCAAGCCAGTATATTGATTGCCGGTCGCAATTTTGGCTGCGGCAGCTCGCGCGAAATGGCGGTGTGGGCACTGGAGGAGTGTGGCATACGCTGCATCATTGCGCCCAGTTTCGGCGACATTTTCTTCAATAACTGCATTCAGAATGGGCTGTTACCTGTTGCTCTTCCTGAAGCCGAGGTGCACCAACTAGCGTATGCGGCGGAACAGGGCGCGCGGATGCGGGTGGATCTTGAAAAGCGTCTGGTGACGTGTTCCGGGGTTCTCGACACGGCTTTCACCGTGGCCGAACACGCTCGGCTCGCGCTGCTGGCTGGCCAGGATGATATTGCCCGTACGCTTGAGCATGCTGCGGAAATCAAAGCGTTCCAGAGCCGCGACAGGGTATCGCGGCCCTGGGCATATGGCGTGGTGTCTGTGCAGGCATGAATCGGCCTTGGGCGGCACGGGGCGGTACCCCTCTCGGCACGATTTGAACTTGGGTGTTTAGTGTTTAGCGTGATCGCTTCCACCGTTTGTATTAACGCAAACGAATGATATGTGCCGTGCGGAAGGGAGCGTAGATTTGCACAATCCCTCCAGGAGGCGATCATGCAATTCTTCTGTGCAAGTATTGCGGCAGGGCTGGTTTCGATCACCATATCGGCAAGCGTGATCGCCCAGTCTGACGATGCGCTGCTAGCCCGCGGCCGCTATTTGATGAACGGGGTCGTGGCATGCGGTAATTGTCATATTGCGCGCGGGCCGCAGGGGCAGCCCCTGTTCGAGCAGGGCTTATCGGGCGGGATGCGCTTCGATGAGGCGCCATTCACGGCGATAGCGCCCAACATCACGCCAGACCAGGAAACCGGTATCGGCAACTGGACGAATGCGCAGATTGCCCGCGCCATACGCGAGGGGGTGCGGCCGGATGGCTCGCTTATTGGCCCGCCCATGCCGGTGGGCTTTTACAGACATATCTCCGATGATGATCTGGCTGCCTTGATTGCCTACTTGAAGAGCCAACCTCCCGTGCACCATGTGGTCGAGAAATCGGTGTACCGTATGCCGCTGCCTGCCAATTATGGGCCACCCGTTGGAAAGGTGGGTGCGCCGCCACAAAGCGATCGGGTTGCTTATGGTAAGTATCTGGCTCAGATCGGCCATTGCATGGAATGCCATACGCCGCGCGACAGCAAAGGGGTGTTGGTGGAGTCGCGCACTGGCGCGGGTGGCCAGCTGTTCAAGGGGCCCTGGGGCGTTAGCGTGTCCAGCAACCTGACATCGAGCGAAAAAGGGTTGGGTGGCTGGTCCGATGCGCAGATCATTGCGGCGATCCGCGAGGGTGTGCAACCCACCGGGCGGCACCTGATGCCGCCGATGGCCTTCGGCTGGTACAAGAACATCAACGACGCGGACATGGCTGCCCTGGTTGCCTATTTGCGGTCGCTGCCGCCGCGGCAGTGATAGGTGTTGTGGCTGCTGTGTCGCGGCTGTCGATGACGGCGTGAGTTGTATCGCCGCCCCGGCGACGAGGCTTGCCTCTGTGCGGCTGCGAACCTTGGCGGATTATGTGCCGCTGCGCGGCGGCTGGCTTTGCTGCCAACGCATCAACCCTTGTGCAGCGGCCTTGCCACTGGCAAAGCAGGCGGTCAGCAGGTAGCCGCCTGTCGGGGCATCCCAGTCCAGCATTTCGCCGGCGCAGAAATAGCCGGGCAGGGCGGACAGCATCAGGTTGTCATTGATGCTGTCTGCGCTTACGCCGCCCGCAGTGCTGATGGCTTCGGCAATCGGGCGTGCCCCCGTCAATGTCAGGGGCAGGGATTTGATGGCGGCGGCCAGTGTGGCGGGATCGTCAAATACCGGCTTTGGTGTGCATTCTCGCAACAGACCGAGCTTGGCGCCTCGCAGGCCCAGCCTGCCGGCCAGGTGGCTGGACCACGAGCGTGCGCCGCGGGGCCGTGATACTTCCGCACGTACCTGGTCGATGCTGTGTGTGGGCAGCAAGTCGATATGCATAACCGCTTCACCGTCGGCCGCAAGCGCGTTGCGTAGCGCAGCGGACCACGCATAGATCAGGCCGCCCTCTAGTCCGTCGCGCGTAATCATGCACTCGCCGCGCCGCATGGGCTCGCCCGGCGGCGCCATTGCGATTGACTTTAGCGGCTGGCCTGCAAAGTGCTCGGCAAAATAAGGCGTCCAGCGCGTGGTGTAGCCGCAGTTGGAGGGTTGCAGCGGCGTGATCTGTACCCCGCGGGCTGCCAATGTCTCCTGCCATGTGCCATCTGAACCCAGGCGCGGCCAGCTGGCGCCGCCCAGCGCCAACACCACGGCATCGGCGCGATGCGACTGCGTGCCGTCCGGCGTCTCGAACATCAGGGTGCCGTCTTGAGCCCAGCCTGTCCAGCGGTGCCGGGTATGTACCTGGACGCCCGCTGTGCGCAGCCGGCGCAGCCAGGCGCGCAGCAGCGGCGCGGCTTTCATTTCTTGCGGGAAAACGCGCCCCGAGGACCCGACAAAGGTTTCAATGCCCAGACCATGTGCCCAAGTGCGCAGCGCGCTGGCGTCCATGACGGCAAGCCAATCCCGCACCAGTTCGGCTGCTTCGCCGTAGCGCGATACAAACGCCATGGGCGGTTCGCTGTGGGTGAGATTGAGCCCGCCGCGGCCCGCCAAGAGAAACTTGCGGCCAATGGACGGCATGGCGTCGTAGACGTGGACGCGCAGGCCTGCTGCGGCGAGCGTTTCGGCAGCCATCAGGCCGGCGGGGCCGCCGCCGATTACCGCGACAGGATGAGAAGACATGGGCAGGGGTGAGGGAAAAGTGGAGAGAAGTGTGGCCGACAGGTGTGTGGCCTTGGCGTAGCCTGGGCAGCGATTTTACCGCGTGCGGCACATCGCTGTCGTATGGCGGCGTGAAGCCATTGCGGCGTGCTGAATGATCCCGCCGTCTGGCCTTATGCACGACGGGTGCGGTGGCTGTGCCGGCGGCCAGCCCCGCACCAGGCGAGTGATCACGCCGCGCGCGCGGGTGCGGCGACGGGTGGTGTACCTTCGTGCATGCAAGTTTTGATTTGGGCGCGCAGCTCTGGCGTATCGGTGTGCTTGTGCACGGAGACGGCATGGTGGACGGCGGCCTCCAGTAGTTCCGCCTCAGAGTCAGCCGACAAGGCCAGCGAGCAATTCATCTCGCTAGGAAACTCGCGGCAATCGACGAATTTGCGTGTCATGGTGATCCCCTTTTGCACGCTGGCCCGCGCGGGGCTCGGCGCGCACAAATATAGACGCGCGACGCCTGCGATACCCAGCCCGATGGCGCGTCGCATCGATGCCGGATCGCTTTGAAAATTATAGGCCTGGGCATTGGCCTGTGGATGGTTTGTATTAGATTGCAACAAACCCGAGGCGCCCGCGGTTGTACGGCATGCGATGGACGCGTGGCCACATGCACGGCAGTTTGCCTCATACACACCAGATTGTGCGGCCGTCGGAGCCGAGCCCGCTGGACAGCGGCGGGTCAACAATGGTTTCAATATCGAAACAGACGCATCATAGGCATTCACCGCAGCGTCTAACATGGACGCGTCGTCATCAAGGCGGCGCCCTGCCGCCTGGTGGCGGCCGGTGCCCATGTACTCACGAACTATTTTCATGCAGGCGAATTCGCTATCAAACCGCGTCGGGGCGGCCGCGACCCGATCAAATCATGCCTCGTTTTACACCACCGTCGCACGGCTGCTGACGGTGGGGGCGTTGGTTGCCTTGGGCGGCTGTGCGCCGACGATGGTAGGACAGGTTGCCCAGGCGGGCTATGACGTAGCACGCAAGACGTTGGGTAACGATGCAACGGCGCAGGCGCCCGATGAACGACAGCAAAAGCTGAGGGCGATCATGAACCAGGTCGAGATTGGTCAGGAGATTGGCCCTATTGTCGAATCGATGGGTGAGCCACCCAAGGAAAAATCCGGCAACAGCCAAGGCTACACGTGCTACGAATATGCGTCGGTATATTCGGCTACAGATGCCGCTGTGATCGTCGCCCGTGACGGCAAGGTCGTGTATTACGGCAATTCGCGCTGCACGGCTGAGATGCAGGGTGTGAATTTCACCAGCGGCGGCAAATACGCGCCTTGAAAAAATAGAATACGTCGTTGTCCGCAAGGCAGAGCGATTGACCAGGCGCGCGGCCGCACGTGACCGCCCATTGCATTATGTTTCCTTCTCGAACAGATCGGGGTGCCGTTTGACGATTTCGGGCAGGGTGCGCAGGATCACTTGCAGATGCGCGCCCATGGCCGCCATCGCGGCCTTTTCGTCGCCTTGTTCGATGGCGTCGACGATGCGGCCATGCTGGCGCGCCAGCAACTCGAAGGGCGTTTGTGATTCCAGGCTGAGGTAGCGCACCCGATCGGTCTGCGCCTTGGACTGCTCGATGACCTCCCAGGCATAGCCGTGATGCACAGCCAGCGCAAGCGTGCGGTGAAAGGCGTCGTCCAGCTCTTGGAAGGCGGGGTAGTCTTCCGCCTGCACGCGCATTTGGCGGGCGATCAAGTCGCGCAGCGTGCGCACCAGCGCCGGGTCGTTGCGGCGCGCGGCTTCTCCAACGATGCGTGTTTCGATTGCCTCGCGCACCCACTGCGCTTCGAGCACGCGGGCCGGGGACACCCGCACGACGAAGGTGCCTCGTTGTGGAAGGATGGCCAGCAAACGGCGCTCAGCCAGTTTGATGAAGGCCTCGCGCACCAACTGGCGGCTGATCGACAGGTGCTGGGCCAGCTGCGCTTCGGACAAGCCCTGGCCCGGCCGCAGCCGCCCCTGGATGATGGATTCGTAAAGTGCGTTGAACAGCGCGGTACCCGCTGGGCCGGCGTCGGGGCGCCATGTCAGTGCTTTGCGCAGAAAATCCAGAGTGTTTTCGTCCATATTTTTCCTTGACTGGATTGGCTTGCATTCTCCATTTAAAAACTTTACCATGCCGTTCTACTAGTCTGACTAGTTAGGTTAAAAGAATGTCATACAAAACGGAGATGACAAGATGCGATTGAGCGCGGCCACCCTGGCTGCCTTGCCAGTCCAGGTCGCACGGCCCAGCTACCCGCGCAGCCGTGTGCAGGCGTCGGTCGTGCATCTGGGCAGTGGAGCCTTCCATCGCGCGCACCAGGCGTATTACACCGATGCAGTGCTGCGCTCGGGCGATCTTGCGTGGGGTATTGTTGGCGCCAGTCTGATGTCGGCCGACAAGAAGCTGGCCCTGCAGCCGCAAGACGGCCTGTATACGCTCAGCGAGATCGATGGCGGCGGGGAAGCGTTGCGCGTCATCGGTTCAATAGTCGGCCTGTATGGCGGGCGGGGAGATTTGCTCGCCTTGCTCGCCCGCATGGCCGATGCCGCTACACGCATCGTGTCGCTGACCGTCACCGAAAAGGGCTACCATCTCGACCCGTCCAGCGGCCTGCTGCAGCTGACAGCGCCGGACGTCGCCGCGGATCTCGCTCGTCCTGACGCTCCCGAGACGATACTCGGGCTCGTCGTGGAGGCCCTCAGGCGTCGCCGCGCGGCGGGTGTTGCGCCGTTCACAGTACTGTCGTGCGACAACCTGCCGCAAAACGGCACGCGCGCACGCGCCGCAGTGCTGGCTTATGCCTGGCAGCGCGATGAAGCGCTAGCGCGCTGGATCGAAGCCGAGGTTCCCTTTCCCTGTACCATGGTCGATCGCATTACGCCGGCAACCACCGATGCTGATCGCGCGCGCATCGAGGGGCTGCTGGGCATGCACGATGCCTGGCCCATCGTCACCGAACCCTTCAGCCAATGGGTGATTGAAGATCGCTTCGCCATGGGGCGTCCCGACTGGACCGTCGGCGGCGCAGTGTTTTCGGACGACATTGAGGCCTGGGAGGCCATGAAGCTGCGCTGCCTGAATGGTGCGCATTCCACGCTGGCGTACCTCGCGTGCCTGAGCGGCTGCGAGACGGTCGCCGATGCCATGGTCGAGCCCATGATTGTCGATGCTATCGATGCCTTATGGCGGGAAGTCTGCGCGGTCACGCAGGCGCCGCGCGGCCTGGATGCCACCGCCTACGTGCAGAGCTTGAAGCGGCGTTTCGGCAACCCGGCGTTGCGGCATCGCACAGCGCAGATTGCCATGGACGGTTCGCAGAAATTGCCGCAGCGTCTGCTGGCGCCATTGCGCGACCGCATTGCGCAAGGCCTGGATTCGCCCGCGCTCGTCACGGCATTGGCCGCCTGGATGCTTTATGTGTCCGGCGTGGCGCAAGGCCGGCTGCGCACTACGCTTGAAGACCCGCTTTCGGCTCGCCTGCTCGAGACGGCGCGCCGCAGCGGTGATACGGAGGCGCTTGCGGCGGGGCTGCTGTCCATCGAATCCATGTTCGGACGCGATCTGGGTGCCCAACCTGAACTGAAGGCGGCGCTTGCGCGGCGCATCGGCGAGTTGGCGGCCCATCCGGCCATCGCGCCCGCCATTTCCTGAACACCGGCATCGCCGGTCTCTCACACACTAACTGGTTGCAATCATGAAGATGACTTTTCGCTGGTACGGAGAATCCGATCCGGTGAAACTGGCGTACATACGGCAGATTCCCGGCATGTACGGCATTGTTTCGGCTGTTTATGACGTGCCGGTTGGCGAGGTATGGCCCATTGCCAGCCTGGTGGCGCTGCGCGCCCGCATCGAAGCCGCGGGCCTGAAGTTCGAGGTCGTGGAAAGCGTGCCCGTGCACGAGGACATCAAACTGGGCAAACCCGGGCGCGATCGCTACATCGAGAACTTCAAGCAGAACATCCGCCATTGCGCCGCCGCCGGCGTAAAGGTGATTTGCTACAACTTCATGCCTGTGTTCGACTGGACACGCACTGAAATGGCCAAAGTGCTGCCCGATGGTTCCACTACCCTGGCCTTCGATGCGGAACAGGTTGCCGCCATAGACCCGGAGCAGGGCATTTCGCTGCCGGGCTGGGATGCGAGCTACCGGCCCGAGCAGCTCAAGGGCTTGCTCGACGAATACAAAAACGTGGACGAAGACGCCTTGTGGCGCAATCTCGAATACTTTCTGAAAGCGATCATCCCGGTGGCGGAAGAGGCTGGTGTGCGCATGGCGATGCACCCCGACGACCCACCGCGCCCGATATTCGGGCTGCCCCGCATCGTGAAAAACCACGATGACTTGCAGCGATTGGTGGATATTGTCGATTCTCCCAGCAATGGCCTGACGCTGTGCTCGGGTTCGTTGGGTGCGGACCTGTGCAACAACATCCCTGCTCTGGTGCGCAAATTCGGCGGGATGGGCCGCATCCACTTCGCGCACATCCGCAATGTGTCGGTGCAGCCCGATGGCACGTTCTACGAATCCTCGCACCTGTCGTGCGAAGGCTCGCTGGATCTGGCGGAAATCGTGAAGGCCTACCACGACGTGGGAGGGGAGGTATATGTGCGCCCCGACCATGGCCGCATGATCTGGGGCGAATCCGGCAAGCCTGGCTATGGGTTGTATGATCGCGCGCTTGGTGCGGTGTATATCAACGGGCTTTGGGAGGCTGTCAGCAAGTATGCAGCCAGGTCTCAGGGCATGCCTGGCGCCGCTTGACGGCGCCGCCTCGTCAGCACCCACTAGCCGATTACAGATAGCCAAGGGCCAATTGTTTATTGTCCATTGCCCATAGCCAGTAGCAGGCAGTCAATTTTCAACCACAAAGGAGACACCACTGTGAAGAAATACGTAAAAACCCTTCTGGCCGCAGCCGCGGCAACATTAATGGCGGGCGCCGCCTGCGCCGATACCATCACGATCAAGGTTGCCAACTATTTTGCGGCCGAGCACCCGCAGAACGTTGCCCTGCGCGAAAAGTTCAAGCCTATGGTGGAAAAGAACTCGGGCGGCACGCTGAAGGTCAATATCTTCGAGAACAACAAGCTGGGTGGCGAGCAGCAGTTCTATACGGGCGTGCGCAACGGCACCATCGATATGGGTCTGCCGGGCATGATCATGCAGGCCGATGTGCCCCGCATGGGGGTGCCGGAGTGGCCCTTCATGCTGCGCGATTTCAAGCACGCCAAGGCCGTACTGCAGGGCCCCATCGGCAAGGAGCTTGCCGAAGATCTTGAAAAGACACACGGCGTGCATGTGCTGGCCTGGAGCGTCAACGGTTTCCGTATGTTCTCGACTAGCAAGCCGCTGGAAACCTGGGATGATTTCAAGAACATCCGTATGCGTATGCCCAACACGCCGGTATACGTAAAGATGGGTCAGGCACTGGGCATGACAGTGTCGCCCATGCCCTTGTCCGAGGTGTTCACCGCCATGGAGCAGAAGGTGGTTGATGGCCAGGACAACCCCATCGCCACCGTGCGGGCGTCCGGTTTCTACGAAGTGCAAAACCAGATCTTTGAATCGCGTCACAGCTTCAGCCCCAATGTGCTGATCGTCAGCAAGAAGCTGTGGGGCAAACTGACGCCCGAGCAGAAAAAGGTGGTGGAAGACGCTGCCGCAGCCTATGCCGATTACCAGTGGCAATTGGCTGAGAGCGGCTATGAAACCGACAAGAAGTTCCTGCAGGAACACAAGATGAAGTTCGTGACGCCGGATGCTGAGCTGCGCCGCAAGATGGAAACCGCCACTGCGCCGGTGCTGGACGAATACTACGCCAAGTATCCCTGGGCAAAGGATCTGGTGGCACGGGTCAAGGCGGCCAACTAGTCGTACGGGCCGGCTCCCGCAGCAATTCGAACGAGGCCGGGTGTGGCGCATGCGGCGCGCCTGGCCGTTTCAAGGAAGCAACATGAGCAAACCGTCGGGCGGCTCGGTCGGGCTTATTACGCGCGGCCTCAATCTGGCGATCGCGGGCGCATTGGCGCTGATGGCTATCTTTGTTTTTGCCAATGTCATCATGCGGTACTTTTTTCACTCGGGCCTGACGTGGGCCGAAGAGGTGTCGCGTTTTCTTTTCATCTGGCTGATTTTCCTGGGTGCCATCGTTGCCTTCAAGGCGAACGAGCATCTGGGCATCGACGCCTTGGCGCGCCGCCTGTCGGTGCGCGGGCGGCGCATCTTGTTCGCGGCTAACAGCCTTATCATCCTGGCCACGCTGGGCCTTACGCTGCATGGCGCATGGCTGCTCACGGTCATGAACCTCGATCAATCCTCGCCAGCCATCAATCTGCCTTATGCCTACGTGTATTCGTCGGGCCTGGTCGGGCTTCTGGGCATGGCCATCATCGTCGTGATCAATCTTTACAAGCTGCTTTCCGGGCGCATGGATGACGATGCTCTCATCATGTCTGTCGAGTCCGAAGAGATGGCCGACCGGGCCATCGCGGAGGAACGCAAATGACGGTGCTTGTATTTCTGGTGTCGCTGTGCGGCGCGATGGCGCTGGGTATCCCCATCGCGTTCTCGCTACTGGTCTGTGGGATTGCGCTGATGGTGTTCCTGGGCGAGTTCGACACACAAATCCTGGCGTCCAATCTGCTCGATGGTGCCGACAACTTCCCCCTGATGGCCATACCGTTCTTTATCCTGGCTGGCGAGCTGATGAACGCGGGCGGGATTTCCCGGCGCATTATCGAATTTGCCATGTCGCTGGTGGGGCATGTGCGCGGCGGCCTGGGGTATGTGGCGATCATCGCCAGCGTCATCTTTGCGGGGCTGTCGGGCTCCGCAGTGGCCGACACGGCCGCGCTCGCGGCGGTGCTTGTGCCCATGATGGTGGCGGCGGGCCATGATCGCGCCGAATCGGGCGCATTGATTGCAGCATCGGGCATTATCGCGCCCATTATTCCCCCCAGCGTACCCATGATTGTCTTTGGGGTGACCGCCGGGGTGTCCATTTCCAAGCTGTTCATGTCGGGCATCGTGCCGGGCCTTATGCTGGCGGTGTTTCTTGCCATCGGGTGGGCGTACATGACGCGCAAGGGCAAGTTCAAGGTTCGCCCGCGCAGCAATGCGCGCCAGATCGCGATGTCGGCGCGCGCCGCACTGTGGGCGATCGGCTTGCCCGTTATCATTGTGGTGGGCCTGCGCGGCGGGGTGTTCACGCCCACCGAAGCGGCAGCCATCGCCGCTTGGTATGCGCTGTTTGTGGGCGCGGTGGTGTATCGCGAACTGTCGATGCGCATGCTGCTGAACGCCTTGGTGTCGTCGGCCAAAACCAGTGCGGTCATCATGTTGCTGGCCGCGGCCGCGATGGTGTCCTCGTACCTGATCACGCTGGCCAACATCCCCGAGCAGCTCACCGGCTTTCTAGAGCCGCTGAAGGACAACAAGATACTCCTGATGCTGGCTATTAATGTCGTGGTGCTGCTGGTCGGCACGGCCATGGACGTCATGCCTACCATCCTGATCCTGACGCCCGTTCTGATGCCAATAGTGAAAATGGCCGGCATCGATCCCGTTTACTTTGGGCTGATGTTTATATTCAACAACTGCATAGGCTTGCTGACGCCGCCGGTGGGAACAGTACTCAATGTGGCCGCTGGGGTGGGGCGTATGTCCATGGAAAGCATCATCAAGGCGGTGATGCCGTTCGTCTGGATCGAAGTGGCTTTGTTGCTGCTGCTGACGCTCTTCCCCGACCTGGTGATCGTGCCCATGCAGTTTCTGACGCAACGCTGATTTTTAGGAATGCAGGAGATACCCATGAAAACCCGAGCTTGTGTATTGCACGCACAACAGGATGTACGCATCGAAACGCTGGACGTCGGCGAGATCGCGCCCACCGAGGTGTTGGTGAGGATGGGCGCAGGCGGCGTCTGCGGGTCTGACATCCATTATTTCTGGGATGGCGGCATTGGCACCATACGCGTTAGCGAGCCCATTGTTCTGGGTCACGAAGTGGCTGGCACAGTCCAGGCGGTGGGCGGTGCGGTACAGGGCCTGAAACCCGGTGACAAGGTGGCGTTAAACCCAAGCCGGGCCTGTGGCCAGTGTCGCTACTGCCGCGAAGGCCAGTATCACCATTGCTTGAACATGCAGTTTTTCGGCAGCGCGATGTTCAAGCCGCACAGCCAGGGTGGCTTCCGTGACCTGATGGTCGTTGACCAGGCGCAGTGCGAGCCAGTTGGTGCCAGTGTCTCCCTGGGCGAGGCTGCGTGCGCAGAGCCGCTCTCGGTCGCCGTGCATGCCGTTAACCAAGCGGGTAGCCTGGTGGGCAAGCGGGTGCTCGTCACCGGCGTGGGGCCGATCGGTGCACTGGTCGTGGCGATGGCCAAGTATGCCGGCGCGCTCGAGATCGTTGCTACCGACCTTTCGGCGGCACCGCTGAAGGCCGCCGTCGCCATGGGGGCCACCGCCGTCATCAATGGCAGCGAGGAACCGCAGCGCCTGATGGCCGAGTATTCCGCCGACAAAGGGGCTTTCGATGTCGTGTTTGAATGCAGCGGCGCCGCGCCGGTGCTCAAGCAGGTGTTTGCCTTGACGCGGCCGCGCGGCACCGTCGTCCAGGTTGGCGTCATGGGTGAGACCCCCATCCCCATGAACGCGCTGGTTGGCAAGGAAATCTCGCTGGTCGGCACCCATCGGGCCAACACCGAGTTCGCCACAGCCGCCCGCCTGATACGCGAACGCCGCATTGATGTGCGCCCCATCATCTCCGATACGCTGCCCATGGAGCGCATTGGCGAGGCTTTCAGCATGGCGCGCGACCGCTCGTCGCACATGAAGGTGCAGCTCAGCTTTGCGTGATGGCGCCGACGCCTGATCGCCGGGGATCAGGCTGGTGCTCGATGCGCGGCTTCAGCGCGCCGATGGCAGCGGCCGCCATCGTGGCTATCACGCTGATCGTGCCCGAAGGCAGAAAGGCCTTAGCCGCCAATTGTGAGTCATCAGCCGCCGACGCAGTAAACTTCATGCACGCGCACATCCCGGAGCTGAATACATTATGGTGTTGTTGACCCTATACTTGGTGGCGATCACCGCCGAGGCCATGACGGCCGCCTTGGCTGCCGGCCGGCGCGACATGGACTGGGTGGGGGTGTGTATCATCGCCTGCGTGACGGCGCTTGGGGGCGGCTCGGTGCGCGACGTGCTGCTGGGCCATTATCCACTTACCTGGGTCAAGCACCCCGAGTACCTCTGGATGACGGCTGGCGCGGCCATCTTCACGGCCATCATTGCCCCTGTCATGCGCCGCCTGCACGGTTTGTTCCTGCGGCTGGACGCGTTGGGCCTGGTCGTCTTTACCGTTATCGGCTGCATGGTCGCCCTTGAGATGCAACTCCCGTTCACCATCGTGCTCATCAGCGGCATGATCACCGGCTGCGCGGGGGGCGTGCTGCGCGACATCCTGTGCAACGATATCCCCCTGCTGTTGCGCAAAGAGCTGTACGCCAGCGTGTCGGTGGTCACGGGTGCGATGTTTATTGGCAGCCAGGCCGCGGGTTTACACACCAACGTAGCGATGATCGTTTCCATGGTTGTCGGCTTTGCCATGCGCATGCTGGCTCTGCGGTTCAACTGGCAGATGCCCAGGTTTGTGTACCGGGACGAGTGGCGATAACGCGGCAAACACGGCGGCAGCCTCGACTATCCCGCATGCCTGGGATGACAGCGGCGTCGCCGGTACGGCCAGCACCAGGGCCATGAGCGGCCTGGCCTGCAACGGTCTGTGTCACTTCTTGCCGCCGGGTGTGGCAGGCTGCGGCGTCTGCATCCAGAATGGCGGCTTGGCCCACATCGGCGACGCATACGTCATGCTCGTTCCCTTCGAAAAATTCGTGAAATCGTTCCACAGGCCCAGCGCACGCCCATTGCCCATGCCTTTGAAGCCGCCCTGCGCGAGCACGTCGGCAGCGAAGTGCGAACAGTTGGCGCATTTGAAGTCGAATGACTCGATGCCGCTTCCTGGCAGGCGCCCCTTGGCGTGGCTCATTGCATTGTCGACCGAGGCTCGGGGTATGCGTATTGTGTTGTATTCGAAGGGGCGCCCCGGAGCATACATCGAAGGTTGCCCTTGCGCTTCATTGAAGTCCGCAAAGTACGTTTTCTTGGGGCCTTGCGGGGTATCAATGATAGGCCCGCGCTTGGCGTTCTTTTCCGCAAACCAGAAGCCACCGCCTTCTTTCTCGAAGATGACGGCAACGTGGCCGTCGGGGCCATCGGGCATCTTGGCAAATCCCACGCCAATATCCTTGCCGGTCGGAGAGGGCGCGAAGTTTTGCAGGTTTTCTTCGATGAGTGTGAAGCGGCCCGCGCGCGTCGAGAAAGTATCAGCTGGCCCCAATCCCCGTACTTGGCCAACGTAACTGCCTTTACCGAAGCTGGCGCTACGCACGTTCTTCGAGCCGAATGGCGCGAGCGAAGTGACAATATCGAAGGTGCCCGTTAGATAGTTGCCTTCGCTGTACTGCTCGATGCCGTTGGCCACGCCCATGCCAACGAGCGGGATTGCCACTTCCGGCGCGAAGACGGCCACGGGTGCGATCACCGCGCCCAATCCCATCGATATGCCCAGCTCGCTCCATGAAAAGCCTTCGGCGCGCTTGCGCGGATCTTCTGACATCTGGATGCCCTGGCGCACGGCGTTCAGGCCGCCCGCGACCACAGCGCCCACCGCCATCACGGCCAGCACGGCCAGGAAGGCAAAGTCGCCGTCGGGATCGATCAGATCGATCGGGTTTTGCGCCGCATAGACATACAGCGATGGCGAATTGGCATAGCCGAGCGGGTCCGGTGACAGAAACAAGCCATGCAACGGGTTCATCAACCGTCGTTTCGATAGATAGAGCCCCGTTGAGGCAAGGTGGCGTTGGCCCCCGAATATCGGCTCGATGCCAAACGCGGAGGTCGACAGGGCTGACCCCGCGCCATCAAGAATGGAGGGCAGACCAAACGGCCGATATCGATAGAGTTCGACCAGCGCTCCCTGGTCGTCGGCAAGCGCCACCAGGTTGTAGCGGCCATCGAACAGCAGGAAGTGTGTACCCTGCGCGCTATGGTAGGCCAGTGGCATTCCTGTCGTTGCATGGACCGTCTTTTGCCTGACGGGGATGCCGCCTTCGCTTTCCTGGTCTGCCGAATCGCCAAAATAATGCAGTCGCCGCGCCGGCCTTCCCTGTTCACTGATAACAATGGGCCGGCCTAGCGCGTCATAGCGCAGACTCAGTATCGTGGTGGCGCCGGATTTGACGGTGGTAACGCGGCCCAGTGCGTCGGCACGATAAGTGAAGGCGCCGTCGCCGGCCAAGATGCCTTGCGCGGAATGGTTGAACGCGGAGATTCCGTCGCTTTGTATCTGGTGGCCGGGAAGGTAGGCATAGTTGCGGGCGGGCTCGCCCGTGTGGGTGGCCGTCAGCCGAGCGTCGCTGGCGTTGTAGGTGAATGTCTCTTTATCAGTGGCGCCTGTTGCCGCTACAGCGGCCGCTGCGATCGCGGCGTCTTGAGCCGCCTGAGTGGGGGCGTCCGGCAGCGGCAGGGTGAAGTTCTTTTGCGCGCTGGCCAGCCGATATTTTGCGTCGAATGCAAAATACGACAGCGCCGGCGCCTGGCCGCGCAAGGCCTCGATGCGCCGTCTGTTCGCTTTGTCGTGGCGGTAGCTGATACGTTGGTCCGCACCTGCGGTGCTGGACGCTGCGAGATCGACGAGGCGTTTGCGTTCGTCATACTGCGCCTTGACGGCGAGGGCGCCGGGCAGCGCGGCTGTCCCAAAATGACCGCCTCCACTGGGCTTGAGCGCCGCAAGCAGATTGACGCCGGACCCTAGCGTGCCGGCTGCTGTTTCCTCAATGCGGGTAAGGGTGCCATTCAGATCGTGGCTGTGTTTCTCGGTGCGTCCGTCCGGCCAGATGCGCTGCACCTCGCCGCTGCTATCGTCGAAGCTGCGCCGGAT
This sequence comes from Paracandidimonas lactea, assembly GCF_021653995.1. Lineage (NCBI taxonomy): Bacteria > Pseudomonadati > Pseudomonadota > Betaproteobacteria > Burkholderiales > Alcaligenaceae > Paracandidimonas > Paracandidimonas lactea. The sequence goes on from NZ_JAJJOZ010000008.1 coordinate 200,082, forward strand.
GGTGGCGCCACCGCTTGTCTCGCTGATCAGCCGGCCATGGCTGTCGTAGGCGCGCAGTACTGTTTCGCCGCCGAGGTCGGCACGCACTAGCCTGCCCATGCCGTCATAATGGAATTGATGCGCGGGGAGGGCGTCGACCCCGGCGGGGGTTGCGGTATTGGTGATGGCCGCCAGCCGTCCCGCTGCGTCATAACCATACTGAAACGCCAGGCCGCCCCCCAGGGTCTCTTGCGCGATGCGTCCGTCGGCGCCGTAAGCGCGCGTGGTGGTCACGCCGTTGGGGTAGGACAAGGCCCGCAGTCGGCCGACACCGTCATACGCGTAGGTGGAGACTTCGCCGGATGGATCGGTGTAGCGAATTGGGCGGGCCAACCCGTCCAGGTCCCAGCGGTGCCGCACGGCCAGCCCCGCTGTGTCGTAGACTTCCTCCACGCGCTGCCCCAGCGCGTCGTACGCAATGGTTTTGACGCGCCCAAAGGCGTCGGTCTGCCGCACCAACCGGTCTGCGGCATCGTAGCCAAACGCAATTGATGATCCGTCGGGGTCTATCGCGGCGTTGCGGCGATTGCGCGCGTCGTAGGTGTAACGTTTGACGATCGACGAGATCGAGCCGTCGGGCTCGATATGCCGGTTTTCAGTCCTGATCAGGTTGGCCGCGCCGTCGTAGTCGTAGCGCTCCTCGTTGCCCATGGGGTCAGTCTGGCTGATCAGGCGCCCGAGTCCATCGTACGCAAAGTGTGTGGTGCCGCCGCGCGGCCCGATGATACGCACGATACGGTCCGCAGCATCATAGAAGTACTTGGTCACCAGGCCTATCGCCGTCGTGGGGTCATCGGCAAACGTCGCCACGGTTTCCTCGATGAGCCGATACTTCTCGTCGTAGTGGTAGCTTGTACTGGCCAGGGCGCGCACGGTGCCGCTGCCGTCATCGCCGATTGTCTCCACACGCTCGACCAGATTGCCGCTGCGCCAGGTTAGCGACACTTCAGTGCCGTCGGCGTGTATGGTTTTTTGCAGGCGCGCGAATGCGTCAAGCTGGTAATGCGTGGCTACGCCGTCAGAGCCGATTTCCTGTGTCACGCGGCCGCTGCGGTCATGCACATTGCGGGCCGTCAACTGGGCGCCGTCGGCACCGGCATGGCTTACTTTGATCAGCAGACCGCGCTCGTCGAACACGCGGTCAACCTTCATGCCCTCGGGCCCAATTGTGCGCGTGGCGAAGCCGCGATAATCAAAGTCCGAGGCCACGGTGCGCGGCGTTGCCGTATTGGCTGCCATGATTACTTTCACCGGATAGCCGAGTACATCGCGTTCGAATTGATCCACAATGCGCGGGCCCAGGCCTGCTTCCTTGTAATCGCCGCTTGGTCGCTCGATGGCGGCGAGCCTGCGGTCGGTGTCGTAATGAATGAAGATGCGCGGGTCATCGCCATTGACGGAGGGAGGCGATACGGCTTCAGTCTGGCCGAGCGCATTCACGAGCTTGTCGGTGCTGTTTCCATTGCCGTCGATGATCGAGACGTCGTAGCCGAAGGCGTCATAGGCAGTTTCGTTGACGAGGTTGAGCCCGCCGACGTCAAAAACCTGGCGCACCAGGCGGCTCGCTCCTGCGCCGGTTGTGCCGTACGTCATTTCATTGCGCGTGCCGTCGGGCAAGGTCGTTGCGGTCGCCTGGCCTTTGGCATTGTGTTCGAAGCGTGTCTCCGACGCCTGTACTGTACCGTCGGGCAGCGTGGCATCCGGGTGGCGGATGCGCTTGAGCTTGCCGGTATTGGTGGGCGCACCGGGGGTCAGATCGAAATCGTAGTCGTAGCGCACCCGCCCGCCGGCTTCGTTGCGCTCTTCAACCAGCAACTGGTAGGTGGGTTCATAACCGCCGCGCCAAATGATGCGGCTGGGCGCCGGAAAACCCGCCGCTGCTGTAAGCTCGCGCCGCAGCAGCTTGCCGCGCATACGCGGGTCGGGGTTGGCATCATCATAGACATTCAGCTCCGAGCTGGCATCGGGCAATGTCGTCGAAGCCAGATTGCCCTGGCTATCATAGGTGTAGCCGATGGCGGCCACACGATAAGACTTGTCCTTGACCAAGCGGTAACGCCGGTCGAGCAGATCGCCGCGATAATTGAACGTATAGGTTTCCACGCCGAAGTCGGGGTTCATGACTTCGACTCGCACAGCACCGATATTGATAAACAGTGCACTGTCGGGCACATATTGCAGCTGGGTATAGCAAAACTGAAACAGGTAATCGCCGTACAGCTGTTCCGTTACCCGGGCAAAGCTGAACGACGCCGGGTCATCGTCATAATAGTTTTCCAGGTACACATTGCCCTGCGTATCCGCGACTCGCACAATGTTGTGGCGGATCAGCGGGTGATCGAACGGATCGGCGTATACATAGATGCGGTCGATGCCATCCGGATGGTCGGTTGTCGGCGGCGACACCACGCGCGTCAGCTGCATCGTCTGTTCATCATGCTCATACCGCCAGCGCCGTCCTGCCGGGTCGCTGATTGCAGTCAACAGGCCGCAGTTGTCGTACTCAAAGTGCAAAAAGCGGTCATCGTCGTCGCGCACCTCGGCGACACGGTTCTCGGTGTCGTAGGTAAAGCGCAGCGCATTGCCGTGGCGGTCCCGCAGCCATACGATAGGGATGCGCTCCGCTTCGGTCCAGCCGGCGGGCCGTTCAAAACGCATGGTGGTGCCGCCTTCGCCATGCACCTCGTACGTCTGTACCTGGCCGGCTACTGGCTCAAGCTTCTCGAACACGCCGCGCGGGGGTTCGAAGCCGGCGCCGGTCGGCTTGAATATGTCCTCGTGCAGGTTGCGCCAAAGTGCGATTGTGCCGTTGGAAAGTTCGCGCACGTACAGGTTGTAGTTGTGGTCGAAATTCCAGCCGAACGGCCCGAACACTGCAATGCCGCTGCGATAGCTGCGTCTGATCGCAAGCGGCAGCACGGTATTGGCGATCTCCAGATCGGTTTCGTCCAGAAAGAATGCGCCGTTGAACAGGTCCACCGGGTCGCCGCCATCGGTCTTGATCTTGGGCTTTTCCGAGGACACTTGCTTTTCGGGCTGCCCCGCCGGAGGGCGTGTGGGCTCCTCTCCCGGCGGTGGTGGCGCATCCGGCGGCGTATCCGGTGTTTCTTCGCCTTGTGTACCGGCTTCTTTGGGGGCGGGGGCGCCTTGTTTGTCACCCGAGTCGCCTTCGTTCGGGTTCGGCTGGGCCTCATCCGGAGGTGTGGCGGGCGTATCGGTTGGCTGTGCATCCGTACCCGGACCGCCGCCCCCGCCAGAGGCAACGCACTCGTCATGCATGTTCTGCCAGAAGTTGGGCGACTTGTCGCCGCGGCCGGTGTCCGGATTCTGGGTGTTGAATGCATCAGCAAAAGCCAGCACATCGCAGGCGCTGTTGCTGGTGAACTTGTCGCCGGCGCTGTACTGCTTACTGTCGTAGGTAAACGGTTTGGCGCTCTTGGGCAGGGTAACAGTGTATTTGTCCGGCACGGCCCTCTCCTTGTTCCCGTTCAGCGTATGGCCACCACCACCGCCCGGTTTCCATCCCAGACGAGGTCGCCGTCGTTGATGTCAACGTCGACCGAGGCGATTTGCGACGCGGTATCGAGGAATGCGGCCAGATCGGCCGTCAGTTGGTGGCACTCGGCATCTGTCATGACCCGGCCCGCGATGTCGACGATCTCACAAGGGCGTTCGGGATCCGTAATAAATCGTTCGATCAGCACATGTTTCGGCCTGCCAGTGCGCCGATCTCGGCCCAGATGGATTTCCAGGGCATCGCGCACAAGCTCGTTGCGCGTTACGGTAATGGACGCGGGTTGGCCAAAATAGTCGATTTCGACGCCAACGACGTCTTCGACTTTAGCCATAGCCAACTCGGGGTGGCATGCGGCGATCGTCTGCATGATCTCTGCGGTGCGTGCCAATTCACGGCCAGCAGCGTCGTCACGTGCAATATTCAGGATGAATTCTTCGCTGCTGTGGCCATCCCCCGCTGCCACGTGCCAGACACTGGACGTATGGCCTTCTTTGATATTCCATAGGTCACAGTGGCCGCCGTGCAAATCGAGCCGCGTCTCAACGAAACGCCGTGCTGCCTGCGCCGACTGCTGGAACGACAGCACGTGATGCTGCAGCGCACTCAGCCGAAGCAGGGCGAGATCGGCATTTGCGCCGATGGCCTGGTCGAACAGCTGATGCGCGTAGCGCTGCCATTTGTCGTGATCCACGCCGCCGATCAGGCTGCGCGGCACGATGCCATGGAACGGGCCATCGTCCGTCGCTGTGCCGATACGGTCGGGGCCATGGTAGACGCTGAACGTTGGCGCCACCGGCTCCGTGCCGGAGGCGCCCGCGAGACGGGTCATGATGGCATCCCTCAGCGGCGTTTCGTCTGCGCGCGCTTGGGTTTCTTTTCAGCGCCTATGTCAGTGGCGGGGTTGGCGCCAGGGTTCTTCTCGCGCGTGAACGCCACACCCATCGCCGCAAGCTTCATTTTTTGCGCCTGCGCTTCGTCCATCTTGGTGATGCGCGCGAGATCAGTGCTGCGTAAGGTGAGCACATCGGCGAGAGACAGCGTCTTAGCGTCCTGCTTCAGGTATTCCGCGACGCGGGACACCACTTCCTTGGGCAGCCTCGATGCGGCCTGGCCGCCAATAAGTTCGCGCCCAACGCGGCTCTGCAAGATTCTGTATTCGAGCTGCTTGGCAAAGAAGTTGGTCTCGACGAACTTTCGGGGAACGGCCGTCGGATCGTTCAGGCTCTTGAGCGTTTCGGTGCGCATATAGTTCGACAGCTCATTCACCTGCTGCAGGGTATAGCGGGCTTCTGATACGCGGCCTGTTGGCGCCGTTGTCATGACGGTGGACTGCGAGGCTGCCGTGACGCGCGCTTTCTCGGCGCATTCGATACAGGGCTCGCCATCCACCGCGTGCGCATGCGTTGCCATGGAGGCAAGCGGTGCCGCCGCCCCAGCGGCCATGTATTGCGCCGCATAATTGCCTGTAGCGCGCAAGACTGCATAGCGGGCGGGAATAGGGCGGACTGCGACGACCCGTTCGTCGAGTGGGTGCCGCACCTGTTCCGACGCACAGCAGCATAGCCCGCGCGTCGTGATCATCAGCACCTGCTCCTCGCCGATTTGCTTGGTCGGTTTTGTCGATACGAGGTTTACCTGTACCTGGCGCCGCGCGTGGCCGGCCCACGCCTGAATGGTATCTGGGCAATCGACGCAGACTTCGCTGCCCTCGTAACAGATATGCCCCCCAGCTTCGGCATTGATGTTCAGCGTCTCGCCGTTGGGCGTGACCACGACGCTGGTCGAGCCGTGCGTCGCTTCGTTAATGAGGTCGTTATACGATTCAATGCGGTAGCCGGCAGGCGCGTCGTAGGTGACCGAATCCTGAACCTGTGTGCGGTAACACTGGTAATGCACGTCCCAGCAATCGATGAAACAGGCGCGCGCGCCCACAATGCGCTCGGCGGGGATATCGTGTTTACTTGCAACCGGCGCATTGGCCGACGCAATCGAGGTTGATTCCGACTTGCGGTCGTAGTCCATGACGGGCGTGGTCGTCAGGTGGCTTGTGTCCAGCCGCAGCGCCACGCAGAAATCGTCCTGGTCCTTTGGTTGGGCCACCACCAGAAAGAACTCTTGTATCCCCTCGACCGGACGCGGGCCGCGCACAAAGCCCGATGGCTCTTCCAACGTATGTGGCCGAGGCTGCACGAAGAAAACGGCGCGGTTGGTACCCAAATGGTAGCTATCCAGCAGGTGATACATTTGCGAGATCTGGGTCGAATACGAAAAGGTTTCGCGCTTTTCCTGGCCCACGTCGGTGGAGCGCGAAGCCATGCCTTCCTGTGCATTCAGTTGCTTGGTGCCCCATTGGCCATTGGGTGCGGTGTAGGTGAAACCGCCGCCCGTACCCGCATAAGACGCTTGCGCGCCAAAGCCGCCGCCGCCCATGTCGACGTCAAGAATCTCCGTTGATTGGGTGGTGCCGCTCGATTTGGTGACGTTGAGCGACTCGATAGATCGCGATTGCTTCTCTTTGGTGTCGGTGGCCAGTTCGTAGAGTTCGCGCTTTTTCGGCTCAAAATCCATGAAGAAGGGATAGTCCGCGAGCTCCATGCCACGCGTACCCGCTTTGGGCCCAACCAGTACTTGCAGAATCGCACCGTGGCAGGGGTTGTAGGAATTGAGGAGTTCTGTGAGCCCCGGTATCGTCGATACATCGACACCGTTCCAGTCGATTGAACCCTGGACCTCCTGGTCTAGCGGCTGGTAGCCCGTGAGTGTCGCCGTTACCTTGAGATAAGTGATCCGATACTTGGGATAGATCTGATTTTCTTCTTCAGGGGCATATTTGAATACCGCCAGAGAGGTTTGCCACTTGCCGGGGAAACGCGCATCGCAGATACGCGGGTCAATCATGTCTTCGGTCACGCAGATGCGTTCCCAAGGAATATCGGTTGGCAGGCTAAGCTTGAAGTTAGACACGTTCTTCTCCTTCTTGGTGGATTCCCCACGTGACGACTATCGATATTCGATGTTCGCGAACGCCACCCGCCTGCATGCTGGCAAGTCCGGTGTGAGCCTGGCGCCTTCCGGCCAAGGCAGGCCGCAATCCGCTTTAACTTACGAAACCAACCGGAGACTCATGATTTGTTTCCGCTTTTCCCTTTACCCCATTCTGATGTGTGCGTTGGCAATTTCGGCGCGCTGCTGTGGCCGTTGAGAGAGGCACCACAGCTGGTCAACACGCCGTTCGGTTGAGTGCCCGATATGCCGAAAAGATTAATATTTCCTTTCAAAATATTTGAAAGAAATGATTACTGAATATATTAAAAATGATATTTATATATCTTTGTGTATCGGAAATAAGAAAGCTTATAGTGTTTGCCCGAATGAACTAAGTTGTCAGCGGGCAACAAGGAAATAATGAGTCACAATTAATCTGATGGTGCAAAGGTTTGGTTTGGCGGCTGAGGCGGCCGCAAATACAGGCGCCCCATCTATATCTATATATGTCACAAGGCAAGGTTGATGTCCCCCGGCGGTAGGCTCGCCCAAACATACACTGGCGTTTTCGCCGCGCCGCCTCAGGCACTGCTGCCCGTATGGCTGACGCTGTAGCGGTTCAACGTTCATGTTCAACGTTCACCACGTGCTGGCTTGCTCAAGCCGCGCAATGTCCTTGGTTGACAGCGCGAGTTCCGTCGCGCGGATGAGGCTGTCCAACTGATCCAGCGTGGTTGCGCTGGCTATGGGGGCGGTGACACCTTCGCGGGCGATGAGCCAGGCGATAGCAACCTCTCCGGGCCGGGCGTTGTGGGTGGCGGCAACCTCATCCAGCGCCGCAAGAATGCCAAACCCGCGCTCATTCATGTAACCACGCGCACCGCCGCCACGCGGGCTTTTGCCCAGATCATCCTCGCTGCGGTATTTGCCGGTTAGAAAACCCCGGGCCAGGCCGTAATAGGGGGTGACGCCAATCTGCTCGGCCATTGCGAGGTCGCGCAGCGCACCCTCGTACGTGGCGCGGTCGTACAGGTTGTATTGCGGTTCAAGTACTTCGTAGCGGGGCAGACCGGCCTTTCGGGCTGCCTCGAGCGCCGCCGCAAGTTGCTCGGCGGAGTGATTGGAGGCGCCGATGGTGCGCACCTTGCCGGCTTTGATCAGCCGGTCGTACGCACCCAGTGTTTCTTCCAAGGGCGCCTCGGCGTCGAAGATATGCGAAAAATACACGTCAATATGATCGGTTCGCAGCCGACGCAGCGAGTTCTCCACCTCCTTTTCTATCCATGCCGCGGAGAGCCCCTTACCATCGGGCATCTCCATGCCCACCTTGGTGATTATCACCATTTGCGAGCGATTGCCGCGCATAGCCAACCATTCGCCAATTATCGTCTCCGACTCGCCCCCTTTGTTGCCCGATACCCAGGTCGAATACATATCGGCGGTGTCAATGGCCTGGAAACCGGCGTCCGCAAAGCGATCCAGCAATTCGAATGAACGTTTCTTGTCTGCCGTCCAGCCAAAAACATTGGCACCCAGAACGAGCGGTGAGATTGAAATACCCGACTTGCCCAATTCCCTCTTTGTCATACGGCGTTCCTTTATTGCGCTTGTGGTTTGGGTCGGGTGTGTATGCGCTAACCCGATACCCAAGCCGCTACTGGTTTTTGCGATGTTGATTGCTTGATTTCAGCTTGCGCGCGTTACCGCATTGAAACGCGCTTCGGCTTCGCGGAAAAGTGTTTTGGCCGTTTCGAAATTCCAGGGGCCTTCGGTGAGAGTTTCAGGATCCCATTGGTGTCTTGGTCTCATTGGATGGAAGAAATCGCCGCCATAAACATGTATTGCGCAGGTCATTTTGCCGATCGGGTTTACCACTGAGTGAATGGTGTCCTGGCCCAACGCAGCGATGTCTCCCGCGCCCAGCGAGCGCGCGCTCGCGGCTTCGATGCCGGCCGGCGACCGGCGCCAGAAAATATTGTCTTCGCGGCCTGCATAAATGCCCACCACCGAAAACATCTGGTGGTCGTGCGGCATGAGGCTCATACAGGGCGCCCACACGAACTTGATAATCGTAAGATCCGGCGCGTTGTGCAGCGCCGTAATGCCCGCATGCTCAGGCTCGCCGAGCCCCGCCATCACCGCAGCCGGGTCCGACACTGCCCGCGCCACAATCTCGCGTATCGCGGCCTGCCCCTCGGGTACCGCGTGGATACAGTCTTGGATAAAGCGTTGCTGGTCAAACATGATGCTTCCCCCCGCAAACTCCGGCTTGAGGAACCGGCGCCCAACGCACCATCAATCAATATAGTCTCGCCGTGGAGGCGTTGACAATAGCGCGTCACAGGGAGTGGCAGAGAGAAGCAAAAATCCCTGTAAAATGGCTCCCCTTCCTATTTATCGACGGTATACCGCCCATGAGGCACCTGGAAAAAGCATTCGAACGCACCCTTTTCACCAGCCGTTGGCTGATGGGGCCGGTTTACCTTGGGCTGGCGTTTGCGCTCGTGATTTTGCTGGTGAAGTTTGCCAAAGAAATCTGGTACCTCTTCGCGGACATCATGAGTGCCAGCGGTGGCGAGCTGATCATTGGCGTGTTGTCGCTGGTGGACATCGCACTGATCATGAATCTGCTGATCATCATCATATTCAGCGGTTACGAAAACTTTGTGTCCAAGATGGACGAGCTGCACAACCACCAGGATCGTCCTGAGTGGATGGGGCACATTGGCTTCTCTGACCTCAAGCTCAAGCTCATCGGGTCGATTGTTGCGATTTCAGGGATCGAGCTGTTGAAAGCCTTCATGAACGTAGGCAACCTGTCAGATCGGCACCTGGCCTGGATGGTGGGCATCCACGTCACCTTCTTGTTTTCGGGTTTGTTCTACGCGGCCATGGATCGTATTGCCGACAAGGGGCACTGAGGCTGTCGGGTGGCACAGCACCACTGGCCGCTATGTCATCGGCCGCGGCGTTGGCTTCCGTCGATATCAGTTATCTGGTTTTCCTTCGCCTGGGCAGCATGCGGTAGGGCCCGCGCGCCGACTACTTGCACGCGTCGTTTACGTGCATGGTCAATATGCCGTATTGCTTCGCGACGCCCATAGGTGGGCCGCCATGAGCGCTCGCCACGGTGAAAATTCCATTAACCACGCCTGGGCCTGCTTCTCGTTCAGCTTGTCGGGGCGGGCCAGCAAGGCTTCTATTGCTCGGCGAACCGCCACGTCGCCGTGCAGGGAGCCGTCCAGCCATCCGAAGCCGCGCAGCAATGTGTAATTGACCGTCCAGGGGCCGATGCCCCGGATGGCCAGCAGGCGTTCGCGGATGTCGTCCATGGCGGGCGCTTGTTGCAGCCAGCGTTCGAACGGTAACTGCTCATCGGCGATCAGTGATGCCAAGTGCAGCAGCGCATTGGCTTTGCTGGTGGAAAAACCCGTCTGGCGCAAGGTGTCGGCCCCCAACTGGACGATGTTCTTTGGCCCAGGGTGGCACAACAAGCCGCTTGAATGTTTTATGTTTGCCGCTTGCATCAACCTGCGTCGTATCGATACTGCGGCGCCCACGCTGATCTGCTGGCCCATAATCGCCCACGCCAGCGCCTCGAAGGGCGTTGCGGCTGCTGGTACTCGAAGGCCGGCCTGCTGGCTGACCATCTGGCCCACCACAGGATGCGTGCGGAACCTCTGTTCGAAGACTTCGATATCCTGCGACAGCCCGAGCATGCGCCGCAGCATGCTTTCGAGCCGTTTTTCGCTATGGACGGAGCGCGGCGCAGGGGCATCCAACAGCAGCGCTGCGTGCACCTGTTCCCGTTGGAACCGGATGCGAAGACATGCGGGTCTGTCGTCCCAAAGTAAACCTTTTTCCAGTACAGCGCCGCTGACGCGCTCCGCAATCTCTTGCGCATCGCGTCGATGGAAGTCAAGGGCGTCGCCAGCGCGAAAACCTGGCGGCAGTGGCACGACGCAGGTGATACCCTGCCCAGCGGGTGGGGAGGAACGGCCTGCAGCGTTCAAGTGCGGCATCACGCCACCCCACGGCCGCTTCGGTGTGAGCCCGTTGCTGGTGGCATCGCCATGAGGTTCACCATACGGGTGTGCCGGCTGCGAGCAGAGCGCATTGCCTGCCGGGCCACGCTGCCCGTAAGCCGGGCACGATACCTTCGCGGCTGCGCGGGGCGATGTTCAGGATTGTTGCCGCGCAAACGCCCACCAGCTTTGCACGCAGGGCCGGGCTGATTGATGTTCGACATAACGTTGCACTTTGCGGGGTACCGGGTCGCCATTGGCACACAGCCGGCTGAGCATCACTGAAAAATCGACGTCGGCGATTGACCATTTGCCAAACAAATGGTCGCTGTTCTCGTCGATCAAGGTGTCGGCGACGGCGAGGAGTTTGTCGGCGGCCTGCTGTGCCGCGGCGCTTAATGCCTGCGGGCGCTTGAGGCCGTAGATCACACTGGTTGGCCGCTCGGCGCGCAGTGCGGCAAGATCGCTGCGCACCCAGGCCTGCAGCTGCCGCGCGCGTGCCCGCAGGCGAATATCTTCCGGAAAGACCGCTGGAAACTCCGGAGGTGTATAGGCGTCTTCCAAATACTCAATAATGGCCGAAGACTCCGACAATGAAAAATCGTCGACAGCAAGCGTGGGAATACGGGACGTCAGCGAAAGCTGGCGATACGCTTGTCCGCGGTTTTCTCCCGCGGACAGATCGATCGTTCTGAGTTCGAATGGCAGACCTTTTTCGCATAGCGCGGCATAAACCGACAGCGCATAAGGGCTGGAGTACTCGCGATTGGTATACAGAATCATGTCGGTGTCCAGGGGGATATCAGTGAGCAATACGTCGAATACCTTTAATAGTAGAGCAAGTCCAGCGCGCGTGTCGCGGTTGCCGCCGGTCCCACCTCGAATTTGAACCGTATTATCGTGCCGCTTCTCGGGGGAATTGTCCGAACGGAAAAATCCGATCCATAGGCGGCCCCATCCTAGTGTGCCGTACGCTCCGCGCAACTGCGGGCATCGGCACAGGCTGGCCGGGGTTATCGGGGTTGCCCGCTAAGGCCGGGCCATCATGGAGACCGAGTGGGGGTTTTGTTGACCGCTTGGTGTCGCTGTCCATCGGAGCTCATCCGGACTGAAATCTCGCATTGATTGATCAGGTGCGCGGCAAACCTCCCCCTTCAGGGCGGGGAAGGGTAGCGCGGACGGCGAGCCGTCCTTTGGGTGGTCAGTGCGGCGTCCGCTGCTGTTCGATGTACTGGCGGATGACATCGATGGGCGCACCGCCACAGCTACCGGCAAAATAGGACGGCGGCCATAACGCGCCGCCCCACAGCTTCTGGCGAATGCTGGGGTGGTTTTTCTTGCGGATCATTCGGCTGGATACGCCCT
>NZ_JAJJOZ010000009.1:0-207783 GCF_021653995.1 Paracandidimonas lactea
ATTGCTTCCATTAGAAATGTTCTTCGCAAAAACAAGTCTAATGAATACCGCTTGTCCCCCGTTCATGATGTAGAGCCGCACCTTGTAAACACTTTCGTGAAATACGGGGGCGCATTAAGTCATGCAACGCCGGCGCTCGCTGAACGTGCAGCGGTGCAGTCTTTATTTTTTGCTCGGCCTGCCACATGTCATAGGCGGTTTGTTCCGCCAGCCACAAGCGGGCTTCGCCGCGACGCTCAAGCCCCAGCCATGCCTCTATGCGCAGCAAGTCCAACGGGCGGCGGCGGTAGTGCTTTTCGGCAATGGCGCTGGGCTTGTGTCCTTGAATTTGCGCCACCACGCCAGCCGGGGCCTCCAACCCATTCGGGCTCGTCCCCGGATCGTTCGGGACGAAACGCGTGCCGGTGCGATGGCCGGCTCAGGCGCCAATCATCTTGCGATACTCGGCGGGTGAAGCAATGTCCCTGCCCGTCACCGCAGATATGTGGGTCGCCAGTTGATAGGCTTGCAGGTTGGATTCGACGCGATCATCGCGATGCGGCCAGAGCCAGTATGTGTCTTCCATGCCGACCCGGATATGCAGGCCCATGAGTGCGGCAAGCGTGGCAACATACATGCTGGCCCGGCCGGCTGCACACACCATGATCATGCCTTCGGGGTCAATGTCGCGAATGGCGCTGACCATGCGGGTCAGGCCTTCGACCATCTGACGTGGGTTTTCCATGGGGCTGCAACCTGGCAACGCGGGCAATATCAGCCAGACGGCAGGTGTCTGGATCAAGCCACTGCGAATCAGGAACCGGTCGGCATTGGAGATGTCCGCATCGGTGTATACCGCAATTTCGGGCACGGCGCCCGATTCAACGATCAAGCGCGTCTTTTCCATGAGCAGCGGTGCCGGCTTGGCAAACAGCGAATCACCGATATATGTCACGGTTGCGTTGACGGGTGCGGCGTCCAGCAGCCCCGCATTCAGCACGCGCCGCATTTCGTCCCACTCTCCTTCAAGCGCGGGCACCAGACACCCATCGACGGCCAAGTCGGGATAGGCTTGCTTCAACGGCTTGATAACAGCCTCGAAGCGCTCCAGGGAGAGCGTGTTGTAGCCGTCGTCATCCCGTACATGGATATGCACAGTGCTCGCCCCCGCCTCAAGAACGGACAGAGACGACTGCCTGATGGCATCGGTGGTCAGCGGCTGATTCGGGTTCTGGTCATGCTTGAAGAATGCGCCTGTGATGGCAACGGAAATCGCCAGTTTTTCAGGAATACGCCAAGGCACAGAAATAGCCGCATCATGTAATGAGGAATGCTCCAAATCAAGAATCTGCGGAGCGCCGTAAGGCTTCCAGATCATTCTCGAATTATCGCGTTCCACGCCATCTTGAATACGCTTCCAGTTGATCGTTGTCATGCTTTCAGAATTCCTTCTTCTGTTGTAAGGGATGTGAAGTTCAATTTTTGAGCCGGCGCCAGGGCACAGCATGTGCACGCTTCGCCATGCATGCTCATGCGCCCATGTATCGCCATCAACAGGCGGTCCAGCCATTCCGTCAAAGCACAGGGCCGCGCGGGGGTGTCCGTATCCATGCGTACAGACAGTCGCAAACCGACGCTGTCGCGATCCCGGCCCACGACATTTGCCTTGGTACGATCGCTCTCCACGCTCGCCACCAGCTCGCACGGGATCGGGGGCGGGCGATGCAAGGCCAGTGCGGCAACCTCAGCCACCAGGTCCATTACCTGAATGCAAAGCGCGTCTGGGCGGGCGATGTGCAATGTGAGGCAGGACAAACCATGGGTCAGTGCGCGTTGGGCGACAGCGTTCACGGCTGGCAACGCTTGGCACACATAAACAACCCATGTTTCGCTGTTTATCCAGGCTTTCGAGCACGCCGCCGATACGCCCTCCTCGGCATGCCCCGCGTTAAGGTAAACAGGATGCTCCGGGCCTGCCTCTGGTACCCGCGACAAGCCCTGGCCTATTGAGCCCCCGGGAACCACCTGAAGCGTCAATACCCTCATACGCGAACCGGCCAACAGATCGCGAAACACGACGAGCTGCGCGATATTGTTCTGAATATCGTTGGTCAACAGAATATTCATTGCTGCCAGGCCACCTTGTTCATGCGCTCAGGGCGAGCATTCTTTCGCGGGCATGTCGATACTCATGTGTAATTTGAGCGATCACATGACCCGTTGATTCCACGCGCTCGATGGACTCCACACCCTGGCCCGCCGCCCAGATATCCTTCCAACGCCTGGCATCCAAAGACTTGCTGCTGTCGTAGTTCCGTTCGGGCACGGCGGGCATATTGTTCAGGTCCACACCATTGGCCTCGAGCGAGGGTTTCAACCAACTGGCCGGGGCGCCGGTCAGCGCAGCGCTAATGATCAGATCGTCCACCGTGCTGTCCACGACCATCTGCTTATAAGCGTCCTGCGCCATACTTTCGTGGGTAGGTATGAATCTGGTTCCCATGTAGACCAGATCTGCCCCCGCGGCGATCGCGCCTGCCACTCCCCAGCCATCGCTGATTCCACCGCCGATGGCAATCGGGCCGTCAAAGAATCGCCGCACCGCACTCACGAATGAAAAGGGCGAGAGTTGACCTGTGTGCCCGCCTGCCCCAGCCGAGATGCAAGCCAGCCCGTCAACTCCTGCAGCGACTGCCTTGCGGGCCAGCGCCAGATTAATGACGTCGGCGATTACCAATCCCCCATAACCATGCACAACCTCAATGACAGGTTTCGGGCTGCCCAAGGCGGTCACAACAATAGGCGGCTGGTATTTCGCAACAAGCCGCAGATCCTCTGGAAGACGCTGGTTTGATGTGTGGGTAATGAGGTTCGCGCACCATGGACCGACCAGTTTGTCGGGGTTGGCCTGGCGGAACTCCGCCAGGCTGACGACAATCTGCTCCATCCACGCTTCCAAAACGCCAATAGGCCTGGCGTTCGAGGTTGGAAATGCGCCGACAATCCCGGATTTACAGGCTTCGATAACCAGCTCAGGTCCGGATATCAAAAACATGGGGGCTGCCACAACTGGCACCGTCAAACGAAATGGGATTCTGGACATATTGCTCATCGCTCCCCCAGAAACTTGGCAGCATCAATGGCGGAACCCCACAAGCGCTGGTCGGCTTGAATATGCGCGACAAACTCGGCCGAGGTAGAAGGCAGCGGTGTCATATCGAGGCGAGCCCATTTTTCCTTCAATGCAGGGTCTTGCAGAATCTTCACGATCTCTTTGTTCAACCACGCCACCACGTCCGGCGGAGTGTCGGGCGAGGCGGACAGCCCGGCCCAGATATATACGGTCAAGGCATCCAAACCTTTTTCGCGGAATGTGGGCACGTCGGGCAGCAGCGAGGACCGCTCTGGACTGGATACCGCCAGCACCTTGAGCTTGCCCGTATCCGTGAGCGTCTTGATCGCCGCCAAAGGCAGTATGGCCGCGTCCACATGCCCGCCCATCAGGTTCTGGACGGCGGCTGGTGTGCCATTGAAGGGAACGCTCAACATATCGATCCCCGCCTTGCTGTTCAGCAAGGCCCCCAGATACTGAGACGAAGCGATGAATGAGGCGTATGTAATGCTCTTGGGGTGCTCTTTCACCCAGCGTATGAATTCGTCCAACGAGTTCACGGGCATATCCTGGCGCACAGCCAGCACCAGTGTCATTCCTATCATGCTCGAAACATGCGTGAAATCCCGGATCGGGTCGTAGGGCAGGTTCTTCATCAGATGAGGATTGATGCCCATGATGGAGGTCGTGGAAACCAGCAGGCTATAACCGCTGTCTTTGGCGTTGATCACAGTTTGGGCGGCAATCACCCCTTCCCCACCTGCTCGATTCTCGACAATCATGGTTTTGCCGGTGTTCTTGTGAAACTGGTCGGCCAGATCCCGGGTGGCGGCGTCGAGCACGTTGCCGGCCTGGAAGGGGGTGATGATTCTGATGGGTCGTTCGGGAAACGTATTGGCAACGGCCACACCGGACGCGATAAGACAGGCTCCCGCCACGCAAGCGACGCTTTTAAATAACCGATACTTCACAGTGTCTCCATTCTGGTTTTAGTGGTTTTCTTTTCCATGAAAACCTTGTTAATCAACTTCTTGAACGCTTCCGTTTTTTCCAGGGGCAGCATGTGGCCGGCATCCGGCACAATTTGCAGACAGGCGCCCGGGATAAGCGACGCCATCTCCTCGGATAAGTGCTGAGGTGTCAGCCTGTCGTTTTCGCCGCAGAGAACATGCACTGGTATCGAAATACGGCCAAGCATGGACCTGACGTCAGGCCTATCCATGATCGCCCTGCATTGCTGGCTGGCGATCTCCGGCCCGATATGCATTCCCATATCGACGATGCACTTTCCAGTCGCTGGCGTAGGCTGAGAAAAGCCCACCGCGGCAAGATGCTCCAACATCTTGGGGAAATTGCTCCCGATATATTCGATGGCTTTCCGTCTGTTCGCCTTTTCATCCTCTGTAGCTGCGCGTGCCGACGTTGATATCAACACGGCCGCTTCAGTGGGGCGTCTCATGTCACTTAACATGTTCAACACGACGTAACCGCCCATGGAGAATCCGCACAACACGATCTCCCGCTCTGCCGGCAAAGACAGAATCAGCTGCCAGGCGGCGTTGGCCATCTCTTCAATGGATTTATGCTGTCGCGTATCGGCTATCTGCAGGTCGAATTCAGAGGTGGCCGATATCAAAGGCACGCATAGGCGTTCATCGCACAACATGCCTGGCACAAAAACAAGAACAGGCTTCATCCCGCCGCCCCGTCGCCGAAATAGGTCTGACGCAGCTCGCGCTTCAGCACCTTGCCTAGCAGATTGCGCGGCAGGCTGTCCGCGATGATCAGCTTCTCGGGCAGTTTGAAGGCGGCGATCTTCTCTTCGTTGCGCAGATAATCCACCAGCACCGGCAAGCTCAACGCAACGCCGTTTCCGGGTACCACGACCGCACAGACACGTTCGCCCAGGCGCTCGTCCGGCCAGCCGATAATGGCCGCCTCGCGAATGGCGGGATGCCCCAGCAGCAGGTTCTCAATCTCCTCCGACGATATGTTCATGCCGCCCCGAACAACGATATCTTTCGACCTACCGACGAAGCGGTAGTACTGTTTATCGTCCCCCGCTATTTCGAAAAGATCGCCGGTGCGGTAGTACCCTTGATCGTCGAAGGCGTTGGCGGAAAGCTCGGGCGCCCGATAGTAGCCGCTAAAAATCGTCGGCCCTTTGAAACGCAGCTCTCCTACTTGATTCGCCAAAGTTATATCCGCCCCCGTCTCCAGATCGACCAGACGGGTGCTGACTCGACGCGAATTTCCGACCGACCAGTTGAAATCTGTGACGCCGTATCGAGGAAAGAAGTTGGCGCGCTGGCGCCTGTCGGGAATATCCTGTGGCGTCGAGGCCAGTGCCGCCCCCTCGTTGGAACCGTAGTAATTCACGATTTCCACGCCGAAGCGCGTATGGTATTGCTCCACCAGCCAATCCGAGACTGGTCCGCCGCCCGATCCGATACGCGTCAGCACGTCGAAATTGATGCCGGCCAGCTTCTCCACGTCTTTCAACAGCATACTCAGCACGGCCGGCGCGGAAACCGCATAGTTGATGTTCTCGGCGCGCAATTGGTCAACAAAGACATCCACATCGAAAGGATGGTGGTGATGCAGGCCACCGCCTATCATCAGCCAGGCGATCAGGCTGGTGGATATGCCCGCCATATTGACGAAGGGATAGGGGATCAACAACTGGTCGCCCTGGGACAATTGCCCCGCATCGATGACAGAACTACCGACAATAAACCATTCATTGTGGCTGCGCGGTACACCTTTGGGTTGCGCTTCGGTGCCCGACGTCCAGCATATCGTCAACACGTCATTAGCCGTCACGTTCGACTGTGCGAGCGCTTGCGTCAATTGCGCGGCATCGAGAGAGGGCAAGCCACTGATGCTTTCCTCGATATTCGTAGCCTCGGTATGGAGCCCGGCCTCCGCCCCCAGGTACCAGACCTTTTCGAGCGATTCGAGTTTCCCGGCGTTGCTCAGCAGCTCCTGCAAGGGCCGATGATTGCCTAAACGGGTCACTGTGATGGCGCAGCGTGCGTGCGTCACCTCGAACACGTGTTTCAACTCGTGATAGCGGTACTGCATGGGCACGGGCGAAACAATAATGCGGCTGATGGCGCAGGCCAAATATATGGCATGCAGATCAACCATATTCGGCAGCTGCACGACGACGACCTCGTCGGGACGAACGCCTTGCTCCTGAAAGAACGCAACATATCGGCCCACTTTGTGCAGCAGCTCGGCCCAGCTCCACCGTCGCGGCGCGATGTCCGTCAAACTCGCCAGGTTCGGCGGATCGGCTACCGCGAAGGTATCCCGCAATTGATTCGCAGTCCGAATGAATCGCTCACCCAAGGTTTCAGTACCCCACCACCCCTTATCCGTGTATTGAGCGATGATGTCTTTGGATGCCAGTATCATCTTATTTCCACTTATCCAGATTGGCTTTGCTGACAAAGGTCGCGTGAAAACCATGCGGCACTCGGCGCGGCAGAATCACCCTTGCAACCGGGCCTTCCGCGAGCTTCGCATTCTTCGTATCGAAAATCTGGATCTCGGAACGCTCTTCCCGCGGGTTCCAGGCGAACGTAACCAGATAGCCGTCGTCTTCCGCTACGCTGTTGTCGCGCGGGGCAAAACCGGGCTCGTTGTAGAAAAATTGCGGGCCCTCGCTATAGGCGACATAGCCGCCGGTGTTCAGGTTGAACTTCACCAGGCCTGGGTAGCGTGGTTCTTCCTTTCCACCGTGGGGAAAAATCACGTTATAGGTGAATGTATTTTTGCGCCCCTGATATGCCGAATTAATGACGGGAAATTCTGAATTCAGCACATCATCAATGACTCTTTCTGTGGTTTCACCTGTTTTCAGATTGAAGCGCCACTCGTACAGCACATAATCCCGCTGACGCCAATGTATGGTTTCCTCCAAACGGCGGAAATCCAGACTGCCGTCTTTCGCCGAATGCATGCGATAGGGTGTCCCCACCATGACAACCTCGTCCGCATCTTCCCAGGCATTGACGACGTGCAGCAGGTAAGTGGGCTTGGCTTCGAACCACCGGATGTCATCGGGCTGGCCATAGCGTGGAACAATGGCGAACCGGCTGGGCCGGTCTTCATACATTTTCACCTTGTAGCGGCCGGCCTGCAGCGCCTCGCTATCGGGCCGCAACGGGAAATCATGCAAGATGACATAGTTCTCGGTGACGGCCATGTCATGAGGCAGCGACGGGCTGTCCAGGGGGATTTCGATTTTGTGTTTCAGTTGCCGATCAGGCCCCACCACGCCGTACGTCATGTAGGGCGGCTTCACATCGTAATCGAACCACAATAACTCCCCGGTATGTTCGTCGGGCCTGGAATGCGCGGACACCCGTGTCGAAACGCCATCGAAAGCGTAGTGCCCTACCGTTTCCAGTGTTTCCGGATTGACGGCATACGGCATACCCGAGCGATACCACATGGCAATCAGATTGCCGGCATGATATTTGACATCGGTATTGGCGGTATTTTTCCAGAGCTGATCTGGCCTGTCGGCTCTGACCGGCTCTTTGAGCCCTTTCCAAAGTGATTTGCCCGCTTCTTTTTCTTCTTCCAAGCCACTGGTCGCCACGAACTTATTGCGATAGGTGACTTTTCCGTTCTCAAATTTCACGGCATGCAGCATGCCATCGCCGTCATAGGCGTGATATCGCCAATCGGGCGGAAAATACGAGTTCGGCCCGTTCCTGACATACAGACCATTCAAATCTGTGGGGACAGTGCCGATCGTCACCATGTCCTCAAAAATATCTTCTTCATGAACGGGCGCATTGTTGCCGTTCAATGCCGGAATATCGTTGACCGGCAATGGCTCTCGATTCAGCGTCGTCACCATGCATCTCCTTTAAATTTGAATTAATCAAATGTGATGGATTGGATTATGTTTAGCCCTATACAACTTGTGGCTGGCAGTTCTGCTATGTATGATTGCATTTCGCTATGTCATATTTTCTTGACTGGATCGTGCCATGAAGCCTCAGAGTCGAGTGCCGCTGGGTTATGAGGAGTACGAGGGAGACAGGCAATTCGCCACGACGCTGGCCCGCGGGATGCAGCTACTCCGCTGCTTCAGCACCGACACCCTTGAGCTGGGCAATAAAGAGTTGGCGAACATGCTGCGGCTACCCGCCGCCACGGTGTCCCGGCTTACCTACACGCTGCTTTGCATGGGCTACCTGACCCAGAGCAAGAACTACGGGAAGTACCGGCTGGGCAACAAGATTCTGGTGCTGGGCTCTCCGTTGTTGGAGTCGTACCGGATACGAACACGGGCTCGCCCATTAATGTGGCAACTGGCCAAAGAGACCGGTGGCACGGTTGCCATCGGTGTTCGCGATCAAATGGGTATTGTGTGCATAGAGGCCATTCGCGCCGATAACAATCGCCTTTACCGGATGGACGTCGGAGAGGTGCGCCCCCTCATCGGCACAGCACTGGGCAGGGCCTGCCTAATGTCCTGCCAGAAAGACGAGCGCATGCAAATTCTGAACCAGATCCAGATCAGATCGCCGGAAGACTGGCAACGGTTTGGCGAGGCGACCATGGCAAACATCAAGCAGTTCGCCCGCCACGGCTGCTGTACCAACGTCGGCGAGCTGTATCCGGACGTGCAGGCGGTCGCCGTCCCCATGGGCCGCATCGATCAAGACGAACCTGCATCTTTGAGCTGCTCGTTCCAAGGCGTAAAGCTCGACGCGTCCTGGCTGCGGGAAACAATCGCCCCCAAACTGATCAGCCTGATTCGTGAGATAGGGTAGTTAAGCGTCGTCGCTACGCGCTGTGCATGCACTGCGTTGCCCGCAGTACTATAGGGCTCCCCACCAAACCCGGAGCTTCTCCATGACCGATACGTTCTCTGCCGTGCGCAGGAAGTATTTGCGTTCCGCGTCCGCACTCGCCTTGGCACTGGCGACGCCACTGTCTTTCAGCGCGCGTGCGCTGGCCCGGCAGCAACCCGCAAAACTCATCATCACTGCCATCCCCGACGATGGCGATGCCGATCGTATGCGGGAGAATTTCGGCGCGCTGGCCGCCTATCTTGGAAAGGCCGTCGGCATTCCGGTGGAATACATGCATGTCGAGAACTATGCGGCCAGTGTCACCGCGCTGGCGACGGGGCGCGCCCACATTGCCTGGCTGGGCGCGGTGACGATCGCGCAAGCGCGCATGATGATGGGCGACAAGCTCACCATCCTTGGCTGTCGCGATATCGACAAGCGGTTCGTCAGTTATTTCATCGCCAACCCCACCACAGGGCTGGGCGAGGTGGCCGACTTGAAAGCCTTGGCCGCGCTGGCGAAGGGTAAATCATGGACGTTCACATTCGGCAGCAAGAGCAGCACGTCGGGCCATGTACGGCCACGCAAGTTCTTCATGGACCAAGCCGGCACCGCGCCGGAGAACGTCTTCCGCACGGTCGCATACTCGGGCAGCCACGATGTGGTGATGCAAATGGTGTCCAACGGCGCGTACGATGTCGGGGCGTTGAACTACGCGTCATGGGAGAAAGCCTCCGAAGCGCTCAAAGCCAGGGCGCCGATCATCTACAAGACGCCGCCCTACATCGATTACGGGCTGGCGGCGCGCGCCGACCTGGACGAAAGCCTGTTGCAGCGGCTGCGCGCGGCTCTGCTTGTGCTGGACGCGGGCGATGCCAACGGCGCAAAGGTGCTCAGCTACCTGAAGGCGAAGCGCTTCGTCGAGGCGGATATGTCCGAATGGCAGGGCTATGTTGACTTGCTGCAGTCGGGCCTCGATATCGGCGGTTGATGTCTGCTTCAAACGATTGCGATGATTGAATCCAGCGCCCGCCCCGCAGCCCCGGCATCTGTTGTGCTTGAACACGCTTCGGTGTCTTACGGGCATCGACGCGTGCTCGATGCCGTGAGCCTGTCTGTGTCGCCCGGGGAACGCGTGGCCGTGATCGGCCCTTCGGGTGCGGGCAAGACCACGCTGTTTCGCCTGATGGCGGGCCTGATCAAGCCCGCCGAGGGCCAGGTCACAACACTCCATCAGGACACGGCCAGGTTATCCGGCAGGCGGTTGCAGCGGCTGCGGCGAGAAGTTGGCTTCCTCCATCAACAAGACAACCTCATCCCTCAATTGCGCGTGCTGCACAATGTACTGATGGGGCGGCTGGGTCATTGGCCGCTGCCCCGCGCGCTGCTTTCCTTGCTGTGGCCGCAACAGATCCATCTTGCACGCGCTGCTCTTGCGCGCGTTGAGCTGGCCGATCGGTTATGGGCATTGCCCGACGAGCTTTCGGGTGGCCAGCAGCAACGTGTCGCTGTGGCGCGCCTGATGGTGCAGCAACCCAGGCTGATCCTGGCGGACGAGCCGGTCAGTGCGCTGGACTTGCGGCTGGGCCAGGAGATCATCGCGCTGCTGTGCGAGCTGGCGCGACGCGACGAGGCGGCGCTGTTGATCAACCTGCATACCCTTGATCTGTTGCAAGGCAATTTCGACCGCGTTGTTGCCTTGCGAGAGGGCCGTATTTTCTGGCAAGGCGTGCCCGCCGACATCAGTCAGCAACTGCTGCGCGATCTGTACGGTGCGGAATACCGGGCGCTGCGCCTGGACGATCTGGCGCTGCCGGCATGACGGCGATTGCAATAGAAGCCGCGGCCTTGCACGGCCGAACCCGGCGCCCGCTGGGCAATTTCCTTGCGCTGTTGCTGCTGGCGCTGGCTGTGCTTGCCGCCTGTTTTTCCGTCGAATGGGACTGGGCGGCGCTAACCGATGCGCAGCGGCGAGCACAGGCCGCCGCAAGAATAGCGACGTGGCTGGCTGCTTTTCTGGCCCCTGACTTGTCCGGGGATTTCTTGTTGCATGCCTGGGACCTCACCTTGCAGACGCTGTCGGCGGCGGTGCTGGGCACCACGCTCGCCGTGCTGTTTGCGTGGCCGCTGGCGATGGGTGCGAGCCGCGCAGTGTGTGTGGGCGACGAGCAGGGCCTTTACGCTCACCGCCTGTGGCGCCACTTCCCCCTGCGTTCACCGGCCGCGCTGCTGTGCGCGGCCTGCCGCCTGCTGCAAGACGTCTTGCGGGCAGTGCCCGATTTTGTGTGGGCCATTATCCTCGTCGCCATGATTGGCCTGGGGCCATTGACCGGCGCACTGGCCCTGGCACTGAATATCACCGGCATCCTGGCCAAGGTTTATAGCGAACTGTGGGACAGCATCGACCCATCGCGGTATGCACAGGTACGCAGCCTGGGCGGTGGAAGGCTGGCGACCTTTCTGTACGGCATCCGCCCCCTCGCCTCGCGCAATGTGCTTTCATTCACGCTGATGCGGACTGAATGCGCGATTCGCAATGCGGCGGTGATCGGCGCGGTGGGCGGCGGCGGGCTTGGCGCGGAAATCTGGTATCAGATCCGTTTCGGTGCCTGGGACAAGATCGGTACGCTGATCGTCTTCACCTTGCTGTTGACCCTGACCGCAGATCTGGCAAGCAATCATGTGCGCAAGGCGCTGCGCGGAGATCCGGCCCAGGCCCAAGGCCGGGCGCCGATCACCGCTCGCATGGGCTCGCACCCCCGCCCGCCCCTGCGCGCATGGTACGCGGCAGGATTCGTGGCCGCGATATTGGTGTGGTCGCTCTGGTTCATGGGCTGGGGCAACCGGGCAGGCGATGGCGGGCAGGCACGGAATCATCTCGCGCCCGCCGTGGCGCTGATCACAGGCCAGGCCTGGAACAAGCTCAGTTTCTTCGAACGGCTGCTGTCGCCCGACCTCGACCTGGCAGCCCTCGGGCTCGGCAAGCCCGAGGCCATTGCAGCCCGGCAATCGGCCGGAAAGGCGGTAGACCTGTTCGCACATTATGGGCCGAGTGATGCCTGGCGTCCGGCCGCTTGGTCGGCCTGGCTGGATGAGCTTCGCAAATGGTTTGTGTGGCGCGCAATAGAGTCCGCCGCCGTACCGCTGGCCATCGCGGTCGTCGGCACAATGCTGGGCGTAGCAGCCACCGTCTTGCTCACCTACCTGCATTCGACAAGCTTCCAGTGGCTGTCCGAACGCTTCACCGGTGAAACGCCGTCGTCCTGGCGCCGGGCGTGGCGTGCATTGCAACTGGTCGCCGCACGGGCCGTTGCCGTCATTGCACGCGGTGTACCCGAAGTGATGTGGGCGTTTCTTTTCATCGCCTTCTTCGGGCCGGGCCTCGTGGCGGGCATGCTTGCCATCGCCGCCCACACCCTGGGTGTGCTGACCCGTGTGTTCGGTGAAGCGCTCGACAACCAGCCGCTGCGGCGCTTCGAGTCTACCTGCGGCGCGTCGCGCCCCGTCACCTACGCCGCGGTGGCCGTGCCTTTGGTGTGGCGCGACTGGCGCACCTACACCTTCTTCCAATTCGAAAGCAATGTGCGGGCCGCCGTGGTACTCGGCCTGATCGGTGTCGGCGGCCTGGGCTTCCAGTTCAGCTTCAACTTCGAGTGGTTCCGCTTCGAGCGCGCCAGCACCTACCTCATTGTGATGATTCTGTTGACGGTGATCATCGATCGGAGTTCGCGGTGGTTGAACGTTTCGCGGGTGGAGGCGCCGGGAGGAAATCCATCACGGGGTAGATGGCGCCTGTTTTGACCTTGCGCAGACACTCAGCATGATAATGCCTGCCCCGGCAAGATGATCACGATACACTCCGGGCATGGCTCACCCGTCTCATTCCTCCCGCCCAGTACTGCGCCGTGCACGTCCGGCGCTTTGGCTGCTGGCGCTGGCGATTCTGCTGCGTGGGCTGATGCCATTGGGCTATATGCCCGACCTGACGGCCATACGCAGCGGCGAGCTGCGCATCACAATCTGTTCGGTAGGCATGCCGCCCGGCGCACTGGCTGCGCAAGACGCGGGGCCGCTGGCGCACATGTCGCGGCCTGCCGAGGCCGCTGGCATGCTTGTGCATGTGACGGGCGCGAAATACCACATCACCACCGAGACGGCGTCCGAAGCTGGGAACGATCACGGCAGCGATCGCGGCAACCATCATGCAAACGGCAGCCTGGAATGCCCTTTCAGCCTGCTGACCCATCTTGCCGCAATCGCCGGCGCGGCTACGCCTTCCGTACAGCCGCTTGCCATGGCGGCAGTGTTGCCGCTGCGGCCTGCCGCCTTTGCCGAACCGGTCGTCAACATACTGCGCGGTCCGCCGCTGGGTTCGCGCGCGCCGCCTATCTCCTTGTTCGCCTAAGGGCGACGGCCGGCTTTACCTTACAGACGCATGACCCGCATGGAGATCCCTCCGTGCGCGGATCCGCCTGCCCATAGACTCGCATCGATGCATCGACGCGGCCCGTCTGGGCAGCGCCTGCGACGGTGGCACCCGGCCTGGTTTCCGCCCTCCCTCTTCTTGAACCTCTGTGCCCGCTCGCGCAACACGCCGGCTGCGCTGCCGCTACGCGTGCGGCCCGCGCCCCCGTGCTTGCGGGCGGGTGTACGGGCGCGACGACGCACACCCGCGCTGTCATCGCCCTTTACGGTATGCACTAGGATAAAAAATGAACTACCCGATCGAATATGCGCGCAACGCGCTTGCACTGGCTGTGCTGGCTGCCATCTTTCCCGCCAGGGCCCAACAGGCCGACAACACGAACCAGGCACACGTCACCACGCTCGAAAACATCGTCATCACCGGCGTTGCGCCGACCTCGCCCGTGACGATCGTGACCGACCCCAAGCTGCCACGCCAACCCCTGCCTGCCAGCGACGGCACCGACTACCTGACGACCATACCCGGTTTCTCCGCCATTCGTAATGGCGGCTCGAATGGCGATCCTGTGCTGCGCGGCATGTTCGGCTCGCGGCTGAACATTCTGACCAACGGCGGCAATATGATTGGCGCATGCCCTTCCCGCATGGATGCTCCGTCATCCTATATCTCGCCCGAGACTTTTGACCGCTTGACGGTTATCAAAGGTCCACAGACTGTGCTGTGGGGGCCGGGTGCGTCAGCGGGCACGGTGCGCTTCGACCGCGAGCCGCCAGGCTTTACCGAAGCCGGTTTCCTGGCAGACGCTTCGCTGATGGGCGGGTCGTGGGGGCGCAACGATCAGGCCGTGGACATGACGGTCGGCAATGAGCGCATCTATGGCCGGGTCGGGTTCAATCATTCGCATGCCCAGGATTACAAAGATGGCGACGGCAACGTGGTGCCTTCACGCTGGGATAAATGGAATGCCGATGTGGCGCTTGGCTTCACGCCCGACGCGGATTCCTATTATGAGATCAGCGCCGGCACTGGCGACGGCGAAGCGCGCTATGCGGGACGCGGCATGGACGGCACGCAGTTCCGGCGCGAAAGCGCCGCCTTCCGATTTCGTCAAGCCAATCTGGGCGATGTGTTCACAACGCTGGAGGGCCAGGTTTACTACAACTATGCGGATCACGTCATGGACAATTACACGCTGCGGCAGTTCAAGCCCGGTGGCGGCATGAATCATCCCATGGCATCGAATGTGGATCGCAGGACGCAGGGAGGCCGCCTGGCCGCCACGCTGGCGCTCTCCGATACGGTATCAATGATTGCGGGCATGGACTTCATGGACAGCGACCACCGAGCGCGCAGCAAGATGGGCGCGATGCCATATTCGCCATGGACGCAGGATGCGAACTTCAGCAATGTTGGCGTCTTTGGCGAACTGACGTGGAAACTGGCGCCGCATCAGCGGATCGTGGGCGGTGCTCGCTTGGATCATGCGTCGACCAAGGATATGCGCAGCGTTACGGGCATGCGCGGGATGCAGCGGCTCAACCCCACCGCCAACGAGCGCCGCTCAGACACCCTGCCCAGCGGATTCGTGCGTTACGAACACGATCTTCAATCCCTGCCAGCCACGCTGTATGCGGGGATCGGACATGTGCAGCGGTTTCCCGACTACTGGGAACTGTTCTCTCCAAAGATGGGGCCAAGCGGCGCACGCAACGCATTTGACGGCATCAAGCCCGAAAAAACCACGCAGATCGATATCGGTGCACAGTACAAGACCGACACCGTGGAGGCATGGGTCTCGGCCTATGCCGGCACCATTGCGGACTACATACTGTTCGACTACATGCCGGGCGGCATGATGGGCTCCATCTCGCGCGCGCGCAACGTCGATGCCCGCATCATGGGCGGCGAATTGGGCGGCAGTTGGCGGGTGTCGCCGTCGTGGAAGCTGGGCGGCAGCCTCGCTTATGCCTGGGGCAAGAACCAGAGCGACAGCCGGCCTATGGCGCAGATTCCCCCGCTGGAAGTTTCGCTCAATGCGCAGTACGAGCAAGGGCCATGGTCAGCCGGTGCGGTATGGCGGCTTGTGGCCAGCCAGCATCGCTACGCCGTCAATCAGGGCAACGTCGTCGGCAAGGATTTCGGGCCCAGCGCCGGTTTCGGCGTGCTGTCGCTCAATGCCGGCTATGCCTTCGACAAGCGGGCCTCGTTGGCCATTGGCGTGGATAACGTGTTCGACAAGACCTACACCGAACACTTGAACCTGCTCGGCAACAGCGGCTTCGGCTACTCGGGCACATCACCATTCAACGAGCCCGGCCGCACGGTATGGGCGCGGGTGAGCTTCCGGTTCTAAGCGGAAAGGCCTGCGCGGCACGTTTGCCGCGCAGGCCTTTCCGAAAACTCACTGCAGCTTGATATTCACCTGCTTGATCAACTCACGGCACTGGGCCGTATCGATCTTGAGTTGCTTTGCAAACTCCGCTGGACCCTGAAAGCTCGGATACATACTCATAGATGCCAGTTGTTCCTCCATGTCCGGCCCTGCCATGACTTCTCCTGCCGCCTTCCCCAGTCGGTCGACAACCGCCTGCGGTGTGCCTGCGGGCGCATATATACCGAACCAGCTTGGTATCCCCAGGACTGCGCGCTGCTCTTCCAGCGTTGGCACATCGGGAAGCGCGGCTGACCGATTGTTTCGCGTAATGGCGAGCGCCTTGACCGAACCATTCAGGACTTGCGGCAATGTAAGGCTATCAACGACAAGATCGATCCGACCTCCCATCAGATCATTCAGTGCTTCGCTGGATCCCTTATAGGGTACATGGAGTGCCTCTATGCCCAGACGTTGCATCAGTGCGGCCGCCTGCAAGTGCGTAAGGGTGCCCAGGCCGGCCGAACCATATGTGAGCTTGCCCGGATGCTGTTTTCCATACTCGATCAGACCTTGAATATTCTGGGCTGGAAAATCCTTGCGGACCGTCACGATACCGATCGAAGACGTTAACTTGGCAATCGACACAAAGTCCTTCTCCGGGTCGTACTCGACATGCCGCAGGTAAGGCGTCACGGCCATGATGGCCGTCGGCGCAAGCAGCAATGTTGTTCCATCGGCCGCGCTGCGAGCAACGTATTGCGTACCGATCGAGCCACCCGCACCACCTTTGTTTTCCACCACAATGGTTTGCCCGAGCACCTCGCCCAGACGCTGCCCGACCAATCGCGCTACCTTGTCAGCCCCGCCACCCGGCGGATAAGGCACCACCAGCTTGATCGGGCCCGTGGGCGCCTGCGGCGCCGACATCGCAGGCGCCCCCATCACCAGACCGATCGCCATCGCGCCGAGCCATTTCCCCAGTCTCATCATCATCGTCCTCCTGTTGTGTATCGTTCGCCGCGCGACATCTTCCACTGGGCATCCGCTCCGGTGTAGACAATCGCGCGACGTTGTCCCTGCATCGTTATCTGTAGATCGCCTTCCGTGCATTACTTGCCGGTGTATACAGGCTTGCGCTTTTCGCGGAATGCGCGCATGCCTTCTTGTGTATCGGCGCTTTCACGCACCACGCCCAGATCCCGCACGATGTGCGCCATGTCTTCGGACGGCCCTTTGGCCAGCACGTGCCCCGTCACGAAGCGCTTGAGCGTGCGCTGAACCAACGGCGCCATCTCGGCCAGCGAGGCGGCCATCTCGAGCGCGGCCTCCACCTGCTTGCCCACTGGCACGACTTGATTCACAAGCCCCACATCGTAGGCGCGCTGCGCATCAAGGATGGCACCGCGCAACATGACGTCCATCGCCACCTTATGGGGAATCCGCGCGGCAAGGCCGGCAATCATCCCGCCCGTGAAGCCCAGCTTGGCCTCGGGATAAGAAAAGCGTGTGTTCTCGGCCGCCACCGCGAGGTCACACATCATATGCATTACCATGGCGCCGCCCACAACCCACCCAGCGGTCGCCGCGATGATCGGCTTTTCAGTGGTGATCCCCACGGTGGGTATGCAGCGCCACAGCTCTGGCAGGTTGGACACATCGGCACCGGCCGAGAATGCCTTGTCGCCCGCGCCGGTAATCACGGCAACCCGCTGGTCCGACTGGTCAAACTCGGCAAATCCATCCTGCAGCGCCAGCGCCGTATCTTTGCAGATGGCGTTGTGCTTGTCCTGCCGGTTGATCGTAAACAGCGTTACGGCCCCATGATGTTCTATCGTCACGACACTCATCGCCTTGATTCCTCCTTTGCGGGTTCAGCGTCAGGACAGCCGGGCGCGCGCATCCACGGCGACGCATCCCTGCCCCTGTATTTTCACTTTCAATGGGTTGATCTCGATTTCAAAATCGCGCTTGGCCAGATCGGACGCCAGCCAGCCCAGGCGCACCAACGCGTCGGCGACGCTATCGATGTCCAGACCGGCACGGCCGCGGTAAGGCTGCAGAAGCGGGGCCACGCGCAAACGCGCCAGCGCTGCTTTGGCCGTGTCCACGTCGAAGGGCGCGGGCAGCACCACGATGTCTTTCAGCGCCTCGACCAGCACGCCGCCGCTTCCCACAACCACCTGCGGGCCGAATTGCGCATCGCGCCGCGCGCCCAGAATCAGCTCCAGCTCTCCGCCTTCCATCGCCTGCAGCGAAAAGCCCTCGATCCGGGCGTTCGGGCAGACGCCCGCGATACGTTCGCGCATTGTCCGAAGACCGCGGGCCAACTGGGCTTCATCCATGATGTTCAGCAGTACGCCGCCAACATCCGATTTGTGCACGATATCGGGCGAAACAATCTTGGCTACCAACGGGAAGCCTACATCGGCCGCGCATGCAAGCGCCTCTTGCTCGGAACCCACCAGCCGTTCACGATTGACGGGTATGCCAATCGAGCCCAGGAGCTGCTTGCTCTCGAATTCACCCAGTTCGCCCGAGGGCAGTGCGGCAGCGGTGCAGCCTATTGGACGCACAGCCTCACCAGGTTCTTGGTACGCGGACCACGCGCGCCAGGCGGCCAGCGCTTGCACCGCTTCGCCCAGGTTGTCCGAGAACGGTTGGCGACGCTCAACAAGCACTTGACGCGACGCGTCTGCTGCCTGCCCGGGCTGCATCACAAACAGCGAGGGCTTGCCGCTCTGCCTGGCGCCCTCTTCCAGATAGCGCGTCACATCGTGCAGCGCAGGCGCAGTGGTCAACACCATCAGCGCCGCATCCACGCGGCTATCCTCCAAGGCGATGCGTGCGGTGCGCTCGACGATGTCGGACGCATTGGCTGCCACGTCGTGACGGCGCCCGCCCACATCAATCGGGTTCTGCGCCTGCCCTTCCGAATAGAGTTCGGCAAGCTTGTGCTGCGTTGCCGGCTCGAACTCCGCCAGCGGGATCCCCGCCTCGGAAAGACGATCCGCGCTCAGCGCACCGCCACCGCCAGAGGTTGTGATGATTGCGGTTTGATCCACGCGGCGGCCCGGATAACGCGCCATTGCGCTTGCCAGCAGCAGCATGGCGGCCGGGTCTTCCATCAGCACGATGTTCTCGCGCCGGAACACCGCTTCCATCGAGGCGTAATCACCCGCCATGCTTGCCGTATGGGAAAACGCGGCACGGCTGCCCATGCTTGTTTTCCCTGCCTTCACGGCCAACCAGGGCTTGCCGGCCGCGCGGGCCTTCCTGGCGAGAGCCACCAAACGAGCCGGTGACTTGACGCCCTCGATATAGGTGCATATCACTTTTGTCGCCGGGTCGTGAATCATCCACTCCACGAAATCGCAAAGCTCCAGATCGGCCTGGTTGCCCACCGAGACGCAATGACTGAATCCGATGCCCTGGCCTTGTGCGCGGTCGAACAAGGTCGCCATCAATGCGCCGCTCTGGCTGACAAAACCGATCGGGCTTTGCGCCAGCGTCTCCACGTCCAGGGCGGGCGATGAACATAGCACCAGGCGATGCGCGGGGCTGATGACGCCCAGACAATTCGGGCCGATCAGGCGCATGCCACCCTGCCGCGCAGCACGGACGACTTCGCGCTCCAGCGCCGCGCCTTCCTCCCCCGCATCAGAGAATTTCGATGTGATGACAATGCCGCAGCGCGCACCCTTCTGCGCGCATGCGCTCACTTCTTCCAATACCTTGGCGTGGGGGATCGCCATCACTACCATGTCAGGCGCTTCGGGCAGCTCGGCCACCGAGCGGTATGTCTTGATGCCCAGCAACGTCTCGCGCGCCGGATTGATCGGATACACCGTACCCGAGTACCCATGCCGCAGCAGCATGCGATACAAGCGCCCCCCAAATTTAGACTGGTCTTCCGATGCGCCAATCACCGCAACACTGCGGGGATTCATATACGCGCTCAGCGCGAGCGCCGCGTTTGCATTGTCCATTCGTTTACGTCCGTTGTTTAGCGTTCATTTTCGCGAAGCTTGGCGGTATGCCTCGATGCGCGACTTCAGCCCTGGCTCAGCCGCGGATTTCAGCAGTGCACACAAATCTGCATTGAGCTCGTCTGCTGTGCTGCGAGTGGCTCGCTGCACAGCAGCATGGGTATTCAGGGAAAGACGGGAAGATTCAGCGGCCAATTGTTCTATGCGGATGTCGATCTCAGCGTGGTCTACACGGTCGGTAAACATGCCCGCCTCATGCGCCTGCGCCTCGGAAATCAGACTGCCGCTCCGCACCCAAGCGCGGGCGCGGGCCGTACCCACAATGGACGCAAGGCGGCGCGTCCCCAGCACCAGGCCAAATGCCGCACCGGGAAAGCAGAAGCTTGCGTCACCCTTGATCCAGCGCTGCTCGCAGGCCAGGAACAGATCAGCCCCCGCACCCATGATGCGCCCATGACCAATGGCCGCCACCGTGAACGGCGCGGCATGCAACGCCTGCAACAGCAGCTCGATCCGGGCAAAGCGTGCCAGCAGGATGTCGTCGGTCACGGCATCGAGATCGGACAGATCGAAACCCGTGCAAAAATGCTTGCCTTCCGCTTCAAGCACCAGTAAACGCGTGCCGTCCTGGTAGCTTATGCGCACCTGCTCAGCAAGCATGTCGACCAGGTCGGGAGACAGGCTGTTGCCCCGCTCGGGCCGCCGAAGCGTGAGGCGGACAACACCCGCATGGCGCTCTGTTTTCAGTATCTCCTGCAGCATGCGCTTTAACCCACCCACAGATTCGGCACGAACGCGTTGGCATATCCCGACACAAACGCCTTGCTGGCCGCGGTGTCGGGATCGAACACAGATCGATTGATACGCCCGATATTTCCACCGTATATGTGTATGCTGATCGACACGCGATCGGAGAATGCGTTGCTTACCTGGTGAATGTCGCCAGAAGCCGGCGACACATAGGCTACCTCTCCCGCCCGCAGTACATCGGCTTCGCCCGCTTTGCGCAGGCCACTGCCTGATGCCTCGTACATCTGGTTGATTTCCGCGCCGCGCAGCACACCGATCACGCCCCAGACCGTATGATCGTGAACCGGTGTTTTCTGGCCCGGCCCCCAGACAAAGCTGACGACGGAAAAACGCTCGCGCGGATCTCCATACAACAGGTACTGACGATAGTATTGCGCGTCGGGCTCCGCCATTTCGCGCGGCAGCCAGTCGTCGTGAGCAACGAGCTGCTTCATCAGCGGCTCGATCCCCGCGCGTATTTCTGATTCGTCCAGCGCAGGCGCATCAAGCAACGTGTCGACGGCGCCAACAAACTTTCGCAAGCGTTCTGTGTTCTGCTGATTCGTACTCATTACCGACTACCCTCCCCCTGTGCGCAAGCCTCACGGATATTCTCGGAATGTTCGCCCAACGCCGGCGGATTCATTCTTATGGGAAATGCTTTGCCATCCATCATAAGAGGCGATGCAAATGTGCGTGTCTGCGTACCGCCCGGCAGCGAGATGTCGCGCACCCATTGCATATGGGCCACCTGATGGTCGCCAAGGGCGGCGGCATAGTCATTGATGCGCGCATGAGGCACGCCCGCCTCTCTGAATTTTTCTATCCATGTATCGACGGGAGCCGTCTGAAACACCGGCTCCAGAATATCCTTTAGCGCCAATTGATTGCGGGCGCGTTCAGTGGGCGACGCAAAGCGCGCATCATCGAACAGATGCTCCAGGCCAACAACCCTGCACACCTCCCGCCATAGCTTCTGATTGCCCGCCGCGATGGCGAAATACCCGTCCTTGGCCTGGTAAGCCTGGTAGGGTGCGTTTCTCGGGTGCGCCGATCCCAGCTTCCTCGGGCTGTTGCCGGTGCCGAAATACTCGCTGGTCTGCAAGGCGGCGATACCCAAGGTGCAGCCATACATGGGGACATCGATATGCGCGCCGCGCCCGCTAGCGCGCACGCGCAGCAGCGCGGAGGCCACGGCGTACGCCGCATACAGGCCAGACGCGAAATCCGACAACGGAACGCCGCATTTCACCGGCGCGCCATCAGGCTCTCCCGTCACGCTCATGACGCCTGAGGCTGCCTGTATGGTGAGATCAAAACCGCCCTCGGTCGCCCGGGGGCCAGTCTGCCCATAGGCGGAGATCGAGCAGTACACGAGCTTGGGGTGCTCGGCGGAAAGCGCCGCATAGCCCAGCCCCAGCCTGTCCATGACGCCGGGGCGATTGTTCTCGAGCACCACATCCGCACCCAGGATCAACGATTTTGCCAGCCGAACATCGTCCGCATTTTTCAGATCCAGCACAACCGACGACTTGTTCCGATTCAACGATGCAAAGTTTTCGCTAAAGCCTTCCCGGATCGGTGGCCATTGCCGCAGCGCATCCCCACCCGGCGGCTCCACCTTGATCACTTCCGCCCCCATGTCAGCCAACAGCATTGCCCCAAACGGGCCGGCCGCCACCGAACAGAATTCAATCACTCTGATCCCGGTCAATGGTAGAGCGCTCGTTTCGATCTCATTCATTTCGAGCCCTTTTCAAAAATTTTCCGCGCATAGGCGCAGGCAATATCAATGACAGGATTGATTCTATAAGGGTTCCAAATTACAATAAAACATTTCCATATAATGGAACCAAGGCATGAATAACACCCTCATCAAGGGGTTGCAGGTCGTCGAGTTCCTGGCTCACAGCGATAGGCAGCAAAGCCTTACCGACATCGCAAACAATCTCGGTCTGGCCAAAAGCAATGTTCATCGGCTTTTGCAGGCGCTGTCCGAACTAAAGTACGTCATACGCGATGACGTCACAGGGGGCTACAGCGCATCCATCAAGCTGTGGGAACTCGGCTCCGCCGTACTTTCCAAGCTGGATCTCAAACGGCATGCAGAGCAATGGATGTCTACGCTCATGGATCAAACGGGCGAAACCGTTCACCTCTCCGTGCTGGATGAAGACGAGGTGGTTTATGTTCACAAGATCGAAAGCGACAACCCTATCCGGGCCTATACACAAATCGGCGGGCGCATACCCGCCTATTGCGTGGCAACCGGCAAGGCCATGCTGGCCTATCGCTCCGACAGCATGCTTCAGCGGATAGCGGGCAACCTCAAGCCGATCACCCCAACAACCATCACCAGCCCCAAGCGCTTCGCACAGGAAATCGAGAAAATCCGCAAACAAGGCTATGCGGTCAATCGGGGCGAGTGGCGTGAAGGCGTGTATGGTGTTGCCGCCCCCATTCTGGATGGCTCGGGCCAGGTCATCGCCGCCATCGGCCTCTCAGGCCCGGCCGCCCGCTTTCGCCCCCAGCAAATAAAGGGTTTCGCAGATCACCTCGGCAGGGCTGCAGAGGCGATCACCCTTAGCCTTGGGGGCAACCAAAGCTACCATGCGCTCGGGTACATTACCCGGCATATGGTCAGCGCCAAAAAGTAGCGCCGGTCGGGGCGGGGCGCCGCGGCTGTGCGTCCCGATGTTCACGCCGGCATTATGTCGGGGCTTTCAAAAACGGTGATCGGCGGCAAGGGGTGCACATAGCGTTCAAGGCGCACCAGACAAGACTGCGCGGCGCAGCCCTGGCTCAGGGCTGATGCCGGCCTGTCCTGCGTCAATACGTTCGGGTTGCCATGGCTTTCTAGATTGGATCCGTCCGGCGCCAGGCACGGGTCAAACCAGGCGCCGGTGGCCAGCGCCACCACGCCCGGGCGCACGCCCTCGGTAATCAATGCCGCGGCGAGGCAGGCGCCCCGGCCGTTCGACACGCGTACGATATCGTTTTCGCTGATGCCGCGCGCCGCCGCATCGCGCGGATTGATGCGCACGGGCTCTCTCTGGTTGATTTTTCCGCCCCGGCTGTATGCGCTGTGGTCCAGTTGGCTGTGCAGGCGTGTGTGGGGCTGATCGGAGATCATATGCAGCCATCCCTCGGAAGCCACGGCGGGCGACAGCCATTCCTTCGGTTCGTACCAGGCCGGGTGACCGGCGCAGTCGGGAAGGGCATAACCGGCGATGCGCTCGCTGTGTATCTCGATCTTGCCCGATGGGGTGGTCAGCGGGTTGGCGGCGGGATCATGGCGGAAGTCCGCCAGCATCACCACTCCCTCCTCCGGCTCGCCCTCGGGCTGCAAGTCGATCCGGCCTTGCTTCCAGAAAGTGTCGAAATCGGGCAGCGCGATGCCCGATCTATGGGCGCTGCCTATGCATTCGCTATACATGGCTTCCAGCCATTGCATCGTGCTGCGCGATTGGGTGAAGGCGTCCCACGCACCCAGGCGCTGAGCCAGCTCGGAGAAAATCTGATAATCGTCGCGGGCTTCGCCATAGGGTGACATGGCCCGGTGCATCGCTACCATGTAGCGCTCGCGGTTCGAATAGCCGATGTCATCGCGCTCAAGCGTAGTCGTGGCAGGCAGGACAATGTCCGCCATGCGCGCCGTTGACGTCCAGAAAGGCTCATTGACCACAATCGTCTCGGGCTTGCGCCAGGCCCGCGCCAGGCGGTTCAGATCCTGGTGATGATGGAAGGGATTGCCGCCCGCCCAGTAGACCAGACGGATATCGGGGTACCGGTATTGGGCTCCGTTGTACTGGAACGGCTCTCCGGGGTGCAGCAGCATGTCCGAAAGGCGGGCAACGGGGATGAAGGCTGCCACGGCATTGCGCCCCTGCGACAACGTGGGCCCCGAGAACTTGGGCACAGCACTGCCTATCATGTTCACCGCGCCGTACCCCACGCCGAACCCACCGCCCGGCAAGCCGATCTGGCCCAGCATGGCCGCGACAACGACCACAAGCCAATAGGGTTGCTCGCCATGCTCGGCGCGCTGCAGCGACCAGGCGGCGTTGATCATGGATCGGGTTGCCGCCAAATCGCGTGCCAGCGCGCGTATACGAGCCGCGTCGATTCCGGTGATCGGCGCCGCCCATTCCGCACTTTTCGGTCGGCCATCGGCCTCACCCGACAGATACGCGGCAAAGACGTCGAAACCAACGCAGTACTTGTCCAGGAAAGCGCGATCATGCAGGCTTTCCGAATACAGGGTATGCGCGATTGCCAGCAACAGCGCCGCATCGGTGTTGGGCACAATCGGCCACCAATCGCTCTCGCGCCCCGTCAGCAGGTCGTCGCGCACCGGGCTGATGTTAACGAAGCGCACGCCCGCATCGGCCATGCGCGCAAGTGCGCCGCGCACGCGATGCGGCGCCGGCCCGCCCGCGCTGATCTGCGCATTCTTCTCGGGCACACCGCCGAACGTCACGAAAAGCTTGGTATTGCGTGCCAGCACGTCCCACGACGTATGGCTGCTCATCAGCGTTTCCATGGGCGCAACAATATGCGGCATCAATACCCGCGCCGCGCCCAGGCTGTATGAGTCCCGATGACTGACATAGCCGCCAATCGCATTCAGAAAACGGTGCGTCTGGCTTTGGGCGTGATGAAAGCGCCCCGCGCTGGACCAGCCATAACATCCGCCGAAGATGGCTTGATTGCCATGGTGTTCCCGCACGCGCCGCAACTCGCCGGCCACGAGATCAAGCGCTTCGTCCCAGGGCACTTCGATGAAAGGCTCTTTGCCGCGGCGCTCCGGCATCGCGCCCGGCCCGTGGCGCAGCCAGCTTTGCCGCACACTGGGGCGCTTTACCCTCACTGACGCATCGCGGCAAGCATCAAGCATCGCCGCGCCTATGGGCGACGGCGCGTCATCCTCCGGGATCGGCTCAAGGCGCGACAGTACGCCGTTCTCGTGAACAGTTTCGTAAACACCCCAATGGGCCGCGGTATATGTCTTCATGGTGTCTTGGTCATGATCATTGCGTGGAAGCCGACGCATCACCGGCGCGGGCACCTATGCGTACTCCGCGCCCTCGGCAGCATCCTAATCAGTTTGCCGAGCGTTAGACAATTATTTCGCAAGATGGAACAAGCGGCTTGCTTCAACCGCACTCCGCCGCGACGCTCCCTTCACCCGCATGCGCCCCGCGCCGGACGTGCGCCCCGAACCCAAGGCCATTGCCAACAATCCTTGCCCCCTCCATTTCGTTCCATTTAATGGAATCTTTGTTGCACTATAGGCAATTACATAGAATTCCAGACCTACACGCAGCACCACGCAATCAACAACCAGCCGTAAGGACGTTACCCATGAAGCATCCATTCAGGAAGTTGTCTCCCGCTGCAATCACTGGTCTGTCAGTGTCGCCACGAACGCTACGCCGCACCCTGCTCGCCGCGCCCTTCGCGCTTGCGCTGGCGCTTGGCGCCGCCAGTCAACCCGCCGCTGCCGGCAACTATCCGGACCGCCCCATTAAAATCGTCATCCCCTATTCGGCGGGTGGCGGCACAGATACGTTGGCACGTGTCATTACCGCGCAGATGAGCAAGACGCTCGATGTCCCGATTGTGATCGTCGCCAAGCCAGGTGCCAGCACGATTATCGGCACCAAGGATGTCATCAACTCGCCTGCGGACGGCTACACACTGCTGCTGTCGACCAATACGACTTACAGCATCGTCCCGCATCTTTTTCACACACCGCCCTTCGACGCACAGAGGGATCTCATCCCCATCAGCTACGTCGCTTATACCCCCATTATGCTAGGGGTGAACCCCAAGCTGCCGGTGAAGACTCTCTCCGAGTTCATCTCCTATGCGCGACAGAATCCTGGCAAGGTATCGTATGCCTCTTACGGCATCGGGACGTCCACGCACCTCATCGCCGAGATATTCCAGAACGAAACAAACACCACGCTCAATCACATTCCGTACAAAGGCGTGGAGGCGGTGCATGCTCTGGCCGGCGGGCAGGTCGACGCCATGTTCGATGGGCTGTTCACCGGCCTGCCCATGGTGCAATCGGGGCGCATCAATGCGCTGGCGGTGACGCAGCCGAAACGCTCCTCTTTTTCACCGACCATACCCAGTCTCGCCGAGTTCGGCTTTCCTGGTTTCGACATCAATATCTGGTATGCGCTGTCCGCGCCCAAGGGCACCCCCCAAGCCGTGATCGACCGCCTGTATGAAGCCGTCTCGGCGGCGCTTGCAAGCGATGAGGTGAAGACGGGGCTGCACAAGCTGCAGGTGGTTCCCGTGGGGCTGCCGCCCGCGCAGGCGCAATCATTCATCCGCGCACAATCCGAGTTGTATAGGGATATCGTCAAGAAGGCCAACATCCCGCTCAGTTGAACGCGCTCCGGCAGGTTCCACCCCCCCCCACAACGCCAACTCCGGGAATAATCCGACATGTCCGCGGCCATCACACCAGAACTCTTTGATTACATCATCGTCGGTGCGGGCAGCGCAGGCTGTGTGCTTGCCAATCGACTGACCGAAGACCCTACCCGCACCGTCGCGTTGGTCGAAGCAGGCCCCTGGGACACCGATAAATGGATTCATATCCCAATAGGCATCTCCTACCTGCTCAAGTCCTCCCGCTATAACTGGTTCTATAAAACAGAACCTGATCCAGGCATGAACAACCGCAGCCTGTACTGGCCGCGCGGCAGGGTGATCGGCGGGTCGAGCAGCATCAATGGCATGGTCTATATTCGCGGCCAGAAAGAAGACTTCGACCGCTGGGAGCGCGAAGGCGCAACTGGCTGGGGCTGGGACACGATGCTGCGCCTGTTCAAGAAGTGCGAAGATCAGGGGCGCGGGGCCGACGCGTTCCATGGCACAGGCGGGCCAATACGGGTCGAGGACCGCACCAACCGGCATGCCATATGGGACGCCTTCATTGCCGCGGGCGAAGCGGCGGGCTTTGCATTCAATCCCGACCTGAACGGCGCAACACAAGAAGGCGTTGGCTATTACCAGACAACCATCAAGCGCGGCATACGCAGCAGCGCCGCAACGGGCTATCTGAAAAACATCCGCGCGCGACGCAACCTGCATGTGATGGTGAACACGCTGGCGCACCGCATCGAGTTCGACGGCAAGCGGGCCTGCGGCATCGTATGCCGTTCCGAGGGCCAGATTCGGCAGCTGCGCGCACGCAAGGGGGTAATACTGGCGGGCGGTGCCATCAACTCGCCGCAACTCCTGATGCTTTCGGGTATCGGCCCGGGGGAACACCTGCGGTCACAGGGCATCCCGGTATTGCACGACGCCCCCGGCGTGGGAAAAAACCTGCAGGATCACCTGCAACTGCGCATGGTTTACCGGCTGCATCAGCCCATTACCTTCAACGAGCAAGCCCGCTCGATATTCGGCAAGGCACGCATGGTGTGGGACTATGTCGCGCACCGGTCGGGCCCCATGGCATATCCCACGGCGCAGACAGCGCTTTTTGCGCGAAGCACGCCCAATGCCGCAACCCCCGATCTCCAATACCACTTTTCCAACTACAGCATAGACGGCGAGACGCGTGTTCCCCACGCCTTCCCCGGCATTACCTACAGCGTATGCTACCTGCGCCCACAAAGCAGAGGTGAGCTGCTGCTCAAGAGCGCGGATCCCGCCGCACACCCCCGCATCCACGCCAATTACCTAAGTGCACAGGCCGACTGCGAGGCCGCCATACGCAGTGTCAAGCTCACGCGCCGGCTGGCATCGACGCCACCGATCAGCCACCTTATCCAGGGAGAATTTACGCCTGGCCCGGCCGCGCAAAGCGACGACGAGATTCTCGCCTTCGCCAGAGATAACGGCACCTCGATCTATCATCCGGTCGGCACCTGCCGGATGGGCCGGGATCCCCATGCCGTGGTGACACCTGATCTGAAAGTCAATGGCATAGAAAACTTGTGGGTGATCGATGCCTCTGTGATGCCCTCCCTGATATCGGGCAACACCAATGCGGCAGCACTTGCCATCGGAGAGCGGGGCAGCGAATTGCTTATGCAGACGGAGCGAAACAGCTGACGCATTGCAGCCACGGGCTGGTTCGCAATGGCGCGCGTTGAGGTGGCGGCGTTGAATGCCCGCTATGCGTCGAACGGCAAGCGTCAGCGCCGCAGCCTCGTATGCGGCAGCCAGTGCCAGAACAGCGCCGCCGCCACAAACCCGAAGGCGCCTGTTACGGCGATGCCTGCGCCCAGCGACAGCAGCGCCGTGACGCCCGACAGCACGAAGGGCCCGGCGCAAGTGCCCACGTCGCTGATCAAGCGCCACAGGCCCAGAAATTCCGTACGCCCGTGCTCGGGCGACGCATCGGCGCCCAGCGTCATATTGATGCCCGATCCGAAGCCATTGCCGATGCCCAGCAGCATGGCAATCATCATGAAGGAAATTGTGCCGGTGGAAAGCGGCATGAGGACAAGCGACAGGCCCATGATGAGCGTACAAGGGAGGGCCACCCACAGCCGGCCGCATTGGTCCATGATCTTGCCTGCCGGATAGAAGACCAGCATGTCCACCGCGGATGACAGGCCGAAGATAACCGATGTTGCGGCCGGCCCCAGGCCGATGTGATCGCCCCAGAGCGGGATCACGATCTGCCGCGCGGCACGCATGGCGCTGATCAGCAGAATGCCAAGGCCCAGCGTCAGGAATACCCGCGCGTGCGCTCGCGCGACTTGCCCCACGCGCGGCGGCACTGCGACACCTTGGGCCCGTTTATCGTCCACCCGCAGCTCGGGCATGTAGTATGACACCACGCCGGCAGCCAGCAGCGCCACAATGCCGAACCAGTATGCGCCGGCCAGGCCCATGAAATGCATCAGCCCCGCCCCCGCAAATGGGCCGATGAACATGCCGATGCGATTCACGCCGCCAAGCATCGATAGTGCACGGGCACGCATGCCAAAGGGTACGACCTCGATGAGATAGGTCTGGCGGGCAAGGTAGAAGACGGCGGTTGCGACCCCAATGAGAAGAGCCGCCACAGAAAGCACCACTGGCTGCATCGACACGATGAACATCAATAGCGCCAGCACGGTGATGGCCGAAGCCCCCAACAGCGCACGGCGCTCACCGATGCGGCTGGTGATCAGGGCCGCCGGAATATTGGCCGCCAGCGAGCCGAACCCGATCAGGGCGACAATCAGGCCCGCAATGGCGGGCGAAGCGCCGGCGTCACGCGCGCTGAGCGCGACCACGGGCAGGAAGGCACCATTACCCAGGCCAAACAGCAGAGACGGACCGAAAGCGGGGACGGCTATTTTCTTTAAACTGAAACTACTGTCGTCCATATTGCGGTCGGTGCCTTTGAGGGTGGAATGCGATAAGCGCCATTTTAGCCACTTCGCCGTTCGCGACCTCGGCGCCGGGGCAGCCGGCCCGCCTTCCGTACGCCTGCAGGCTTACTGGTCGCGGCCCTCCAGGCCCAGCCGCTCATGCCACTGCGCAATGGATTCCTCGGAATATTCCCGGTACATCTGGTCACCCTGCTTGGCTTCGATTTCTACCCACGAAGCCTTGGAATCCAGAAACAGATGCGTACGCTCGGGCGGGATCGGCAAGTTGGTGTCGATGGCACTGGCGAACGGATGGATCAGATCGGGCCATTCAGGGCTGAACAGCCAGAGCGCACTACCGCATAGGGCACAAAAATGCCGTTCGGCCGAACTGACGCGTGGATCCTCGCCACCGCCGCGGTTGATCACAGCGTGGTAGACGGTGACGTTCTCAGCGCCCTTGAGCTTGAGGGTGCGGGCATCGCCCGACAGATTGATGGCATATCCGCCGCCGCCCTGCGTCTTGCGGCATATCGTGCAATAACAGCGCTGATAGGGATATGGATTACTGCTGGCAACCGAAAACTGCACCGCGCCACAGTGACAGGAACCTTCGAGCAACATGATGGCCTCCTATGTGCATGAATGAACGCACCCGGTGCCCCCGGCTTGCGCCGCCTGCCGCACCGGCCAAGCACCCCTGCTACCTACTTTACTGCGCACCGGCTGCCTGCAGAGGCATGCGCGCCACTACGCGGTAATAAGAACCCGACTCGGCCGGCTGCGACGCCACCAGCACGCATTGCGCAGGCGTCCAGACCAGCGGTGGCTGGCTCAGCCCGCCCAGTTCGCAGGGCCCCGCACGGCGCAACAGCGACACATGAGGCCTGAATACACCCGCCGGCCGTGCCCAACCCATGCTGACCAAGCGCGCCCAGATGTCGTCGTACAACGCATCAAGCCAGCGGATGCGGCCCTCGCCCGACGGGCCGGCCCAAACGATGCGTGGCCCGATAAAGCGACCGAAATGCGCCAGCGCAAGCGGCGCTACCGGCGCGGGCCAGCCTGGCGCGGCTTCGATAAGCGCCGCTGCCTGACTCGCAGGCGTCGCCCCGAGAAAAGCCAGCGTAAGGTGCAGGGTTTCCGGACGCATGATCCGACCGCCGCACAAATCGTGCGCCGCCCGGGCCCAGGCCATGATGCGGCTGGCATCCTCGGCGGACGGCCACAGAGCGAAAAACAGACGCAAGGTTTCCCGTGGGGTGTCCATAAGATGCAGCATACTGCAGCGCGCCGGGTTTTGGGCATGGGCATGGGGATTACCCACATTTTCAACACGGGCTTCGGTCACTACACTGGGGCGGCTGTAAGCGCTTCCCCACACGACCCGCCCACCTGCTCGCCAAAAGCCAGCCATGGCGCGTCGGCACGGTCTCACGTGCAATCTGCATCACTCTAACCCTCGATCAAGGCAGGAGACGCATGATGGAACTGAAGCACATTCTCAGGCATACGGCGATGGCGGCCCTGCTCGCGGCAACGCTTGGCGCGGTTGTACCAAGTGCCGCGGCGCAGCAAGGCAAAACCTTCCGCTGGGCCTACCAGGGCGACATGATGTCACTCGACCCCATGTCGCTGAACGAAACCTTCACTCTGGGGTTGCAAAGCTGGTTCTATGAAACCCTGACGGCCTACGACAAAGACCTGAAGCTGGTGCCCCGGCTGGCCACAAAATGGGAAAACCCCGAGCCCACCAAGTGGATCTTCCATCTGCGCGAAGGCGTCACCTTCCATGACGGCTCGCCTTTTACCGCCGACGATGTGATCTTCTCCTGGAAGCGCAGCCTGACGGAAGGCTCGGACATGAAAGGCTACGGCGCCAAGGCGTCCGACATCCGCAAGATCGACGACCACACGGTAGAAGTCACCACCCCGCAGCCCAATCCCATTTTGCCGCGCGACTGGATTTTTCTCTACATCATGAGCAAGTCGTGGGCCGAAAAGCACAACACCACCGAAGCTGCCAACGTCAAGGGCGGCGCCAGCAACTATGCTGCAATGCACGAGAACGGCACGGGCCCCTTCACCATTGTCGATCGCCAGCCCGACGTCAAGACCACGCTCAAGCGCTATGACGGCTACTGGGACAAAGACATGCCCAGCAACGTCACCGATATCGTGTTCCAGCCCATCTCCCAGGAAGCCACCCGGGTCGCTGCGCTGATCTCCGGCGAGATGGACCTGGTCATGCCCGTTCCGGTACAAGACTGGCCGCGCCTGGAAAACGAACCCAATGCCGCCGTGCTCAATGAGCCCGAAGCACGCGCCGTGTTCATCGGCATGGATCAACATCGCGACGAACTGCTGTTCTCAAGCGTCAAAGGCAAAAACCCGTTCAAGGACAAGCGTGTGCGCGAAGCCGTCGTACTGGCGGTAGACACCGATGTCATCAACAAGAAAATCATGCGCGGCGCCGCCAACCCGCTCGGCACCGTCATGGCCGACAAGATCAACGGCTACGACGAATCCTTCGGCAAACCCTACAAACCAGACGTGGCCAAGGCCAAGAAGCTGTTGGCCGACGCGGGCTACCCCGACGGCTTCAGCGTACAGCTGGACTGCCCCAATGATCGCTACGTCAACGATGAAAAGATCTGTCAGGCCGTGGCCAGCATGCTGGCGCGCGTAGGCATCAAGATTGACCTTCTGGCGCAGACCAAATCCAAATACTTTGCCAAGATTCTGCTGCAGGCGGGCAAT
Organism: Paracandidimonas lactea; assembly: GCF_021653995.1. NCBI lineage: Bacteria > Pseudomonadati > Pseudomonadota > Betaproteobacteria > Burkholderiales > Alcaligenaceae > Paracandidimonas > Paracandidimonas lactea. Next base: position 32,581 of record NZ_JAJJOZ010000009.1, read on the forward strand.
AACACCAGTATGTACATGCTGGGCTGGACGCCCAGTTCCATCGATGCGGCGAACGTGCTCAAGAACCTGGTCGCCTGCCGCGACAGCAAGACTGCCTCGGGGCAGTTCAATCTGGGCGGTTATTGCAACAAGGAGATCGATGTCCTGCTGGCCAGGATCGAGGTCGAAACCGATCAGGTCAAGCGCAACCAGATGATCAAGGAAGCCTTCACCATGCTGCGCAACGACTATGGTTATCTACCGCTGCACCAACAGCCGATGTCGTGGGGGGTGCGCAAAGGCATCAAGGTTGCCCAGCGGGCCGATGACGTGCTGGACATCCGTAATGTCGTGATGCCCTGACTGCATGTTGGGCTTCGTCATGCGCCGGCTGGCGCAGTCGGTGTTCGTGATGCTGGCTGTGGGCTTGATCGCCTTCAGCATGTTCCGCTATGTGGGCGACCCGATCAGCAACATGGTGGGGCAGGACACCACGCTCGCGCAGCGCGAACAGTTGCGCGAACGATTGGGCCTGAATGACCCGTTCCTGACGCAGTACGCCCGCTTCATGGGTAATGCGGCACGGGGCGACTTCGGCACCTCCTATCGGCAGCGTCGGCCAGTCAGCGAGCTTATCCAGAGCCGCATGCCGGCCACGCTCGAACTATCATTCGTCTCGGCCCTGATTGCGCTGGGCCTGGGTATACCCATGGGGGTGTATACCGCGCTCAGACGCAAAGGCTTGCTGTCCCGCTCGTTCATGACGCTGTCGTTGATCGGCATCTCGCTGCCCACCTTTCTGATCGGGATTCTTATGATTCTGGTGTTTGGCGTGCTGCTGCGCTGGCTGCCCAGCTTCGGGCGCGGCGATGTGGTCCAGCTCGGCTGGTGGAGCACGGGGCTATTGACTCGCAGCGGCTGGCTGTCCATCATCATGCCCGCGTTCACGCTGGCTCTGTTCCAGATGACGCTCATCATGCGGCTGGTGCGTGCCGAGATGCTGGAAGTACTGCAGGCCGACTTCATCAAGTTTGCCCGGGCGCGCGGGCTGACCGAGCGCATGATCAATTTCCGCCATGCGCTCAAGAACACACTGGTGCCGGTGATCACGATTACCGGCCTGCAACTGGGCGCCATCATCGCCTTTTCCATCATTACCGAGACGGTGTTCCAGTGGCCCGGGATGGGCTTGCTCTTTATCCAGTCCATCGGCGTGGTCGACATCCCTGTCATGGCAGCCTATTTGCTGCTGATCGCATTTTTTTTCGTCATCATCAATCTGGTGGTGGATCTGCTCTATTTTGCCGTCGATCCACGCCTGCGCGTGCAGAAAGCCTGACCGCTTGGCGCACTGCTTCTGAGCGACACACGTTATGACCCAAAAGGAAACACCGGCAAACGCACCCCAGGCAAGGCGCTCGCGCGCCGAAGCCCTGGCGCCCCCGGGCCGGCTGGCCCGCCTGCGCGGCAATGACCTGTTCGACAGCTTCATCCATTCTCCGCACGCCCTGCTGTCCGCCGCAGTGGCGTTCCTCATCATCGCGGGCGCCGTGCTCGCACCGTGGGTGGCGCCGCATGATCCCTTCAACCTCGCCTCGCTGGATCTGCTGGACGCCAACCTGCCGCCCATCTGGCATGCGGATGGCGATCCGCGCTTTCTGCTGGGTACGGACGACCAGGGCCGCGACCTACTGTCTGCAATTCTCTATGGCGCGCGCATTTCGCTGCTGGTTGGCATCGCCTCGGTGCTGTTTTCGCTGGTGGTAGGCGTTTCACTGGGCCTGATCAGCGGCTATGCGGGCGGGCGCATCGACAGCGTCATCATGCGCATCGCCGATGTGCAGCTATCATTTCCCGCGATCTTGATCGCACTGCTGATCGATGGCATTGCACGCGGCCTGCTGCCGCGCGACCTGCACGATACCCTGGCCTTGTATGTGCTGATTTTCGCGATCGGCATTTCGGGGTGGGTACAGTACGCGCGCACCGTACGCGGCGCGACCATGGTAGAGCGCAACAAGGAATACGTGCAGGCTGCGCGGCTGATCGGCATGCGCCCGTTCACCATTCTGCGCCGCCATATCCTGCCCAATGTGATGGGGCCGGTATTGGTGATTGCCACCATACACCTCGCCATCGCCATCATCACCGAGGCCACCCTCTCGTTTCTGGGCGTGGGCATACCGCCCACCACACCATCATTGGGCACACTCATCCGCATCGGCAACAGCTATCTGTTTTCGGGTGAATGGTGGATCTCCATCTTCCCGGGTGTCGCGCTTGTGCTGCTGGCGCTCTCTGTCAACCTGCTGGGCGACTGGCTGCGCGATGCGCTCAACCCCAAGCTGCGCTAGGTATGCCATGGCCCTGCTGACAATCGAAGACCTGCACATCGAGTTCGCCAGCCGCCGCGGCAACGTCATGGCGATACAGGGTGTCAGCCTGGCACTGGACAAAGGCGAGATCCTGGGGGTGGTGGGCGAATCCGGTGCGGGCAAGTCCACCATTGGCAACGCGGTGATCGGGCTGCTGGAGCCTCCCGGAAAAATGACGGGCGGCCGCGTGCTGCTCGATGGCGAACGCATCGACCACCTTCCGCCAGCCGCCTTGCGCAAGATACGCGGACGCCGCATTGGCATGATTTTCCAGGATCCGCTGACCTCGTTGGATCCGCTGCAGACGATAGAACAGCAGCTCGTTGAAACAATGCGGCTGCACCTGGGCTTGAACGCAGCCCAGGCCCGGGCCCGCGCCATTGCCCTGCTGGAAAGCGTAGGCATCGAGCAGGCAGACGTACGGCTGGCGCAGTATCCGCATCAGTTCTCTGGCGGCATGCGCCAGCGCGTGGTAATTGCGCTGGCGCTGTGCTGCGAACCCGAAGTCATCATCGCCGACGAACCCACCACCGCCCTGGATGTGTCCATCCAAGCCCAGATCCTGGCGTTGCTGCGTGCACTGTGCAAGGAGCGCCAGGTCGGTATGATCCTGATCACCCACGACATGGGGGTAATCGCCGAAGTCACAGACCGCGTCGCCGTGTTGTACCGCGGCCGGTTGATGGAGGAAGGCCCCACACGGCAGGTGCTGGGCGAGCCCGCGCACCGCTATACGCGCAGCCTGATCTCGGCCGTGCCGCGCGCAGACATCAAGCTGCGCCGATTTCCCATGGTCAGCTATATCGAAAGCGCCGAAGCGCCTGGCGACCCGGCAGCGCAAGAGGCGGCCATTGCCTGGCTGCGCGAACGGCGCACATCTGCTCGGCAGACAGATCAGGCGCTTGTACAAGTCCAGGGCCTGGGCATGCGCTTTCTGCTGCGCGACTCCTTTTTCGCCCGCCGACGCCTTACGCTCGATGCCGTCAAGGGCGTCAGCTTCGCGCTGCGCGAAGGCGAGGTATTCGGGCTGGTCGGAGAGTCCGGTTCGGGCAAATCCACGATTGCACGCCTGATTGCGGGCCTGTATACGCCCAGCAGCGGCGCCATACAGTTCGAGGGTATCGATGTCGGCGGCACAGCCAGCCCCCAGGCGATGAGCAGATACCGCAGGCAGATCCAGATGGTGTTTCAGGATCCGTTCTCGTCGCTCAATCCGCGCATGCGTGTACTCGACATCGTGGCCGAGCCCATGCGTTTTCATCGCCTGGCGCGCAGCGACGCCGAGGTGCGCCGCATCGTTTCCGGGCTGCTCGACTACGTGGGCCTGGGCGAGCGCGCGCTGATGCGCTTTCCGCACGAGTTCTCCGGTGGCCAGCGTCAGCGCATCTGCATCGCGCGCGCACTCGCCACCCGGCCGCGTTTTCTGATCTGCGACGAGCCCACATCCGCATTGGACGTGTCGATCCAGGCCCAGATCCTCAATCTACTCAAGGATCTGCAGGAAACACTGCGCCTGACCATGCTGTTCATCAGCCACGACCTGCCGGTCATCCGCCAGATGTGCGACCGTGTTGGCGTGATGCGACACGGCGAGCTGCTCGAAGTGGCCGATACCGAAACGCTGTTTACCGTGCCCGCGCACCCGTATACCCAGCATCTGCTGGGTTTGATGCCCACTATGGATTATCTGTCGCGCGATGGCCTGGACATGCATTGATACAACTTGCATCGTCGCGTCATGGCAGGTGTCATACAGGCACCCTATGATGGAAACACGCAAAGCCTGCATCCAGTCTGGCGCCTCCGTGCGGGATGCTGTTCTCAACACGTAAGAAGAAGGAATGCACCATGGGCATCATCAGCATGTTGATCGTCGGCTTTATCGTAGGCCTGCTCGCACGGGCTATCATGCCGGGCGACCAGAAGCTGGGCATCATCCTCACCGTCATCCTGGGCATCGTTGGCTCAGTGGTCGCTGGTTACCTCGGCAGTGCGCTGGGCCTGTACGCGCCTGGCGAGGGGGCGGGCTGGATCGGCTCCATCATCGGCGCGATCATTGTGCTGTTCATCTACGGGCTCATCGTCAAGAAAAAGGCATAGGCCCCCGCGTCATCCTGGGCGGCGGCCAGCCGCCCAGACGCAATGGGGCGCGCCGCCATGCGCTCCTCTCCTTGCGGATACAATGGATCATGTTTGCACCATGCGTATCCAAACCGGAGGACACATGACCGACACCCGCTACCGCAAGGCCTACACGCCGGCTCGTTTCTGGCGCAAGCTCGGGCCCGGCGTCAAGGGCATCAGCCGGTTTGCGCTCGAAAAAGCGCTGTATCTCTATTACGCCGTCCAGAACCCAGCCACACCAAAATGGGCGCGGCGGGTCATGCTCGGCGCGCTGGGGTATTTCATCTTCCCGCTTGATGCACTGCCCGACCTGGCACCCATCGTCGGCTACACCGATGACCTCACGGTAATGGCAGCGGCGCTTGCAACCGTCGCCTTCCACATTACCCCCGAGGTCAAGGCCCAGGCACAGCGCAAGCTCACAGGCTGGCTCGGTCCCCACACCACCAACGTCCGCGCGGATGCCTGAACCCTCTACCCTGCGCGACTACTGGCTGGCCGAAACCCTGCGCCTGCGCGAAACCCTATGGGGCCCGCTGGATGATGAGGCCGAGGCGCGCCGCGCCCGTACACGGGGCGGCGACTTCGCCGCCCGCATTCTCGAACGCGCGCGCCTGCTGGCCGTTCGTGAGAAGCTCGACACCACCATTGCACGCTGGGCAAGCATGTCGCGCGCCGCGCTGCTCATCATGGCCGTCGCGGCGCTGTTCGCTGGCGCGGGCGCCGCATCGGGGGCGCTGGGCGACGGCAGCCGGCCGGTCAATATCATGCTGGCGCTGGCGGCGCTGCTAGGCTTGAACACCCTCACGCTGCTGTTCTGGCTCGCCAGCTTTGCCTGGCCGGCCGGGGCTACCGGCGGCAGTTGGCTGGGCGAAGCATGGCTATGGCTTACACGGCGGCTCGCGCGCGGGCCCGACGCCGCCTTGGCGCCCCGCGCATTGCTCGAACTGCTGTCCCGGCACAACGCCGTGCGCTGGGTGCTGGGCGCCGTCAGCCATGGGCTCTGGAGCCTGGGTCTGGGTAGTGCGCTGGCGGTGATGCTGGCCGTGCTGTCCACGCGCCGCTACCAATTCAATTGGGAAACCACGCTGCTTTCCCCCGACGCCTTCGTGTCCACGGTAACGACGCTGGGCTGGCTGCCATCGCGATTGGGTTTCTCCATGCCATCGGCCGAGCTAATCCGTGCCAGCGACGGGCTGCAAGCGCTCCCCGCTGAGGCGCAGGCGCAATGGTCGGGCTGGCTCATCGGCTGCCTGGTGATCTACGCCCTGCTGCCCCGCGTGCTGGCGCTGGCCATCAGCCTCGTAATATCTGCCACACGCCTGCGTCATCCTCGCCTGGATACCTCTCTGCCGGGTTTTGCGGAGCTGCGCGATCGCCTCTGGCCCGCCAGCGAGCGCGCCGGCATCGATGCCCCCGACGGCAAAGACGTGACCCCTGCGATCGGCACCGCCACACCCGCCGCACTGCGCCCCGGCCAGCCGCTGCTGGCGGGCATCGAGCTACCCGCCGACGTGCGCTGGCCCCCGCCCGGCTTGGCCGCCGGCGTAGCCAATGTGGGGGTGATCGACAGCGGCACGCAGCGCAAGGCCGTACTCGACCGCCTCACCCACGCCACGCCTGCACGCATGCTGCTGGTCTGCGATGCGCGCCAGACACCCGACCGCGGCACACTTGCCCTCGTCGCCGAGCTGGCGCAACTGGCCAGCCAGACACGGCTGGCACTGCCGGTGCCGCCGGGCGAGTCTTCCCGCGAGGCACTATGGCGTGAACGCCTGCAGGCGGCGGGTTTTGCCGACACAGACATTGAATCCGGCCTGGGCGAATCCCTGGTTTGGTTGGCGGGGGGCGCAAGCCAGGCACCGGCTCCAGCATCCGCGCCCACAGAGGGTGGACCATGACCTCGCCGTCACTTTTGCGGTTGGCCGTCGTCGGCCACACCAACACGGGCAAGACATCGCTGCTGCGCACGCTCACGCGCGACCCCGATTTTGGCGAAGTGCGCGACAGGCCTGGCACCACGCGTCACGTCGAAGGCGCGCGCCTGCTGGTCGATGGCGTACCTGCCATCGAGTTGTACGACACTCCCGGCATGGAAGACGGAATCGCCCTGCTCGATTATCTGGAGCGGCTCACCGCGCCGGGCGAGCGTCTGGACGGCCCCGACCGCATCCAACGTTTTCTGCAAAGCCCCGAAAGCCGTGGCCGGTTCGAACAAGAAGCGCGCGTGCTGCGCAAGCTGCTCGAATGCGATGCCGGGCTGTATGTGGTGGATGTGCGCGATCCCGTATTGGGCAAGCATAAAGACGAACTCACACTGCTGGCTGCCTGCGGCCACCCGCTGCTGCCGGTGCTCAATTTCACACACGGCCCACGGCAGCGCTTGAAGGCATGGCGTGAGGCCTTGGCCCGCCTGGGCCTGCATGCCATTGCCGAATTCGATACCGTCGCGCCGGCGCTGGACGGCGAAGCCCAGCTTTACGACAAACTGGCCTTGTTGATGGACACCCACGCGCCCCTGCTGGCCGCCTTGAAGGCGGACGTGGCGCAGCAACACCAGCTGCGGCGCGAGGATGCCATGCGGTTGATCGCTGAGATGCTGCTCGATGTGGCCGCATTCCGGCTGCAGTCCGAGCCCGACGACGACGCCGTGGAACAGGCTACCCAAACCCTGCGCCGCCGTGTTCGTGAACGTGAAACGGCCTGCGTGCGGGCGCTGCTGCAGCGCTATAACTTCAACAGTAGTGTCTTCCCCGCTCACACGCTACCCCTGGAGGGCGAGCGCTGGGGCATGGACTTATTCCATCCGCAGGCCATGAAAGATTTCGGCTTGCACGTCGGCAAGGGCATGGCGGCGGGCGCCATGGCGGGTGCCACACTCGATGTCTTTACAGCAGGCCTGAGCCTGGGCACGGCCACCTTGTTGGGCGCTGCCGTGGGCGGCCTGTGGCAGGGCGCCGACAAGCTCGGCAAACGGGTCATGGGGCGCCTGCAGGGGTATCGCGAGATTACGGTAAACGACGCCGTGCTGCGTCTGCTGGCCTTGCGCCAGCTTGCCCTACTCGATGCGCTCGAGCGCCGGGGCCATGCCGCACAAGACCCCATCGCGCTGGCCGACCTAGGCCATATAGGCGAAGCGCAGATGGCAGCGGATCCCTCCCTCGCAACACAGCTGAAACCGGCGCATACCGGAGAAGCGCGGGCAATGGCGGCGCACGCCGGAGCGGCACAGGAAGCAGCCGAGGCGGCAGGCGTAGCGTCGGGCTACGAACAAATGGCGGCTGCGGTGAGCACCGACGAACCCGAATCAGCCAGACGGGCACGCTGGCGCAAACAGGCCTTGCCCGACGCCCTCATCGAAGCTCGCAGCCAGCCGCAGTGGTCAGCCCTGTCCGAAGACTTCGACAACGGCTCTCGCCGTCGGCAGGCGGTGAAGTCTCTCGCCTTGGCATTGGCCAGCGACTGATCGCACCACCCCCGCCGAGTTGCTACAGCAGCACAGGCCGATTCGACAAATCGTTGGTATTGACGGCACCTTCGGGCAGAGGCGGACAGGCGCCAGCCAGCACAGCCTCGATATCATCAATGGCCATGAACAGGGCGTCTTCAAATTTTCCTTGGCGCAATTGCTCGCGCAAGCCATCGCAAATGGCCGCCCATTGCGTGTTCTCCGCGCGGATACCGCGATCGGCGATGATATGGATGGCGTGCCGATCCAATGCCAAGTACAGCAATACGCCCGTGTTCAACGGCGTGTCCCAGGCGCGCAAGCGGCCAAACACCTCGAGCGCACGCAAGCCGCTGTCGCCCTCGTGTGTGGGGCTGACGGCCTCGATGGCGATCATCAGTTCGCCCGTATGGCCAGCCTCGCTCTGTCGGATGCGCTCGGCCACCCGCGCGAGCAGGGCATCTCCAAAATGCCGGTGCCGCAGCCAATGCCCCTCGAGCGCGGCCAGCCCGGTCATCGCCTTCCATTTACGTGGGTGTTGCATACACTTTCTTTCCGTGTCTGATTCAATTGGCTTGCACACCGCGTGCATCGATCAGTAAGGTGCGATGCACCGCGACTGCCACATGCGATCGGCCTGGGCTTGCGTGAGATAAAAGCACCAAAGGGCGCAACCTACCAGCTGCCCGATGCGCCGCCCCCGCCGCTACTGCCACCGCCGCCGCCCCCGAAACCGCCACCCCCGCCAAAGCCGCCGCCACCACCGAAACCGCCGCCGAAGCCACCCCCTATGCCGCCAATAACCCCGCCCCGGCGCGCCGCGCGCGAACCCAAATGGCGGCTCTTGACACCCAGGGCGCGCCCGACGCTGGCGACGATGAAACCCAGGCCCGCGGCGATAAAGGCACCGGCCACGCTACCGAATAGCAGGAAGGCAAAAATACCGATCGCCGCCGCCGCGAACAGCGGCGGCATGAAGAACGCGATGAATGCCATGGGCGCAATCATGGCCAGCGGGCTCTCGTCTTGCCCTGCGTCACCCTCTGCCTTGGGCGGGGGCGGCAAGGCCTCGCCATCGACCAGGCCCACCAGCGCGCTCACGCCCGCCGACACGCCGCCTGCGAAATCGCCCTGCTTGAAGCGCGGGGCGACCATCTCGCGAATGATGCGACCGGCAGCAATATCGGGCACCGCACCCTCCAACCCATAACCTACTTCGATGCGCAGCCGGCGATCATCCTTGGCAATCAGAAACAGGATGCCATCATCAACCTTGGCGCGGCCGATGCGCCAGGCATCGAATACCCGCCGTGCGTAGCTGTCAACCGTGTCCTCGCCAGTGGTGGGCACCATCAGCACGGCAATCTGCGCCCCCTTGCGGCGGTCGAGATCGGCCAGCTTCTGTTCCAGGCTGTTTTTTGTGGCCGCGTCCAGCGTGTTTGTCAGGTCGGTTACCCAGCTCTTGAGCGCTGGCACCTTTACCTGCTGCGCCTGTGCAGGCTGCAGCACGCCAAAGATCATGGCCGCGCACAACGCCAGCCATGCCAAGCAGCGCGCAAGCGCACCCAGCCGCACACCCCGCGCGACCTGGACGCCGTAATGCCCACGCCTCGTGCGCACCAACGCCTGCGGGACATCACCCCGCCCCGCGCGCGACATGGGTTGAACACATGCCCACGTACACGTCATGGCTTGGCTGGCTCCGGCAGCGTGAACTTGACTTCAGGATCGCGGGTGATCTGGTCTTGCTTGTCTGTGCCGTAATTCTGGATCGTTTGATAGCCGAAAATCTTGGCGGTGATCAACGTCGGGAACTGACGGATATACAGGTTGTACGCCTGTACCGCCTGCACATAGCGGCCCCGTTCAGTGGCCAGGCGGTTTTCCGTGCCTTCGAGCTGCGTCATCAGATCGCGGAACAAGCCATCACTTTTCAGCTGGGGATAGTTTTCGGATACCGCAATCAGCCGTGACAGCGCCGAAGACAGTTCGCCCTGTGCCTGATTGAAGCGCGCCATGATGGCTGGATCCTTCAGGTCGTTGGCGGTGATATTGATGCTGCCCACCTTGGCGCGTGCTTCGGTGACCTGCGTGAGCACCGCGCGCTCGTTCACCATGTAGGCGTTGACCGAATTGACGAGCTTGGGCACCAGATCGGCCCGCCGTTCATATTGGTTGAGCACTTGCGACCACGACGCCTTGACCTGTTCATCGAGCCGCTGGATTTCGTTATAGCCACAGCCGGTCAGTACAACGGAGAGCAGCGGGGCGAGCAACAGAAGAATGATGCGTTTCATGAGGCAGTCTCGGTGAAGGGAAACGCATAAATTACACCAGCCGCCGCCGGTAAACGCAACGGGAAACCGCATGCGGCGATCACGCCCGCTGCCGCGGCCTTCTGCTTTTGGGCCGACTGCATGAGCCACAACCCCCTAGGGCCCGCCCCCTGCCGGCTGCCCACCCACACCCGCAGCCAACCTGGCTTCGCGCTCACGCTGCTGGGCGGTGCGCGCATGCAGCCAAGCGAGTTCCTCGTCGAGCCAGCCGCGGCGCACCGTGGCGATGACCAACATATGCACAGAGATAAGCAGGCCGATCGCCAACGGCGCCAGTGCATTGGCCGCGAACGGGCTGCCCTGGGGCGCAACCGCCGGCATGCCGACCGGCCACTGCAAAATGGCGGCCGAGGCACCCGCCGCATCTTGCGCCAGGGCAAGGCCAGCCGCCAGCCCCAGCATGGGCGCAGCCACAATAAGCAGCCGCGGCCATGCGAGCAGCCGTCGCGCGGCGATGTCCCAGTCGCCATCGCTGGCGGCCGGATGGCAAGCCGCCCAATGCAACAGCGTAAAGCAACGCAAATCCTGCCATGCTTCTCCGGGGCGGCGGCCACGCCGCTGCCAGGCCGCCATGGCCAGCCTGCCCAGTTCGTAGACCGCATACAGAAAGACGGCTACCAAAACTGCCAGCAGCGGAAGCAGCAGTACCTGCAGGGCATCGGCCATACGCTGCGCAAATAGCGCTGGCATTGTTCAGCACCCGCTCCGCGCGTAGCGGCGCGGCTTGCGCCCGCTGTAGCGCATCTGGCGGGCCGCACCGGCTGCGAACGCCAGCGGCAATGCCAGCGCCAGCCCTCCGCTCGCACCGGCCGCCGCGACCAGCAGGCAGGCCCAGGCCACACCCAACCAATGAGGCCCATCGGTGCGCGACGGCGCCCAGGGATCTGCCCCGCGCGCCGTGATCGCCCCTAGAGGGCCGGACTGCAGTACATAATGCATTTGCATGGAATGCCTCCTGCTTACAGGAATAATGATGAGGTTCAACGATAGGGAAAATGCGTGACCTGCCAAGAGGTGCCTGCCCAGGGCGCCCGACTGCCCGACCGCTTTGCGGAAGGCGGCCCGATAGAAAGCTTTAATGCATCGCTTAGATTATATCTTAATGAGAATTACTCTCATTGAAATAATTGCCGATTGCTGGTGCCGATTGCTGGTGCCGATTGCTGGTGCCGATTGCTGGTGCCGATTGCTGGTGCCGATTGCTGGTGCCGGTGCCGGTGCCGGTGCTGGTGTCGGTGCCGGATGAGCCCGCCTCTGCGAACGACATAAACACTTACGTCACAAATTTGGACATAGGCGGCCGCACTGCGCTACAATTGACAACTTGTGCGTGGTGCCAATCACCGCACGTTTCGCAAGCGGTTCCGTCTTGCATCCGGCTTATTTGCCCTCAACCCCTAGCATCGCCTGCCTAGATTGGTATCTCTCGACTCCGAGCGATAGGCTTGTCGCTGGAGTAATTTCCTTGTCTACCCAACCCACATTTGCCGACCTTGGCCTGGCAGAACCCCTTTTGCGCGCCGTTGCCGATACTGGCTACGAACGCCCCACCCCTATCCAGGCCCAGGCCATCCCACAAGTCATCCAGGGCGGCGACGTCCTCGCCGCCGCCCAAACCGGCACCGGCAAAACGGCCGGCTTCACGCTACCCATTCTGCACCGCCTGCTGCAACAGCCCGCGACGGCGCGCAAACCTGGCCGGCCACGCGTCCTGATCCTCACCCCCACACGCGAACTCACCGCACAGGTCGAAGAATCCGTTCGCACATACAGCCAGTACACGCAGATCCGCTCGATGGTGATGTTCGGCGGGGTCAACATCAACCCGCAGATCAGCGCGTTGCGCAAGCCGCTTGATATCCTCGTAGCCACGCCCGGCCGCCTGCTGGACCATACGCAGCAAAAAACCGTCGACCTATCGGGCGTCGAAATCCTGGTACTGGATGAAGCCGACCGCATGCTCGACATGGGCTTTATCCGCGACATCCGCCGCGTGCTGGCGCTGCTGCCCAAAACGCGCCAGAACCTGCTGTTCTCAGCCACGTTCTCCGACGAAATCCGCGAACTGTCGCACACCGTGCTAAAGAATCCGATCGAGATTTCCGTCGCGCGCCGCAACACCGCCTCCGAGCTGGTCAGCCAACGCGTCGTGCTGACCGAGCAATCGCACAAGCGCGACCTGCTCAGCCACATCATCCGGGAAAGCGGCTGGCACCAGGTGCTGGTCTTCACGCGCACCAAGCACGGCGCCAACCGCCTGGCCGAAAAACTGGTCAAGGACGGCCTGTCCGCCGCTGCCATACACGGCAACAAGAGCCAGGCCGCCCGCACGCGTGCACTGGCCGGCTTCAAGGACGGCAAGGTTGCCGTGCTGGTGGCCACCGATATCGCCGCCCGCGGTATCGATATCGACCAGTTGCCCCATGTCGTCAACTTCGAGCTGCCCAATGTGCCTGAAGATTACGTGCACCGCATCGGCCGCACGGGCCGCGCCGGCAGCGAGGGCTCGGCCCTGTCGCTGGTCGACCGCACTGAGGTCAAGCTGCTGACCGCCATCGAAAAACTGATCAAACGCCCAATTGAGCGCACCACCATCGAAGGCTGGACGCCTGACATGGTCCGCGCCGAACCGGCGCAGGAGCGCGATGCCGAGCGCAGCGGTGGCGAGCGCCGCAGCAGCGCGGGCGCTAATGGCGGTGCACGGCGCACCGGCAACGGACGCGGGGGTGACGAAAATCGCCCCCGCGGCAACGGCGGTGATGAGCGCCGCGCCAGTGCCGGCCAGGGCCGCCCCGAAGGCCAACGCGCCCGACGCCCCGCCGGGCAAGGGCGGCCGGCTGGTGCACGTGAAAACGCACCCGCACGCCGCGAGCACTTTGCCCGTACCGAGGGTGCCGCACACGCAACAGCCGAGGCCCGACGCCCGGGCGCACACAGCGACACCATGCCGCGTGCGGCTGCCGAGGGCGGTCGCCGCGACAATCGCCCGTCGCAGCGCCCCGCGCCGCAGCGCGCCGCCCTGTTGGCCAAGTAAGCCACCCTCCCGCCCCTGCGTGCAACCGCCGCAGGGCTTTTGATCTCTCGCTTCGCCGCAATCATGTCGTTTTCAACCTGGTTGGCCTTTTTCGCAGCGTCCTGGGCGATTTCGTTTTCGCCCGGCCCTGGCGCCATCAGCGCCATGAGTTCGGGCCTGCGCTATGGCTTCCGGCGCGGCTACTGGACGACCATAGGCCTGCAACTGGGCCTGCTGGCGCAGTTCCTGATTGTGGCGGTCGGTCTGGGCGCACTGCTGGCGGCTTCCGAAACCGCCTTCGCGGTCGTCAAATGGCTGGGGGTGGGGTATTTGGTATACCTGGGCTGGCGCCAGTTCACCACAGACGCCGCCCCGGTTGCCGTTCACGCTCAGCAGCAGCCCGAGTTCCGCCGGCACGACCTGATTCTGCGCGGCTTTCTGATCAATATCACCAACCCCAAGGGCACTGTGTTTCTGCTGGCCGTAGTGCCGCAGTTTCTGGATCTTTCCCAACCCATGGCGCTGCAGTACGCCGCCATGGCCGCCACCCTGTGTACCACCGACTTGGTGGCGATGGGCTGCTATACCACCCTGGCCGAGCGCCTGCTGCGGCTGCTGCGCAACCCTCGCCACATTCGTTGGCTCAACCGTGTTTTCGGTACGCTGTTTGTGCTGGCGGGCACGGTACTCGCCACATTCAGCCATCACGCCAAAGACTGAGGCCAGCCAAGCTAAAATCCCTCCATGAGTTCAATCAAGCAAGAAGTCGCCCGCCGGCGCACGTTCGCCATCATCTCCCACCCAGACGCCGGTAAAACCACGCTCACCGAGAAGCTGCTGCTGTTTGCAGGCGCGATCCAAATCGCCGGCAGCGTCAAAGCGCGCAAGGCCAGCCGCCACGCATCCTCCGACTGGATGGAAATCGAAAAGCAGCGCGGTATTTCCGTCGCGTCATCGGTCATGCAAATGGAATACCGCGACTGCGTGATCAACCTGCTCGATACCCCGGGTCACCAAGACTTCTCCGAAGACACCTACCGCGTACTGACCGCGGTGGATGCAGCCCTGATGGTGATCGATGCCGCCAACGGCGTCGAGCCCCAAACCATCCGCCTGCTGCAAGTCTGCCGGGCGCGCAATACCCCCATCATCACCTTCATCAACAAGCTCGACCGCGAAGTGCGCGAGCCACTCGACCTGCTGTCCGAAATCGAATCCCACCTGGGGATGGACGCTGTGCCGTTCTCTTGGCCTGTCGGCATGGGGCGCCAGTTTGGCGGCGTGTTCGATATCCGCAACGATCGCATGCGCGTCTTCCGCGCCGGCCAGGAGCGCCGCGACGACCACGACGACCTGATCAACGGCCTGGACAACCCCGAGATTGCCGCGCGTTTCGGCGACAATTTCAGCAAGGCCCGCGACGAGATCGAGCTTATTCAGGCCGCCGCACCCGCATTTGATCATCAAACCTTTCTGGCTGGCCGGCAAACCCCTGTGTTCTTTGGCTCCGCCATCAATAATTTCGGGGTTCAGGAAGTCCTGGATGCCCTCGTCGAGCTTGCGCCCAGGCCCGGCCCACGCGCCGCGCTGCAACGTACCGTCGAGCCCGACGAAGGCAAGTTCAGCGGCGTCGTTTTCAAGGTACAGGCCAATATGGACCCTGCCCACCGCGACCGCGTCGCCTTCGTGCGCGTCAGCTCGGGCAAGTTCGAGCGCGGCATGCGGCTCAAAGTCGCCCGCACAGGTAAAGAAATCCGCCCCAACAACGTGGTGTCATTCCTGTCGCAGCGCCGCGAACTGCTCGACGAAGCCTACGCAGGCGACGTCATCGGCATTCCCAATCACGGTGTCCTCCAGCTTGGCGACGTGCTCACTGAAGGCGAGGTGCTGCAGTTCACTGGCCTGCCGTTTTTTGCGCCCGAACTCTTCCAAGCCGTAGAAGTCAAAGATCCTTTACGCACCAAACAATTGCGCATAGGCCTGACTCAGCTTGGCGAAGAAGGCGCTATCCAGGTATTCCGCCCCGAAATCGCCGGTGGCGCGCTGTTGTTGGGTGCTGTGGGGCAACTGCAGTTCGAGGTCGTGGCCCACCGCCTCAAGACCGAGTACGGCGTCGATGCCCGCATGATGTCCTCGCGTTACAACATGGCACGTTGGTTTACAGCGGAAGACCCCCAGGTATTGCGAAAATTCATGAACGCGAATGCGGCCAACATCGCCTATGATGTGGTGGAAGCCCTTGCGTTTCTGGCATCGTCGGCTGCCCAGCTCCGGGTTGCGCAAGAGCTTTACCCTGGCATTACTTTTCATACCATGCGCGAACACGGTGGCAAGGTTTTCGGCAAGGGCGCATAGGAGTCAGCACAGCGGTATCAACCGGGCCCGCATGCCAACGTGTTTACACTAGGCCTATCGTGGCATACAGAGAGTAACAATGTCCTGGCGTTTTATTTTTGCAGTACTGTTGGTGGCCGCAGGCGCATCAGCCTGGGGTGGCCTGAAACTGGGCGACTGGCTGGTGGCGCACGGCCCCACAGCGCCCGTCATTCCCGTGCACCCCGAACTGGACGCCGTGCCTGTGCTAGATGCCAACGGCCGCCCGTTCACTGCCCGCCCGCCCCAGCCGCTGGTCAATGGCCGCCTGGGTGTGCCCGATGCGCCTACGCAAGTGGCCTGGCAGCTGGAAGAACCCTCTACAAAAAGTGTAACTACCAACCCAGCCATTCACGTCGCCACCACGACCATCACCATGGACGAAGCCCGCATGCTGGCCGAAGGCAATGTGCCTGCGCTCAAGGGGATTGCCGATGTCACCGGCCTGGGCTTGGGGGGCGACAGTGTGCCGCTGCAACCGGTCGAGATGGCGCCGCCTCCTCCCCCGCCGCCACCCACAGCACCCGCCAACAACCGCGCTTGGCAAGCCAGCCTACGCCAGGATCTGCAGGCATGCAGCGCCAAGGGCTTCTTCGATCGTCCCAGCTGTGCCTGGGCGGCGCGCAACAAGTATTGCGAGCCCAATAATGCCTGGGGTCGTGTGCCCGACTGCCCAGCCAAGTCGTTCTAGCGTCCCAGGCCTGCCGCTGTCGCCAACGCTGTGTGACGGCACTCAATCCGTGTAAACGGCACTTGCATCGACACCCCGTTGCATCAGCATCCTTGCTGCCGCACGCCCGCACCCATTACATCTGCTGCTCAACAAAAAGGCTCCCTTTTTTGGGGAGCCTTTTTGCCCGTTCGCAGCGCTACGCGGGCGTGCACCGGGCCCTTCTGGCGTACATACCGACCGCAGCCGGCGTGATTACGATCAGCTTGCGCTGCCCATCTGCGACTGCAGGTAGTTCTGCAGGCCGACGCGATCAACCAGTTCGATCTGGGTTTCCAGCCAGTCGATATGCTCTTCGGTGTCGTTCAGGATGTCCTGGAACAGATCGCGAGAAACGAAATCGCGCACGGATTCACAGTAAGCCATGGCTTCTTTCACGGTGGCCTGGGCCGCCGTCTCGAGCTTGAGATCACAGGAAAGGATCTCGGGCACGTTTTCCCCGATGAGCAGCTTGTGCAGATCCTGCAAATTGGGCAGGCCATCGAGCATGAAAATACGTTCGATCAGGCGGTCTGCGTGCTTCATTTCGCCGATGGACTCGTCGTATTCATGCTTGCCGAGCTTGTCCATGCCCCAGTGATTGAGCATGCGCGCATGCAGAAAATACTGATTGATGGCCGTAAGCTCGTTCTTTAACTGTGCGTTGAGATGTTTGATTACGGTGGGGTCGCCTTTCATGGCCGCGCTCCTGCTTGGTATCGTTAATCATCGCCACACGCTGCAAGAACGTGCGGGCTAGCCATAAGGCTACCATGTTGCGCAGTCAATTGTTTAGGCTTTCATCATTGCAAATCAAGGCATTACAGGCGTGTTCGGACGCTGTGTGAGAATAAGAATGAATTGATTTTTTGAATGCTTTTATACCCACATGGGCGTGCTGCCGGCGGGTGAGATGGGCGGATACAGGGCTATGGGCGTATCACGCAGGGAGGCGAGAACGGAAAAACCGACAACACGCCCCGCTTTGGGACGCATAAATAAGCCGTACATTGACGCGTGCCGAAGACAACGACAGGCCAGCCAGCTGACAAAACAAAATTGCCAGCAAATGTTACGGAACGATGCGCGCAGGCGGGTATGATCAGGCGCGGCGGATGGCAACTTCGACCATACCGCCCAAGCCCGTGTCGTTGGCTGCAGCTTCCACAGGAGTGGCTTGCGCGGAACGAAGCACGTTTTCGCTGGCATAGCGGCCACCCGGCAGGTACTCAGCCGCTGTATCGGAACAGCAACCGCAGCACGTACCGACACCGAGCTGCCCTTGCAAGGCGCCCATGGTGTCAGCCCCTTGGGCGACAGCTTCCTGAACCTGGCGTTCAGTGATGGCATTACAGATACAAATAAACATGAGAATAATTATCAACCAATCCTTTATGTAATGCAATTATCCATCTGTAACTTTTGTCGTTATTTTTCATCACGCAATCCCCTGTTTTAAAAGGGGTTTTCATCGACGGGCCAATGCCGGTATCAATGCCGGTATCAATGCCGGTATCAATGCCGGTATCTGTGCCAGGTATCTGTGCCAGGTATCTGTGCCAGGTATCTGTGCCAGGTATCTGTGCCGGCAACCGCATCGAAGCTAGAGGTGATAGCCGGTATTGGGCGTTCGTCTAAGCCTGGAGTGCCTGGACTCAGCCTGGAGTGCCTGGATCGAGGCTGGCGCGGGCCTTGCGCAAAATCGCAGGCTCAATGCCGGCGGCCTCGCGATATTTGGCCACAGTGCGCCGGGCGATGACGACGCCCTGCTCGGCCAGTCTCGCCGCGATCTGGCTGTCGGACAGCGGCTTGCGTGGTGATTCGGCCTGTACCAGCTTGGCGATCAGGGAGCGCACGGCGGTGGCGGACGTGGCTTCGCCGTCGTCCGTCTGCACCGCGGTGCCGAAGAAGCGCTTGAGCTCGAACACCCCCCAGGGCGTCTGGGCATACTTTTGACGCGCGGCACGTGACACGGTGGACTCGTGCATGCCCAGGACCTCGGCGATATCGCGCAGCACCAGCGGTTTCATGGCCTGCACGCCCTCTTCGAAAAAACCCTGCTGGCGATCCACAATGGCCTGCGCCACCCGCAAAATGGTGACAAAGCGCTGGTGCATGCTTTTAATCAAACCGTGCGCCTGCTGCAGCTGTGCCTGCATAGCGGCGGATTCGGGCGCCTTATCGAGTAGCGTTTCGTAGATAACATTCACGCGCAGCCGTGGCATGACCGCCGGGTTAATGCTGGCCCGCCAGCGCTTGCCCACACTGCGCACCAAGACGTCGGGGATGATGTAATCGGCCGGCGAGCCGGCCCAATTGCGCGCGGGCCGGGGCTCAAGCGACAACAACAAGGCATGGGCCGCCTGCAGCGTGGCTGCATCACAACCCAGCGCACCGCGCAGGCGCGTCAGGTTGCCCGTGGCAAGTATCTCGAGGTGCTGATCAGCAATGCGCAGCGCACAGGCATAGGCCTGCTCGTCGGTGGCGAGGTCGCCGCTGGCGTGGCGGCTCTTCAGTTGCAGCGCCAGGCATTCGCCAAGTGAGGTGGCGGCGATTCCGAGTGGGTCGAACGATTGCAGCAGCCGCAGGGCAGCATGCAGCTCTTCGGGCTCAACGCTCAGCTCTGGCGGCAGACAGGCGTGGATATCGCTCAGTGGCGTGGCCAGGTAGCCATTGTCGTCGAGTTCGTCGATCAGGATCGTGACCAGACCGCGGTCGCGCGGAGAGGCGCGCGTGAGCTGCAGTTGCTCAAGCAGGTGGTCCTGCAGGGTTTCGGGGATGGCGGCCTCGGGCCGCACCGCTTCATCGTCGGCATTCGCAGTGCTGGCGCGCCCGCCAACGCCCTGCGTCGCCCATCGGTCTTCCTGCGCGCGCTCTTCCCCCGCCACCGAGCCATCGGCTTCGGTGTCATACTCTTCCTCGCGTTCGAGCAGGGGGTTTTCGTCCAGCGCGTGCGCCACTTCAAGCTCAAGATCCTGCGTCGACAACTGCAGAAACCGGATCGATTGCTGCAGCTGCGGCGTCAGGGCCAGTTGCTGATGCTGACGAAGCTCTAGTGATTGACGCGATTGCATAGATAAAATACCCAGTATGAAGCCGACCACATCCCCACACCAGCCGACCGCCGCCGACCACGCCCTGCTGCGCAGCACATTGCTGAAGCTGACCGCCTCGCAAATCATACTTTGCGTGGTGGTCGTTGCAGTGGTGGCACTGGTTTGGTATGACCTGCTGAACCGCCTGGTGGATTTCGGACGAGGCATCGACTATAGCGGCCTGCAGGCCCTTGGGGTACAGGCCGTTGCCTTGCTGCAGCAGTACAACCCGTTTTTCTGGTGGGCGGTGGTCGCCCTGTGCACGCTTATTATTGCCTATTTTCTGTATGGCTTCGTACAAAGCACCCGCAGGCGCGTGCGGCAGCGCCTGGTCAACGAATCCACCGTCGCCATGCTCGCGTCGCAGCTGTCCGAGCCGGCCCTGGAAGTGCTGCGCTGGGTCTGGCGCGATAGCCGCCACCCTATTACCGTTGGCGATTTGCAACGCACAGCGGCCGAACTTCGGCACGGCCGCGCCGCCAAAATCCACCTTGCACGCAGCCACGCCGCCCTGCTTCGGCCGCCACGCGCATCAACCGAGCCGGCGCCCGACGCACCGCCATCCGCCCCGCAGGGCGATACAAAAGGCTTGCCAACACACTAGAAATATGGTGGACTATCACCTTATGAATATTCGCAACGCCATCTCGCCAGATGTCATTACTGCCGGCTCCACGGCAGTAGCGTTGCCTGCCTGCGTATCCTCGCGCAGCGCCTCCCTCTCGCTACTGGCCCTACCCCTGCTGCTACCGATCGGTTGCCGGGCCTAGCGTTGCGTGGCAGTTCGGCAGCCGTTCCACGCCACAATCCTATTCCGTTCACCCACCGTTTATCGCTACCCGCCCCTCGCAGGCATAGCCGCTGCAATACCCCGGTGAACGCATAAGTACAGCAGAATATCGAATACAGGTGCCCCCATGATTGCCAACCCTTCCGACAAATACCGTCCATTTGTGCCGTTCGCACGTGATTTTTCCGAGCGTACTTGGCCCAGCAAGCGGATCACCCATCCGCCCATCTGGATGAGCACCGACCTGCGCGATGGCAACCAGTCACTGATCGAACCCATGAGCGTAGAACGCAAGCTGCGCCTCTTCGAGCAGTTGGTCAAGATCGGTTTCAAGGAAATCGAGGTGGGTTTTCCGTCTGCCTCACAGACGGATTTCGATTTTGTGCGCAAGCTGGTCGACGAACAGCGTATCCCTGAAGATGTCACCATTATTGTGCTCACCCAGTCGCGCGACGACCTGATCCGCCGCACGGTCGAATCCGCCGCTGGCGCCAAGCGAGCCATCGTCCACTTGTACAACGCCTGCGCACCCGCGTTCCGCAAGATCGTCTTCAACATGAGCAAAGAAGAGGTCAAGCAGATTGCGCTGAACGGCACACGCCTGGTCAAGCAACTGACGTCCGAGCACCCTGAAACATACTGGCGCTACGAGTACTCGCCCGAGGTGTTCAGCACAACAGAACCCGAATTCGCCCTGGACGTCTGCAATGCCGTGACCGAAGTGTGGCAGCCCACACCCGAATCCAAGATCATCTACAACCTGCCGGCAACGGTCGAGGCGACCACGCCCAATATGTATGCCGACCAGATTGAATGGATGCACAATAACCTGAACAAGCGCGACTGTATCGTGCTGAGCGTGCACCCACACAATGACCGCGGCACCGCGGTGGCGGCCGCCGAGATGGCCGTTATGGCGGGTGCCGACCGCATCGAGGGCTGCCTGTTTGGCAATGGCGAGCGCACCGGCAACGTAGACTTGGTTACGCTGGCATTGAATCTGTATACCCAGGGCATCCACCCCGGCCTGGATTTCTCCGACATCGATGAAGTGCGCCGCTGCGTCGAATACTGCAACCAATTGCCGGTACATCCGCGCCACCCCTATGCGGGCGATCTCGTCTTCACGGCGTTTTCGGGCTCGCACCAGGATGCAATCAAAAAGGGCTTCGCGCAGCAGCAGCCCGATGCGCTCTGGGAAGTCCCGTACCTGCCGATTGATCCGGCCGACCTGGGCCGCAGCTACGATGCGGTGATCCGCGTGAACAGCCAGTCGGGCAAGGGCGGCGTGTCGTACCTGCTCGAACAGGAGCACGGCCTGGTGTTGCCGCGCCGCCTGCAGATTGAGTTCAGCCGCGCCATCCAGCGCGTGACAGACCAAACAGGCGCCGAAGTCACGGCGACGCAGGTATACGATATTTTCGCCGACGAGTACCTGAAGTTGGACAAGCCGTGGAAGCTGGTGCGCCACCGCGTAACGGGCGATCCGAAGGCGGGCAAGGGCCAGCAGTTCCAGATCGAAGTCGAACTGGAAGAAAACGGCGAAATCCGCAATCTGGTCGGCCGAGGTGATGGTGCGATCTCGGCCTTCGTGGCCGCGCTGGATGCGGATATCAAGATTATGGATTACACCGAACACGCGATCGGCACAGGTGCGGATACGCGCGCAGCCAGTTATGTAGAGGTGCGCGTAGGGGATTCACCGACCGGGTTTGGCGTCGGCATTCACGAGGATATTGTCACAGCCTCGTTCCTGGCCATTCTGGGCGCGGTCAATCGCCATGCGGTCAGCCGCAAGGCTGAGGCGATCGCCGCCTGATGCTTGTTATTCCCGCCGTCCTGTCGCCACACGCGACAGACCGGCAGCCAGATTCCTGATCGGAACGGCACTGCATATACCCCGAAAACCGGCGTCGACACAATCGACGCCGGTTTTGTTTTTGAGCCGTTATGGTCTTGGGTGAGGCGTCTTCAGCATTGCCGGCGATGCGCAAAGCGCTACCCGAGTCAGTTGTTCGTTATCTTCCAGATCTATTCGAGGCGTTTGTACCGATGCGGCTCCATGTGTACATCCGCTTCGGCCACTGGTCTTGCATCCTCCGGGAACCATTCCCCACAGATGCCAAGCTTTATCCTTTCAGCACCGCGCTGTTGCATTACGCCCGAACGGTGGCGCTGGCGCGGGCCCAAGTGCCCATCGTCGCGTCCTGCGCATGTCGGCGCGCATCGGCCCAATTGCCGCCAGATCACGGTTGACCCAGTGCATAGCAGCCCGCAACCTTTCGGGCAGGTAATGGGCTTGAACGCCACTAGGCCCGGCATCGCGTTGCCAGCCACAGCCAATCAGATGACACAACCCGGGGTTTCCTGCATACGCTCGCTCTCACCGGCTCGTATACTGCGGCTAAAGCTTGGCGTGCCGATGAGCCGCGCGCCGGGCTTGCGCGCAGTTGCAGTAATCAGGCGGCAACATTTGATGCTTATGATGAAAACGTTTTCAATCCCCACCCCTCCCGGGAGAACATTGTGGACGACATGCGGCGCAAAACCCCAGTCTCGATCATCGAGATTGCACGCCAGGCAGGCGTATCGCCCGCCACAGTGTCGCGTGCCTTCAACCGCCCCGAACTCGTCCGTGACGAAACACTGACAGCCATACGTGCCGTTGCACACAACAGCGGTTTCCGGCCCAACCGTGTAGGCAGCAGCCTGCGAGCGGGCCATACACGCACCATAGGCTTGCTGCTGCCTACCCTCACAAACCCCGTATTCGCCGAATGCTTCGAAGGCGCCGAAGCCCACGCCCGAGCGGCAGGATACAGCGTCATGATGTCCACCTCAGGCTACCAGCCGCAAACCGAGGCCAGCGCTGTCCATGAGCTTCTGGACCACCGTGTGGAAGGGCTGATTCTCACGGTAGGCAACCCCGCCCGCAACCATATGCTGCGCGCACTGCGCAAACAGGGCATGCCATACATATTGGTCTACAACGAGTCGCGCACGCTGCCTTTTGTTTCAGTAAACAACAGCGCGGCAGCGGCGGCGATGGTGTCGCACCTGGCCACACTCGGGCATCGCCGCATCGGCTTCATCAGCGGCCCGCTGGCGGCGTCTGACCGCGCACGCCTGCGGCTCCAGGGGGCGCGCCGCCAGGCGAAAGTGCTTGGGCTGCCCGAGGTGCGGCACTGGATTGCGCCCAAACATACCGGCGCGCACATGGACTCACTGTATCAATTGATCAATGGCCCCGAAGCACCAACAGTGCTGTTCTGCTCCAACGATTTGTTGGCCTGTTCGGTGATCTCTCAGCTTGCAACATTGGGTCTGCGTGTCCCGAAGGATATTTCTGTATGCGGGTTCGACGGCATCAAGATCGGTAGCCTGATGACGCCCCCACTCACATCTGTGGCGCAACCCAGCCGCGAATTCGGCGCGCGCGCCTGTGCCATGCTCCTCACTAACCTGGCGGGCCATCGCCCACCTTCAATACGCTTGGCACACTGCATTGTCGAAGGAGGAACCGTTGCCGCACGCTGAAATCCTTCCAACATCCCAGCACACGAGAACCTCTATGCTGATTGCACAAATCACCGATCTGCACATACGCATGCCAGGCCAAAAAGCCTATAGGGTGGTGGAGACAGGCCAATACCTGCCGCCCGCCATCGAAGCGCTGAACAACTTGTATGTGCGGCCCGATGCCGTGATCATCAGCGGCGACCTCACCGATTTCGGCCGCCCGCAGGAATACGCGCACCTGCGCCAGATGCTCGACGCATTGAAGTGCCGGTATTTTCTGATGCCCGGCAACCACGACGCACGAGACGAGCTGAAACGCACCTTCAATGATCACGCCTACCTGCATACCGACAGCGAGTTTCTGCAGTACACCGTTGATGACTACCCGGTACGCCTGTTGATGCTCGATACAGTGGTATCGCATGAAAGCCATGGCCAGCTGTGCCCGGTGCGGCTGGCATGGCTTGCAGAGCGCTTGGCGGAACAACCGGGTCGGCCGACGATTATTGCCATGCATCACCCCCCTTTTGAAACCGGCATCGCCCATATGGATGCAATGGGGCTGCTCGAAGGCGCACCCGAGCTCGAGCGCCTGGTAGCACGCTACCCCAATATAGAGCGCATTATCTGCGGACACGTGCACCGCACGATTTTCCGGCGCTTCGGCGGAACCGTGGTATCGATCTGTCCCAGCACCGCTCACCAGATCGTCCTGGACCTGCGCCCCGACGGGCCCGACGCCTTCATCATGGAGCCGTCCGCTTTTCATTTGCATGAATGGCGCGGCGGCGCATTGATCACCCACCATGCCTACATCGGCAAGTTCGCCGGCCCCTACCCCTTTCGTGAAGAGGGTGCGTTGATCGACGAATAGCGATCCGTACCGAAGTGTGCCGCCACCACACATCAACAAACGCATCAACAAACGCATCAACAAACGCTTCGAGCAACACACCAGGAAACGCATGTCTGAGATTGTTCTTGAGTCTGTCGTGAAGCAGTACGGCGAAACACCACGCCATGCCGCGACGCCCCCGCCAGCGGTGGATCACATCAGCTTCACGCTACAGGCAGGTACGCTGAATGTACTGCTCGGCCCCTCGGGCTGCGGCAAGTCGACCACCCTGCGCATGATCGCCGGGCTGGACACCCCGACCAGCGGGCGCGTGTATATCGGCGGCCGCGATGTCACTGATCTGGCGCCCGCACAACGCAAGATCTCGATGGTGTTCCAGAGTTATGCGTTGTTTCCCCATCTCACCGTAAAGGAAAATATCCTGTTTGGCCTGCGCGTGCGCAAAGAACCGCGTACCCGCTATGCACAGCGCCTGAGCCAAGTGGCCGAACTGCTGGGGCTCACCGCGCTGCTCGAACGCAAACCGTCACAATTGTCGGGCGGGCAGCAGCAGCGTGTAGCGCTGGGCCGCGCCGTGATTTCGCAGGCGCCGGTGTGCCTGATGGATGAACCGCTGTCCAACCTAGACGCGCAACTGCGCCACGACATGCGGCGCGAGATCCGCGCGTTGCAGCAGCAGTTGGGCATCACGATGGTCTATGTAACGCATGACCAGACCGAGGCCATGAGCATGGCCGACCGCGTTGTGCTGCTGAACGCCGGCCGCATCGAACAAAACGATACGCCCGACCGCCTGTACAGCCAGCCACGCAGCACATTCGCGGCGCGCTTCATCGGCACACCGCCCATGAACCTGCTCACGCTGGACAATGCCACATGCCAGGCACTGCAAGGCTGGCTGCCCGCGGATGCGCCCATCACGCCCGCCGGCCGACTGGGTATACGGCCCGAGCATATCGAACTTGTGGCGCCCCCTGCCGCGGCTGGCGCGTGCCTGGATGCCACCGTGGAAACCGTTGAGTACTTCGGCGCCGACTCCATCGTGGTGTGCCGGATCGGCGGCAACCGAGGCGTGGCGGTGCGCGCTGCCGGCCACGTGCGTGCACAAGCCGATGAGCACATCTGCCTGCGATGGCGCCACGAGTATCTGCATTTCTTCGACGACGCCGGCCAAGTGCTACCCCGCGACGCCGGCGCGGCAAGCCCAAACGAATTGTCCTGAATCCCCTCCCACCGTACTTCTTTCTCACAAGGAAAACGACATTATGCGACGCACTGTCCTCAAAACCCTGATCATCGGCCTGGCGGGCGCCCTGAGCACCGCGCCGGCCTGGGCCCAAGCCGCACCCGTGGAACTGGAGTTCTACTATCCGGTGGCAGTGGGCGGCCCCATCACCAAAATTGTCGACGGCATGGTGGCCGACTTCGAGAAGAGCCATCCCGACATCAAGGTAAAGTCAGTCTATGCCGGCTCATACCAGGATTCAGTGGCCAAGGCCCTGACGGCGCACAAGGGCGGCAGTGCGCCGCAAGTGGCAGTGCTGCTGTCCACCGACATGTTCACGCTGATCGACGAGGGCGCGATTGTGCCCTTCGATCCGATGATCAAGACGGAGGAAGACAAAAAGTGGCTAAGCGGCTTTTACCCAGCATTCATGGCCAACAGCCAGACTGGCGGCAAGACGTGGGGCATCCCCTTCCAGCGCTCCACCATCGTCATGTACTACAACAAAGATCTGTTCAAGAAGGCAGGCCTGAACCCCGACACCCCGCCCGGCACCTGGGATGAACTGGTGCAGCAGGCGGACAAACTGACACAGCGCGGCGCCGATGGCCAGACCACGCAATGGGGCCTGGAAATTCCCTCCGGTGGCGCCTTTGCCTACTGGCTGTTCCAGGCACTCACCACACCCAATGATGTGCTGCTGATGAACCCGGAGGGCAATGAAGTCTACTTCGACAAGCCTGCCGTGATCGAGGCCGTACAGTACTGGCACGACCTGGCCTACAAGCACAAAGTGATGCCTGCCGGCACGATAGACTGGGGCACTACGCCCAAAGACTTCCTGGTGGGCAAGACGGCCATGATGTGGACCACCACCGGCAACCTGACCAATGTGCGCAAGAACGCAAGCTTCGACTTCGGCGTGGCGCCCATGCCCAAGGCCAAGCGCGGCGGCAGCCCCACCGGCGGCGGCAACTTCTACGTATTTGAATCGGCCACGCCGGCGCAGCGCGACGCCGCCTTTACGTTCGTGAAGTGGATGACCAGCCCCGAGAACGCCGCCGCCTGGAGCATTGCCACGGGCTACGTTGCCGTGTCGCCGGCAGCCTGGGAAACCGACGCCATGAAGGCCTATGTGAAGGAAGTACCGCAGGCCACCGTGGCACGCGACCAACTCAAGGTCAGCGTGGCCGAGTTTTCCACGCATGATAACCAGCGCGTCACCAAGCTGCTGAACGACAACCTGCAGGCAGTCCTCACCAACGCCAAAACGCCCGAGGAAGCCATGAAAGACGCTCAGGCACAGGCAACCCGTCTGCTGCGGCCTTACAGGTAAGGGGCCAGGCCTGCCATGAAGCCGTCGCTCCACGCCGTATATGGCTGGCTGCTCCTGCTGCCGGCCATGGTGCTCCTCGCCGCGTTCACGCACTATCCCGCCTTGGCAACGCTCTGGAACAGCATGTTTTCCACGTCCAAGGCCAACCGGCCGGCCGTATTCGTGGGCGCGGACAACTACCTGGCTATGGCCGACGATCCCGTTTTCTGGCAGGCCTTGTGGAACAACCTGCTGTATGCGGCGATCACCATTCCTGTGTCGGTAATCGTTGCGCTGGTGATGGCACTGTGGGTGAACGGCAAGCTGTCGGGGCGTGGCTTTCTGCGCATGGCCTACTTCACGCCCACCGTGCTGCCCATGGTGGCGGTGGCCAATATATGGCTGTTCTTCTACACGCCGCAATATGGGCTGCTGGATCAGGTTGGCCAGCTTTTCGGCATCAGCAACACCAACTGGCTGGGGCGGCGCGACACCGCCCTGCCCGCGTTGATGATGGTGACGATCTGGAAAGAAGCCGGTTTTTTCATGATTTTTTACTTGGCCGCCCTGCAGCAGGTACCGCCCTCACTGCGCGAGGCGGCTCTGTTGGAAGGCGCCACACGCTGGCAGTATTTCTGGCGCGTTCTGCTACCGCTGCTCATGCCCACCACGCTGTTCGTGCTGGTCAACGCGCTGATCAATGCCTTCCGCCTTGTAGACCATGTGCTGGTAATGACCAAGGGTGGACCCGACAACGCCAGCACGCTGCTGCTGTTCTATATCTATGAAGTTGGCTTCAGCTATTGGGATACCGCTTATGCGGCCACGCTGTCTGTGGTGCTGCTGGTGATCCTGTCTATCACTGCACTGGTGAAGTTTCGCTGGCTGGACCGCCGCACACACTATCAATGACCACACACACCCGACTCGACACCCTGGGCGCCTGGCTGCTGGGCCTGATCTGGTTCCTGCCGCTGGCCTATGCGGTATGGGCCGCCTTTCACCCCGGCGCCTATGCCACCCGATTCGACCTGAGCGCGCCGCTGACGCTGCGCAACTTCATCACGGCCTGGGAATCCGCGCCCTTCGGGCGCTACTTCGTGAATACCTTTGTGCTGGTGACGATGGTATTGGCGGCCCAGTTCGTGTTGTCCACCCTTGCCGCCTATGCCTTCGCGCGTTTTACCTTCCGCGGACGGGACCTGATGTTCGTGCTCGTGCTGCTGCAGCTCATGATCATGCCCGACGTGCTGATCGTTGAAAACTACCGGCTGATGACCTGGCTGGGCGTGCGTGACACAATTTTTGCCATCGGCCTGCCTTATTTTGCGTCGGCCTTCGGCATCTTTCTGCTGCGCCAGACCTTCAAGACCGTACCGCGCGAACTGGAGGAGGCCGCGCGCGTGGAAGGCGCCAACCCATGGCAGGTACTAATGAAAGTATATGTGCCGCTGGCCAAACCCATTTATGTGGCCTACGGGCTGGTATCGGTGAGCTACCACTGGAATAACTTTTTGTGGCCGTTGATCATCACGAACTCGGTTGAAACGCGACCCCTTACCGTGGGGCTGCAGGTGTTTGCCTCGACCGACCAGGGTATAGACTGGTCAGTGATCACAGCAGCGACGCTGCTTAGCGCCGCACCGCTGCTGGTGGCTTTTTTGCTGTTCCAGCGGCAGTTCGTGCAGTCGTTTATGCGGGCGGGGATACGCTAGCGGTGGCGCTAGGCCGCGCGCCCACCGCCAACGCGTGGCCGCCAGGAGAGGCCCGCAGTGCTAGAACCCGACGACGCTGCCCGGCAGATCGACCGTAATACGCGGCTTGCCCAACGCCAACGCCGCCTGCGTAGCGAATTCGTCGGCACTGCCGGCCGAAAGCGCTTCGTAGCCCATGGCGTCGGCAACGCCCAGAACCTTGTCCAGCAGCAGCACCTTGCCACTGGGGCGCAAAGGCTCGCAACCCAGCCGCAACCAGGTTGCATCGAACCAGTCGCGCGCGGCCTGGGCCTCGCCATTGCCGGCCTGGACGTCGACGCTGCGTTCGATCGACTGGCGGCTGTTGAAGATGATGGTCACAGTACTGCGCATAGTTTCCTCGCGGCTACCAAGCGGGAGCGGGTTCCCAGATGACATCCGCATCGTGCTCGAGAGACAGCCTCAGCATGGCGAGCAGCGGAAAGGCCCGGCGACGAAAACTGACCGGTTCGGCAATGGGGTGCGCCTTGGTATCGTTGTCGTCGGCGGTTTCGCCGGGATCAACTTCTTCGTCGATCGCCATGGCCTGTTCGATACCCCGTATGGCATCGGGCAATTGCTCGCGGGTGATGACGCCGCGCTCGGGCAGCGTGTCCGTGTACGGTTTGCCCGCGGCCCGCAGAATGGGCAGCGCATGTTGGGAAAACATCAACACCTCGGCAGCGGCCTTGGAATGAAAGACAACTAGCATATGAGTTTCCTTCTCTGGACACACACCACTACACTAACGCAACTTCGAGGCAGTGCCAAGAGGAGAATGCGGGAGGGCGCAGGGCGGAAAATCACGCTATCATTCAACGGCCCGGGCGGGGCGATGCCGTCGGCGGCACAGGCCATGTCCGCGCCGCCTGCGGCGTTGTAGCGTTACACTGTAGTCCGTCTTCCGGGCATCCGGCGCCGCGCCCGCGGCACGGTCAAACTTTCGCCTGGTGCCACCCCAAACGGGCCGGCCCGTCTCCCAGGCCGCTCGACGTCTCGCTTGTCATCGTTCGTTAACACTTACTTTCCTTATGCTCCCAGGGCAACAACAACAGCTCATTTCCATGATCCGGGCCGCCGTCGAGCAGCTTGTGCCGGATGCGCAGGCCAACGTCCTGCTCGAACGCCCCAAAATCGCATCGCATGGCGATGTGGCCACCAACGTTGCCATGCAGTTGGCCAAGCCGGCGCGCCGCAATCCGCGCGAGCTGGCCCAGCAGGTCGTGGACGCCGTGTTGGCCCAGCCCGAGGCCGATACGCTGATCGCCGCCGCCGAGGTCGCCGGGCCCGGCTTCATCAACTTCCGCATCACGCCAGGCGCGCGGCGTGCCGTACTCAACGCCATCCAGCAAGACGGCGCACAGTTCGGCATCCGTCCGCCCACGGGCGAGAAGCTGCTGGTCGAATTCGTCTCCGCAAACCCCACCGGCCCGCTGCACGTAGGCCACGCCCGCCAAGCCGCGCTGGGTGACGCCTTGTGCCGCCTGTTCGCCGCCCAAGGGTACGACGTCACGCGCGAGTTCTATTACAACGACGCCGGCAACCAGATCAACAACCTGGCCATCAGCGTGCAGGCGCGCGCCCGCGGCATCCTGCCAGACGCCGCCGACTTCCCGGCCGACGGCTACAAAGGCGACTACATCCTCGACATCGCCAACGATTTCATGGCGCGCAAAACGGTTCAGGCGGCCGACGGAGACTCAGTCACGGCCACCGGCGACACCGCCAACCTGGACGACATCCGTCGTTTTGCCGTAGCCTACCTGCGCCGCGAACAAGACCTCGACCTTCAGGCCTTCGGCCTGCAGTTCGACAACTACTACCTCGAAAGCTCGCTTTACACCAGCGGACGGGTCGAAAAAACCGTGCAGGCACTGGTTGCCGCGGGCCATACCTACGAAAGCGAGGGCGCGCTGTGGCTGCGCACCACCGAACTGGGAACGGGCGACGACAAAGACCGCGTGATGCGCAAGTCCGAAGGGGGTTACACCTACTTCGTGCCCGACGTGGCCTATCACGTCGCCAAATGGGAGCGCGGCTTCCATCGCGCCATCAACATCCAGGGCAGCGACCACCATGGCACGATCGCCCGTGTGCGTGCCGGCCTGCAAGGCCTCGAAATCGGCATTCCAAAAGAATTCCCCGCCTACATCCTGCACAAGATGGTCAAGGTGGTGCGCGACGGCGCCGAGGTCAAGATATCCAAGCGTGCCGGCAGCTATGTCACCATGCGCGACCTGATCGACTGGGTTGGCCGCGACGCGGTGCGCTACTTTCTGGCCCAGCGCCGCGCCGATTCCGAGTTCGTCTTCGATATCGATCTGGCTCTGTCCAAGAGCGACGAAAACCCGGTGTACTATATCCAGTACGCGCATGCCCGCATCTGCTCGATGCTGGCGCAGTCGCCCGACATGGCCGATCGCATCACTGACGCCCCACTCGAAACGCTGGT
This sequence comes from Paracandidimonas lactea, assembly GCF_021653995.1. NCBI lineage: Bacteria > Pseudomonadati > Pseudomonadota > Betaproteobacteria > Burkholderiales > Alcaligenaceae > Paracandidimonas > Paracandidimonas lactea. The sequence continues at coordinate 63,923 of NZ_JAJJOZ010000009.1, forward strand.
GGCGCCCACCGAGTTCGCGCTGCTGCAGCGCCTGGCCGAATACCCACAGGCCATCACCCAGGCCGCGCAAGAGCTTGCGCCTCATCACCTGGCGTTCTGGTTGCGCGATTGCGCGGCCGACTTCCATGCCTGGTACAACGCCGAGCGCGTACTGGTCGACGACGAATCCCTGAAGCTTGCGCGGCTGCGCCTGGCCCGCGCCACGGCCCAGGTAATCGCCAACGGCCTCAGTCTGCTGGGCGTATCCGCCCCCGAAAGGATGTAACCCCTCTCTATGGCTGCTAAACGTCGCAAATCCTCCAGCCCCCGCTCCGGGGGCGGCACACTGTTTGGCATACTGGTCGGCCTGATGCTGGGGCTGGTGGCCGCGGTCGGGGTCGCCCTGTTTGTCACCAAGGTGCCCATGCCTTTCGCCGACAAGGCCAGCCGCGATCCCGCCAATGTGCTGCTGCCCGACGTCAAAGACGCGCCCGACCCCAACCTGGGCCTGTACGGCAAGGGCGCCCCGGCTGGCACCGTTGCCAACGGCCAACCCGATCTGGCCACCACGCCGCTGCCGGGCCGCGATGCCGCGGTCCCACCGGTACCGGCGGGGCCCGACACCTTGGGCGAGTTGATCTCAACGCTGACCAAGAAAGAAAACACCGCGCCCGCGGTCACCCCGCGGCCCGCACCCGGGGCCGACAAGCCCGCACCCGGCACTGAAAAACCCGCACCGGGCACCGAGGCCGCGGCTGGCAAGCCAGGCAAGCCCGTTGCCGCCGCAGGCAGCCAAAGCACGTATTTCCTACAGGCTGGGGCCTTCCGCTCGGCCAGCGACGCGGAGGCGGTCATGGCGCGCATCGTCATGCTGGGGCTTCCGGCGCAGGTGCAGAAAGCACAGGTCAACGGCGCCACGGTAAATCGGGTTCGCGTCGGGCCGTTCCAGGGCATCGACGAAATGAATCGCTCGCGAGCTCGCCTGGGCGCCGAGAAAATCGAAACCTCGGTCGTACGCCCTTGAACTTGCGGCGGCCGGAACAGTCTGAACAGTTTCCACAACAACACGGATACCGTCAAACATCATGCTGCTGAAACAGATCCTGGCTCGCACCCTCGCCATTGCCACCTTGGCCGCAAGCGCCTTGCTGGCGCCCGCCGCACAAGCGGCCGACCCCTACGTAACACTGCCGCAGGCCCAGCCCTCCGACACCACCGGCAAAATCGAGGTGCTGGAGTTCTTTTCCTACAGCTGTCCGCACTGTGCCAAGCTGGAGCCCATGGTAGAGAAATGGGTGGCCACCCTGCCCAAGAACGTCGCGTTCAGGGCCGTACCCGTGGCCTTCAATGCCAGCATGAAAGACATGCAGCGTCTGTACTACACACTCGAGGCCATGAACCGCCTGGATCTGCACAGCAAAGTGTTCAATGCCATTCACAATGAGCATAAGCGCCTGTACACCAAAGACGCTATTGTTGACTGGATAACCACCCAGGGTATAGACCGCAAAGCTTTCCTTGATGTGTTCGACTCCTTCGGCATCAACGCCAAGATCTCCCGCGCCGACGAGCTCACCGAGCTGTACAAGATTGACGGTACGCCCAGCTTGGCAGTAGGCGGCAAGTATGTCACCTCGCCCAGCATGACCGGTACCTACGAAGGCACGATCGAGCAGGCCCAGAAGCTGGTGGAGCTGGCAGGGAAAACCATGAATTGACCACCTGTCATAGTGCGCCCATCATACAAGCTGTCCAGCCCGCCGTAGCGCCCGGCGCCTGCCGGTGCCGCGCGCGGGCTTCTGTTCACGCACACAGGAGCATGGATTGGCTGCACACACACGGGCGCGCGCAGGCGTAGATATCGGCGGCACATTTACCGATGTCGCTCTGGAGCTGGACGGCCAGCTCCACTCCATCAAGGTTCTGACCGATTACACTGCGCCGGAACGCGCAATTGTCGCCGGCCTGCAGCGTGCCTGCGAGGCGGCCGGCATCGGCATGGCCGATATTGGCATCATCATCCACGGCACCACCCTGGCCACCAACGCGCTGATCGCCCGCGATGGCGCGCATACTGCCTTCATCACCACCGAAGGCTTTCGCGATGTCCTGGAAATGCGAACCGAAAACCGGTTCGAACAGTACGATCTGGACATCCGGCTCCCGCCTCCTCTCATCGAACGCTGTCACCGCCATACCCTGCGCGAACGCATGGACGCCGATGGCAATGCACTCATCGCACCTGATCCGGCGGATGTTGAAGCCCTCGCGGCGCGCATCGCCGCCGGCGGCTACGAAAGCGTGGCGATCGGCTTCATGCATGCCTACGTCAATGCGGCCCACGAACAGCTTATGCGCGAAGCGCTGCTGCGGCACAATCCAGCGTTGTCGATCTCGATTTCCGCCGAAGTGTCGCCACAGATCCGCGAGTTCGAACGCTTCAATACGGTATGCGCCAATGCCTATGTGCGCCCGCGCATGGCCGCCTACCTGAATCGGCTGGTAGAAAAAATCCACGAGGCCGGGGCACAATGCCCGGTGTTCATCATGCACTCGGGAGGCGGCATCGTATCCGTGGAAAGCGCGGCACAGTTCCCGGTGCGGCTCGTAGAGTCGGGCCCTGCGGGTGGGGCGATTTTTGCCGCGCACATCGCCGACCGGTACCAACTGGATGCCGTGCTGTCTTTCGATATGGGTGGCACCACAGCCAAGATCTGCCTGATTGATCAGCGCACACCCAAGACAGCCAATACGTTCGAAGTGGCCCGCACCTACCGCTTCAAAAAAGGCAGCGGCATGCCCATTTCCATACCGGTGGTCGAAATGGTGGAAATCGGCGCTGGCGGCGGCTCCATCGCCAGCGTGGACAGTATGCGCCAAATTCGCGTCGGGCCACAAAGCGCGGGTTCGGAGCCCGGCCCCGCCTGTTACCAGCGCGGCGGCGCGCAGCCCACCGTCACCGACGCCGACCTGATGCTGGGCCGGCTGGATCCTGACAACTTTGCCGGTGGTTCGATACAGTTGTCGGCGGCGCGCGCGGAGCAGGCCGTGCGCAGCGGCATCGCCGATACGCTCGCCCTGCCGCCTCGACAGGGCGCCTTCGGCATTGCCGAAGTCGTAGACGAGAACATGAGCAACGCGGCGCGCGTGCACGCGGTGGAAAACGGCAAGGAGATCGGCAGCTACACCATGATCACCTTCGGCGGCGCAGGGCCGCTGCATGCTGCCCGCCTGTGCGAGAAAACGGGCATCAGTCGATTCATCGTGCCGCCAGGCGCAGGTGTGGGATCGGCCATCGGCTTTCTGCGGGCGCCCTTTGGCTACGAAAGCATCCGCAGCGCCAACCAGCGCCTTTCCCGTTTCGACGCCCATGCCGCTCGTGCGCTGATGACGCAGCTGCGCGACGAAGCTGTGCATTTTGCCAGCCAGGGGACGCGCGAAGGCGCGCCGGTGATCGAATCGCGGGTCTATATGCGTTATGTGGGCCAGGGTTGGGAAATCCCGGTCGCACTGCCCGAGGGCTTTGACCTGACACGCACCGACACGCTGCGCGCGCTGTTCGAGCAAACATATACGACATATTTCGGCCGGCCTATCGAGGGCTTGGATATCGAGACCATGTCCTGGTCCGTACGCGCCAGCTCGCCCCTGCCGCCCGCAACGCGGGCTACGCTCGCCGAGCCGGGCAAGGATGCGCCAGTCAGCGGAACGCGCAGCATTTTCGATGCGCGGCTGTCACAGGACGTGCAGGCTGACATCATCGAGCGTGGCCGGCTGTCGGCGGGCATGCGTGTGCAAGGGCCGGCCATCGTGGTCGAGGACGAAACATCCACGCTGGTGACCAGTGCCTTCGAAGCAATTGTCCAGCACGACGGCTGCCTGCTGGTGCAGCGCAAGCCGGCACAAGGAGCATGATTATGGCGACTGAGCAGACGCGGACAGGTGTACACACCATCCATATGCAGGTGATGTGGAACCGACTCATTTCTGTTGTGGAAGAGCAGGCATTGGCTTTGATACGCACGGCATTCAGCACCAGCGTGCGCGAAGCGGGCGACTTGTCGGCGGGGGTGTTCGACCGCCAGGGGCGCATGCTGGCGCAGGCCGTGACAGGCACGCCCGGCCACGTCAATACTATGGCCGAAGCAGTACCCAATTTCATCGACGCCATCGGCGCCGACAATATTTTCGAAGGGGACGTGTATGTCACCAACGACCCTTGGAAGGGCACCGGACACCTGCACGACTTCACGGTGGTGTCGCCGTCGTTTCGCAACAGCCGGCTGACGGGCTATTTCGCCTGCACAGCGCACGTGGTGGATGTGGGTGGGCGCGGCTTCGGGCCCGATGCCCGCGAAGTATACGAAGAAGGCATATGCGTGCCCATCATGAAGATGGCTCGGCGCGGCGAGATCAACCAAGACCTGATGCTGATGCTGCGCCACAACGTGCGTTCGGCCGACATGGTGATCGGCGATCTGTACGCCCTGGCGGCCTGCAATGACACGGGCCACGGCCGCTTGCAGGCGATGATGGACGAATTCGGGCTGGACGATCTGGAAGAGATCGGCGAATTTATCCTGACGCACAGCCTGGCTGCCACGCGTGAACGCATTGCCGCCTTGCCGCGCGGCACATACCGCAACACCATGACGCTGGATGGCTATGACGAGCATGTCACCCTGCAGGTAGAGTTGGAGGTGGCTGAAGACCACCTTATGGCGGACTTTGCCGGTACGTCGCCGGCCAGCCCCTTTGGCATCAACGTGCCGCTCTCCTATGCGCGCGCCTACTCCTGTTATGGCCTGAAGTGCGTGATCGCGCCGGATGTGCCCAACAACTCAGGCTCGTTGGCACCCTTTATGGCGAAGGCACCCGAAGGCTGCATCCTGAACGCCAAGCACCCGAGCCCGGTAGCGGTGCGACATGTACTGGGCCATTTCGTACCAGACCTGGTGTTGGGCGCACTGCATCATTTCCTCCCCGGGCGCATCCCCGCCGAAGGCAGCGGCGCGCTATGGAACATCCACGTCAGCGCGCGGCCATTGTCGCCGGACTCTGGCCTGCCACATGCAGAGATGTTGATGTTCAACAGCGGCGGCACGGGTGCGCGGCCGACCCTGGACGGCCTGTCGTCCACCGCCTTTCCGAGCGGCGTGCACTCGATGTCTGCCGAAGCCACCGAGCAGGCCGGCCCCATGATTGTGTGGCGCAAGGAGCTGCGGCCCGAATCGAGCGGCGCGGGCGAGTATCGGGGCGGCCTAGGCCAGATCATGGAACTCGGCCCCCGTGAAGGCTATTCCTTTCGCTTCAACGCTATGTTCGATCGCATCGACAACCCGGCGCGCGGACGCGCCGGCGGCAAGGCGGGGGAGCGCGGCAGCGTGCACCTGACAGACGGCACGCGCCTGCGCGGAAAAGGCACGCAATTCGTGCCGCAGGGGCAGCGCCTGGTGCTGGAGCTGCCCGGCGGCGGCGGCTTCGGCGACCCCGCAAAGCGCAGCCGCGAGGCACTGGCCAACGATTTGCGCAACGAGTATCTCAGCCCGGCCACACTGGCGCGAGACTATGGGCTGCAACCCGACGACCTTCCGATGGCAACCGTGAATGGAGTTCATCATGAATGACCGTGCCCTGGCGGGCGCGCGCAGCGATATTCAGCACGCATTCCGCCGCGCCGCGCGCATCGCCGACATTGAAGTATCCGAGATACTGCGCATTGGCGCGCTGGCGGCTCAACGTCGCGCCGCAGGCCGCCCTGTGGTTGTGCTGGGCGCCGGGGAGCCTGATTTCGACACGCCTGATCACGTCAAGGAAGCCGCTATCCGCGCCATCCAGGCGGGCGATACCAAATACACCGGACTGGAAGGCACGGCCGCACTCAAGGAAGCCATCGCGCGCAAGTTTGAACGTGAAAACGGGCTGCACTTCGCACCACAGGAAATCATGGCCAGCACCGGCGCCAAGCAGGTCCTGCACAATGCCCTGATGGCCACGCTGGATCCTGGCGACGAGGTACTGCTGCCCGCCCCATGCTGGACGTCTTACGTCGATATGGTGAAGATTGCCGGGGGTGCGCCACGCCTGATCACCTGTACCGAAGAGAACGGCTTTCGCCTGACGGCGCGGGATCTGGAGGCCGCCATTACACCGCGCACCCGCTGGCTGCTGCTCAATTCGCCATCAAACCCCACCGGCGCGGCCTATTCGGCCGACACGCTGCGCCCGCTGCTGGAAGTGCTGATGCGGCATCCCCACGTATGGCTGATGGCGGACGACATCTACGAGCATCTGCTCTACGACGGCCGCGACTTTGTCACGCCGCTGCAGTTGGAGCCGGGCCTGCGCGAGCGCACCCTGATCGTCAATGGCGTGTCCAAGGCTTATGCCATGACAGGATGGCGGCTGGGCTACGGCGCGGGGCCGCGCGCGCTCATCAGCGCCATGGCCACTGTCCAGAGCCAGAGCACCTCCAACCCCTGTTCCATTAGCCAGGCAGCGGCAGTCGCCGCCTTGGACGGCAACCAGGAAATCATTGCGCAGCGGCGCGATATTTTCCAGGAGCGCCGCGATGCGGTGGTGGAGCGCCTGAATGCCATCGAAGGCATTACCTGCAGGCGCCCTGAGGGTGCGTTCTATACCTTCTCGGGCTGCGCGGGGATGATCGGCCGCAAGACGCCGCAGGGCGCGGTGATCGACAGCGACACCGCGTTCTGTCGCTATTTGCTGGAAAGCTTCGATACAGCCGTGGTGCCGGGGAGTTGCTTTGGCCTGGCGCCCTACTTTCGCATCTCGTACGCGGCGTCGATGGCGGATATCGCACTGGCCTGCGATCGCATCGCGGCGGCTTGCGCGAGCCTGCGCTGACACCACGCTGATCGCCATGCACGCGGCCCTCGCTACAGCGGGCCTCGCGCATCGCAGGGCGATCACATGGCCGACATCCGCGACGGCAGATAGGTGGCGATGCCCGGCACCAGCGCCAGCAGAATGACGGCGAGCACCAGCAGCGCGAAGAATGGCAAGGCCGCCCGTGTGATCTGCACGATGTCGCGCCCCGTCATGGACTGCAGCACGAACAGATTGAACCCCAGCGGCGGTGTGATCTGCGCCATCTCGATCACCACGACCATGTAGACGCCAAACCAGATGAGGTCTATGCCTGCGGCCTGCACCATGGGCAGCACGACGGCGCTGCTCAGCACCAAAATGGAGATGCCTTCGAGAAAACACCCCATCACGATGAAGAACAGCGTGAGCACCACCAACAGCATGGCGGGCGACATGTTCATAGCCTGCACCTTGGCCGCCAAGGCCTGGGGGATGTTGAGAAAGGCGGCGGCTATGGACAGCGCGGCTGCGCAGGCAACGATGAAGGAGATCATGCACGAGACCTTCATCGCGGACATCAGGCTGTCCACAAAGGCGCGCCAGGTGAGTGTGCGAGAGGCGGCGGCCAATGCGAGCGCACCGATCACGCCCACCGTGGCCGCCTCGGTAGGCGTGGCGATGCCGCCATAGATGGCGCCAATGACCGCGATAATGAGGCCGGCAACCGGCAGCAGCCGACGGGAATTCCATAGTTTCTGCGCAAGTGTCAGCGGCGGATCACGCGGAGGCACCTTGCCTGGATTAAGCAGCGACCAGATCATCACGTAGCCCATGAACAGCGCGATCAGCATCAGCCCCGGCAGGATGCCGGCAATGAACAGTCGGGCCACTGACTGCTGTGCCACCACGCCGTACACGATCATGATGATGGAGGGCGGTATCATCAGCCCCAGCGTCCCCGAACCCGCCAGCGTGCCGATCATCAGGCTTTCATCGTAGCGTCGACGGCTGAGCTCAGGCAGGCTCATGCGTGCAACCGTGGCGCATGTGACCGCCGAGGAGCCCGCCACCGCCGCCATGATGCCGCAGCCCAGTACATTGACGTGCAACAGGCGCCCCGGCAACCAATTGACCCAAGGCGCCAGGCCCTTGAACATGTCCTCGGACAAGCGCGAGCGGAACAGGATTTCGCCCATCCAGATGAACAGCGGCAGCGCCGTCATGGGCCAGCCCCAACTGGCGTCCCACATCGATGAAGCCACCAGCGAGCCGACCGGCGAACTGGAGAACAACGCCAGCCCGAATACGCCAATAGCCGCCAAGGCCAGTGCAATCCATACGCCGCTGGCAAGCAGCGCAAGCAGAATGGCGAGCAGGATACCGGAAATGACAAAAGCCGAAAGCTGATCCATGGAGGATGATTCCTGAAGTCTCGTTGATACGGGTGCGCGGGGGATCAGTCCAGCGCGGTGTCGACGTTTTCTTCGTAGCCCGCGCGGCGCCCTGTGGCGACGGCCACGGCCGCGTCAAGCAGCGCAATCGTCAGAATAATCATCCCGGCGCTCATGCCCGCCTGCGGAATCCAGAACGGGATGGCCATCAGGCCGGGGCTGACGTCTTGGTATTCGAAGGACTCGAGCGTGAACAACAACACGTTCCAGGACACGAAGGCAGACAGGCCGGCACCGAAGGCGCAGCACCACAGTTCGAGCATCTTTCGGCGCGCGCCACCCATGCTGTTGACCAGCAGGCTCACGCGAACGTGGCCGCCCGCGCGAAAGGTGTAGGCCAGCCCGAGGAACGTCGACGCAGCCATGAAGAAGCCCGACAGCTCTGTGGAGTCGAAGGCAATACCGCGCATGCGCGCAACAACCTGGATGATAATGACGACAGCGATCGCGGCAAGAAAAATGGCGGCCAGCGCACCGCTGGCCAAATACAAGCCGTCGAGTGCCTTACGCATCCCCACCCTTCTTCTTCATGGCCAGGTAGTCATCGAGCACTTTCTGCTGCTCGGGGCTGGCGGTCTCGCGCCAGTCCTTCATCATGGTTTCACCGATGCGCGCCAGCGCTTCCTGGATATCCTTGGGTGCCTCGGTGACTTCCATGCCATGTTGCTTCAGCACCGCAATGGTTGATTCGCCCGCCTCTTTGCTCAATGTAAAGCCACGGTCGGTGGCCCGCTGGCCAGCATCCAGCACGATCTTCTGCACGTCTTTGTCCAGCTTGCGGAACGCGCGATCGTTGATGATGATGCCGTTTTTGTTGTACAGGGTACCGGCGTACATGAAGTATTTGACGTTGTCCCAGGCCTGGATGTCGATACCGGTTTGCGCACTGGTGAACTGGGAGTTGATCAGGCCGGTGGCAAAAGCCTGCGGCACCTCTGCAAACGGCAAAATGGTGGCCTCGAAGCCCAACATCTCGCCCATTTTCTGTGTGGGCTTGGAGTAGATGCGCAGCTTCATGCCCTTGAAGTCTTCCAGCTTCTTGACGGGTGTCTTGGTGTAGAACCCCTGGCCCGGCCAGGGCACATAAGCAATGACGCGCATGCCGTTCTTGCCGAACAGATTATCGAAGTATTTATCCTGGGCCTGGGCGAGCAAGCGCGCCTCTTTGTAGGTGGACGCAATATTGGGAAGGCCATCCAGGTTATAGACCGCGTCTTCGTTGCCGTATACGCCAAAGCGGATCTCGCCCGCCTGCACCTGGCCTGACTGCACCGCGCGCTTGATCGCATCATGCTTGATCAACGTGCCATTGCTGCGAATATCAAACTTGAGGCGGCCGCCGCTTTCTTTCTCGACTTCTTGGGCGAACTGGCGAATGTTCTTGGTGAAAAAGCTGTCTTCGGGATACCCGGTGGCCATTGTCCAGGTGGTTTGGGATAGTGCAAGCCCAGGGGCCGACAGCGCCAGCGCAAGGGCCAGCTTCATGAAGCGTCGCATCACGTTCTCCGGAAGAGGTGTCGGGAAGCAGCGGATGCATGCACGGCGCCAGTGCGGTCTGATCTGGCCAGCCCTCATATCGCTGCCATCATACAGGTGTAGAATAAGCGAGCCCGGAACCTGCTGGAAAGCTAGGGTTATCCCCGCCAGAATGCTGTCCCCAAGGAGGATGCGCCGTGCGCGCCCCAACTACGCAGCCACACTCACGCGGCAGCCTCACAGGCACGCTTATCCGCGAACTATCCAACCGCCTCGACCGCCAGATCTATCGCGCGGGCGAACGCATGCCGTCCGAACACGAGCTGTGCAAAGAGTTCGGCGTCAGCCGTACGGTGGTGCGCGAAGCTGTGGCGTCGCTGCGTCTCGCGGGGCGGCTGGTCAGCAAGCCCGGGGTCGGCGTATTTGTGGTGCCGCCGCCCGCATCAACCGTTAGCCTGCCGCACGTCAGCACCGCCGACGGCCGCGCAGCCCTGCATGTGCTCGAACTGCGCATCGGCCTGGAGGTGGAGGCGGCGGGCCTGGCGGCCGAACGGCGCACGCCGCAAGACATGGCCGACATCGTGGCCGCCTATGACGCCTGCAATACGATCACCGATGCCCGTCGGGCCGCGGAGGCCGACTATGCCTTTCACCTGGCCATTGCACGTGCGTCCAACAACCCGCATTTTCCGCAGCTGCTCCAGTCGTCGATCCGCGACGTGATGCTTGATCTCAACGTCAAACGCACCGGCAGGCCCGACGCCGAACTAGCCGCCTACGAAAAGCGTACAGCGCGCGAGCATGACACCATCGTCACTGCCATCATGCGGGGAGACGCCGGCGCGGCCCGCGCCGCGATGTTCAAACACCTGAACGACAGCGTCGAGCGTTACCGGATGCGCGTACGGCGCCAGGATACGGAGCAGGCGCCGGCCTGAAGGCAACGCAAGGCGTACAACGGAGCCCTTCAATGGCACCGGCCGCCCGCATGTATCCGCGCCTTTCTCCAGTACCCTTGGCCCGGCCGTTCGCCCAAGCCCTTGCGTATAGGGCCGCCTACTGAGCCGCTTCGGAACGTTGGGCCCGGTCAAGCGCGCGGGCAATGTCGGCGATCAGGTCGTCGGGTGACTCCAGGCCAATGTGCAGACGCACGACCGCATGTTCGTCGTGCGGCCAGTAACCATGCGCGCGCAGTGCGCCCGGGTCTACCCGCTGTACCAGGCTTTCGAACCCGCCCCATGAGAACCCAATGCTGAAGAGCTCCAGCCGGTCCACAAACCGGCAGGTGGCGGCATCATCCAGCTTCAGGGCCACGGACAGCATGCCATTGGACCCGGTGCAGTCGCGCTGCCACAAACCGTGGCCAGGATCTTGCGGCCACGCCGGGTGATAGATGCGGGCAACCTCGGGGCGCTGATGCAGGAACTCACATACCCGCAGGGCGTTTTCACCGGCCTGACGCATCCGCAAAGGCAGCGTGCGCGCGCCGCGCAGGGCCAGCCACGCATCGTCGGCGCTGATCGAGTAGCCCATGGCGTAGTGCGTATCGTTGATCCGCCGGACAATGGCCGGATCGCTGGCCATGACGGCACCCAGCATGAGATCGGAGTGGCCGCCCAGATACTTGGTGCCCGCCACGACAGACACATCGGCGCCCAGATCCAACGGGCGGTAGATATAGCCCGAGCCCCAGGTATTGTCGGTGACCAGTACCAGCCCGTGCGCGTGCGCAAACTCGGCCAGCGCCGGCATGTCCAGCATTTCGAACAACAGCGAACCGGGTGATTCTACGTACAGCACCTTGGTATTGGGCTGGAGCGCCGCTTTTAACGCCTCTGGTGTGGCGCGGCAGAACGTGGTGGCGATGCCCATGCGCGACAACACCGAGTGATCCAGATGCCGCACCGGCCCATAGACGCAGTCTGCCGCCAGCATGTGGTCGCCGTTGCCAAGCAGGCTGAACAGCGCCAGTGTGATGGCCCCCAGACCCGAAGAGGCGAGGTAGGCGCGGCGCGCGCCCTCGAGCTCGCAGAACACCTGTTCGAGCGCGGCGTGCGTCTCCATGCCAATGCGCCCATACGTGACCCCACGTTCGCCCTTGGCCTTGTGCGCGGTGGCTCGCTCCAGCGACGCCAAGTCGCGGAAACGCACTGTACTGGTGCGCATGGACGGCAGCGCGACCGGCGCGGCGCCGGTTTCAGGGTCAAAGGGCGCAATGCCCGTATGCTGCAGCGTTGTATCGAGGTGGCGTGGGTGCTTGGTTGTCATGGTCATCCGGCGCGTGTTGTGAGGTTCATGGTTGGGCATTGCACAGCCGCATGCCGCACGCGGCCAGGTTTAGAATGGCAGCTCCGCCCCTTCCGGCTCATAGTGTATCCGTCTCCCGGCATGATTCCAGTAGAAGTTGCCCTGTCCTTCTTCGGTGTCGCCGTGCTGCTGGCGCTGGCGCCGGGCCCCGACAACCTTTTTGTGCTGATGCAATCGGCCATGTGCGGCCGCAAGGCGGGCATGCTGGTGGTGCTGGGGCTGTGCACCGGGTTGGTCGGTCACACAGTGGCGGTGGCTGTCGGTTTGGCCGCTGTGTTTGCCGCCTCGCAGGCCGCCTTCACCGTGCTGAAGCTGGCTGGCGCCGCCTATCTTGTCTACTTGGCCTGGCAGGCGCTGCGCTCGCGCGGCGGCGCCCGTGCCGACGGCAAGCCCGCCGCGCTCACGCCGCGCCGACTCTACCGCCGCGGCATCATCATGAACCTCACCAATCCCAAGGTGTCGCTGTTCTTCCTGGCCTTTTTACCGCAGTTCACCGCGCCCGCGCGCGGCTCGGTGGCGCTGCAGACGCTGGCCCTGGGCGGCCTGTTCATGCTTGCCACGCTGCTGGTGTTTGGCCTGCTCGCCTGGTTCTCGGGCTCACTGGGCGAGCGCCTGCAGTCATCGCCCCGCATCCAGCGTGCGCTGGATCGCCTGGCCGGCATTGTCTTTCTGGGGCTGGCCGTCAAGCTGGCGGTGTCGGGGCGCTGAGGCGCGGCCGCCCCAAGCATGCCCCCCGCACTGCCGTGAACGATATATCTCTTGCCCAACAAAGCACATTGGGCCATCGGCGGAATGTCTGGGTGTATGGCGCCTCAAAGCATGGCCCCAAGGCGCTCGACCGCTCGGGGCTCAACACCTAATCAGCACCGACACGCTGAAAGCGGTAGATGCCGTCCTCGCCCAGAATGCGGCGCAGTTGGCCTTCGTAATACAGGGCGTGCAGGTGGGCCAAGGCCTCGCCCATGGCAAAGGTGAGCTGATGGTGATCCAGCTTGCGACGGAACATCGTGGGCACGATATCGGCGGCGCTTTGGGGCTGCGTACAGGCGGCCAGCACCTCGTCAAGACGTTCGGCGTGATGGGCATGCTGCTGAGCGAGGCGCTCGTGCATATTGCGAAATGGCCGTCCGTGCGAAGGCAGCACCAGGGTTTCGCGCGCCAGGTCGTCATATGCGCGCAGGGAATTCAGGTAAAGCGGCAGCGGGTTGGCTTCGGGCTCGAAGTTGAACACGCTGACGTTGGTGGAGATGCGCGGCAGCAACATGTCGCCCGAGATCAGCACCTGCAGGGTTTCGCAGTACAACGAAGCATGTTCGGGCGCGTGGCCGTAGCCAACAATCACGCGCCACTCGCGGCCACCCACATGGATACGGTCGCCGTTCATAATGCGGCGGAACGTGTGAGGGACGGCCGGCACCAGCCCAGGATAGTAGTTTTTGCGTTTACCGATGGCCTCTTGGGCCTCGGGGTCGACCAAGCCGTGGCGCATGTAGTGCGCCAGCGCACCGTTGCCGCTGGGCCCGCCCGTATGGCTGCCCGTAGACCACAAGCCCGCTGTCGCATAGTCGGTCATCGTCATCCACAGCGGCGCCTGCCAGCGCTCGCACAGCCATGCCGCCAGGCCTATATGGTCGGGATGCATATGAGTGACGATGACCCGCAGCACAGGCAGGCCATCAAGCGCCTCGGCAAAAATCTGTTCCCATTGTGCCTTCACCTCGTCGCGAGCCACGCCACAATCGACGATGGTCCAGCCCTCGCGTCCATCGATTTGATCGCGCAGCAGCCAGACATTAATGTGATCCAGCGCAAAGGGCAGCGGCAGACGCACCCAGCGTACGCCGTCGGCCACGGCCAGCGCGGTGCCCGGCTGGGGCAACTGTTCGCCAAGCGGGTACTCGAGTTTCTGCTCGTTAGGGTTCATGCGGTATGTCTCCGATAGGGATGCTGTGATTCGATGACGTATTATGGCATCATGTTTACGTTAACGTTAACGGCAAGTCAAATCATGGCCGAGCCTACCTGGACCATCTCCGCACTGGCGCAAGAGTTTTCCATTACGCCGCGCACCATACGCTTCTATGAAGACCAAGGCATCGTCAGCCCGCAGCGCGAAGGCCGCAACCGAGTCTACACCGCACGCGACCGCACACGGCTCAAGCTCGCCTTGCGCGGCAAACGCCTGGGCCTGCAGTTAAGCGAAATCGTCAGCCTGATCAATATGTACGATGCACCCACCGACACACAGGCCCAGTTGCGCCACTACCTGGACGTGCTGGGCCAACATCGCGCGCAACTGTTGCGCCAGCGCCAGGACATCGACCTCACGCTGAAGGAAATTGACGAACAGGAAACCATCAGCCGTGGCTTGCTGGCGCGCAAACAAGCGGGCACCGGCCGCAAGGCTGCCACGCCTGAGGCCGCCCCTCAGCCCGCCGACGCCGGCAGGGGCCGCAGCGCCAAGGGCCGCGCCAGTAAAGGGCTGCAGACTTGATCCGCATCGATTTTTGATGTGTGTACCAATTTACGTTTACGTAAACGTAATATAAAATCCCTGACACACTATTTCGCTATGCTGCACGCTTAGGCGGACAGTTGTAAAACATACACAGGGGCACCCTCGGGGCTGCCACCTCGCCAACATGGAGACGACAATGAATCTGCCTGGCCTGAACTTCGACCTCGGCGCCGACCTGGACATGCTACGCGATGCCGTACGCACGTTCGCGCAGGCCGAGATCGCCCCCCGCGCCGCCGAGATCGATCGCAGCGACCAATTTCCCATGGACCTGTGGCGAAAATTCGGCGAACTGGGGCTGCTGGGCATGACGGCCAGCGAAGAGTACGGCGGCGCCAATATGGGCTATCTGGCTCATATGCTGGCCATGGAAGAAATCTCCCGCGCCAGCGCATCGGTGGCGCTGTCGTACGGCGCACATTCCAATCTGTGCGTGAACCAGATCCACCGCAACGGCACCGAGGCGCAAAAGCGCAAGTACCTGCCCAAGCTCATCTCGGGCGAGCACGTCGGCGCACTGGCCATGAGCGAACCGGGCGCCGGCTCCGACGTGGTCAGCATGAAGCTGCGCGCTGACAAGAAAGGCGACCGGTACGTGCTCAACGGCACCAAGATGTGGATCACCAATGGCCCCGACGCAGATACGCTGGTCGTCTATGCCAAGACCGACCCCGAAGCCCATCAGCGCGGCATCACCGCCTTCATCGTCGAGAAAGGCTTCAAGGGCTTTTCGGTGGCGCAAAAACTCGACAAACTCGGCATGCGGGGCAGCCATACCGGCGAGCTGGTGTTCCAGGACTGCGAGGTGCCCGAAGAAAACGTGCTGGGTGCGTTAAACGGCGGCGTCAAGGTGCTGATGAGCGGCCTGGACTACGAACGCGCGGTGCTGGCGGGCGGCCCTTTGGGCATCATGCAGGCCGTCATGGATGTGGTGGTGCCCTATGTGCATGATCGCAAGCAGTTCGGCCAGCCCATCGGCGAATTCCAGCTTATACAAGGCAAGATGGCCGACCTGTACACCACGCTGCAGGCCAGCCGCGCATTCTGCTACACCGTGGGCAAAAACCTTGACCAGCTTGGGGCGGGGCATGTGCGCCAGGTGCGTAAAGACTGTGCCGCGGTCATTCTGTATTGCGCCGAAAAAGCCACCTGGATGGCGGGCGAAGGCGTGCAGATCCTGGGCGGCAACGGCTACATCAACGAATACCCCACCGGCCGCCTGTGGCGCGACGCCAAGCTGTACGAGATCGGTGCAGGCACCAGCGAGATCCGCCGCATGCTGATCGGGCGCGAGCTATTCAACGAAACAGCCTGAAGCGGGGTATCGTATAAGCAGCCAAGCCGCCTGAACAACCGAAACACCTGACTCTTCCAAGCCTGCCATGACCTACGTCGGCGACCATCAACGCATCGAACCCGCAGCGCGCGCCGGCCTCGCGCCGCGCGCTGTTGCGCAAACCATGCTCGATGGCTTCAACCGCCACTACGCACTGTTTCGCTATGGCGCACAGCGCGCCAAGTCGCTGTTCGAATCGGGCGACTGGCATGGCATCCAACAGCTCGCGCGCGAGCGTATCGAGTACTACGACACACGTGTGCGCGAATGCACCACGGTGCTGGCGGCGGCCCTCAAGGGCAGCGACGCCAGGCCGGACGATAACAGCTACAAAAATCTCACGCCGGCTCAGGAAGCCTACTGGCAGGCCGTCAAAGCTGAATTCGTCACGCTGCTGGCGGGCCATCGCCAGCCCGAATGCGCTGAAACGTTCTTCAATTCGGTGTCGTGCCGCATCCTGCATCGGGATTACTTTCACAACGATTTTCTGTTTGTGCGCCCGGCCATCGCCACCGAATACCTGGACAGCCGCCTTCCTTCTTACCGTGTGTACTACCCTACCCGCGAAGGCCTGCAGGCTTCGCTGATCCGCATGCTGGCTGATTTTGGCTTGGCCGCACCGTTTGCCGACCTTCCCGCCGACGCACGCGCGCTGGCCCGCATGGCGGTGCGCCAGCTGCGCGAGCGGCTGCCGCGCGGCGGCTCGCCGCGCCTGGGCGACGACTGCCAGATCCAAGTGCTCAACTCGCTGTTCTTTCGCAACAAAGGCGCCTATGTGGTGGGGCGGCTGATCAACCAGGGTGCCATCCACCCCTTCGCCATTGCCCTGCTGCATACGCCGTCGGGCCATGTGTACGTGGACGCACTGCTGCATACCGCCGACGACTTGAGCACGCTGTTCAGCTTCACGCGCGCGTACTTCCTGGTCGACATGGAAACGCCGGCCGAATATGTCAGCTTCCTGAATTCGCTGTTTCCGCGCAAGCCCAAGGCCGAGATCTACACCACCATCGGCCTGCAGAAACAAGGCAAGACGCTGTTCTACCGCGACTTCCTGTATCACCTGGTGCATTCGCGCGACAGCTTCGACCTGGCACCGGGCATACGCGGCCTGGTGATGACAGTGTTCACGCTGCCGTCTTACCCCTACGTGTTCAAGCTGATTCGCGACCGCATTGCCAAGCCGGGCATGGACCACGCAACGGTGCGCCGCAAGTATCAGATGGTCAAGAAGCACGACCGCGTGGGCCGCATGGCCGATACGTGGGAGTATTCACAGGTTGCCCTGCCACGCGCGCGCTTTTCGCCCGCCCTGCTTGCCGAGCTGCGCGACCAAGTACCCAGCCTGCTCGAAGAAGACGGCGACACCATCGTACTGCGGCATGTGTATATCGAGCGCCGCATGACGCCACTAAACCTGTATCTGACGCGGGCATCCGATACGGCGGTAGAGCAGGCCGTGCGCCACTATGGCGACGCCATCCGCGAACTGGCGGCGGCCAACATCTTCCCGGGCGACATGCTGTTCAAGAACTTCGGCCTCACCCGCCTGGGCCGGGTCGTGTTCTATGATTACGATGAAATCCAGCGCATGACGGAGATGAACTTCCGCCGCATCCCGCCCGCCCCCAACCCCGAGGCCGAACTGTCCGACGAACCGTGGTATCCGGTGGGCGCGAACGATGTATTTCCGGAAGAATTCCGGCATTTCCTGCTGGGCGATCCGCGGGTGCGCCATGCCTTTCTCAAGTATCACGCCGACCTGCTCGATGCCGATTGGTGGCAGGCTTGCCGCGCGCGCGCCGGCGCCGGACGCATCGAAGATATTTTTCCGTACGAGGCCAGCCGACGCTTGCCAAGCGTTCTCGCCTTTCACCCTCAATCAGACACCCCACGCTGAATCACAGGAGCATTATCATGTCCGATCCCGTCGTTATCGTGTCCATTGCCCGTACGCCCATGGGCGGCATGATGGGCAGCTTGTCCGGCCTCGCCGCCCATGAACTGGGTGCCATTGCGATCAAGGCTGCCGTCGAACGCGCCGGTATCCAGCCCGAGGCCGTCGATGAAGTCATCATGGGCAACGTCCTGCAGGCTGGCCAGGGCCAGGCGCCAGCCCGCCAAGCCGCGCTGGGCGCAGGCCTGCCCAAGGGCGTGGGCTGCACCACCGTCCACAAGGTGTGCGGCTCCGGCCTGAAGGCTGCCATGTTCGGCCACGACCTGCTGCTTGCCGGCAGTGCAAACGTCATCGTGGCTGGCGGCCAGGAAAGCATGAGCAACGCCCCCTACCTGCTGCTGCGCGGCCGCCAGGGCTATCGCTACGGCCATTCCACCGTATACGACCACATGGCCCTGGATGGCCTGGAAGACGCCTACCAGCGCGGCACCGCCATGGGCGTGTTTGCCGAAGACTGCGCCGCCAAGTATTCCTTCACACGCGAGCAGCAGGACGCCTTCGCGCTCGAGTCGCTGCGCCGCGCCCGCGCTGCCACGGAAGACGGCAGCTTCAAGTGGGAAATCGCACCCGTGACGGTGGCCGGCCGCAAGGGCGACACGGTGATCGACACAGACGAAGCACCCATGAAGGCCATGCCCGAGAAAATTCCCGGCCTCAAGCCCGCCTTCAAGAAAGATGGCACGGTAACGGCCGCCAATGCCTCGTCTATTTCGGACGGCGCGGCTGCCATGGTGCTGATGCGCGAATCCACCGCCAAGAAACTCGGCGCCACGCCACTGGCCCGCATCGTCGGCCACAGCCAGCACTCGCAAGAACCTGGCTGGTTCACCACAGCGCCCGTGGGCGCGCTGCAGAAGCTGCTCGAGCGCGCGGGCTGGAAAGCCGAAGACGTCGATCTGTACGAAATCAACGAAGCCTTCGCGGTGGTGACAATGGCCGCCATGAATGAGCTGAACCTGCCGCACGACAAAGTGAACGTGCACGGCGGCGCCACGGCGATGGGCCACCCCATCGGTGCATCGGGCGCCCGCCTGATGGCCACGCTGGTCGGCGCGCTGCGCAAAACAGGCGGCAAACGCGGCATCGCCACGCTGTGCATCGGCGGCGGCGAAGCAGTGGCCATGGCTATCGAAATGGTCTGAACGGCAATGCCGGGCTGCAGTGCGGCCGACCAGGCATCCGGGGCAAGTCATCGGCCCCGGCATTGCTTGGCCGGCACGGCAGCCAGGCGTGCTGCACACGTCCGGCCGACGTAACCGGCCACCCGCGCCAGCCTGAAACGGGCCGGCCAGAGGAGACATTTTTTCTGGAATCGCTATGCCCGTCATAGAAAGCAAAATAAATCCCCGGTCGCAGGCGTTCGTCGACAATGCCGCCGCCATGCAAGCCCAGGTCGATGACTTGCGCGACCAGCTCTTGCGCACCGCACGCGGCGGCACCGATGCCGCGCGCGCCAGACACCTGGCGCGCGGCAAGCTGCTGCCGCGCGACCGTGTCGAGAAACTGCTCGATCCGGGAACGCCTTTCCTGGAACTTTCGCCCATGGCGGCCCACGATGTCTATAACAACGACGCGCCCGGCGCAGGGCTGATCACGGGCATCGGCCGCGTTGCCGGCATCGAATGCATGGTGGTGTGCAACGACGCAACAGTAAAGGGCGGCACCTACTATCCACTGACCGTCAAGAAACACCTGCGCGCGCAAGAGATCGCACGCGAGAACCGCCTGCCCTGCATTTACCTGGTGGACTCGGGCGGCGCCAATCTGCCAAACCAGGACGAAGTCTTTCCAGACCGAGAACACTTCGGGCGCATCTTCTACAACCAGGCCACCATGTCGGCCCTTGGCATTGCCCAGATTGCTGTGGTGATGGGGTCGTGCACAGCTGGCGGCGCCTATGTGCCAGCCATGAGCGATGAGTCCATCATTGTCAAAAATCAGGGCACGATCTTTCTGGGCGGCCCCCCGCTGGTCAAAGCCGCCACGGGCGAAGTCGTAAGCGCCGAAGACCTGGGCGGCGGCGACGTGCATACCCGCTTGTCGGGCGTAGCCGATCACCTGGCCAACGACGACTTGCACGCGCTGAACCTGGCCCGCCAGGCCATCGCGCGGCTGAACCTGCGCAAGCAGCCCGCCATGGCGCTGCGCATACCGGCTGAACCCTTGTACGATCCGCGGGAACTGAACGGCATCATCCCCACAGACACCCGCAAGCCCTATGACGTTCGCGAAGTCATTGCCCGCATCGTCGACGGCTCGGAATTCGATGAGTTCAAGGCGCGCTTCGGCACCACGCTGGTGACAGGGTTTGCGCACATACACGGCATGCCGGTCGGCATCATCGCCAACAACGGCATCTTGTTCTCCGAAGCCGCGCAAAAAGGCACGCACTTCATCGAGCTGTGCTGCCAGCGCAAGATACCGCTGATCTTCCTGCAGAACATCACCGGCTTCATGGTGGGCCGCAAATACGAAAACGAAGGCATCGCGCGCCACGGCGCCAAGATGGTCACAGCCGTATCCACCGCATCGGTGCCCAAGTTCACGGTGCTCATCGGCGGGTCATTCGGCGCCGGCAATTACGGCATGTGCGGCCGCGCCTTCGGCCCGCGCATGCTGTTCCTGTGGCCCAATGCACGCATTTCTGTCATGGGCGGCGAACAGGCGGCCAGTGTGTTGGCCACCGTCAAGCGCGACGGTATCGAGGCTCGCGGCGGCACCTGGAGCGCCGACGAAGAAGAAGCGTTCAAAGCGCCGATCCGCGACCAGTACGAACACGAAGGCCATCCCTACTACGCCACCGCCCGGCTATGGGACGACGGCATCATCCAGCCCGCCGACACGCGCCGCGTGTTGGCGCTGGCACTGTCCGCCGCCCTCAATGCCCCGATCGACGACACGCGCTTCGGCGTGTTCCGCATGTAAGCGCAAGGAGTCCACGTGTTCACCACCCTGCTTATCGCAAATCGCGGCGAAATCGCCTGCCGCGTAGCCGCCACCGCGCGGCGCATGGGCCTGCGCACAGTCGCGGTCTATTCCGATGCCGATACCACCGCGCGCCATGTCGCCGCCTGCGACACCGCCGTACATATCGGCGGCCCCGAACCGCGCCAGAGCTACCTGCGCGCCGATGCCATCATCGACGCCGCGCGCCGCAGCGGCGCCCAAGCTATCCATCCAGGCTACGGATTCTTGTCGGAAAACCAAGCCTTTGCCCAGGCCTGCGCCGACGCGGGCATTGTGTTCGTGGGCCCGCCCGGCAGCGCCATTGCTGCCATGGGCAGCAAATCCGCCGCCAAAAGCCTGATGGAAAAAGCCGGCGTACCGCTGGTACCCGGCTACCACGGTGACAACCAGGACTCAGCCTTTCTGCAACAGCAGGCCGATGCCATTGGCTATCCGGTGCTCATCAAGGCCAGCGCCGGTGGCGGCGGCAAAGGCATGCGCATTGTGAACAGCGCCGATGCGTTCGCCGATGCGCTGGCATCTTGCAAGCGAGAAGCCGCCAGCAGTTTTGGCGACGACAAGGTATTGATCGAGCGCTACCTCACCAAGCCGCGCCACATCGAGATCCAGGTGTTTGCCGACACCCACGGTAACTGTGTCTATCTGTTCGAGCGCGACTGCTCTGTGCAGCGGCGCCACCAGAAAGTGATCGAAGAGGCGCCCGCCCCGGGGATGACGGAGGAACGACGCCGCGCCATGGGTGAAGCCGCCGTGGCGGCCGCCAAAGCCGTGGGTTACGTAGGCGCGGGCACGGTGGAATTCATTGCCGAGCCCGACGGCCGCTTCTACTTCATGGAGATGAACACCCGCCTGCAGGTAGAGCACCCGGTCACCGAAATGATCACCGGCCACGATCTGGTCGAGTGGCAGCTGCGGGTGGCTGCGGGCCAGCCGCTGCCCGCCCGCCAGGAAAACCTGCGCCTGGCCGGGCACGCCATCGAGGCGCGCATCTATGCCGAGAACCCCGACAATGGCTTCCTGCCTTCTATCGGCACGCTATCCACGCTGGTCTTCCCCCCGCATGTGGCGTTTCGCAATGGCGACGTCCGCGTCGATGGCGGCGTGCGCGTCGGCGATACCATCACGCCCTACTACGACCCGATGATTGCCAAGCTTATCGTACGAGGCGATGACCGCGACCAGGCCCGCGCACGCATGGCGCAAGCGCTGGCCGACATCCGCAGCGTGGGTGTGCAGACCAATATTGCCTTTCTGCGCCGGCTGATGCTCGACGACGCCTTTGCGGCCGCCGACCTGGATACCGGGCTGATCGAACGTCGCAACCATGCGTTGTTTCCACCTGCGCGCCCCGCAACGGAAACCGAACTCGCCCTGGCCGTGGCAGCCTTGCTGGCGCGCCAGGGGCTGCCCAGCCACAATCCGCGCAATGCGGAACGTCGCCAGGATCCATGGAACGCGGCAGACGGCTGGCGCGTGGCGGGCCAATATCGGCAAGCGTTTACCCTGGTTGATGGCAGTATCAGCCGTCAGGTACGCATCGCGAGCGCGGACGGCGCGTGGACATTCGCCGTGCTACCTGAAGGCGCCACGGCGGCCGACCCCGGCGAAACGCTGGCGCACCACCTGGAATGGCGGGTACAGGAAGCCGGCGGCGTTTATCAGATCCGCATCCGCCTGGACGGCACGGACGCCAATGCCAGTGTGGTCATTGAGGGGGAACGCATCCATGTGTATGCGCAAGGCGCCACGCGTGTCCTGCAATTGCACGACCCTGTCACCCATGCCAGCGATGACGCCGGCGATCATGGTGGCAGCCTTGCCGCCCCGATGCCGGGCAAAATCATCGCTATTGCCGTACAGGCGGGGGATACCGTGCGCAGCGGCGATACCTTGCTGGTCATGGAAGCCATGAAAATGGAGCATACGATCTCTGCCCCGAAGGACGGCACGGTGGGCGAGATATTCTTTGCGGTGGGCGATCAGGTAACAGATGGCGCCGAATTGATTACACTGGAGAGCTAAGCCGCGAGCCCCCTTGGGCGACGTAGGATTACCGCAACAATCCCAAGTTGCCGGGGGCCAGAAATCAGCGTACAGTGGATCCGACTGTATCCCGGTTTTCCCTTCAAAAGTTTTCAGTTTTTCTTGTAAACGGCAACCGGAACCTCTCAGCTATGTACGATATTCTGGTCTATCTGTTCGAAAATTATTACACGCCCCAGGCCTGCCCCGAGGCAGACGTCCTGGCCCACAAACTGGCCGCCGTGGGCTTCGAGCACGAAGACATTAACGAGGCCTTGGGCTGGCTCAATGGGCTAGCGGAAACCACCGAACAGTGCGGGCCTCTGGCCCAGTTGCCTCAAAGCAACAGTCGGCGCATCTTCACCGATTACGAATACCAGACGCTGGGCAGCCAAGCCATCGGCTTTATCACCTTCCTGGAAAACTCTGGTGTGCTGCCCGCTGCGCTGCGCGAGATCGTGATCGAACGGGCTCAGGCCACACACGAATCACCCATTTCGCTCGGCAAAATCAAGATCATTGCGCTCATGGTGCTCTGGAGCCAGGAGGCCGAGGTCGACCACCTGATTTTCGAAGAATTGCTGGCCGACGACCGCACCCGCCTGTCGCATTAATCCAGCTGCTTTTGTTCCAGCCCCCCATGGCCGACGGTCTCCGCGACACCATGCCCGGCTATCGGGGGCGCTTTGCGCCCAGCCCCAGCGGCCCCTTGCACAATGGGTCGCTGCTGGCCGCCATGGCCAGCTATCTGGATGCCCGCGCCCACAGGGGCCAGTGGCTGCTGCGCATCGAAGATATTGATACACCCCGCACCATCCCCGGCGCCGATCACGTCATCATGCGCCAACTACAACACCTGGGCATGCGCTGGGACGGCGACCCCGCGTGGCAGTCGCAACGGCTGGCGCTATACCAGTCCATCTTCGACGCCCTGCGTGAACGCAAGCTCGCCTATCCCTGCGGCTGCACGCGCCAGGAGCTGGCCGCCGAAGGCCGCTATCCTGGCACCTGCAGCCGTGGCCTGCCGCCGGGGCGTACACCACGCGCGTGGCGCTTCCGTGTGCCCGAAGGCGTGGAACGCTTCACCGACCGTTGGTTCGGCCCCCAGGCGCAGGATGTGCAAGCCGAAGTGGGCGATTTCATCATCAAACGCGCCGATGGTTGCTGGGCGTACCAGTTGGTGGTGGTCATCGACGACGGCGAACAGGGCATCACCGATATTGTGCGGGGCGCCGACCTGCTCGATTCGACCGAAAGGCAGCGCATGCTGGCCCGCACCATGGGCTATCGATGCCCTGAAGTAATGCATGTGCCGCTACTGTGCGACGCCTCGGGGCGCAAGCTCTCAAAGCAGAACCACGCTGCGGCGATGGACTTGGCCCACCCCTTGGAGACCCTGAACCTTGCCTGGGCGGGCCTGGGCTTCACGCCCTTGCACACAGATACTATTGACGCGTTCTGGCAGGAGGCCCTGCCGCGCTGGGCAGAACGCTTCGGTATCCGCGCCTGACACCCCAGCAGGCGCACCGCCGCGCAACACGCAGGCGGGGGTGGCTGCCACGTATCGCTCTGCGCGTGCCTCATCCTCACCACCGCACCATGGCGCCACACAGGCGTGGCTCGCCCCGCCGGCCCCTCACCGCGGAGCGATAGGCTTAAGCTGTGCGTCCAGCAGACCCGTCAGCAAGGCACTGCCGCGGCGATCCACGGCAAACACGCCATAGCGGGCCGGCGCATATCGGGCGGCCTGCCCCTCGGGGAAGAACCACGCGTCCGTTGCAAGCCGCAACTGCCCACCCCGCAGCCAGAACGCCAGCACCGTATCGCCCTCCTGCGCGACACCCTCCTGAGGCGCGTGCTGCAGACCCACCAGTTGGAACACCCCCTGGCCGTCGGGCCGCAGCCTGAGATAACCGCGGCGCCACAGCCAGGCAGCATCCGATTGCCGCATGATCTGCCCGTAGGCTTGCCGCGCCACAGCGAAATCCAGAGCCATGTAGTCGCCCTGGATCAGCGCGCGCGGATCGACAGGCGCCAAGGCCAGCACGACGCGCTGCCCATGTGCCAATATCTGTTCGCGCTGGTAGATCAGCCCGTTTGCCACCCCCAACACAACCAGCAAGCCCGCAACAGGGCCTGCAAATGCGGCCAGGGCCGATCGGGGGGGCCGGGCTTCGCTTTGACCTCCACGGCCCGCTGCCGTGCCTGCACGGCGCAGCCCCGCCCAGCACAGCAACAGCCACGCGCCGGTAGCCGCCAGGACTAGGGCTTTTTGCAGCAGTGTGGCCTGGATCTGGAAATAAAAGACCCCCAGGTAGGCCAACAAGGCGGCAGCCCCAAAAGCCAGCAGCACCCGGCTGCTCAGGGCATAACCAAACAAAACCCACAGCAGGGCAATGGAGATGCCAGGCGCGCCCAGCCAGCCCGTGCTGGCCACCGCCAATGCCAGGGGCGCCCCCAAGCGCAGCACACGGTTGTGCGTACCAAGCTGCAGCAGCACGCCCAGTGCGAGCGGCGGCAGCACGGCAAACGCTGCCCAGAGCATCCACAAGGCCGGCGGCATGGCCGAGGCCAGCAGTGTGGGCGCGGG
The DNA here is from genome assembly GCF_021653995.1 of Paracandidimonas lactea. NCBI lineage: Bacteria > Pseudomonadati > Pseudomonadota > Betaproteobacteria > Burkholderiales > Alcaligenaceae > Paracandidimonas > Paracandidimonas lactea. Next base: position 89,357 of record NZ_JAJJOZ010000009.1, read on the forward strand.
CGCAAACGCTGCCCCGAACTGCGCGAGCAGGATCAGCGCGCAGGCCAATGGCGCCCAGATGGCGCGCCCGCCAGGCCGAACCGCCGCCACCAGCGCCAACACCGCCAGCATGGTGAACAGCCATACCCGCACGTATACGTGATACAGCCAGCCAGACGTTGCCGCGTCCAAACCCGACACGACACCCAGCACGCCGTCGGGCCAACTCAATACGGCGATCGTAGCCAGCACAGCGAAGGCACACACAGCCCGAAAAACGCCGCCCGGCAGTAGCAGATACAGGAGAACACCGCCGCCTCCTAGTAGCAATAATGCGAAAAAAGGCTGGTATTCGGCGAAGAAGATGCCAAATGAGAACAGAACCGCACCCGTCACGCCCAGCACCACGGCCATGTCCCGCATCACCTCTGGGCCGACGCGGCGAAGCCAGGACAAGCGCGGCGTGGTATCGGGCAGCGCGGCGGCAGGGGTGGCCGGCACGATCGCGGATGGGGGCGATGCGGCATCCCGCCACGGCGGCCCCAGGGCGCGAAACGGCTCGCTGCGGTACAGGAGGCCGCCCGCAGCCGCCAACGCAAGGCCGGCGACCCAGACAAAGGACTCGGGGATGTCCAGCGTCATGGCCAACAGTGCGATCAGCAGTATCGCCACCACACTGACGGCCAGGAAACGGAACAGCGCGACGAACCAAAGGCTGCCCGCACCCGGCGCACCCCGACTGCCCGCCATCCGGCTCAGGTGCCGGATGGCAAGGAGCGCCACGGCAAGAAGCAGTGCGATCGCCAGCGCTAGCGTACCCGTGCCGCGCACCGCCTCGACCGCCGGGATAGCGAGCAAGACGAACACCCCCGCCATGGCGACGGCCACGACAACGTGATCGCGCCTGCGCCACCGATACACGGCGTACAGGGCGGCCATGACGGCAATGCCCGTAAGCGCGGCAGGCCAGGCGCCGGGGCGCCCGCCCACACCCGCTAGCGCCGCTGTGCAAAAGGCGCCAGCCACCGCTGCCGCAAGCAGGCGCGGGCCCAGCCGCCACCTGTCGTCCAACCGTGCGATGAGAGCCTCCCAGGCGGCCAACAACGCAAGGTTGAGCGCCGCCAGTATCATGGGTACATGTGTTGCCGGGCCTGGCATCCAGAACGCGGGGCCGGCCGGGCTAATGTATAAATAACGCCCGGTACCCAGATTAATCAGCACAGCGAGCAACAGCCCCATGACGACCGTGGGGCGGGCCAGGAACCAGGGCACCAGCAGCAACGCCCACAGGATGAACAATTGCCAGCTATCCGCGCCAGTTTGATATATTTGCCCGATCACAGCCAGCAGCGCACCGGCTGCGACCGCCGCCAGGGCCATCAATATGGCCGCCGGCGACGTATTGCGCGCCTGCCCGCCACTAGAGCGCAAGCCAGCCCAGCCAGCCAGCAGCGTCAGCAGCACCAGCAGGCCTTGAAGGCCAGCCAGTTTCTGCAGGTTGGTCACACGCGGCCAATTGGCCGCAATCCAGCACACCAAGGCTGCCGCCAGCAGCAGGCAGGCCATGGCCAACGCAGTTTTGCGCAAAAATGCGCGCCAGTCCGGTGACTGGCGGAAGACGAGATGATGGGATCCGACTTGCATAGTGCGATTCTCCCCCCGTATCATTGCCCGCGCTATTGCTGCTTTCGTGCAGTTACTGGAAACACATGACAAAAACGCTGATTATTGCCGAGAAACCCTCAGTCGCCCTCGATATTTCAAGGGCCCTGGGCGGTTTCACCCGCCAGGGCGATTACTTCGAGAGCGACGACTACGTACTCTCTTCAAGTGTCGGGCACCTGCTGACACTGGTGGCGCCCAACGACCCCGTGCGAGGCAAATGGAGCTTCGCCCACCTGCCGGTCATTCCGCCCCAGTTCGAACTCGGCCCGGCCGACAAGCGTTCGTCCGAGCGGCTCAAGCTGCTGGTCAAGCTGCTCAAGCGCAAAGATGTCGGCGCCATCATCAACGCCTGCGACGCGGGCCGCGAGGGCGAACTGATTTTCCGCTACATCGTGCAATACGCGGGCGTCAAAAAGCCTGTCCAGCGCCTGTGGCTGCGATCCATGACGCAGGCCGCCATCCGTGAGGCCTTCGACAACCTGCGCGACGACGAAACCATGAAGCCGCTGGAGGCGGCCGCGCGCTCGCGCGCCGAGGCCGACTGGCTGGTCGGCATCAATGGCACGCGCGCCATGACAGCCTTCAACAGCAAAGATGGCGGCTTCTTCAAGACGCCCGTGGGCCGCGTGCAGACGCCCACGCTGGCCATTGTGAACGAGCGCGAAGAGCGCATCCGTAAGTTCCAGCCGCGCGACTACTGGGAGGTGCATGCCACCTTCGTGGCTGCCGCCGGCCTGTACGAGGGCCGCTGGTTCGACCCCCGCTTTACCAAAGACGAGCGTGACGCCGAAAAACGCGACTCACGCCTGTGGTCGCAAATGGCGGCACAAACCATTGTTACCGCCTGCCGCGGCAACCCGGGCATTGTCAGCGAAGAGTCCAAGCCGTCCACGCAGTCCTCGCCCGCGCTGTTCGACCTCACGTCGCTGCAGCGCGAGGCCAACTCGCGCTTCGGCTTTTCCGCCAAGACCACGCTGGCACTGGCCCAAACTCTGTACGAACGCCACAAGGCGCTCACCTATCCGCGTACCGATTCGCGCTACCTGCCCGAAGATTACGTGGGCACGGTCAACCAGACCATGCAAGCCCTGGCCGCCGGGGGCTCCGCCACCGCCGCCGGTGTACGCCCCTTTGCCGAACAGGTCGTGCGCGAAAAATGGGTCAAGCCCAACCGCCGCATTTTTGACAACAAGAAGGTGTCGGACCACTTCGCCATCATCCCCACCCTGCAGATCCCGCGCGAGCTGAGCGACGCCGAAAGCAAGATCTACGAGCTGGTGGTGCGCCGCTTCCTGGCCGTGTTCTTCCCGGCGGCCGAATTCCGAATCACCACGCGCATCACCGAAGTTTCGGGCCACCACTTCAAGACCGAAGGCAAGGTGCTGGTGTCGCCAGGCTGGCTGGCCATCTACGGCCGCGAGGCCCAGGGCGACGACACCAGCCTTGTGCCTGTATCCGACGGCGAAAAAGTGCGCACCGAAGACGTCGAGGCCCGCGGCTTGGTCACCAAGCCACCCGCGCGGTACACCGAAGCCACGCTGCTGTCGGCGATGGAAGGCGCGGGCAAGCTCGTGGACGACGAAGCGCTGCGCGAGGCCATGTCCGAGCGCGGTTTGGGCACACCAGCCACGCGGGCGGCCATCATCGAAGGCCTGCTCAATGAAGGCTACCTGCGCCGCGAGGGCCGCGAACTAGTGCCCAGTGCCAAGGCGCGCCAGCTCATGACGCTGCTCTCGGGCCTGGGGGTCAACGAACTCACCTCGCCCGAACTCACTGGCGAATGGGAGCACCGCCTCAAGCAGATTGAGCACCGCCAGCTGGACCGCGATGCCTTCATGCGCGAAATCGCCCAAATGACACAGGTGATCGTCAAGCGGGCCAAAGAGTACGAGCGCGATACTGTACCGGGCGACTACGCCACGCTACAGACGCCCTGCCCTAAATGCGGCGGCGTGGTGAAAGAAAACTACCGCCGCTACGCGTGCACCAATTGTGATTTCTCCATCGGCAAGCACCCGGGCGGGCGCACATTCGAAATCCAGGAGGTCGAAGACCTGCTGGCCAAGCGCGAGCTCGGCCCACTGTCGGGCTTCATCAGCAAGATGGGCCGCCCCTTTGCGGCGCTGCTGCGTATTACCGACGACTACAAGCTCGAGTTCGACTTCGGCCAAAAAGACGACGACGACGCTGAGCCTGTGGATTTCTCGGGCCACACACCGGTGGGCAACTGCCCAAAGTGCGGGCACAAGGTGTTCGAATACGGCATGAATTATGTGTGCGAAAAGTCTGTGGGCCCCGAGAAAACCTGTGATTTCCGCACCGGCAAGGTGATTCTGCAGCAAGAGATCTCGGCCGAGCAGGTTAGCAAGCTGCTGAATGACGGCAAGACGGATCTGCTCGACGGCTTCGTGTCCAGCCGCACCAACCGCAAATTCAAGGCCTTCCTGGTCAAGCAGGACAACGGCAAGATCGGCTTCGAGTTCGAGCCGCGCCCGGCCAAGGCGGGCGCCCGCAAGGCAGCCGCCGCGGCGGGAGACGGCGCGGACGCCGGCACTGCAGCCAAAACGGCGGCGAAATCAGCGGGCAAGGCGGCTGCCAAGACAGCGACCAAGACGGCGGCAAAGAAAACCGCCGCCAAGAAGGCCGCAGCCAAGAGTGCTGCCAAGCCTGCTGCCAAAAAGGCCACGGCAAGCAAAACGGCCACCAAGGCCGCTGCCAAAACAGCCACCAAGCGCGCCGCCAAGAAGGCAGCGCCGGCGGCAGCGTCCGATTACGACGACGACGATCCGCCGTTCTGATCCTGGGGCGGCGGGCGTCAAGGCCGCTTAGCCTCTTCTGGGGCCACTTTGGCGGCCTCTGGTGCGGCCCTTGAAATGGGCCACACTGTCATCGGCCGCCATGCCGGCGCGACACAACCCTTGAACCGGGGCCCCATGCGGGCTCCGATTCATTTCCGCCTCAGGCCCGCGCGCTGCGCCGATTCGACAGCGCCAGCCAAGCCAGCAGCACCAGCACCGCCGCAATCACGGGCAGGATCAGGCCGTTAATGCGCCCCCAGCCGGCTGCGTTGAGCAATTGGCCCGACGAAAATGACGCAATGGCCACAGTGCCGAAGATCAGGAAATCATTGAGCGCCTGGACCTTGCCGCGCTCCGCTGGCCTATAGGTATCGGTGACCAGCGCCGTGGCACCAATGAAACCGAAGTTCCAGCCCAGCCCCAGCAGAATCAACATACCCCAGAAATGGAACAGGCCCAGACCGGTCAATGCCAGCGCCGCGGCAGCGGCGATCATGAGCAAGCCCAGTGTGGTAATGGTGATCTTGCCAAAGCGGGTGATGAGATGGCCGGTGAAGAAGCTGGGGCCATACATAGCCAGCACGTGCCATTGAATGCCCAGCGCGGCCTCACCGACGCTGTGGCCGTGATGCACCATCGCCATGGGCGCCGCCGTCATCACGAAAGACATCAGGCCATAAGAGATGATGCCGGCGATGGCCGCCACTGCAAAACGCGGATTGCCCGCGATCTCCCAGAGCGATCGTGTTTGCGCGTCTTCGTGGACGGCGGCCGCTGCGGGCGGCGGTGTATGCAGCGACAGCAGTATCGGCATGGCAAGCAACGCCAGCGCCGTCATGCCCAGAAAGCTGCCCGCAAAAGGCGCCCCAGGCCAGGCGTCGCGTGTCCAGATGACCACCTGCGGCCCGATCACGGCTGCGACCAGACCGCCAGCCATAATGCGGGCGATCGCCTTGGGGCGCTCAGGCGCAGTCACTGAATCGGAAGCGGCGAAACGATAGTTTTGCACACAGGCGCCGTAATACCCCGCCAGCAGCGTACTGAGACAAAACATCAGGAACTGGCCACTGACGATGCCATAGGCCGCCACCAGGCCGGCCACAATGCTAAGCGCCGCACCACCCGCATATGACAGCCTTCGGCCCAGACGGCGCGCCAGCAGGGCTGCGGGAATGGTGAACATGGCCAGCCCCAGGTAATACAGGCTGACCGGCAGCGTGGCCAAGGCAGGATCACCCGCCAGTTGCTGGCCGACAATACCGCCCAGGGAAATGATGATGGGTGGCGCGGAGCCGCCGAGCGCCTGGGCGGTGAACAGCAGCCTGATATTGCGCCGGGCGACGTGCGCCTGCGGGTCGGCGTCTGCCGTGATGCTGGGGGATGGTGTAGCAGCCATGGGGCATTTGCCTTACAGAGTCGGTTCGAATGCGTCTGCGCTTTATACGCAAACGCCACAATAACCCAAACTACCGGTTATATGGGCAGCTGCCGTTTTGTATATCGGCGCACCCGAACGCATGACGCATACACAGATCACTAGCCATAGACGAGATGCTTGAAAAACAGGCTGATGCCCGGCACATAGGTGATCACTAGCAGGCAAGCGACCACGACACCGACAAACGGGAGCAGCGGCCGAACCAAGCGCTCTATGGGGAGGTTGGCCACCGCGCAGGCGGCGAACAGATTGACGCCAAACGGCGGCGTTACCATACCCAGCGCCAGGTTCACTACCATGATCACACCAAAGTGCGCCGGATCGACGCCGAACTGCATAGCGACTGGCAGCAGCAGCGGCGCCAGCACCACAATGGAGGCCGAGGTCTCGATGAACATGCCGATGACAAACAACGCGGCATTGATGCCCAGCAAAAATGCGTACTTGTCGTGAAACACCGTGCTCAGCCATTCGCCCAGCGCCGCCGGCACGCCGGCCCGGTTCAACAGGAAGCCGAATACACCAGCGTTGGCGATCACGAACATAATGACGGCGGTGGAGATAACGGAACGGTGCAGGGTGTGCGAGAGCGTGGAAAACGTAAGGCGGCGGTAGACGAAACACCCCACCACCAAGGCATAGACCACGGCTACCGCCGACGCTTCGGTAGGCGTGAAGATGCCGCCATAAATGCCGCCCAGGATAATCACAGGCATCAGCAGGGCCAGCCAGGCGCGCTTGAGGGCGGGCCACAGGCCCAGCCTGCCCTGGCCGTCGTTCTTGCCGTAGCCATGCCGGCGCGCATAGAACCACACGTAGAACATCAGCGCGACGCCGATCAGGATGCCGGGGCCAATGCCCGCAATGAACAGCTCGCCCACCGACGTATCGGTGGAGACCGCGAACAGAATCATGGGTATGGACGGCGGGATGATGACACCCAGCTCGGCCGCCGACGCCTGCAGCGACGCGGCGAACGGCTTGGGGTAGCCATGCTTGACCATCGCCGGGATCAGGATCGCCCCCACCGCGAACGTCGTGGCTACGCTGGAGCCCGCCACTGCGGCAAAAATCATGCAGGTGAGCACGCAGCTGCAGGCAAGCCCGCCCTGCATGCCACCAACCACGCTTTTGGCAAAATCGACCATGCGCTCCGAGATACCGCCCGCTTCCATCAGGTTGCCGGCCAGGATAAAGAAAGGCACGGCCACCAGCGGGTACTTGTCGAGCGAGGCGTAGATTTGCTGTGCATAGACCAGCAGGGTCATTTGCCCTTCAACGCCCACGCCCACTATGCTGGCCAAGCCGATCGACACCGCCACCGGTACCGATACGGTGAAAAACACCAACATTGAAACGACCATTAACTGCGACATGTGACACCAGGAAGAAAGTTGTGGCGGGGCTCAGATGGTTGTTTCGTCTACGACGGCTTCTGCCGAGCCGCTGGCCCAGTGCGCGAGCACACCGAGTATGGCCAGGCCGGCGCCTATGGGGATGGCGACATAGACCCAGGAAATCGAGACCTCCAGGCTGGGCATCGTCTGAAAGCGGACGCGATACGTCATCTGGCCGCCTATCCAGGCCATGAAGCCCAGAAAACCGACGCAAACCGCCATGACGGCGTGCTCCAGCCAGCGCTTGGCGCGGCCTTTCAGGAAGCCGTGCAGTACTTCGACGCTGAGCATGGCGCCATGACGAAAGGCCAGCGCGATGCCGAGCATCACTGTCCAGATCAGGGATGCGCGCGTCCAGGCCTCGCTCCAGTCGGCTGGCGATTCAAGGACGAAGCGTGTGATGACTTGATAGAAGCCCGCCGCCACGGAGGAGAGCAGCAGCAATTGCGTGAGAAAGGAGACGAGCCGGAATAGTGTGCGATCCAGAAAACGGATGATGATCACGATGATGTCCTGTGTGCCGCGGCTCGCGCAGCTTTTGGCCGCGCAGCGCCTTGGCCGGCGCTTGCTCGCGCCCCGCTTTACGCAGCGGCGCGATGCCGTACAGGCATCATGCCGCTATGCGAGCAGAGTGGCGCGCGCGCCGATTATTGCGTGTTGCGGATGGACTCGACCAGCTCTTTGCCGAACTGCTTGTAGTACTGCGGGTAGACAGGCTCCACCGCCTTCACGAAAGCGGCATGGTCCACCTCGTTGACCTGCATGCCCTGTTTTTTCACTTCCTCGACGCCGCTCTTTTCGATGTCGTCGACGTACTTGCGCATGGCCATGGCGGAGTCGTGGCCCGCCTTCTTGAACTTGGCTTTGTCGGCGTCTGACAAGCCGTCATAGACATTGGGCGACATCAGCACCAGCGCGGGGCCGTATACGTGCGCGGTAAGCGACAGGTATTTTTGCAACTGGGGCAGTTTGGCCGACACGATGACGGACAAGGGGTTTTCCTGCCCGTCTATAGTGCCTTGCTGCAGGGCCGTGGCCACTTCGGGCCAAGCCATGGGCGTAGCCAGGATGCCCATCTGGCGGAAGGCTGCAATATGGATGGGGTTCTCGGTGGTGCGAATCTTCAGGCCCTTGGCATCTTCGGGCTTGACCACCGGACGAACGTTATTGGTGAGGTGGCGAAACCCTTGCTCGCCCCAGGCCAGCGCGACCAAACCGCGCTTGGGGAAGGCTTCCAGCATCTTCTGGCCGATGGGGCCATCGAGCACCTTGCGGGCTTGGGCGAGGTCGCGGAACAGGAAGGGAATGTCGAACACGCCTGTGCTGGGCACGAAATTGAGCGTGGCGCCGGTGGACACGATGGCCACGTCAATGGTGCCCAGCTGCAGGCCTTCGATGACTTCGCGTTCGCCGCCCAGCGCGCTGTTGGGAAATTGCTCGATACTGTACTTGCCGCCGCTTTCGGCTTCGATGGTCTTGGCGAAGGCCGCAGCGCCCGCGCCATAGTGCGAGCTGGTAGACAGCGCGTAGGCCATCTTGAGCTTGGTTTGGGCCAGCGCCGGCGCAGCGGCGAACATGCCGGCAGCGGAAAGCGCCAGCACCCATGTTGCAAATCTTGAAGTACGCATTTTTTCCCCAACAGTGTCGTATGGCCGCATGAACCGCGGCGACGGCGCTGGCAAAGGGAACCGGCGGCATCCACGCGGCCCGGGTACGGCCGTGGAAATCCCGCCTGCTGTTTTACCTGAATGCGGCAGCAGGGAATATAAGGGTTTTCTAGCGTGCGGCGCAACAAGGTGGCTGCGGCCGATGTCGATCGGCCCGCATCACCATGGAAATGCCCCTACGAACATCATTGGCCTGGACATCCCGTCGCAGGCATCTTGGCCGTGAACACGCGGCCTCGGGCGTCAATCCTCGACATACCACGTGTCTTCGGACAGCATCACCTGCTGGTGCCCATAGCCCGCCGGCATCATCGGAAAACAGTTTTCCTGCGGCTGTACCACGACATCGAGAAAGTAGGGGCCGTTGTAGTCCATGCAAGCCTGCAGCGCGGCGTCCAGCTCAGCCGGGTCGGAAACCCGCGCCGCGCCCCAGCCAAAGGACTTGGCCAGCGCAACGAAATCGGGCAGCGAAGCGTTGTAGCTATGGCTGTAGCGCCCTTCGTGAATGAGCTCTTGCCATTGGCGCACCATGCCCATGTGCTGGTTGTTGCACAGCACCACCTTGACGGGCGCGCAATGCTGTGTGGCGGTGGCCAGCTCGTGGATATTCATCAGAATGGATGCATCGCCCGACACACACACAACCGGTGTGCCGGGGTTGCCGACCTGCGCGCCGATGGCGGCCGGCAGGCCGTAGCCCATGGTGCCCGCGCCGCCCGAAGTGAGCCAGCGATTGGGGCGGGTGAACTTGATGTACTGCGCCGCCCACATCTGGTGTTGGCCGACGTCGGTGGAGACGATGGCATCCTTGCCCTGCAGCAGGCGGTTTACACGCTGCATCAGATCCTGCGGCAGTATGTGCTCGGCCGATGGCGTGACACGCAGGCACTCCTTGGCGCGCCACACGCCGATGCGGTCCCACCACTCGTCCAGCGGCACCGGGACGCGCTCCATCTGCGAGAGTTCCTTGCGCAGGGCACGCAGCAGCGGGTAGCAGTCGCCCACCATGCCTACGTCAGCGCGCACCACCTTGTTGATGGAGGCAGGGTCGATGTCGAGATGGATTTTGCTGGCGTAGGGGCAGAAATCAGACAGCCGGCCGGTAATGCGGTCATCGAAACGCGCCCCCACGCACACGATGAGATCCGCATGATGCATGGCCAGGTTCGCTTCCAGCGTACCGTGCATGCCCAGCATGCCCAGGAACAGCGGATCGTCGGCGGGAAAGGCGCCCAGGCCCATAAGGGTGAGCGTGCAGGGCGCACCGAGGTCGCGCACCAGGCTGGTAAACGCGTGGCAGGCATCGGCACCCGAGTTGATGAGCCCGCCGCCGCCATAGAACACGGGGCGCTTGGCATTGGCGATCAGCGTGGCCGCGCGCTTGATGGCGGCCTCGGCGGTGGGGCCCGTGGTCTCTACACCTACTGGTGGCGCCTCGACGGGCTCAGCGCCGCTCTCGGGCACCAGGCCGATCTGGATGTCTTTGGGGAAGTCGACCAACACGGGGCCCGGCCGGCCCGTCGTGGTGAGCTGGTAAGCCTTGGCGGCCACGGTAGCCACATCTTCGGTGCGCCGGATCTGGGCATTCCATTTGGTGACCGGGCGCGAAATACCGATGGCATCGCATTCCTGGAAGGCATCGGTGCCGATGGCGCTGGTGGCCACCTGCCCGCTGATGCACAACACGGGGATCGAGTCGCACAAGGCATCGAGCAGGCCGGACGTGGTGTTGGCCATGCCGGGCCCCGACGTGACGAGCACCACGCCTGGCTTGCCGGTGGAGCGCGCATAGCCTTCGGCTGCGTGTACGGCGGCTTGCTCGTGCCGCACCAGCACGTGGCGGATGCGAGGCTCGGCGTACAGGGCATCGTACAAGGGCAGCACTGCACCGCCGGGGTAGCCAAAAATGGTGTCGACGCCGTGGGCGATGAGGGTGTTGAGCAGGGTTTGGGCGCCGTTGCGGGTGACGGCTTCAGTAAAGGTGTTCACAGGGATGCGCGGGTCTTCATAAGCTATGATCTCTCAAGTTTATTCTCTTTTACGCGAAGGCCCGAATTTCTCCTCTTATGGCACGCACGCTTCCCACTTGGCACACAGTCCGGCAATCCACACTCCACGGCAACGGGGTCTTCGCCGCCACGGATATCCCCGCAGGCACACACATTCTTCAGTACGGCGGGCAGCGCATTACGCCTGAACAAGCTGATGCAATGTTCCCGGTAAACCCCGATGATCCATTTCATACCTTCTTCTTCGCGCTGAGCTGCGGCAAGGTGATCGATGGCGGCAAGCGCGGCAATGATGCGCGCTGGATCAACCACTCCTGTGCGCCTAACTGCGAGGCGCAGGAAAGCGCCACGGGCAAGTCCGTGTATATCATCGCCCTGCGCGACATCCCAGCTGGCGAAGAGCTCTTCTATGACTATGGCCTGGTGATAGACGAGCGCATTACGCGCACGTTGCGCGACCAATACAAATGCCTGTGCGGCGCGGCGCAATGCCGGGGCACGATGCTGGCGCTGCCGGCGAAAAAACACAAGGCCGCTGAAGTCCAAGCCGCCAAGCCCAAGAAAAAGGCTACCGACGCCAAGGCCACCCAACCCAGGACAACGGGCACTGACGCGGTCGGCGACATCGCCACCGATGCCAGCGCCAATGTTGATACCAATGCTGACGCGCAGGCCTCCAGCAAAAAGAAAAAGAAAGAGAAAAAGAAAGCCGGCGACAAAAAGACAAAAAACGCCCGCGAGAAAGACATGGCGAAAAGTGCGCGCGGAAAGGGCCGAACCGCCGAGGCAGACACCGGCAAGAAGAAAAAACGCAAGTAATGGGTCATGGCACGCGCCCTGTAGCGGCGCGTGCCACCCACCGATCGGGTGGCCGGATCGGCGGGCGACGCGCAGCGGATGAAAACGTCAGTTGGCCGCGATCAGCATGGCGCCCGGCACGGCGCGAGGGCCCTGGCCAGAACGGCCGGCAGCGTCGATCGCAGCGCCATGGGCTGTGTCAGCGCGCAGCCGGAAGCGATCCACCAAGGCTTCGAGCACGCTGGCCTGCTGCTGCAGCGACGCCGCAGCGGCGGCCGATTCGCTGACCAGCACCGCGTTCTGCTGCGTCACAGTGTCCATCTGGCTGACCGCAGTGCTGACCTCGCTGATGCCGGCATCCTGCTCGCTGCTGGCGGCTGAAATCTCGCTGATCACCTCATTGACCTTGTTCACACGGCCGACGATTTCGCCCATGATCTCGCCGGCGCGATCAACGAGTTGGCTGCCCGCGGCGATCTGGCTGGCGGAGTCTTCGATCAGACCGCGGATCTCTTTCGCCGCCGTGGCCGAGCGCTGCGCCAGCGTGCGCACTTCAGCGGCAACCACCGCGAAACCTTTGCCCTGGTCACCGGCGCGGGCGGCTTCGACCGCGGCGTTGAGAGCCAGGATATTGGTCTGGAAGGCAATGCTGTCAATGACGCCGGTTATCTCGGCTACCTTGCGCGAGGACGCATGGATGGATCGCATCGTCTCAACGACTTGCGCCACCACGTCGCCGCCCTGCCCTGCGACCGTATGGGCGTCGTTGGCCATGCCGCTGGCCTGCCGTGCATTGTCGGTATTGTTCTTGACCGTGGCCGTCAGTTCCTGCGTGGCGGAGGCCGTTTCGGTGAGGGAGCAGGATTGTTGCTCGGTGCGCGATGCAAGATCCTGGCTGCCCGAGGCAATCTGGGTGGCCGCACCCGCAATCGAGGCCGTGCTCGCACGCACTTCCGCCACAATGCGGGTGAGATTGTCGCGCATGTACTGCATGGCATAAATGAGGCTGCTGGTGTCGCCTGGCCGGGTCCGGATATCCACGGCGAGGTTTCCTTCAGCGATCTGTTGTGCGATGCGCGCCGCATACCGTGGCTCACCGCCCAACTGGCGCCACAGGCTGCGTGCAATAAGCACGCCCACACCCAACAGCGCCAAGGCGACCAGCAGCATACAAACGGCAAGCTCGATAAGGCGTTCGGTAAAGACTGCATCGACGTCGTCGACATAAATCCCTGACCCGATCACCCATCCCCACGCTTCGAAAAGCTTGACGTAGGAAATCTTGGGAACGGGCTCGTCGCGGCCCGGCTTGGGCCAGTCATAGGCATGGTATCCCGCCCCTGCTGCGCGAATCTCACGGTCGAACCCCTTGAGCAGACTGGTCACTGCGGGATTCTTGTGATCCTCAGCTTTCACGCCCACCATGGACGGCACGATGGGATGCATCAGATAGACGTTGTCTTTCGAGTGGATCCAGAAGTATTCCGCGCCGTTGTAGCGCATATACGCAAGCTGGGCCATTGCCTGTTCCTTGGCCTGGGCCTCTTGCAGGCGGCCTTCCCGCACTTCGTCGTAGTAAAACTGGACGGTGGAATGCGCCACTTCCACGGCCTGCCGGACAGTGGCTTTGCGGTCGTCCAACATCAGCGTGCGTTCGGATGCCAGGAAGATTACGCCGATCAGCATGATGCCCAGAATGGCGCTCGCAACGAGCAGGGCGAGCCTGCCCGTCACGCTGAGGTTTTGAAGTATTTTCTGCATGATGTGTGTGTGTACTCCGGCGCGAGACGGCGTCGCCGCGCCTGATATTGACTGTGTATTGACTGCTGCGAGGTTGGCCAACCAGTCATATAACGACAGCAAACCCACACCGTTAAGGTATTTTTTTCAGTTTTTTTTAAGCTTTCATTATTTTTTCCACCGCGGTCGCCGCACACATCATCCGACGCCGGGTCGGCCCCGCGTCAGCGGCGCCAGGCACGATCTGAGCGGCACGGGAAAGCCCCGAGTACCAAAAAGGCCGCATCGCGGGTTAGCATGTAATCTTTTGCATCATCTGGATGCGTGACGCGGTTGTTGTGTCAGCCAGCCAGATCCGTTTTTATGTCCCCACCTTTGCATCACCCTCCGGAAGCGCCGAAAGAACCCATCATCCCGGAAGCGTCGGATCCTCCCGTCCGCATACCGCTTGCGGTCGAAGACTGGATCTCGGTATTGCTGATGGCGGCCCTGGCCTTGATCACGTTTGCGAACGTGCTGGTTCGCTACTTCACCAGCAGCTCGTTTGCCTGGACTGAAGAAATCTCGATCTTCCTGCTTATTGTGCTGACCATGACCGCCAGCGCCACCGCCTTCGTGCGGCGGCAGCACATTCGCATCGAACTGTACGCCGACGGCGGCCTGCCCGCCCGCCAGCGCCGGCTGGCCGTCATCAGCCAGACCATCACCCTGCTGTTCTTCATCCTGCTTACCGTGCTGTCGGCCCGCATGGCCTACGACGAATACAACTGGGACGTCACCTCCCCGGCGATCGGTGTGCCTAACTGGTGGTACACCATCTGGATGCCGGTGCTATCGGCCGCCATCGCCCTGCGCATGGCCGGCATGCTGCAACGCACGCTGCGGGGCGGCGCATGATCGCCACCTTGCTGTTCGTTGTTTTCGCCGTGCTGATGGTCATCGGCACGCCCGTCGGTGTTGCGCTGGGCGTAGCCGGCACGCTGTCCATCGTGCTGACCAACCTGGACACCCAATGGTTCGGCCTGCTGGCCGTGCCTCAGAACTTCTATGCCGGCCTGGCCAAGTATCCACTGCTGGCCATTCCCATGTTTGTGCTGGTGGGGTCTATCTTCGACCGCTCCGGCGTCGCCAGCCGCCTGGTCAACTTCGCCATCTCTATCGTTGGGCGCGGGCCGGGCATGCTGCCATTGGTGGCGATTGCGGTGGCCATGTTCCTGGGTGGCATTTCGGGCTCAGGGCCGGCCTGCGCGGCGGCGGTGGGGGCCGTCATGATTGGCGCCATGCGGCGCGCGGGCTATCCCGATTCGTACTCGGCCAGCATTGTGGCGGCCGGGGCCTCCACCGACATCCTGATCCCGCCCTCGATCGCCTTTATCGTGTATTCGGTGCTGGTGCCGCAGGCGTCTGTGCCGGCGCTGTTTGCCGCTGGCATGGTGCCCGGCATACTCGTGGGCATTGCCCTGATCGTGCCCGCCGTCTGGCTGGCACGCCGCCACAAAATGGGGGCGCTGGAGCGCGAGCTGCCGCGCCCGCCGTTCTGGGCCAGCCTGGGTGAAGCAGCCTGGGGCCTGATCGCACCGGTACTGATACTGGGCGGTATGCGCATGGGCTTGTTCACGCCCACGGAAGCAGCCGTGGTGGCGGTGTTCTATGGCCTGTTCGTAGGCATGGTTATACACCGCACCATCAAGGTGCGCGACCTGTTCCCCATTCTGCGCGAAGCCGCCGAGCTGTCAGCCGTCATTCTGCTGGTGGTGACGCTGGCGGGTATTTTTGCCTGGGCACTGTCCACACTCAGCATTATTGACCCGCTCACCCGCGCCATTGTCGAGTCCGGCCTGGGCGAGTATGGCGTCCTGGCGCTGCTTATCGTGCTGCTGGTCGTACTGGGCATGTTCCTGGACGGCATCTCGATTTTCCTGATTTTCGTGCCGCTGATCATGCCGATTGCGGGCCACTATCAATGGGACTATGTTTGGTTCGGGGTGATCCTGACGTTGATGGTGGCGGTGGGGCAGTTTACGCCGCCGCTGGCGGTGAACCTGATGGTCGCCTGCCGCATTGCCCGTATACCGCTCGAAAGCACGGTGCGCTGGGTGCTGTGGCTGCTGGTGTCCATGTTCACCGTACTGCTGCTGGTCATTGTTTTCCCCGAGCTGGCGATATGGCTGCCCAGATATCTGGGTTTCTGAGCCCGCGCCACACCCGCCGCGGGCCTGCCTTCGCATCATGCATCGGCATGCCTTTGCTTCGCTTTTTAACTTGACGACGACATATCCCCGTAACAACAAGGAGAAGATGACATGAAAATCCGTTCCCTGCTCGGCGCCCTCGCCTGTTCGGCCATCGCGCTTTCGGCCGCACTGCCTGCCGAGGCGGCCAACTACAAATCCGAATACAAGACCTCCATCGTGGTCAGCACCGCCTTCCCCTGGGGCGAGGGCGCGCAGATCTGGGCCGACCTGGTGCGCGAGCGCACCAGTGGCCGCATCAACATGAAAATCTACCCCGGCACATCGCTGGTGCAGGGAGACCAGACGCGTGAGTTCACCGCCATCCGCCAGGGCCTGATCGACATGGCCGTGGGCTCCACCATCAATTGGTCGCCGCAGGTCAAGCAATTGAACCTGTTCTCGCTGCCCTTCCTGATGCCTGACTATGCCGCCATCGACGCGCTGATCCACGGCAAGGTGGGCGAAGATCTGTTCAAGGTGCTGGAGAAATCCGGCGTTGTGCCGCTGGCCTGGGGCGAGAACGGCTACCGTCAGCTCAGCAACTCCAAGCACGTGATCGACTCGCCCGACGACCTCAAAGGCCTGAAGCTGCGTGTGGTCGGCTCGCCGCTGTACATCGACACCTTCACCGCCCTGGGCGCCAACCCCACCCAGATGAGTTGGGCCGACGCGCAGCCCGCGCTGGCAACCGGCGCAGTGGATGGCCAGGAAAACCCGATTTCAATCTACGCCGGCGCCAAGCTGTACGACGTGGCCCAGAAATACCTGACCCTATGGAACTACGTAGCCGATCCGCTGATTTTTGTGGTCAACAAACAGGTGTGGGAATCCTGGACGCCTGAAGACCAGAAGATCGTCCGCGAAGCGGCGATCGAAGCTGGCAAGAAAGAAATCGCCATCGCCCGCAAAGGCGTGACGCCGGAAGACCCGTCCATGCTCAAAGATATCGAAGGCAAAGGCGTCACCGTTACCAGCCTGACACCTGAGCAGCATGATGCCTTCGTGAAGGTTACCAAGCCCGTGTTCGAGAAATGGAAGAAGACGGTGGGCGAAGAACTGGTCGACCAGGCCCAGAAGGACATCGCCGCGCGCAAGAAGTAAGGTAGCAACGCGCGCGTTCCGGTCGAAGGCCCCGGCCTGAAAGCCTGGGCCCGCCGCGCACGAGGGTCAGCCGTCGTGCGCGGCAGCCAGGCTGCGCAGGCAGTCCTCCACGTCGCCTGTGATGACCTGTGTTGTACATGCGATCATCAGGTTCAGTGGCATGCCAAAGTCCTCCACGGTGTAGCCGTCGTGGTCAACGAATCGCGACGGGCCGCTGCCATCGTTGGCCTGGCCAATCGCGACCTGCCCCACCAACGTGCGGGTTTCGCTCGTGTAGGCCCACACGGGCTTTCCGAGCGCCACTGCGTAGCCCACCTCGAACACTGTGCCGGAGTCGGGTTCGTTGCCGCGAAAGGTGTTCAGGTTGGCCATCACTAGGTCGGCGCTGCGCAGCAGTGCCAGGTTGGTGTCGCAGATCCACTGGGCCAGCGGGCCGCCGTGCATGCCAGAGGGGGCTTCGTTGTCGAGCGGGAACATGCCCTCAAATCCATATTTGCGGCAAAGTTGCTTCAGGTATTCGCCGTGTTCCCGCGCATCGGGGCGGAAAACATCAAAGCCCGCCAGATAGATTTGTTTCATAAGCGCTGGTCTCCTTCCGTGGTACACACGGCCGTTCGCCTTTTTAACACCAGTGAAAGGCCCCGCGCCCCGACATTTGCGGGGCGCGACAGTAGACCTGCTTGCCGCACACCTTATTTGAACGCCGTTTCGATAAAGCTGCGCAGTTTGCGCGAATGCAGGCGCTCGCGCGGCATGTCGCGCAGCAGTTCAAGCGCGCGGATGCCGATATGCAGGTGCTGCCCCACCTGCTTGCGGTAAAAGTCGCTGGCCATGCCGGGCAGCTTCAACTCGCCGTGCAGCGGCTTGTCTGACACACAAAGCAGGGTGCCGTAGGGCACCCGGAAGCGGAAGCCGTTGGCGGCGATGGTGGCCGATTCCATATCCATGGCAATGGCGCGCGACTGCGACAACTGCCGTACAGGCTCGACATTGTCGCGCAGTTCCCAGTTGCGGTTGTCGGTGGATGCCACCGTGCCAGTGCGCATGATTTTCTTGAGTTCCCAGCCATCCAGGCCCGAGACCTCGGCCACCGCCTGCTCCAGCGCAACTTGGATCTCCGCCAAGGGCGGGATCGGCACCCAGTTGGGCAAGTCTTCGTCCAGCACATGATCCTGCCGCACATAACCGTGCGCCAACACGTAATCGCCCAGGCGCTGCGTGGTGCGCAGGCCTGCGCAGTGCCCCAGCATCAGCCAGGCCGATGGCCGCAGCACGGCCACGTGATCAGTGATCGTTTTGGCGTTGGCCGGCCCAATGCCGATGTTGATCAGCGTAATGCCGTTGTGCTGGTCGCGCTTGAGATGATAGGACGGCATCTGCGGGCCGCGCACCGGCGGGACAACAGCGCCGCTATCGGCCGCACCGGCAAGGGTGATGAGATTGCCGGGCTCGACCAGCGCGGTGTAGCCGCCTTCGCCCCGCGCGAGCATCCCCTTGGCCCATAGGCAGAACTCGTCGACATAGAACTGGTAGTTGGTAAACACCACGAAATTCTGGAAATGCTCGGGCGCGGTAGCGGTGTAGTGCTGCAACCGGTGCAGCGAATAATCAATGCGCGGGGCGGTAAATGGGGCCAGTGGGAGGGCCTCGCCGCGGCGCGCCTGCCAGGTGCCGTTGACGATGGTGTCGTCAGTGACAGCAAGGTCGGGCACATCGAAATGATCGCGCAGCGTTTCGCCCAACAGCGAATCGGAATAAACGCCCTCTACATACTGCTGCCCATCGATAAACGAGAAATGCAGCGGGATGGGCATGTCAGACTCGCCAATCTCGACCGGCACGCCGTGGTTGCGGACCAGCAGGCTGATCTGCTCGCGCAGGTAGTCGTAATACAGCCTGGGCTGGGTAATCGTGGTCATGTAAGCACCAGGCTCGACCAAGTGCCCGTATGACAGGCGGCTGTCGACTTCCTGGTAGGTGTCGACCCGAATGCGGATGGCGGGGTAATAGGCCCGCACGCGGCGGCCATCGGCACCCTCCTTCAGGTAGTGTGCGAACCGCGCTCGGATGAAGCCGGTATTTCGTTCGTAGATTTCGATCAACCGCGCCACAGCGGCGTCGGCGTCGGTGAAGCTGACGAAGGGGATGACCGGCGGCAGGTGCAGCGAGGCCAGCGAATCGGAAGCGTCGTACATAGCCAGCAAATAAATGTGTTGTTGTCGTGATGGGAAAGCGGTGCGACAGGATCGCCGCACCCGCCCGTAACCGTATGCCAATGACCTGCTCTGGGCAACTTTGTTACTTGCAGTCTAGCGCAGGAACAATGACAACGTGTTGTTCACTAGAATGCCGCAGGCCGCAATATTTGTATAGAGATGTACCATATGCGGCTGCGGTCGCGGTACCGGTCGTGGTGTCGGTCGTGGTGTCGGTCGTGGCCGTTGTTGTGGTGTTGTTGTGGTGTTGTTGTGGTGTTGTTGTGGTGTTGTTGTGGTGTTGTTGTGGTGTTGTTGTGGTGTTGCGCCGGTGTTGTCGCGGCCGCTGTGATGCCAGGCTAGCCGTATCGCCATTCGTCGTATCGTCGTATCGTCGTATCGTCGTATCGTCGTATCGTCGTATCGTCGTATCGCGTCTGTCGCGCACGTCTCGATCAATCTCCTTCAATCTCATGTTCCCGGCGCCAGGCCGGCCCCAAACACTGTGGACATTATCGTCAGTGCCGTTTTCCCTCTGTTTGCGCTCATCCTGATCGGCTATGTAGCCGGCCGCCGGCGGCTGCTGGGCGGCACTGCGGTCGAAAGCCTGAATACCTTTGTGGTATGGATGGCGCTGCCCGCGCTGCTGTTCCAATCCATGGCGCAGATCACCTGGAGCGAGATCAACCAGCCGGGTTACCTGGCGGCCACAATCCTGGCCATTGCCGTGGTATTCGCGGTGTCGTTCGCCATCGAGCGGCGGCGCACGCACAGCCTGAGCGACCTCAGCATCGAAGCCTTATCCGCCTCGTATGGCAACGCCGGCTATATGGGTATCCCCCTGTGCCTGATGCTGTTTGGACAGGAAGGGATGCCGGCGGTCGTGCTGGCCACACTACTGACCGCATGCGGGCTGTTTGCGTTTTCGATCATGCTGATCGAATTTGACCTGCAAAGTTCACCAGGACTGGGCCGGACACTGGCCAAAGTGGCGTGGTCGGTATTGCGCAACCCGCTGGTGGCCGCACCCTTGCTGGGCTTGTTGGTCGCAGGGGCGGGCATCCAGTTGCCGAGCGGCATCACACAGTTCACCACCTTGCTGGGCGCGGCCGCCAGCCCCTGTGCGCTGGTGACGATCGGCTTGTTTCTGGCGCAGGCGCAACCGGCCACGCATTCTGGCGCGGTGTGGCGGATCGTGGCGCTCAAGCTGCTCCTGCACCCGCTGGTGGCCTATGTGCTGGCCTACTGGGTGTTCGACATGCCGCCCATGTGGGCCGCCACGGCAGTGCTGCTGGCCGCCCTGCCGGTGGGAACAGGGCCGTTCATGCTGGCGCAGATGTATCGGCGCGAACCGGCCGTGGCCTCGCGCGCGATCCTGATTTCCACCGTGCTGTCGCTGGCGAGCGTGTCGGTGCTGGTGGCGTGGATGACCGACCGCTGACCACCGCGAACATCGTCGTTCACCGGCAACCCGCCTGTATCGTTACCTGAATCGTCGCGGATGGCCCAACGATGCCCTTGCCGCTCTCCCCCGCCCGAATGCCCCTCGGCATGCGGCGACGCATATGGAAGGCACGGCGCGTATTCAGTTGAGCTGGTCCATGAACAGCGCCAACGCGACGTCGCGCTCAGTGACACCCTTGGCATCGTGCGTGGTAAGCGTTACCTCGACGCGATTGTAGACATTGGACCACTCAGGATGGTGATCGAGCTTTTCGGCCTGCATCGCCACACGGGCCATGAAGCCAAAAGCTTCGCTGAAGTTTTTGAAAATGAAGGTTTTGTGAATGGCGTCGCGGCCCTGCACCGCGGCCCACCCCTCGAGGAGCAGCAACGCCGAAGGCGCGCCGATCAGCTTGAGCTGGTTCTTCATGGTGGCTGTCCTTTTCGTGGGCGGCACCTTTGGCGCCGCGGCCCGCCGGTACCCGGGCTGGTGCCGGAATGTACAGTCTACCTGCGCAGGCGGTGGGTTGGCTATCCCCGGATGATGACAGTGCCCGGCTCCTTGTCCGCTTCGTCTCCGCGATCCGGGGGCGACCACACGCTATCAGGCACGCCCCGCCGCGCCCGCGCCGCCGCCGCATGTGCGAGGGCAAGATAGCCCAGCCCCATGGCCAGCGCCGTGATATCCACGCCCAGGGCTGCCGGGGTGGAGCTTGCCCACCAGCCAAGGGCGGGGATGGCCCAGGCCAGTAGCGTCGTGAAGGGGATGGCCAGCGTCACACACGCGGCCGCCCGCAGCAAGTCCACCGAGGCACGGGCGCCGCCGCGCAGGAAAGCCCACGCCACGCAGGCGAAGAACCCCGCGTAGTAGACCGCCATATGCCATAGCGTCAGGTCGACAACCCACCCATGCAGCCACTTGGCAGATGCCACCATCAGCGAAATGCCGCACACGCAGCCGAGACAGACCCCCACCGTCCCGGCGGCCATCAACCGTGCGTCGCGGCGCTGCTCGGGCAGTGTGCCGCCGGGCCTGCGCAGTTTGCGGCGACTTTCTATCCAGAGCAGATTGCCGCTATAGAAAAGCCAAGCGCCCGCCAGCGCCAGAACAAAATACATCCAGCGCACCGCCGTGCCGCCGAAGGTGGCGAAATGCAAGGCAAAAAAACTGCTGAGCGTGGCGTGCGCCGCACTTTGCCGGTTAGGCATGTAATCGGTGGTTCTGACTTCGCCGCTGTAAGGATCCAATGCGATGAAGCCGCCTGCAGCACGCGGCGATATGCCGGTGGCATCATGACCCCAGATGCGCACCAGCGCCCCCGGCCCCGCAACCTGTGCATAGTGCAGCGACTCGGGCTCGAAGGTGGAGGACACAGCGCGCGCCCGTTCCACCAGCCCCTCGGGGGGGAGCATGAGGGCGGGGTTACGCGGCGCGCTGTTCGCCGCGTGCGGTGGACCGGCCCGAAACGCGCTGTAAAGCTGCCCGTGGTGAAAAAGCGGATCCTGTGCGGCATAAATGCCGTCATGGAAGGCGAACACCGCGGCGGTCAGTGCCATCACGATATGAAACGGCAGGCTGACAATGCCGACAACGTTGTGCGCATCCAGCCACATGCGCTTGAGGTTTTTGCCCAGCCGCAGCGCGAAGAAGTCCTTCACCAACGTGGGCAGCAGCACCACAACGCCCGACACCAGCGCCAGCGCATACAGCATGGCGACAACGCCCATCACCCACCGGTTGGCATCGGAATCGATCGGCAGCCCGACCACGCGGTGCAGCACATCAATGGTTTCCGCCAGCATGGAAGGGTGGGCTTCATGCACCCGCACCGTGCCCTCGGCGTCCAGAGCGGCTGCATAGTGCCGCATGAACCGGGGGTCGTGGCCATCGGCGTCGTCCAAATGCACCTCCCAGGTCAAGCGGGCGGGCTGGTGCTCCGTGGGCTTGAGATGCAGCGTGAAGCCGCGCGCCGCCTCGGGATGCGCGGCCAGCGTGCGGTGGATCAGTGCGGGCGCGTCGGCAAGCGGGACAAGTTGTGCTGGCGCGGGCGGCGAGGCCCAGCGCGCCAGCGGCGCTTTGAACACGGTGAAGGCGCCGGCATAGAAGGCAATGAATAATGCCATGCCAGCCACGATGCCTGTCCAGGTGTGCAGGGTTTTATATAGGCGGATCACATCGGCGCGCATCGCCCGGCCTCCTCAGGAAAGGTGCTGCGTGGCGGCCAGCAAGCCCCACGCGATCGTGTTGGCACCCGCCAAGCAAAGCCAGGCCCGCGCGCCACTCTGCAACACGTATGAAACACCCAGCACAGCCACCCAGACGGGCGGCACCAGCCACATGGCAAGCTGGCCCTTGACGCTCAGCGGCAGGTCGGCTGCGACGTGCACAAACCAGCCGCTGCATGCCAGGGCGAAGGCCAGGCCGAGCACCGTTCCCGCCACAGTCTTGGACAACCAATCGCGCTGGATGGGTGGGCGGCGAACTGCCGTTTGCGACGCGGCGGCCCGACGCGCCCCGGCAAGCGCGCCGAGATAGGGTAACGCCACCCAGGCCAGCATCAGGCTGATGCAGAAGGTAAATGCCGCGGCGGCGGCCTGCAGGTGCAGGCACAACATTGCCAGGCCGACCACCAGCAATGCCAGGCCGGCGGGGACCGCCGAACGGGGCGGCCAGGCCGCGTGGCGCAGTGCCTGATGGGGCGAGGCCAGGTAAAACATGGCGCAGCCCGCGAAGATCACTGGCAGCGCAACCAACGTGGAGAGTTTCATGTCAACCTCAAGGGTGAATATGGGGCCATGCGTCGGGAGCATGTATCGGAAGCTTGGGTCGGAAGCACCTATCGGAAGCATGTATGGGAAGCATGTATGGGAAGCACGTATGGGAAGCATGGGTCGGCATGGTGGGTCGGAAGTGTGGGCGCGGAGGAAACCGCGCGTCTATTCCTGCACCCGGATAACCGCAGCGCTAGAAAGACAGTGCGACCGATACACCGAATGTTCGAGGCCGCGGCACCGCAGGCGATGAGAGATCGTTCGCGGTAATCATGATCGGGTTGCTCGCATCAAAAAGATTCTGCGCGTAGAACGCAACGCGCCCATGCTTGCTGAAGGGATAGTCCAGCTGCACATTCACGATCCAGTGCGCGGAAATCCTGCCTCGCGGGTCGTTGTCGTAATAGGAGTAGTAGGCATCCATGTAGCTTGCATTACCGCTCAGCACCGCCTTGTTTGCAAAGGTATAGGCAGCGGCCACGTTGACGGTATAAGCCGGTGCGCGCGGGAGCTTGTTGCCCTCGATGCCGCTGTCGGCGAAACGTGCGATCCGGGTTTTGAGCAGGCCCACCGACCCCGACACGTCGAGCGCATCGACGGGCAGCCAGCGTGCGCCCAGTTCAACGCCATAGGTGTGGACCTGTTCGGCATTGCGAACCACGGTGGCGTTCCGGCTGAGGTAATACGGAAGCTGCATATCGGTGTAATTGCTGTAAAAAACATTGGTGGTGAACGCCAGCCTCCCGCCGTCCAGGCGGTGCCGCGTATAGAACTCGTAGTTCCAGACATACTCGGAATCGTAGGTATAGCTGACGATGGGCCTGCCGAAGGTGACGCCGGCCCCGCCAGCGGAATAGCCGCGGGCGGCGCGCAGGCCATAGGTATGGTCTGGCAAGGGCTTCCAGGCAATATCGAGCTTGGGCATGAATGCGGTGTAGGTGTCGTGCAGGTCGATGGCCACCGCGCTGCTGCCGCCGAGCCTGTCGCGGCGCTCACGCTCGTAGCGGGCGCCCAAGGTAAGGTCAAGCTGCGGGTGCACCGCATACGTGGCTTCGCCAAACAGCGAGACGGTATCGACCTTGTCATCAAAGCCACTGCCGCGGAAGATATTGACGAACTCATCCTGTGCGGCATGGAAGTAGCGCGCGCCCGCCAACCCGCGCACGACATCATCGCTGCGGCCCCAATGCAGCACCGCCTCGTTGTGGAACTCATGGCCATTGATCTCGGCATGCGGCAGGCCGTGGGCAGTTCGACGGTGGTTGTCAAAACCTGTGTACACCAACGTGTTTTCCAGCCTCGCCGTCTCCGAGAACTGCCAGGCGACATCCCATTTCCCGCTGGTGGAGCGGTTCTCCTGAACCGGGCGACGCGGATCGAAGCGGTTGCTGCGGATGCCGGGTGGCGGCACCAATACTTCGTTTTGAGGGGCACGGCCATCGTAATGGCCGACTGTAAGCCGCGATGTGAGCCCGGGCAGATCGCGCGGTTCGTACAACAGCTTGGCCCGCGCAGTGGTGGCTTCGATGCGGCGCGGATCGCCCACCGGCGCGTAGGCGTCAAGATCGGCAAAGCTGCGGCGCTGCTGCCGATCGACGCTGAGGCGGAACGCAAGGTCGCTGTCGCCGACAGGCCCCGAGAGCATGGCGGCAGCCTGGCGAGCATGTTGGTTTCCGGCTGCGGCCTTGACGGCGCCTTCCCAGTGGAAGCTGGGATCCTTGGAGGTAAGCACGACTGCGCCAGCAATGGCATTGCGGCCCTGGATATGGCTCTGCGGGCCGCGAAACACCTCGATTTGTTCAATATCCCACAAAGACTGCGGGCCGAAGGCGAGTTCGTTGTAGGGAAGCGAGCGCCCATCAATGGACATGTTCAGGCGCGGGCGCGTGCCGGTGAGAAAACCCACCGCACCCCGCACGGGCCCTGAACCGTCGACACCGCGTATGGCAGGCAGGTCATTGCCTACGCCCGTATCCACAACACCCACGGTCGCCTGCAAGATATCCTGCACGCGCGTGGCGTTGGGGAGGGACACAATGCGATCGGCGTCGAAGATATCGACACTGGCGCCGGTACGCGAGAGCGGGCGAGCGGATTTTTCACCCTTCACCACGATGTCGGGCAGCACTGTGGCAGACGTGTTGGACCTGACCACGGTGCAGCTGCCGTTGCCCTGATGCACGGCCCGCAACCCATGGGCATCGAGCAGGCGCGCAAATGCCGCCTCGAGCGAGTACGTGCCGGACAGCCCCGCGCTATGGCGGCCGGCCAGTATGGCCGCATCGGCGGCAACATCGACGCCCGCAGAGGTGGCCAACGCGTTGAGTACACGATCCAGCGGCCCGGGGACGATCTGAAACACATGCGCCGCACCGCCGTAAACCGCTGCGGGCGGGCTGGCCCATACCGGTGCGCAGGGCAGTGCAACGAGCATCAGGCAGACCAACAGCGGCAGGCTGGGGCCGCGCGCGCCTGCGCATGACTGCCTGCCCCGCTGCTCGATGCGGGTTTGGCCGTGCGTTCTGGACAGATAATGGGGAGGTGCCATGGAGCGGTTCCTTATGTGCCGGAAGTTGAACAGTGCCTACCCTGTATTCCGGCCAACACCGCAAAACCCTCAATCTCATCGCCTTCGCACACCGCGCGGCCGCGCGAAGCACCTCAACGCGGCACAATGGTCACCCAATATGGCGAGCGATAACGCACCGTCACCGGCAGAACCTGCGTAAGCGCATGCAGCGCACGATCCGTGTCGCGCAGGGGGAACACGCCGCTTACACGCAAGTTGGCCACTGCCGGATCACAGCGCAGGCGGCCTGCCCGGTATCGCGACAGCGTCTGCGCAAACTCTCCCAAACGCATATTGACGGCGGCGAGCCTGCCCCGCGTCCACGCGGCATCTTCAAGCGCCGCTTCCGGCCCTGCAACGCCAGCAGCCCAATACGCGGCCCGCTGGCTCGCATGCAAACGCACCGACGCCGCCGGCGCAAGCACCGGCCGCACACTGACCACCCCTTCCAGAACCGCGACATGCGCCTGTTGATCGGATAACGCAACGCTGAAGCGCGTACCCTGTGCCGTCGCATCGCCATACACGGTGCGCACTGAAAATGGCCGAGAGTCCCGCGCCGTAGCCACAAGGATGCGGCCGGCATGGAGCACCAGCATGCGAGCCGTGGCGCCAAATACCGCATCAAAGGCTGACACGGTATCCAGCACCACAGCAGTGCCGTCGGGCAGGATGACTGACCGAATCTCGCCCCTGCCCGTGGCGTAGTCGGACGTTGCCCTTTGCCAGGCGCCGCTTTCCCGCAGCACCAGCGCGCCACCCGCCGCGGCCAGCGCCGCCATGCCCAACACTCGCCGCCGGCCACGGCTTTTGATAGATGGCTCGCGTAGGGCGTGGCGCGCGATGTCAGGCGGTATGGCGCTGAGTTTGCCTTCGAGGGATTGCAACGTGCGCCAGGCTCGTTCGTGGTCTGGATGGGCGGCGCGCCAGCGGGCACAGGCCACATCATCCGCGTCGTTTGCGGTATCGGACCACAGTCGTGCCATCCAGCGGGCGGCCTGCCTGACAACGTTGGGATCGAGGTTCTGAGGGCCCGGATTCGCCGCTTCCGAGCTGCTGGCGGCTGCGGCGGGCGCGTGATCGGTCGCCGCGGCAGCCACCGTACTAGAGGGTGAAGCGGGATTCAAGCCCGCACCATCGGAACTGTTAGGGATGGGGGCGGGCGGGGCCGGGGAACGCGCAGCCCGGCTCATTTCGCTGACATGGCCGCGTGGCACGCCACAAGCCCGGCGGCGATGTACTTCTCGACCGACGAAACGGAAACCCGCAGGCGCTGCGCGATATCGCGGTAGCCAAGCCCCTCCAGCTTGCACATGAGCATGGCGGCGCGGACCTTGGCGGGAAGCCCGCACAAGACCCTATCGATGTCTACCAGTGCCTCAATGATCAGCGCACGCTTTTCTTCGCTGGGCACCTGCGCGGGCGGGAGTGCCGCAATGGCTTCGAGATAGGCCGTTTCGATATGGCGGCGGCGCAGAAGGTCGATCATCAGGCCGTTTGCAACAAGTGCCAGATGGCGCCGCGGGTCGGCCGGCGCCGGCATGCGACCTGTAGCCAGGATGCGCATGTAAGTATCGTGCGCGATATCTTCTGCATCGAATGCATTGCCTATGCGCCGACGCAACCAGCCACGCAGCCAGCCAGCATGATCAACGTATAAAGTTTCGAGTTGCCGAGGGAGTGCGACGCTGCTCGCCGTCATGATGCTTCGTATCGCCGCGCACCGTGCCGGCGGCCCGTCAATAACAATAACGCTTCTCATTCTAGATTGACGCAAGCAATGTTGGCAAGGCAGGCGCAGGCGTATGCGCTGTGCGGATTCCGCCATTCAGGTGCAATCCGCAGCAGCCGCAGTGCTCAGCCGCATATACGTAACCGGGCCCCGTGCGGTCTTGTCCGCACGGGGCCCGGTCATTTTGCCTGCGCTGTATCGGCTGCATCAGCCGCATCGGCTGATGTTGGCGAAAACGACGCCTACTTCACCGCCCACGACGCAATGAGCGCACGCTCTTCGTCGGTCATCTTGGTGATATTGCCTAGCGGCATGTACTTGCTGGCGACGACCTGCTTGATCTGGTCGGCGTGCAGCAAGGTTTCCTGGTTGGTGTCCAGTGCAACACCCGCAGGGGCGGAGGCGATACCGGCAAAGGTCGGCTTGGCCGAGTGGCACTCCGTGCAGCGTGCGGCAACGATGGCGTGTACTTTCTCTATCGAGACGCCGTTGTCGGCAAGCGCCGTCTTGGAGGGCGCGGCATCCGCCGACGCGGTGCTGACGGGTGCGGCCGGCGCTTTGGATACGGCAGGTGCTGGCGACGGCGCGGCCAGCCAGCCAATGATGGCCAACAGAACAATGCCGGCGGCGGGGTAGCCGAGCTGGTTCTTGCCCATGTGGCGCAGTACGAAGTACTGGCGGATCACGGCGCCGGCGAAGATGAACAGCGCCATGATGATCCAGGCGTATTTGCTGGTGTAGGTGAACGAATAATGGTTGCTGAGCATCAGGAAGACGACGGGCAGCGTGAAGTAGGTGTTGTGCACCGAACGCTGTTTTCCGCGCTTGCCATCAAGCGGGTCGGGCGCCTGGCCGGCTTTCAGGGCTTTAACCATGCGACGCTGGCCGGGGATGATCCAGAAAAGCACGTTGGCGGACATACAGGTGGCCATGAGCGCGCCCGTGATCAGGAACGCCGCGCGCCCGGGGAAAACCTGCACCGTCAGCCACGCAACAATCACCATCATGACGCCGACGGCGACGCTGAGCAGCCCATCGCGTTCCATATTGGGGCTGATGCGCTGGCACAGTTGCGAATAGATGATGTAGCCAAGCACCAGAAAGGCCACCGCCAGGACACTGGCCTGTACGCCGCTCATAGCGGCCGCCCAAGCCCAGGGGCTGTTGGGATTGACCAGGTAAAACGCCGGCTTCATCAGATACATGATGGAGAACAGCGCAAAGCCCGACAGCCACGTGGTGTAGGACTTCCAGAACGACCAATGCAGGTCGTCGGGCAGCTCGGGCGGATTGGTGAGGTATTTTTGATTATGGTAGAAACCGCCGCCGTGCACGGCCCACATTTCGCCGAACACGCCCAGTTTCTTGCCGTGCGCGCCGCGCGGCGGATGCAGGCTGTTGTCGAGCATCACGAAATAGATGGATTCGCCGATCCAGGCAATCGCGGCAATCACGTGCAGCCAGCGCAGCAACAGGTTGCCGTATTCAATCAGATACGCTTCCATGAAGTTTCCTGTATGTCTGGGCGGCGTCTGCGGCAATGCAGACGCCTGGGCCTGGGTCTGGAGCGCCGCCGGCTAGGGGCGCCAGAGGATCGCCATACGCTCGAGTAACCCGGCCCTGGGTATACGCCCCAGGATGCGGCCGCCTGCGCGGCCGATGAAAACGTTAAGGCTTCAACTGCCTCGGTAAGTTGACCACGTCCAGGGCGTGGTGACCAGCGGCACATGATAGTTTTCCGCTGGATTGGCAATGCCGAAGCGCAGCACGACCTGGTCGACAAAGCGTGGCTCGGGCACCTTGACGCCCTTGCCCGCGAAGTAGTCGCCGATGTGGAAGACAAGTTCGTACGTGCCGCGCTGCACCGCATCGCCCTGCAGCAGGGGTTGGTCGCAGCGGCCATCGCTGTTTGTGACGACATCGGCAAGTTGGGTGCGCTGCTCGCCTTCAAGACGGTAAAGCTGCACGTGTACGCCCTGTGCGGGCTTGCCATGCATGGTGTCGAGAACGTGGGTGGATAGCTTACCCATGCTGTCTCCAATAATTGTTAACAATTTATGTTGACGATTCTGAACGGATCACCAATAATTGTCAACAATTCTCTTCATTAATTTCCGCCATGCTGCATCTTTCTTCGCAACGTGATGTAAACGGCAGCCTCGAGGCGCCCAAGGCATCATCATTACGGGCCGCCATGGAAACCGGCGAGCGCACCGACGCCCACCGCGTCTATGACGATATCTTCGATGCCGTGATGGATCGCCGCCTGTTGCCCGGCGCCAAACTGACCGAGGCCGCGCTGTGTCAGATTTTCTCGTGCTCGCGCAATACCGTGCGCACAGCGCTGGCGGCGCTGGCCCACGACAAGATCGTGAACATCGAGCCCAACCGCGGCGCCTTTGTGTCACAACCGGGTGCGAAGGAAACCCGCGATTTGTTCGACATGCGCCGCCGCATGGAATGCATGATCATCGACATGCTGCTCGATTTGCCGGATCTGCCCGAACGCCTCGCGCCACTGTACGAAATGGTCGCGCGCGAGCGCCAGGCTTTTGAATCCGGCGACCGCATCAGTTGGATACGCCTGTCAAACGCGTTTCACGTCGAGTTGGCCAACCTGCTGGGCAACGATGTGTTGACCGAAACCATGCACAGCCTGTGCGCGCGCACCACGCTCATTATCGCGCTGCACGACACGCCCGGCGACACGGCCTGCTCGTATTTCGAGCACGAGATCATCCTCGACCATCTATCGCACGCCGATGCCCAGGCCGCCCGCGAAGCCATGCACCACCACCTCGCCGATTGCGAGGAGCGCATGGACCCTATACCCGCCAAGCCGACGGACCCTTGGCTCGCACTCAATATCAAGCGCTAATAATCGCAGCGGAGACATGCATGCAGCAACACAATTACCCACGCGACCTGATCGGCTACGGCCGCAATGTGCCATTCGCCGACTGGCCCGGCAAGGCGCGAATTGCGGTTCAGTTTGTGCTGAACTACGAAGAAGGCGGCGAGAACTGTGTACTGCATGGTGATCCCGGTTCGGAGCAGTTTCTTTCCGAAATCATCGGTTGCGACACGTTCCCGGATCGCCACCTGTCTATCGAATCGATTTACGAATATGGCTCGCGTGCCGGTGTCTGGCGCGTCCTTCGCGAGTTCGAGCGTCGCGGCCTGCCCCTCACGATCTTCGGTGTCGGCATGGCGCTTGAGCGCCACCCCGAGGTCGCCCGGGCGTTTGTTGAACTGGGCCACGAAATCGCCTGTCACGGCTACCGCTGGATTCACTATCAGCACACCGACATCGAAACCGAGCGCGCCCATATGCAGCAATGCATTCAGGTTGTCTCCGAGCTGCTGGGCCGCCACCCCGAAGGCTGGTACACCGGCCGCGACAGCCCCAATACCCTGCGTCTGGTGGCCGAAGAAGGCGGCTTTCTGTACGACTCCGACTACTACGGCGACGATCTGCCCTTCTGGAAGAACGTACCGCTGGGTGACGGCACCGAAAAGCCGCAGCTCATCATCCCCTACACGCTGGATACCAACGACATGCGCTTCGCGTCGTTCCAGGGGTTCAACAGCGGGGACCAATTCTTCACTTATCTGAAAGACGCCTTCGATACCCTGTACGCCGAAGGCGACGAAGCCCCCAAGATGATGTCAGTGGGCCTGCACTGCCGGCTGATCGGGCGGCCCGGCCGTTTCGCATCGCTCAAGCGGTTTCTGGATTATGTCCAGGGCCACGACCGCGTATGGATCCCGCGCCGCGCCGACATTGCGCGCCACTGGATCGCCACGCATCCCTACCAGGCCTCCGCCGGCGCTTGATCGCCGGCTGGGGCCGGCTGCCCACCGCCGGCCCGCCAAGGCTTGCCGGCCGTTACACCCGTTGTTTGCACCGCCAACCCCGGCGGGGCGTTTCGCCCTGCCTGTTCTGAACAAAACCTTTTTACCTGGAGCAAGTAGAAATGGCCAAGCCCAATCTCCCAGTTGGAACCGTGATCGACGCGGATCCCGTCGACTTGCCGGCGTTTGCCACCCGCTATGCCAACCTGGCCAGCGCGGACTTCGGCGCAAAAGTGCTGTCGTGCACCGATGAATTCTTCGCCGGCGCAGACCGTATGCTGCAGGCCTCCGAGCCTGTCTTCATCGTCGGCAAGTTCGATGATCACGGCAAATGGATGGACGGCTGGGAAACCAAGCGCCGGCGCAATGGCGGCAACGACACCGCCATCATCAAGCTCGGCCTGCCGGGCGTGATCAAGGGGCTGGACATCAACACCAGCCACTTCACCGGCAACTTCCCACCGGCCGCCTCAATCCAGGCATGCAACATCGTCGGCGATCCCGACGACGCCACGCAATGGACGGAGATCGTGGCCCCGCGCTCGCTGTCTGGGAACGCTCACCATTTTGTCGAGATCGATAACGATCGCGTCTGGTCGCACCTGCGTCTGAATATTTACCCCGACGGCGGTGTAGCGCGCCTGCGCGTCTACGGCCAGCCCGCCTGCAATTGGGATACCCGCGACGCCACGGCCCTTCATGAAGTATCGGCGCTGGAGAATGGTGGACGCATCGTGGCCTACAACGACGCGCACTTCGGTGTTCCTTTCCGCCTGATCATGCCGGGCCGCGGCGTGAACATGGGCGACGGCTGGGAAACCCGCCGCCGCCGCGAACCGGGCTACGACTGGTGCCTGATCGAGCTCGGCCATGCCGCAATCGTGGAGAAGATCGAGATCGACACCGCCCACTTCAAGGGCAACTACCCCGACCGCGTTTCCGTGCAGGCGGCACGCGTGGGCGAGTCCACAGACCAGTCTCTGGTCACTCAGGCCATGTTCTGGCCCGAGCTGCTGGGCGAACAGAAGACCGAGATGGACAAGCAGCACTTCTATGACGGCACGCAGATCAAAGATTTGGGCCCCATCACGCACGTGCGCGTCAACATGTTCCCGGATGGCGGCATCAGCCGCGTGCGCATCTGGGGCCGGCTGGCAAAATAAGCCATGGTCAATCCGCTTTCAACCGTGAGCCTGCGCGGCGACGCGCTGGCGAGCGGGGGCGACACAAGCAGCGCCCCCTCCATTGCCGCGCTGGCCACCTGGATCGACGCGCATTTCGACGAACAAGTGACACTGCTGCAATCGCTGGTGCGTATCCCCACCGATACGCCACCCGGCGACAACGCGCCGCACGCCCAGGCCGTGGCCGCCCTGCTGGAAAGCTGGGGCTGGGAGGTGGAACACCACCCGGTATCCGAACAGCAGGTTCGGGATTACGGCATGCGCAGCATCACCAACCTGATTGTCCGGCGGCGCTATAGCAAGGATGGCCCTACCATTGCGCTTAATGCACACGGCGACGTAGTGCCGCCCGGCGACGGCTGGAGCAAACCGCCTTATGAGGGCGTGGTCGAGAACGGCCGGCTGTACGGCCGCGCCGCCGCCGTCTCCAAAAGCGACTTCAGCACCTACCTGTACGCTGTGCGCGCGCTTGAGGCCTGGGCGCAGGGCAGCGATACGCCACGCCTGCGCGGCGGCATCGAGCTGCACTTTACGTACGATGAAGAGTTTGGCGGCCTGCTGGGCCCCGGCTACCTGCTGGAACAAGGGCTCACTAAGCCTGACTATGCGCTGTGTGCGGCATTCAGCTATCAGGTTGTCACCGCGCACAACGGCTGCCTGCAGTTCGAAGTGACGGTCAACGGCAAAGCCACGCACGGCTCCATGCCCAAGACCGGCCACGACGCCCTGCAAGCCGCCACGCGCATCCTGCAGGCGTACTATGCCTATGCGGAGAGGCTGGACACAATCCGATCGTCCATCCCGGGCATCCTCAGCCCAACCGCTATCGTGGGCCGCATCGATGGCGGCACCAACACCAATGTCGTGCCTGGCAAGGTCGTACTCAAGCTGGACAGGCGCATGATTCCCGAAGAGGACCCGGCGCAGGTGGAAACAGATGTGCGCGTCCTGATCGATCAGGCCGTGGCTGGCTTGCCAGGCATCTCAGTGGACGTGCGCCGCATTCTGCTGGCGCGCGCATTGCGCCCCCTGCCCGGCCACGAACAAATGGTCACCAGCCTGCAACGCCATGCCAGCGCCGTCTTCGGAGAGGATATCCCCGCGGTGGGCACGCCGCTGTATGCCGACGCGCGTCTCTATGGCGAGCATGGCATCCCGGTGGTGATGTACGGAGCGGGCCCGCGCACGTTGATGGAATCGCGCGCCAAGCAGGCGGACGAAAACGTGGCGCTGGCCGACCTGCGCGGTGCCACCAAGGTAGTGGCCGGCATGCTGGCCGATCTCCTGACGGCGCCATCCTCATCCGCCGCATCGTAGGCCGACTGCCGCTGGCTATCGAAGGTGGCGCATACGGCCAGCGGCATGGGCCAATGGGCCCGTGGGCTGAAGCGACACAGGCTGCCGGCGCACGCCGGCAGCCTGTGTGATAACGGCCACGTGATAAAGGGTGCGGTAAAGGCTGCTAGGATTTGGCGAGCTGGCGACCGCAATCGCCCAGCAGGTTGCGCAGCCACTTGTGCGCCGCCGATTGATGATTGCGCTGGTGCCAAAGCTGGTAAAACCGCATGGGCGGAAACGCAATGGGCGGACGCACAATCGCCAGGGGCAGCAACCGGGCATAAAATGCCGCGAAATGCCGCGTGGTGGTGAATATCAGATCAGTACCCGCAATCAGATAAGGCGCGATATTGAACGACTGCACCACCACCCGCTCGTCGCGCTCGATACGCTCGCTTGCCAGCACGCCGTCAATCACGCCGCGCTGTGTGATCGAATACGGCAGCGGCACAACATGCGACGCGTTTTCGTAGTCTTGCCGAGTCATCCCCCGTGTGGCCCAGGGGCTGTCGGCAGCCACCAGGCATACGATCTCATCTTCGAGCAATACCGAAAGATGCATGCGGTCGGGGGGCTCAGGCCAGTTGCCGATCACGACATCCAGATCGCCCTCGGCCAACGAATGCTCGAAGTCGAAGTCTGGGCCCAGCGCATGCACGGTAAGCCGGGCGTGCGGCGCCTCACGCCGCACCCTGCCTGACACACTGCTCATGAACACGGGGGCCAAGTAGTCGGGGGAGCCAATGTGAAACTCTTGACGCGTATTGAAGGGCTCAAAAGCATCGGGCTGCGCGACCATGCTGTCGATTTGCTCTAGCGCCGCGCGGGCATGCGGCAGCAGGCTAAGCGCGCGTTCGGTGGGCACCATGCCGCCCTTCTCACGCACCAGCAGTGGATCGCCCAGAATGGCGCGCAAGCGCCGCAGCGCCACGCTGACGGTAGGCTGCGACTGATTGAGTTTGAGCGCCACCCGCGACACACTGCGCTCTGTCACCAGCAAGCAGAAGACCTTGAGCAGGTAAGTATCGAGTAGTTCAGCGCTGCGCCGCACCACCATTATTCGTCTCCCTCTTCGATGCTTTTTATCTCCGACCCCGGAACGGGCCATGATATAGGAATCTAACGCTGCTGCGTCAGTTTTGAGGCTGGCGCGCATCGTCTTGTGTATCGCGGGCGTACAGCAGCCGGCCCGCCACATAGCTTGCGGCCACCGCACGGTCGTCGCCCAGCATGGCAAACGCAAACAACAGCTCCTCCAGGGACGTCGCGGCAGCAGTGCGCCGCGCGAGCAGCGGCGTGGCGCCGGGGTCGAGAACGATGAAATCCGCCTCGGCGCCTGGCTGCAGCGTACCGATCACCCCCTGCAGGCCCAGCGCCGCCGCTGCTCCCTGGGTCGCCATGTGAAACATATGCGTCGCGCTGAGATGATGGCCGCACAGACGCGCCACCTTGTGCGCCTCGCCCATGGTGCGCAGCATCGAAAACGACGTACCGCCGCCTACGTCAGTTGCCAGCGCCACCTGCATGCCCGCGCGGCGGGCCGCATGCAAGTCAAACAGGCCGCTACCCAGGAACAGATTCGATGTCGGACAGTGCGCCGCCAGCGCGCCCGCGTCGCACATGCGCGCGCGATCCTCGTCATCGAGCCAGATGCAATGGCCGTACACCGCACGCGGGCGCAGCAAGCCGTATCCCGCATAGATATCGAGGTAGCTGCGGTAGCCGGGGTGCATCGCAGCGGCCCACGCAATTTCGTCGCGGTTCTCCGCCACGTGGCTCTGAATGAACACGTCGCCATAGCGCTGCGCCAGTTCTCCGCATGCGCCAAGCTGCGCAGCCGTGGACGTGGGTGCAAAACGCGGCGTGAGCGCATACATCTGCCGGCCGATGCCATGCCAGCGCATGATCAGCGCTTCGCTATCGCGCGCCCCCTCATCAGCCGTATCGCGCAACGCGTCGGGGCAGTTGCGATCCATCATCACCTTGCCCGCCACCATGCGCATATTGCGGGCGTGGCTGGCGGCAAAGAACGCATCGACGGATTGTGGATGAACCGTGCAGTACACCAATGCGCTCGTGGTGCCGCAGCGCAGCAACTCATTGAGGAAAAAATCGGCGACTTCGGCGGCGTGGCCGCTATCCTGGAAGCGGCGTTCGGCCGGAAAGGTGTATGTCTCCAGCCAGGACAACAGGCCAGGGGCCGGCGAAGCGATGATGTCTGTCTGAGGATAATGCACGTGGGTATCGATGAAGCCCGGCGTGATCAGCCGATTGCGCCAATCCACCACGGGTGTGGCCTCACCCAGTGTGGGCGCCAATGCACCGTATTCACCCACCTGAGCGACGCGGCCGTCCTCGATCACCAGCAAACCATCTTCCAGCATGATGGACTGGGGTGCCTCGTCGTGCGCCGCACGGTCGGCAAAATAGAGCAGTCGAGCACGATACCCTCGGCGTTCCACGTTCGCACCAGCGTCGTCACGAGCGTTGAAAGGCTTCATTGCGCGCCCGCGTGCACGTGCGCAATCAGTTCGCGCGTCTGCAGGAGCTGCGCGGCAACAGCAATGGCAATCGACTCGGGTGCTTTGTCATGGATACCGGCAACGCCGATGGGGCAGGTCATGCGCGCCAACGCCTCGGGGGCCACACCACGCCGCGCCAGGCGGCGCTCGAACTTCACGCGTTTGGTGCGGGAGCCGATCAGGCCCAGATAGGCGAAATCGCCACGGCGCAGGATATGGCGGCAAAGCTGCTCATCCAGAGCATGGGAATGCGTCATCACAAGGTAAAACGCGCCTGCCGGCGCCTCGTCGACGATGGCCTGCGGTACATCGGTTGGCTCGACGCGCACGTTGGCCGGCACATTGTCTGGAAATTGCGCATCACGCTCGTCAGCCCAACTTACCGTGCACGGCATATACGCCAGCACACGCACCAACGCCTGGCCAACGTGCCCTGCGCCGAACAGCACCACATGCATGGAAACAGGCGCCACCCACTCGCGCAGCGCCGCACGGCCGCCCGCACGCACAAGCATGCCCGCACCACCAGCGACCGGCGCGGGCTGCGCGTCCGGCGGCATGTCGCACACCCGCACATGCCCGGCGCCTGGCCAGGGCCCGCCCTGCGCATGCGGCGATGCGGGCATATCGCCCAGCTCGCGTTCGCGCAAGCATGGGCGGCCGGCAGCCAGCGCCGCCCGCAAAGACATCAGCCAGCCCGTGTCGGCCGGGCCCAGCGTTTCAAACAACAGCGTGACGGCGCCACCACAGCATTGCGCCAGGCTGGGGCCCAACGAAAGCCACTGCGTCGCGCAGGCGCCACCAGGATAATCGTGCAGCAGCGCCCGCGCTTGTTGTATGGCGCGCCATTCCAACTGGCCCCCGCCTACACTGCCCCATTGGGCCTGTGCCGAAACGACCATCCTGGCGCCCACCTCGCGGGGCGCGGAACCTTCCACATCCGCCACAGTAATCAACACCGCGGGCGTGTTCGCACGAGCAAGCGCGCAGGCGGCATCAAGCCAGACACTCATGGCGCCTCCTGCCCACGCAGCGCCGTCACCGCACTGAGAATCGCCTCGGGCGTCGCAGGCGCGTCCAGCACCGGTTCGACCCGATAATTGCCAACGCTGGCAACGGCGTCGCGGATGGCGTTGAACACACTGAAAGACAGCAACAGCGGTGGTTCTCCCACCGCCTTGGAGCGATGGATGGTATCCCGGGCATTGCGATTGCCAAACAGCTTGACGCGGAAGTCCGCCGGACAGTCACTGACGGCGGGTATTTTGTATGTGGACGGCGCATGCGTCATCAGCCGGCCGTCGCCGTTCCAGTACAGTGCCTCGCTTGTGAGCCAACCCATGCCTTGTATGAACGCCCCTTCGATCTGCCCGATGTCGATGGCGGGATTGATGGACTCACCCACATCATGCAGGATGTCAGTGCGCAGGAGTCTGAATTCGCCGGTCAGCGTATCGACCACCACCTCAGACACCGCCGCGCCATAGGCGTAGTAATAGAACGGCTCGCCGGTCATCGTGTGCTTGTCCCACCGTATGCCCGGCGTGGCATAAAACCCCTCGGACCAGAGCTGCACCTGCACCCAGTAGGCTGCATCCACCACCTCTGCGAACGGCAAGCTTTCGCCGTTGACGTACACGCGGTTATCGGCAAACACGACATCCTCAGCCTGACCTCCCCACTTCGCAGCGGCCACGCCGGCCAGCCGGCGCCGTATGCGCAGGGCGGCGTCCTGCGCCGCCTTTCCATTCAGATCCGAACCTGTGGACGCGGCCGTTGCCGAGGTATTGGCCACTTTACTGGTATCGGCGGCCGTCACGCGAACGTGCGCGATGTCCAGCCCCAGCGCCTGAGCGGTGACCTGCGCCACCTTGGTATTCAAGCCCTGGCCCATTTCGGTGCCGCCATGGTTCACGAGGACGGAGCCGTCGCGGTATACATGCACCAGCGCGCCGGCCTGATTGAATGCCGGCACGTTGAATGAAATGCCGAATTTCACGGGCGTCAGCGCCAGGCCGCGCTTAAGTACCGGGCTGCCGCGGTTGTATGCCTGCACGGCCTCTCGGCGCGCGCGATAGCTGCTGTCCGCCTCAAGCTGGCTGACCAACGGTTCCAGCACATTGTCGAGAACGCGCTGACCATAGGGCGTGATGTCGCGCTCGCCTATTCCGTAGAAGTTGGCGCGGCGCACATCAAGCGGGTCGCGCCCCAGCCGGCGTGCAATCATATCGATGAGCACCTCGGTCACCAACGCGCCCTGCGGCCCGCCGAAGCCGCGAAAAGCGGTATTGGACTGCGTGTTGGTCTTGCCGCACAGCGCCGCAATACCGATGTGCGGCAGAAAATAAGCGTTGTCTACATGGCAAACGGCGCGCGTGGCGACGGCTTCCGACAGATCAGCCGAATACCCCGCCTGCAGCGTCATGTCCACATTCATACCCAGGATGTGGCCCGCGTCGTCAAAACCGATGTCGTATTCGTAATGAAAGCCGTGCCGTTTGCCGGTGATCATCATATCGTCGTCACGATCGGGGCGCAGCTTCACCGGCACGCCCAGGCGCGCCGCACATACCGCCGCCACGCCCGCGAACAATGCCGATTGTGACTCTTTACCGCCGAAGCCGCCGCCCATGCGGCGGCATTCCACAACGACCTGGTGCGATTGCCACCCCAGCGCCCGGGCCACCAACGCCTGCATTTCGCTGGGGTGCTGCGTCGAACACCACACATGCATGGTCTGACCCTCGCGCGGCACCGCGTAAGCGATCTGCCCTTCCAGATAAAACTGCTCCTGCCCGCCGCACGCGAAGGTACCCGTCAGGCGGTGTGGCGCGCGCGCAATGGCGTCAGCGGCGTCGCCACGCGCAAGCCGCATGGGCGGCACCACCAACGCGGACCGCATCTTGGCCTGCAAAGGCGTCAAGATCGCTTCCAGCGGCTCGTAATCCACGCTTGCCAACCGGGCGGCTCGCCGCGCCGCATCCCGGCTGGCGGCCACCACGACGAACAGCGGCTGGCCGATGTATTGCACGCATGCGTCGGCCAGCAAGGGGTCGTCGTGAACTACCGGACCGCAATTATTCTCTCCCGGAATATCCTGTGCGGTAAGCACGGCCAGCACATCCGGCGCGGTGCGTACGGCACGCAGATCAATGGCGCGGATACGCGCATGGGCCTGGTCTGACAGGCCCAGCGCCGCATGCAGTGTCCCGGCCAGTTCGGGCAGGTCGTCGGTGTACGTCGCCGTGCCGCTGACATGCAGGACAGCGGACTCATGCGGCAGGCTTTTGCCAGCGGCGCCTGTCAACACAGGGGTGTGCATACGCGCATCGGCTTGCGTATTCATACCTGTTCCTCCTGGGCATCGGCACAGGCATAGACATTGACTTGTGCCGGCGACAAAGGCGCCTCGGGCCGTGTTTCCAGATAAAAGCGCCATAAAAGATGCTGCGCCGAGCTAATCCGGTAAGCGCTGCCCGCGCGCATGTCCGACATCGGCGTATAGTCCCGCGCAAGCGCTTGCATGGCCGCCTGCGCCGTGTCATCGTTCCAGGGGCGGCCCACCAGCGCCTGCTCGGCCAGCAGTGCGCGCCGAGGTGTGGCGGCCATGCCACCGAAGGCGATACGAGCCTGCGCTACCTCACCGCCAGCGCCAAGATGGATGGCGAATGCCGCGCAAACCGCCGATATATCCTGGTCGAAGCGCTTGGACAGCTTGTAGCTGCGCAGACGCAGCGCCTGATCGCGAAGCGGGATCTCCAACCCCTGCATGAACTCGCCCACTTCGAATGCGTTTTTTTGATAGTCGAGGTAGAAGTCTTCCAGCGGCAGCGTACGTACGTGGTCGCCGCGGCGCAGCACAATGCGCGTGCCCAACGCAATCAGCACTGGCATGGAATCGCCGATGGGAGAGCCATTGGCCACATTCCCGCCCAGTGTGCCAGCATTGCGAATAGGATAAGAGGCGAAGCGGCGGCGCAGTTCACGCAGTTCGTCGTACTGTGCAGCCAGCGCGTCAAAGGCGTCGCTCAGCAGCGCGCCGGCCCCTATGTAGAGATGGCCGTCTTCAGTACGGATCTCGCGCAGCGCATCAACCTCGCCGACATAGATAACCTCGGTGAGCGGGCGCAGCTGCTTGGTCACCCACAGCGCAACGTCGGTGCCCCCGGCAAGTATGCGCGCATGGGGATGCGCCAGGCGCAATTTGGCCAGCTCGGCAAGCGTGCGCGGCGCCCGGAACGTATGGCCCTCGTGCGCGTAATCAAGCGCGGCACCACGGCGCAGGCCCGCCAGTATCCCGGCCAGTGCATCGACGTCGAAAGCGGCGCGTGGTTGGCTGAACATGGCCAGCGCGGCATCAATGATGGGCCGATAGCCCGTGCAGCGGCACAGATTACCCGACAGTACATCCTGGACATGCGCACGCGAAGGCGGCGGCGCATCGGCGGCATGCTCAACATAAAGCGCCCACATCGACATGACAAAACCGGGCGTGCAAAAGCCGCATTGCGAGCCGTGCAGGTCGACCATGGCCTGTTGGACGGGATGCAGCGCACCGCCTGGCCGGCCCAGATCTTCAACCGTAAACACTGCCTTGCCGTCGAGGGTGGGCAGCAATTGGATACAAGCGTTGACGGCACGCATACGCACCGCCCCGTGTGCATCCAGATCGCCAATCACCACGGTGCATGCACCGCAATCACCCTCTGCACAGCCCTCTTTGGTGCCCGTGGCACGCAAGTCTTCACGCAAATATTGCAGCAGCGTACGCGTAGGCGCGACACCCCATACCTCGCGCACCTGCCCCCGGCAATAAAACCGTATCTTTTGAGCTTCCATGGTCTGGTTCGCCTCAATGTGCTTGTGCAGCGGCGCCCCGCATCGGCGCCCGCGCATCAATGCGGTAACTTCAATGCCGATGCAGCGATGCCCATAAGACACATCATGGCGCGCATCCCGAAGGATGGCAATGGGGGTATGCGCAGGCATGCCGCACCGAAAACCAGCAGGCGGGCCAGCGAGAGACCATAGCGCTCGCCTATATGGATTATGCATTTTTGCCCCTCTCGATCCACCTGGATAGCTCTTAAACTAGCCGGGCAAGGCCAAGCTGGCGGGAACATGACTGTCTCGACCACGTCCGGCCGGCAACCCGGCCCCTAGCACGGCCTTTCACATTCAATAAAAATCGAGCCGACTATGACGCAGATCCAGGCACCCGAATTGACACTGTCCGCGCTGTCCGCCATGGGGCAGGATGAATTTACAGAGCGACTTAGCGGCATCTTCGAGCACTCCCCCTGGATTGCCCGCGGCGCGTGGCAAGCGCGCCCATTTACAAGCGTGGAGGCGCTGCATGGCGCAATGCTTGGCGTACTGAACCAGGCTGACGAAGCGGCGCAGCTTGCACTGATCCTCGCTCACCCGGAGCTGGCAGGCAAAGAAGCCGCCAACGGCACACTGACGGATGCCTCCACGAACGAGCAGCGCGGCGCCGGGCTGGATCAATGCAGCGCCGACGAGTTGGCGCGCCTGCGCGGCCTGAACGCCCGTTACCACGAGCGCTTCGGTTTTCCGTTTGTGATCGCCGTCAAAGGGCTGACACGCTACCAGATCATGGACAGCATCGACGCACGGCTGCACAATGATCACGATACGGAACGCGCGACATGCTTGGCCGAGATCGCCAAGATTGCGCGCTTCCGTCTGGATGCCCTATTTGCCTGAGGAGATGATTGTGAGTGTGTCTGTAACCCTGAAGGCGCTGGCCGCCGCCCCCTTGACGCGCGAAGCCTTTGCCCCATTCGGCGATGTGATCGAGGTGTCTGACGCCGTCCGGCATTTCACCATCAATGACGGCAATACAGAACGCTATCACGACCTGGCCAATATCGATCCGGGTGCCGACGGCAAAGCAATTGTTTCCATTTTTCGGGGTTTGCCGCGCGCCCTGCCCTTTACCGTCACCATGATGGAGCGGCACCCTCGCGCCAGCCAAGCTTTCATCCCGCTCTCAGGCCGCCCCTATCTGGTCATCGTCGCCCCCGCCGGCGACGCCCCAGGTCCCGACGACCTACGGTTGTTCACCTGTGAACCCGGCCAGGGCGTCAACTACGCCGCCGGCGTATGGCACCACC
The DNA here is from genome assembly GCF_021653995.1 of Paracandidimonas lactea. Lineage (NCBI taxonomy): Bacteria > Pseudomonadati > Pseudomonadota > Betaproteobacteria > Burkholderiales > Alcaligenaceae > Paracandidimonas > Paracandidimonas lactea. The sequence continues at coordinate 131,930 of NZ_JAJJOZ010000009.1, forward strand.
CCCTGCTGGCGCTCGACGCCGTCAGCGACTTCCTCGTCATCGACCGCAGCGGCCCCGGCGACAACTGCGACGTCATCGACCTCGCCCAACCCTGCCAGATCGCCAGCCCGTGCTGATCGCATCAGCGCTTGAACGCGCGCAGTGTCGATTCTTGAACAGCGAGGCACACTAGCGACGCTCCTGTGTAACGATCAGCCGGAAGTAAGCATCCCAATGCTCCAGATAGGCTGCCGACTCGGCATGGCCCATATGCGCTGCCTTGATTGCATACGCTTTCGCCAGTGCCAGGTTTTTTTGACGTGGCCGCCGTTAGAGCCACCCATGTATATCGCTGCGAGCATTGAATACCCCCCTGACCTGTCCGGAAATTTCCTGCCCGTAAGAACTAGAGATCTCTCACTGAGCCGCTGATTTTCCTTCTCCACGCACAGCGAGCGTGACGGCTCAAGAATGGCCTCCAGCTCCCAAAACTGACCCACCAAAAACAAGAAACAGAAACCGCCGCTGCGTAAGTGCCAACGTCGGTTGGAATCTGAATCAGTAGGAGGTGCGGACGAAAGAACTACAGCAACGGAATTTATGATTGGAAAGAACAAAGACTGAAAGCAGGCACCCACTCAAGCCGGCACAGCAGCTCCTTCAACCGGCGCCTCGACGCGCTGCGATGTCGTATCAACCTTCGCGATGTGCAGCAGATTCGTGCTGCCGCTGCGTCCGAACGGCAGGCCCGCAATAATCAGCACCTGGTCGCCCTCTGCCGCCAGCCTGCGCGCCACGGCCTGCCCGACCGCTTGGTCGATCATCTGCGAAACATCCTCGAGCTGCGCACCGAACGCCGCCGGGTGCACACCCCAGGCCAGCGCCAGTTGCCGGGCTGTCGTCACATCCGGCGTCAGGGCGAGAATGGGCGTCGTCGGACGCTCGCGGCTGGCCCGCAGCGCACTGAAGCCCGACGCCGTGTACGCCACCGTCACCGCCGGGTCCAGCAAGCCCGCCACGCGGCGCAGCGCGCAGCAAATCGCATCTGGCCGCGTTGCCTGCGCCTCGCTATGCGTGGCGTCCAGGCCGGCACGCCAGGCCGGATCCTGCTCGACCTCGCGGATAATCCCCGCCATGATCGTCACCGCTTCCACCGGATACTGGCCCGAAGCGGATTCCGCCGACAGCATCACCGCATCCGCACCGCTGTAGACCGCGTTCGCAACATCAGACGCCTCGGCGCGCGTCGGCACCGGCGAGGTAATCATCGATTCCAGCATCTGCGTCGCCACGACGACCGGCCGCCCGGCCGCACGGGATGCGCGCACGATACGCTGCTGCAGCACCGGCACCTTCTGGGGTGGCACCTCTACACCGAGATCGCCACGCGCCACCATAATGCCGTCCGCACGGGCAATGATCTCGTCCAGGTGTTCAATGGCGGCAGGTTTTTCGAGCTTCGCCATAATCTTCACGTTCGCCCGCCCGCCAATGACCGCACGCGCTTCATCAATATCATCAGGGCGCTGCACGAACGACAGCGCAACCCAGTCCACGCCCAGCGCCAGCCCAAACTCCAGGTCGGCAAGGTCTTTGGGCGTCAGCGGCGAGATGGGCAACACCACACCGGGCACGTTCACGCCCTTGCGGTCCGACAGAGGCCCACCCACCATCACCGTCGTATCGGCGAAGTCCGGGCCGAAGGTGTCAACGCGCAGGCGCAGCTTGCCATCGTCCAGCAACAGGTCGGCGCCCGGCTCCAGCGACGCGAAAATCTCGGGATGCGGAAGGTTGGCGCGTTGCGCATTGCCCAGCGCAGGGTCCAGGTCCAGCCTGAAGCGCTGGCCTGGCGCCAGCATCACCTTGCCGCCTTCGATGGCGCCCACGCGCAGCTTGGGCCCTTGCAGGTCCTGCACAATGCCGATGGGCTGCCCGCGCTCTGCCTCCAGTTCGCGGATGATGCGAAAACGAGCCGCGTGGTCTTCATGCGTGCCGTGGCTGAAATTGAGACGAAAGACATTGGCGCCCGCGTCAAGCAAGGCGGCGATGCGTTCGCGGCTGGAAGTGGCGGGGCCGAGCGTGGCCAAAATACGTGCGCGGCGCTGGTTGCTGGACATGAGATGTCTCCTGCTTTGAGGGGTGGCCCGCGAAAGGCCGTTGGTGTGATGCGTGGTCATTGGCCCGCGAGGGCCGTTGGTGGCACACACCGCTTTACTATTCTTGTTGCTGCCAGTCAAAAAATCAGAGTACCAGGATGGCACGGAAATCATTCACGTTGGTCAGCGTAGGGCCGGTAATGATTGAATCGCCCAGCGCTTCGAAGAACCCGTGGCCATCGTTGTCGTCCAGGCTGTCGCGCGGGCGAATGCCCATCTCAAACGCCCGCGTCAGCGTGTCGGCGTCGATGAAGGCGCCCGCGCGCGGTTCCTGGCCGTCAACGCCATCGGTATCGCCGGCCAGCGCATGGATGTCCGGTGCGCCGTTCAGCGCAACAGCCAGCGACAAAAGAAATTCGACATTGCGACCGCCGCGGCCCTGCCCGCGCAGCGTCACCGTCGTCTCGCCGCCCGACAGCAGCACGCACGGCGGCCGCACGGGCTGGTGATGCTCGCGCGTCTGCAGCGCAATGCCGGCCATCACTTTGCCGACCTCGCGCGCCTCGCCTTCGATACGATCGCCCAGGATGACGCAGCTTACACCCGCTGCTTCGGCCACCTTGCCGGCGGCTGCCAACGCTTTCTGGGGTGTTGCCACCAAGTGGGTCTCCACGCGCGCCAGCCGCGGATCGCCCGGTTTCACTGTTTCACCCGCGCCAGACTCAAGCAGGCGCCGTGCGGCCGGCGGCAGTGCAATGCCGTAGCGGCGCACGATATCGCGTGCATCGGTGCAGGTGCTCGCATCCGGCACCGTCGGGCCTGATGCAATATCGGCCGGCTGGTCGCCGGGCACATCGGAGATAAGCAGGTTGACGACCCGAGCGGGATGGCAGGCCGCCGCCAGCCGCCCGCCCTTGATGCCGGACAAATGCCGCCGTACGCAGTTCATCTCGGAAATATTGGCGCCCGACTTGAGCAGGGCGCGGTTGATCGCCTGCTTGTCGTCCAACGTAAGCCCCTCGCCAGGCACGGCGAGCAATGAGGAGCCACCGCCCGAGACGAGGCAGATGACCAGGTCATCATCGGACAGCCCCTGCACCATTTCCATCATGCGCAGCGCGGCAGCCCGGCCTGCCTCATCGGGCACCGGATGGGCTGCTTCGACGATCTCGATCCTGCTGCATTGCGCCCCATGGCCGTAGCGTGTGACGATCAGCCCGCTCAAAGGGCCCGGCCAATGTACCTCGAGGGCACGCGCCATTTCAGCGGATGCCTTGCCCGCACCGATCACCAGCGTGCGGCCCTTGGGCGGCCTGGGCAGAAACGGCGGCACACAATGCGCCGGCTGAGCCGCCTCGATGGCGGCTTGAAACATCTGGGACAGCAGCTCGCGGGGCGATGCGGTCATGACGGCATGATCCGTGAATTACTGGCCGATCTCATGGTTGGCCGCCTTCTCCAGCGCGCGCACCATCGCCGAGTGATCCCATGCCGCACCGTCATGCGCCGTGCAGGAATTGAACAACTCTTGCGACACTGCGGTGCTGGGCAGGGATACGCCAAGCTGCCGGGCGGTGCTAAGCGCCAGATTCAAGTCTTTCTGGTGCAGCGCAATGCGGAAGCCCGGTTCGAACGTGCGCTTGATCATGCGCTCGCCATGCACTTCCAGGACGCGGGAGTTGGCAAACCCACCCATCAGCGCCTGGCGCACCTTGCCCGCATCGGCGCCAGCCTTGGAGGCCAGCAGCAACGCCTCGCCCACGGCAGCGATATTAAGCGCCACAATGATTTGATTGGCAACCTTGGTGATCTGGCCGTCGCCGTTGCCGCCTACCAGCGTAATGTTCTTGCCCATCAGCTCGAACAAGGGCTTGACCTTGTCGAATGCCGCCTGTGGACCGCCCACCATAATGGTAAGTGTTGCGGCCTTCGCGCCTACTTCACCGCCCGATACTGGCGCGTCGAGATAGTCGCAGCCCAGCTCGTTGATGCGCCGGGCAAAGTCTTTGGTGGCAACGGGGGAAATCGAACTCATGTCAACGACGATGCTGCCTTTGCGCAGCCCATGGGCTACACCGTTCTCGGCAAACAGCACCTGTTCGACGTCAGGGGTATCAGGCACCATGACGATAACGACATCCGCCTTGGAGGCGGCTTCAGCAGCCGTCTTGCATGGCGTGGCGCCAGCATCGACCAGCGCCTGCGGCGTCTTGCTGCGCGTGTGGGTAAACAGCGTGTGGCCGCCTTGGATCAGGTTTTCAGCCATGGGCGTGCCCATAATACCCAGCCCGATGAATGCGATAGTAGTCATAGTGATACGCCTCGATATTTCCAGATTTCTGACAATGCGTTCTTGCGGTGCACATTGCAGTGCTGTCCCGCGGACGTTACAGCCGCGCCGTGTGTTTACAGCGCGTATTCTTTCGACGACAAGGCATCGATCCAGCCCAGCCCTGCCACGGTGCCTGCCGCGGGCTTGTACTCGCAGCCTACCCAGCCCGCGTAGCCCAGCTTGTCGAGCTGCGCAAGCAGCCACGCATAATTGATTTCACCCGTGCCCGGTTCGTTGCGGCCCGGGTTGTCGGCCAACTGTATGTGGCCGATTCGGGGCAGGTATCGAGCGATCGTCGCCGCCAGCTCGCCTTCCATGCGCTGCGCGTGATAGATGTCGTACTGCACCCATAGATTGTCGGTGCCGACTTCATCGATCAAGGCAATGGCCTGATCGGTGCGATTCAGATAAAAGCCCGGTATATCGAATGTGTTGATGGGCTCGATCAGCAGGCGGATGCCCGCCGCCTTGAGCTTATCCGCGGCAAAACGCAGGTTGTCGACAATGGTCGCGCGCACCTTGTCGGCGTCCACCCCTTCCGGGGCCTTGCCGATCAGGCAGTTCACCTGCGGGCAGCCCAGCGCAGTAGCGTACTCGATGGCGCGCCCCACACCTGCCTGGAACTCGCCAACGCGGTCTGGCAGGCACGCAATGCCACGCTCGCCGCCATCCCAGTCGCCGGCGGGCAGGTTGTGCAGCACCTGCCGCAGGCCGTTTTCGCTCAGTTTCTCGGCCAGCACGTTTTTATCGTAGGCGTAGGGAAACAGGTATTCCACGCCGGTGAAGCCGTTTTCAGCGGCGGCCTTGAAACGCTCCAGAAACCCCAGTTCGCCGAAAAGCATCGTGAGATTGGCGGCAAATTTTGGCATGTCTGTACTCCTTGTCTCGTAATCAGTCCAGCAGAGCCAGGGCGGTCGGGGCATCGGCACCCTGTTCCGCCATGGGCTCGAATTCGTTGATGTTATCGATTTCCGCACCCATTGCAATGTTGGTGACGCGCTCGAGAATCAGCTCAACCACCACGGGCACCTGATGCTCCTTCATCAGCTTTCGAGCCTGCTCGAAAGCCGGCTGAATATCCTCCGGACGCTCGACGCGCAGCGCCTTGCAACCCAGCCCCTCAGCCACGGCGACGTGATCCACGCCATAGCCTTTGGTACCCGGATTGTTGATATTGTCGAACGCAAGCTGCACGCAATAATCCATGTCGAAGCCGCGCTGCGCTTGGCGGATCAGGCCGAGGTAGGCGTTATTGACCAGCACATGAATGTAAGGCAGCTTGAACTGCGCACCCACCGCCAGCTCTTCGATCATGAACTGGAAGTCGTAGTCGCCCGAGATCGCCACGATCTCGTCGTCGGGGCAGGCGGCGCGCACACCCAGCGCGGCGGGTATCGTCCATCCCAGCGGGCCGGCCTGGCCGCAGTTTATCCAGTTGCGCGGGCCGTACACGTGCAGGAACTGTGCCGCCGCGATCTGCGACAAGCCTATCGTGGTGACATAGCGTGTGTTGCGGCCAAACGCTCGGTTCATCTCCTGGTAGACGCGCTGCGGCTTGAGCGGGGCCTCATCGAAATTCGTCTTGCGCTGCATGGACTGCTCGCTTTTGCGCGCCAGGCACTTTGCCGCCCATTCGCCGCGATCGCGCAGCAGGCCCGCCTTCTTCAAATCCTGCGCGGCCTCGATCATCAGATCCAGCGCCACTCCCGCATCGGACACAATGCCGTAGTCGGGGCCAAAGACTTTGCCGATCTGCGTCGGCTCGACGTCGATGTGCACGAACGTGCGCCCCTTGGTGTACACGCTGGTTGAGCCGGTGTGCCGATTGGCCCAGCGGTTGCCGATGCCCATGACGAAATCCGACTCCAGCAGCGTCGCGTTGCCGTAGCGGTGCGAGGTCTGCAGGCCCACCATGCCGGCCATCAGCGGGTGATCGTCGGGAATCACGCCCCAGCCCATCAGCGTAGGGATCACCGGCACACCCAGCAACTCGGCAAAGGTTTGGAGCTTGCCGGCCGCATCCGCGCTGAATACGCCGCCACCCGACACAATCACCGGACGCTCGGCGTCGTTCAGCATGCGCACGGCGTGGGCTGCCTGGGCCTGGGTGGCCGCAGGCTTATATACCGCGAGCGGCGCATAGGTGTCGGGATCGAACTCGATCTCGGCCAGTTGCACATCCACAGGAAGGTCGATAAGCACGGGGCCGGGACGACCCGAGCGCATGATATGGAACGCTTGCTGGAAGACCCGAGGCACCTGCGCGGGCTCGCGCACCGTCACCGCCCATTTGGTCACGGGCTTGGCAATCGACTCGATATCGACAGCCTGGAAGCTCTCTTTGTACAGCTGATCGCGCGGCGCTTGGCCGGTGATGCACAGAATGGGAATCGAATCACCCAGCGCAGAGTACAACCCGGTGATCATGTCCGTACCGGCGGGGCCCGATGTGCCGATGCATACGCCGATATTGCCGGGGCGCGCACGGGTGTAGCCTTCGGCCATGTGCGAAGCGCCTTCGACGTGGCGCGCCAGAAAGTGCTCGAAACCACCGTGCTTGCGCAATGCGGAGTACAGCGGGTTGATGGCGGCGCCCGGTACACCGAACAGCGTCGTGATGCCTTCCTTGCGCAGAACGGCGGCGGCTGCGTCTACTGCTCTCATGCGGGCCATGGTTGCTCCTTTCTTTCGTGAATGCTTAATTGCTTCAGTGCCTGGGTGCGTTATTGCCTTGTTGCGGCATGCCGTGAAAGCCTTGCTGCTCGACGGCCGTAACGCCTGCCTGCCTAACGCTTTGACACTGTTTACGTGGTCGTTGGGATGAGAATAGGTAACTTGCCGTCACTTTGGAATTGCACCAAGACGCGTTTTTGCCGATACTTTTAGTATGTAGTGAGCGCACGCCTGTCTAGCGCCTGTCTATGTAGGCGGCAAGGTCGCCGTATATGAAAACCGATATGTGAGGTATGCAATGGATCGATACACTGCGATCCGCAGCTTTGTACTCGTCGCAGAAAAAGGCAGTTTCGCCGCCGCCGCCCTGATCGAGGGCGTAACACCTGTTGTCATGGGCCGCCGCATCACCGCATTGGAGCGGCGCTTGGGTGTGCAGCTGCTGCACCGCTCCACGCGCGGGCTCACACTCACGGATCTGGGCGAACGCTTCCTCGAAAACTGCCAGCAGCTTCTGCATGACTTCGAGGCTGCCGAAGACAGCATCCGGTCAGGCAGCGGCGCGGTACGCGGCCACCTGGTGGTATCCGGGCCGGCGGCCTTCGGCCGACGCCACATTGCGCCCCATGCGCCCGCCTTCCGGGCCCGCTACCCAGAACTACGCCTCTCGTTCAACTTCACCGACAGCGTGGTGGATCTGGTACGTGAAGGCTACGACCTGGGCATACGCATCGGCGAAGTGCGCGACCCCAACTATGTCGCCTTGCGCCTCTACTCCAACCAGCGCGTGGTGTGCGGCACCCCGGCATACTTCGCTCGCCATGGCGTGCCCCAGCGCCCCGAAGACCTTGTTCAGCACAACTGCCTGGCATTCAATCTGCAGGGCGGCCAGCAGCGGGGCTGGATTTTCGTCCGCGACGGCAAGCCGTTCGCGGTTCGGGTGGACGGCGACCTTGCCTGCAACGACGGCGAGCTGCTGTATGACTGGGTCAAGCAGGGCCTGGGCATCGGCTGGCGCTCCACCTGGGAAATCCAGGCCGAACTCAAACAGGGTGCGCTCATGACGGTGCTGGACGACTTCGCCCTGCCCGAATACGACATCCAGGCTGTGTATCCGCAGCAACGCTATCTACCCGCCAAGGTGAAGCATTTTGTCAATTACCTGCGCGGCATCTACAACCAGCCCGGCTACTGGGAGGGCGCTGTGTGAAACGCCGCGCGGCGGTTTTCTCAGCCAAGCCACAACCAATGATGCACTGCAATATCACAGGCTTCGTAAAATGAAACGTATAGTCTCAATTATTATGTCTTATAGTAGACTGCCTTCAGTCTTATAGTAGACTTGACGATACGCACATTGTGCACATCTATTCACTTCCAAGAATAAAAAACCCGGAAGAATTCAATCTAAAGCGAGGACATCACATGAACGAGCGAACAGCCTGCAAACGCCTGCGGGTGGCGACCGAACTGCATCAATTTGTCGAGCGCGAGGCGCTACCCGGCACAGGCGTCGCCGCCGACGCGTTCTGGGCCGGCTTCGACGCGCTGGTTCATGACTTGGCGCCACGCAACCGCGAACTGCTCGCCGAACGCGACCGCCTGCAGAAAGAGCTGGATAACTGGTACCGCCAGAACCCCGGCCCCATCGCCGACGCTGGCGCGTACCGCGAGTTTCTGACCAAGATCGGCTACCTCAAGCCGGTGCCTGCGCAGGTTGCCGTCAAAACCGACCGCGTTGACACGGAGATCAGCCAGCAGGCGGGCCCGCAGCTTGTTGTGCCGATCACCAACGCCCGCTATGCGCTGAATGCGGCCAATGCCCGCTGGGGCAGTTTGTACGATGCTCTTTACGGCACTGACGCCATCTCCGAAGAAGGCGGCGCCACCCGCGCGGGCGGCTATAACCCCGTCCGCGGCGAGAAGGTCATCGCTTTCGCGCGCAAGTTCATGGACGACAGCATCCCGCTGGCCAAGGGCTCGCATGCCGACGCCACCGCCTATGCCGTTTCCGGCAACGCGCTGCAGGTTACGCTCGCTGACGGCAGCACCACCGGCCTGGCCAAGCCAACGCTGTTCGTGGGCCACCGCGGCGACGCCTCCACCCCCGAGGCACTGGTGTTCCTGCACAATGGCCTGCACTTCGAAGTACTGATCGACAAGTCGCACCCCATCGGCGCGCAAGACAAGGCCGGTATCAAAGACATCGTCCTCGAGTCGGCCGTCACCACCATCATGGACTGCGAAGATTCCATCGCGGCGGTGGATGCCGAAGACAAAGTACTGGCCTACCGCAATTGGCTGGGCTTGATGCAGGGCACGCTGACTGAAGAAGTCGCCAAGGGCGGCAAAGCGTTCACGCGCAAGCTTAACGCCGACCGCGAATACACTGGCACCGATGGCAAAACGCACCGTCTGCATGGCCGCTCGCTGATGTTCATCCGCAATGTCGGCCATTTGATGACGAATCCCGCCATACTCGATGAGCACGGCAACGAAGTGCCCGAAGGCATCCTGGACGCCGTCATTACCTCGCTTATTGCCATGCACGACCTGCAGCGCAAAGGCAACTCGCGCGCCGGCTCTATCTACATCGTCAAGCCCAAGATGCACGGCCCCGACGAAGTGGCCTTCGCCAATGAGCTGTTCGCGCGCACGGAGCAACTGCTCGGCCTGCCCGCCAACACGATCAAGATCGGCATTATGGACGAGGAGCGCCGCACCAGCGTCAACCTCAAGGCATGTATTACCGCCGCACGCGAGCGCGTGGCCTTCATCAACACCGGCTTCCTGGACCGCACCGGCGACGAAATGCACACGTCGATGGAAGCCGGCCCAATGGTGCGCAAGGGCGACATGAAGCGCAGCGTCTGGATCGACGCCTACGAGCGCAGCAACGTGCAGACTGGCCTGGAATGCGGCCTGCGCGGCCAAGCCCAGATCGGCAAGGGCATGTGGGCCATGCCCGACCTGATGGCCGACATGCTGGCCCAGAAGATCGGCCACCTGAAAGCTGGCGGCAACACCGCGTGGGTGCCTTCGCCCACCGCTGCAACGCTGCACGCGTTGCACTACCACCAAGTGGATGTGCAGGAAATCCAGCGCGGCATGGAAGGCAAACACGAAGACCTGCTCGACAAGATCCTCACCGTGCCCGTTGCGGCTGCCCCCAACTGGAGCGATGCCGAAAAGCAGGAAGAGCTCGACAACAACGCGCAAGGCATCCTGGGCTATGTGGTTCGCTGGATCGACCAGGGCATCGGCTGCTCCAAAGTGCCCGACATCCACGACGTCGGCCTCATGGAAGACCGCGCCACGCTGCGCATCTCCAGCCAGCACATGGCCAACTGGCTGCGCCACGGCATCGTCACCCGCGAACAGGTGCAGTCCACCATGGAACGCATGGCCGCCGTGGTCGACAAGCAAAACGCCGGCGACCCGAACTACCGTCCCATGACCGGCAATTTCAACAAATCCGCCGCCTTCCAGGCCGCCTGCGACCTCGTCTTCAAAGGCCTGGAACAGCCCAGCGGCTACACCGAGCCACTGCTGCACGCCTGGCGCCAGAAGGTGAAGGCCGGCGCCTGACCGGCCGCCACCTAGCCGGCAAATAACCGCTCCGCCGCATTAAGCGGCGGGGCGCTTATCATGCAATTCGAAACCTGGCTTGTTTTTCTCGTCACCTCGATTGGCCTGTCGCTGTCGCCAGGGCCTAACGGCTTGCTTGCGCTTACGCACGGCGCCATGCACGGGCGGCGCAAGACGCTGTTCACGATCTTCGGCGGGGCGCTGGGCTTTGTGGCCGTCATCGGCCTTTGCATGTTCGGGATCGGCGCGCTGATCAAGGCATCCGTGCTGTGGCTGACGGCGCTCAAATGGGCAGGCGGGCTTTACCTGGTGTGGCTGGGCATACAAGTGTGGCGCTCGCCGGCCATCGATGTATCGGCCGTCGCGCGGCCTGATACCGCCAGCAGCTGGTCATTGTTTCGCCAGGGCGTGCTGTCGGCGGCAACCAATCCTAAAGCACTGCTTTTCTTCAGCGCTTTTCTTCCGCAATTCATTGACCCCAACCGCAGCCTGCTGCAGCAGTTCGCGGTGGTGGCGGCAACATTCGCCGCAACAGAAATCGCCACCGAGTACGCGCTGGCCAGTGCAGCCAACCACGTACGCCCTTGGCTGATACGCGTGGGACGGCGCTTTAACCAGGTATGCGGCGGCATCTTCATAGCCATCGGCGCGGCGCTGCCGCTGCGGGCGTGATGTTCTGCCGCAGCCGCGAAGGTTTCGGGCGGTGAATCACACCACCACCGCTTGTTCGCAAGTTAAATATGTCGGCACCGACAAGCCTATTCATCTCAAATTCTCAAACAACGCGTTCGAATCTTTCTGATTGATCTGGTAGATAGCGATCCATACACTGAATCACCGCTTTGACAAGCGTCGATCAGCATTCGCTGCGTACAGATAAATAAGGAGACTCTCATGGCGTTGACGCGCTCAGGAAAATTCGGCCTACTCGGCTATAGCCTAGTATTTGGCTCGCTCACCATGTCGGGCGCCACCAGTCAGGCACTCGCAGGAAACACCTCATATCCTACCAAGCCAGTAACCATAGTGGTGGCCTTTCCGCCCGGAGGCATGACAGATATCGTCACTCGCGCGCTGGCTAATGAGCTGTCGCAGAACCTGAAGCAGCCATTCATCATCGAGAATCGCCCCGGTGCCGCCGGACAAGTAGGAACAGAATATGTCGCCAAGCAGCAAGCCGACGGCTATACCTTTCTGGTGGGGGCTACGGGATATGTGATCGCGCCCGCGATGAAAAAAGTGGGCTATGACCCGCTCAAAAGCCTGGAGCCGGTAGCGGTACTTGCCAAATCACCCAACCTCATCGTGGTCAACCCAAAAGTCCCCGCGAACAATCTGACTGAATTCCTGGGCTGGGCCAAGACTCAGTCCAGCATTCCCTTTGGCACAGCAGGCGTGGCGGGCTCCACACACTTGGGTGGTGAATGGCTGCGCAAAGCCACTGGCTACGCATTTGTCCATGTGCCATACAAGGGCGCCGCGCCGGCCATCAACGACGTTGTGGCGAGCCAGATCCCGGTAGCTGTACAGGACTCCATGAGCGTATCCGCTTTCATCAGTAGCGGCCGCCTGCGTCCCATTGCTAACATGGCCGCCGAGCGCAGCAAACTGTTCCCCGAATTGCCGACGATGCAAGAAGCGGGCTTCAAAGACTTCAACGTCTACACCTGGCTCGGCTTGTATGCTCCCGCGGGCACCCCCGCCCCAGTCATGACGATGCTGAACAAAGAAATCAACAAGATCATGAATTCACCCGAGATGGTTGAGCGCCTGCGCCTACAGTACAGCGAACCTCTTGGCGTGATGAATCTGAAGCAGACACATCAATTCGTCGAAGATGAAGTGAACAAATGGAAGCGCGTGGTACAGGAAACTGGCGTGAAGACCGATGAGTGACGCATTCATCAATATGGGCGTGCCACGGGCCGCTGCGGTCGAAGCCTGCGACAGGCGCTACTTCAGCGCACTGGCGCAGGGCAGGTTTGAGATCCCCAAATGCCGGAGTTGCGACAAATTTCATTTCTTTCCTCGCGTGTGCTGCCCGCATTGCGGCGCGCAGGCGCTGGACTGGGTAGCGCCTTCGGGTAAGGGAACCGTCTATTCCGTAACGATTGTGCGTGCCCGCGAAGGCGACGACTACACAGTGGTCTTGGTAGATCTGGAAGAAGGCCCGCGCATGATGAGCCGCGTCGTGGACATGCCCGTGGAAGCAGTGCAAATTGGCATGCCAGTGCATGCACGCATCGATCAAACAACCGAAGGCCCGCTCCTTGTATTTATCGCCGCAGAGGAACAACCATGAGTACAAGGTCTTCACGCGGATCCATTGCCATTCTGGGCACGGGGCTCGCGGGCATGGGGCATGCTGGCGGCGCCACTGAGCAAGAAATCATTGCCCAAGCTGCTTGCATGGCGATTGACCGCAGCGGCCTGCGCAAGTCCGATATCGATGGCATCATTACCTCCAGCCTTACCTCGCCTTGGTGGGTGATGCGCATGGCAGAATACTTGGGCATTCGTCCACGTTTTTCCGACAGCACCATGTTTGGCGGATCGGCATTCATTGCTGACCTTAAGATTGCGCAAATGGCCATTGATGCTGGCGAATGTGAGAATGTGCTGATTTGCTACGGTAGCACACCGCGCAGCGCGCCGAGCAGTTCGCGCATCAACCAGATGCGCGCAGAGCTGGATCCCCAGCCTTACGAACACCCGTATAAGGCGTTCAATCCCGTGTCGAGCTATTCACTCGCCGCCGCCCGGCATATGTACGAATATGGAACGACACGAAAACAGCTAGCTGAAGTTGCCGTGGCGGCACGCAAGTGGGCGCAACTCAACCCGGATGCATTCTCCAGGACGCCGCTGACCGTGGATGATGTCATCAATGCAAAGATGATTTCCGATCCGCTTACGGTGCGCGACTGCTGCCTGGTCACGGACGGCGCAGGGGCTATCGTTGTCACGTCCTCCAAGCGAGCCAAGGCGCTGCACAGCAAGCCTATCTATGTGCTTGGTAGCGGCTTTGCACACTGGCATCGCCAGATATCCTGCATGGACGATCTCACCGTCACGCCAGCACTGGAATCCGGCCGCAAAGCATTTACACAGGCTGGACTCACACCTGCGGACGTAGATGTCGTCGAGCTGTATGACGCATTCACCATAAATCCGATTCTTTTTCTCGAAGATCTCGGGTTCTGCAGCAAGGGCGAAGGCGGCTCCTTTATCGAAGGCGGGCGGATTGAACCAGGTGGCGCCTTCCCCATGAACACCAATGGTGGAGGCCTGTCGTGTATTCACCCCGGTATGTACAGCATTTTTCTGATCATTGAAGCAGTGACACAGCTACGCGCACAAGCCAATGCTCGGCAGGTCGACGGTGCAGAGGTAGCCTTGGTGCACGGCAACGGCGGCGTGCTGTCAAGCCAAGCAACGGCGATTCTATCGTCTTCGCTCTGAGTGGAAGAAAGCCACTAATAAAGAAACCAATTAGACGGGAGAGGTGATTGCATGACGCTGCCAGATGACAATGCGGCGCTGGAGGCATTTCGCGACGAGGTTCGCGCATTCCTCGAAGAACAGTTGCCATATGATTTGCGCCGCAAGGTGCTGGAACACAAGCGCCTAAAAAAGGAGGACTTTCTTCGCTGGCAAGCCATTCTGCACGCCCGAGGCTGGGCAGCACCCAACTGGCCCACAGCGTTTGGCGGTACGGGTTGGTCGCTTGCCCAGCGCCTCATCTTCGACGACGAATGCGCGATCGCTGGTGCACCAGAAACCGTACCATTTGGCCTGCGGATGGTTGCGCCGGTATTAATGAGGTACGGAACACAATCACAGAAGGACTACTACCTCCCCCGTATCCTTTCAGGGCAAGACTGGTGGTGCCAAGGTTACTCCGAGCCCGGCTCAGGCTCGGACCTTGCTTCGCTGCGTACGCGCGCCGAGATCCACGGCGATGGGTTCATTGTTCACGGGCAAAAGACATGGACCACCTATGCACAGTATGCGGACATGATGTTCTGCCTAGTCCGCACGGATCCGCAGGCCAGGGCACAGGCCGGTATTTCATTCCTCCTCATAGACATGAAATCACCCGGCGTAACGGTGCGGCCAATCCGTACTATCGATGGCGACACAGAAATCAATGAGGTGTTTCTGGACGGTGTTCAAGTGCCCCAGGCAAACCTGGTGGGCGAGCTAAACAAAGGCTGGTCCTACGCGAAGTACCTACTGTCGCACGAGCGTTTTGGCGCGGCACGCGTGGGGCGCTGCAAGCGCGAGCTTACATTTCTCAAGCGCGTTTTGCATGAACGCGTCGTGGACGGCGTTGTGCTCGCTGAACGTGAAAACTGGAGACAAAACATTGCCCAACTCGATCTGGAGCTGCTCGCTCTGGAAGCGTCTGTGCAGCGCCTGGTGCGCCAAGCAGAGGATACTGCCGGCAACGGTGCCGAGGCGTCCATTCTAAAGCTGATGGGCACCACACTTGCGCAGGCAATCACCGAATATCAAGTACAGGCGGCCGGTCCCTTGGGCATGGAATTCTGCCAGCAGGCGTTCGAGCTTGCCGAACCAGGCGCGGAAGATTGGGCGGCAACACTGACCGGCTTTTACCTGAACCTCAGAAAAATTTCCATCTATGGCGGAGCTGACGAAATTCAGCGCAACATCATTGCCAAGACAGCCCTCGGCCTGTAACGCATCATGAATGACTATCTGAATGACGAACAGCGCCAGCTGGTGCACGCGCTGACGCGATATCTGGAGCGGGAGCACCGTCTGCCCGATTCAGGAGTTCAACTGTCTGGTGCCCGGCATCTCGACACTCCGTCTGCGCATTGGGCAGCATTTTCCAACTTCGGCCTGCTGGCCCTTTCAGTGGATGAAGCTCAAGGCGGCATTCAGGACGATCCTGTATGCGTGCATGCCGCTATGGAGCAGTTCGGCCGTCATCTTGTGCGCGAACCTTACCTGGGCACAATCGTACAGGGCGCGCGGATCCTGGCACATTCTGCCCGCGCACAACCGGAGGCGAGCACACTGCTCAATCTCGTGCTCGAAGGCAACTGCCAGCTCGCGCTGGCTCATGCTGAACGGCAAACGGATTACAACCTACATAACATTGAAGCGCGTGCTGTCCGAAACGCGTCCGGATGGGTGCTCGACGGTCACAAGGTCTTCGTGCATTACGCCGCGCAGGCCCATTCGTGGCTAGTACTCGCACGTACACGCGGAGCACCGCTCGATCAAGACGGACTATCACTTTTTATTGTCGATCCGCAGGCACATGGCGTTCGTTGCCGCAACTACTTCAATCTGGATGGTTCTTCATGCGCCGAGATCTGGTTTGATAGCGTACAGCTTTCCCCCTCCAGTATTATCGGCATGGAGCATGGGGCGTGGCAGATATTCGAGCGCGCCTGCACATACGCTAACGCAGCACTGTGCGCGGAAGCGGTCGGCGCGATGTCGGCGGTACTGGATGCCACAACCGCGTATGCCAAGGAGCGCAAGCAGTTTGGCACCGCCATTGGCAGCTTCCAGGCAATTCAACACCGTCTGGTGGACATGTACATACAGTGCGAAAAATCGCGCTCGCTATCGCAGCGCGCGAGCTCCATGGCCAATACAGACGGCTTTCTCACCGCAGTGTCCGCGGCCAAGGCAATGTGCTGTCAATCTGCGCGCTTCATCAGCCAAAGCGCTATCCAGATTCACGGTGGCATCGGCATGACGGACGAGCTGGCGTTAGGCAAGTTCGTTAAACGGTTGATGACGATCACCCACACACTGGGCGATCAACAGCATCATATCCAGCAGTTCGTGCGGATGACGCAGCCACTATCGGCGGTGCGTCTAGCCACTACATACTGAAAGGGAGATTAACTATGAATGTCACAGAAGGCGGGGCTAAGATATCTGGCACCATCCGTTACCAAACGATCGAGGGCGTGGCGCTCATCATCATCGATAACCCGCCGATCAACGGGCTGGGCGACACCGTGCGTCGCGGCATTTCGGATGCATTGACCCTAGCCCGCGCAGACGCGGATGTACGGGCAGTGGTGCTGATGGGTGCCGGAAAGGTGTTCTGCGGCGGTGCCGACATCCGCCAATTCAATACACCCGCCGCCAAAGCGCGCCCGTTGCTGCGTGACGTAAATCGAGACATCGAGCGTTGCGTAAAGCCTGTTATCGCATGTATTCACGGGGTCGCGCTCGGAGGTGGTCTTGAGCTGGCGCTCGCTTGCCACTATCGCATCGCCCAGCGTTCAGCTCGTGTGGGGCTGCCCGAGGTGAACCTTGGGCTCGTACCCGGCGGAGGCGGCACACAGCGCCTGCCGCGCCTGATCGGCGTGAATAATGCTGTACGCTTGATTTCCACCGGGAAGCAGATTGACGCTGAAGAAGCGTTGTCGTTAAAGCTTGTAGATCATATATTTGACGGCCATCTTGTACATGCGGCCGTCGCATTCGCGCAGGCAGCGGCTGCGTCTAAAGAACCCTTGCCCCTGCTCGCGAACACGCGGATTCCGACATCTGATCTTCCGGACTTCGATACATTGCGCAACGGCGTCAAGCCCAAAGCACGCAATGCGCTTGCTCAACGCACAGCTATCACATGCATCGAAGCTGCGACACAGTTGCCTTTTGAGCAGGGACTCGATAAGGAACGCGCCTTGTTCGAGGAGCTTGTGGCGGGCACGCCATCCAAAGCACTGCGACATATGTTCTTCGCCGAGAAGGAGGCAGCCAAGTTTGCCATGGCGGATACCAGCCAGGCGGTGCTTCCAGTGCGCAGTGTGGGCATTCTGGGAGCAGGCACCATGGGCGGTGGTATTGCCATGGCACTCGCGAATGCCGGGATTCCGGTGGTGTTGTGTGAGCAGGATCAGGCTGCGCTTGATCGCGGCATGTCGCTCATAGAACGCAACTATCAGATCTCCGTCTCGCGGGGTGGCCTGACGGCCGAAGCTGTAGAGGCGCGGCTACGCCGCATACAGACCACACTGGACATGACGACCTTCGCCGACGTAGATCTGGTTATCGAAGCTGTCTACGAAGACATAAGCGTCAAACGCGACGTCTTCACGAAGCTGGATCGCATCTGCAAGGCTGGCGCGATTCTGGCGACCAACACTTCGCGCCTTAACATCAACGACATCGCAGCCGTCACACAACGCCCACAGGACGTGATCGGACTACATTTCTTCAGTCCGGCCAATGTTATGAAGCTGCTTGAGGTGGTGCGGGGCGAGAAGACATCGGACGCCGTCATCGCATCCTCGATGCGGTTGGCGGTAACCATCGGCAAGATCCCGGTGCTGGTCGGTGTATGCGAAGGGTTTGTCGGCAACCGCATGCTCACGGGATACTGGCGCGAAGCAGGCTTTTTGCTCGAAGAAGGTGCATCCGTAGCGCAGATCGATGCAGCGATGCAGAACTTCGGCTTTGCGATGGGGCCGCTTGCCATGGCTGACTTGGCCGGTATGGACATCAACTGGGCGACGCGCAAGCGGCTCGCACCCACTCGCCCTAGTCATCTGCGCTACTCCAAGGTGGCCGACAGAATATGCGAACTAGGGCGTTTCGGCCAGAAAACCGGCGCGGGTTACTACCGCTATGAGTTGGGAAATCGTACACCGATCCCCGATCCAAGTGTCGAAAAACTGATCGCAGAGTGCGCTCGCGAAGCCGGCATCGCGCGCCGTCAGGTAACCGACGAAGAAATTGTTGAGCGCTGTGTGCTTGCACTGGTCAACGAAGGCGCGCATATAGTTGATGAAGGTATTGCACAACGCGCGTCCGATGTGGATGTTGTCTATGTTAATGGCTATGGCTTTCCGGCTTGGCGGGGCGGGCCTATGTTCTATGCTCAGACGCTGGGTTGGGGGCTGGTATTGGAGAAAATTCACAACCTTCATGCCATGCACGGCGATCATTGGGTACCGGCACCATGGATAGCGCAACAGGCATTAGCCTGAAGTTTGCTCCATGGATCAACCTGGGGCATGTCTGCAACCACTGATACTCATGGCCCCTGTAACAAACGCGGTGCCTTGATCGTCAACCTCCAACGCATCTGGCATAGCCCCCTGCACATGCCTCCTGCAACTATGTTCAAACTCCTATCCAGGCTATGTAAACACCGTATACCGCCGGCCCCCTCTCCTCCTTTACAGTTGAAACGCCGGCAGTTTGGCGCCGGTATTTCTTGATAAGAACACCCCTGGAGACGAATGATGATGAACACCCTAAGGCGCCGGCTCTTGCTGGCGGGTTCGGTGGCCGGCTTGGCCGCCTGCACGCCGCTGGGCAACACAAAGCGTTCAGACGTGAATGTTGCGGCACTGTTCTGCGGCAATGTGAATGACGGCGGTTTCATGCAGGCTGGGTATGAAGGCTTGATGCTGGCGCAGCGCAAGCTGGGTGTTTCCACCTATCATCTGGACGGCGTCGCCAACGAAACAAATGCGCAGATCGCCGCGCTGGAAAAACTGGCGGCGCGGCGGCCGCGGCTTATCGTGGCGCATGGGGGGCAGAACAACAAAGCGGCGCAGCAGGTTGCAGCTGCGCATCCCGACATCCTGTTTGTGGTGACGCAGGGCAGCGTGCATGCGGCCAATCTGTCGAGCTACGATGTGCTGCAGGAAGAATCCGCCTGGCTGGCCGGCGCTTATGCGGCCATGATGACGCGCACCAAGGTGGTGGCGCACCAATCCGGTATCCGCGTACCGCCGGGCCTGCGCGCACGCGCTGCCTATGCGCATGGTGTGCGCACTGCGGATCCATCCGTCAAGCTGCTAACCAACTTCTCGGGCAACCAGGACGATGTGGCGCTGGCTGATCGCGTCACGCGCGCCCAAGCCAAGGCGGGCGCGGACATTATCTACACCATGCTCAATTCTGGCCGCTCAGGCACCACCGAAGCTTGCCGCGCGCTGGGCATAAAGGAGATCGGCAACGTCGCCGACTGGGTCGCCCGCGATCCTGCTGTGTTCATTGCCTCGGCCTACGCCGATGTGGGCATCGGCGTCTATGAAGCCTGCAAAGATGTCGCCAACAATACGTTCAAGGGCGGCCAGGTTTTCAAGGTGGGCCTGAAGAACCCCGACGCGGTGCGGCTGATTATGGCGGCCGACACGCCCGCACCCGTGCGCCAGCGGATCGAAAGCTATCAGCAACAGATTCTGTCGGGCCAGATAAAAGTTCAGACCGAGTACAACGGGCCTGAATTCAAGATCTGAGGCTGCATTGCGCTTCGGAAGCGGGCCTTGAACCCGGCGTCCAGCCATGCGCTCAGGGCATGCAATCGCTAAAGAACGCCGGGTGCGCCTGTCGGATGGTGTCGGCGTACTCGAGCGTGCCCGACAAGTGCTGGCGCAGCGCCGCCTGTGCGCCCTCTGCATCACCCGCTTCGATGGCGGCGAGCACAGCGGCGTGATCACTGACAATACGTTCGCGCTTTCCGGCGGCCGGCAGGTGCAGCCGGCGCAGGCGGTCGATATGACCGCTGCGCGCCTTCACCAATGCCCATAAGCCTTCTTTGCCGGCTGCCTGGTACAGGCAGAGGTGAAAGGCTTGATCTTCTTCGGTGAAGCGATCATCGT
This sequence comes from Paracandidimonas lactea, assembly GCF_021653995.1. Lineage (NCBI taxonomy): Bacteria > Pseudomonadati > Pseudomonadota > Betaproteobacteria > Burkholderiales > Alcaligenaceae > Paracandidimonas > Paracandidimonas lactea. The sequence goes on from NZ_JAJJOZ010000009.1 coordinate 152,215, forward strand.
CTTGCTCGTGCAGCGCACGCTGGTTTGCAACAATGCCGCGCAGCTGCGCCAGCAGGCAGGGCGACGCGCGCAACGCCAGCTCGCGTACGAGTTCCAGCTCGATGGCTCTGCGTAGAAAATGCGTTTCGCGCGCATGCGCCAGATCGATGCGGCTGACGCGCGTAGCCGACTGCGGAAATACATCTACCAGCTGCTCCTCGGCCAGCTTGAGCAGCGCTTCGCGCACAGGCGTTTGGCTCACGCCATACGCCTGGGCCAGTTCCGCTCGTGACAGCGCCGCGCCAGGCGGCAGATCCAGGGCGACGATGCGCGCCCGCAGCAATTCATAGAGCTGGGGCACGGCATGACGCGCACGATCGAGCGCAACCTGCGTTCGCGCATCAGATGCGGCGCCGGCGGCGAACGGGGCAAGCTGGTCGGCTGCGCGCGCAGGCGGCCCCGATGACGCCGGCTGCGCAGGCCGGGCAGACCCACCCGCCGCGAGCTTGTCCGACGGGTTAAGCGGCGCATCGTGCGAGCCCGCCTCCTCGGCCGAGTTCACGTGATGGATTGAGCGAGCACGTGGCATTTGATTTTGAAGGTTGAAGTTTTAATTTTATCGTTTACAACGCGGATACTGATATATTAGTATTTCAATACGCGACACACAATAAAAACCATTCTTGCAACACCTGTTTTTTGCAGGGCCACCCGCCACACCGGCCCAAAGATCGTTCAACAGATCATCCAACAAACACGGAGACAACGATGACGCACGTGCGCAAGCTTGCCGCAGCCCTATCCATTGCTGTGCTGACCCTGGCCACCACCCACGCGGCCGCACAGGAAAAAACCGAAATCACCATCACCAAGCAGCCCAGTATCCTGTATCTGCCCGCCTTGGTGATGCAAAAACAAGGTTTGATCGAAAAACACGCCGCGCAAGAAGGCGTGAAGGATCTCAAGGTGAATTGGCGTTCGTTCACCAGCGGCGGCGCGGCCACCGATGCGCTGCTGTCCGATAATGTCGAAATCGTGAATAGCGGCCTGGGCAATTTGCTGCTGCTGTGGGATCGTACCAAAGGCAAAGTAAAGGGCATCACCACCAACTCGGCGCTTCCCTTGGCGCTGGTCAGCCGCGATCCCAGGATCAAAACGCTGAAAGATTTCGGCCCCACTGACAAGATCGCAGTGCCCACCATCCGCGTCTCCACGCAGGCCATCCTGCTGCAGATGGCGGCCGAAAAAGAATGGGGCAGCGACAAGTGGTCCAAGCTGGATGCAAACACGGTGCAGCTTGGACACCCCGACGCCGCTGCAATGCTGGCCAACCCCAAGGGCGAGGTCGGCACGCACTTTGCCGCGCCGCCTTTCTACTACAAAGAACTCAAGACAGTGCCCAACGCGCATGTGATCCTGCGCTCGAACGACATCATCGACGGAGGCCTGTCACAGTCCACCCTGTTCACCACCACCAAGTTCGCGGACAACAACCCCAAGATCATCAAGGCCGTGCTGGCTGCCTCTCGCGAGGCGATCGACTTCATCAAGAAGGACACCCCGCAGGCCGTGGACATCTACCGCGAAGTGAGCGGTGACCAGACCCCGCGCGACGAGCTGCTGGACATGCTCAAACAGCCCGGCATGATGGACTTCCAGATGGCGCCCGCCGGCTCGATGAAGTTTGCCACGCACATGCACAAGGTCGGCATTCTCAAGACCATGCCCGCCAAGTGGACGGATTATTTCCTGCCCGTGTCGGCGAGCCTGAACGGCAACTGATCATGACTGCAAACGCTACGCCCACGCTACTGGAAGTCGACAACGTCACCCTGCGCTACAAGACTTCCGACGCCATCATCACTGCCACCCGCCGCGTCAGTTTCAACGTCGCGGCCGGGGACCGCTTCGTGTTGCTGGGGCCGTCGGGCTGCGGCAAATCCACGCTGCTCAAGGCGGTGGGCGGCTACCTGACGCCTGATGAAGGCGAGATCCGCATCAAGGGCAGGGCCGTACAACGGCCCGGCGCCGACCGCATGATGGTGTTCCAGGAGTTCGATCAACTGCTGCCCTGGAAAACCGTGCTGGAGAACGTGATGTTTCCGCTTGTGGTGGCGCGCAAAATGCCCCGCAAGCAGGCCGAGGAGCGCGCCCGCGCCTTTGTGGAAAAAGTACATCTGGGCAGCTTCGCAGACAGCTATACGCATACGCTGTCGGGCGGCATGAAGCAGCGCGTGGCGATTGCCCGCGGGATGTGCATGGAGCCGGACATCCTGCTCATGGACGAACCGTTCGCGGCGCTCGACGCCCTGACTCGGCGCCAGATGCAGGATGAGCTGCTGCAGTTGTGGGACGACACACGTTTTACCGTCATGTTCGTGACGCATTCGATTGCTGAGGCCATCCGCATCGGCAATCGCATCCTGCTGCTCTCGCCACATCCCGGCGAGGTCAAGGCAGAAGTGGTTGATGTGGAAGCGGCCGCCAACGACCCGGTGGCCGCCGCCGCACTTGAGCAAGATATCCACGACCTGCTTTTTGACGACGGCGGGCCGCCGCCGCAAACTGGAGAGGCTGCGGCAAAGCCGCTGCCCGCACATACCGCACATGAGGAAGGAGTACAGACAGCATGACTCGCGCAAGCATCATCATGAAACAGCAGGGCGGCCCCGATGCCGGCACGGGCGAGCATGTTGTCGTCGCACGCACGCTGCCGCTCATCCAGCGCCTGTGGAGCGATGCCTTCGTGCGCAAATCCACCATCGTGCTGCTGCTGGCCATCGCCTGGGAAATCTACGGACGCGCGCTTGGCAACCCGCTGCTGTTTCCCACCCTGTCCGACACCGTGATGGCATTTATCGATCGCATCGGCGACGGCTCGCTCAGCGACCGGGCCTGGACATCGCTGCAAGTACTCACGATGGGTTATGCGCTGGGCATCGTGATCGCGGCGGCCATCACCATACTGGCCATCACCACGCAAATCGGCACCGACTTTCTAGAAGTGATGACGGCGATGTTCAACCCGCTGCCCGCCATCGCCTTGCTGCCGCTGGCACTGATCTGGTTCGGTCTGGGCACCACCAGCATCGTGTTCGTGCTGCTGCACTCGGTGGTATGGGTGGTAGCGCTGAACACGCAATCAGGTTTCATGGCAGTCTCGCAAACACTGCGCATGGTGGGCCGCAATTACGAGCTGCGCGGCCTCAGCTATGTCGCCCATATTCTGATCCCCGCCGCGTTTCCATCTATTCTCACAGGGCTGAAGATAGGCTGGGCCTTCGCATGGCGCACCCTGATCGCCGCAGAACTCGTATTTGGCGTCGCGTCCGGCCAGGGCGGGCTGGGCTGGTTCATCTTCGAAAACCGTAATCTGCTCGATATCCCTGCTGTGTTCGCCGGGCTGCTCACGGTCATTATCATCGGTCTGATCGTCGAGAACCTGGTGTTCCGCCTGATCGAGAAGAGAACCGTGCGCCGCTGGGGCATGCAAAGCTGACCCCACGCCACACCCATGCTTTGATTGCTAACAGGAAACAGAATGAACAAGAAGGTGGATTCACTGCGCAGCGCGCGCTGGTTCGAACCCGACGATCTGCGCGGTTTCGGCCATCGCTCACGCATGATGCAGATGGGCTATGGCCCCGACGACTGGGCCGGCAAGCCGGTGGTGGGCATCATCAACACCTGGTCCGATATCAACCCCTGCCACGCTCACTTCAAAGAGCGTGTGCACGACATCAAGCGCGGCATCTTGCAGGCGGGCGGCTTCCCCATCGAACTGCCCGCGCAGTCGCTGGCCGAGCAATACGTAAAGCCCTCCACCATGCTCTACCGCAACATGCTGGCCATGGAAACCGAAGAACTGATCCGCTGTCACCCCATCGACGGCGTAGTGCTGATGGGCGGCTGCGACAAGACCACGCCGGCGTTGCTGATGGGCGCCACCAGCGCCGGCGTGCCGGCCATTTATGTACCGGCCGGCCCCATGCTGCGCGGCAACTGGGAAGGCAAGACGCTGGGTTCAGGCTCGGATGCCTGGAAGTACTGGGACGAGCGGCGCGCGGGCAATATCACGCCTGTGCAATGGCTGGGCATTGAAGGCGGTATCGCACGCTCGCACGGCCACTGCATGACCATGGGCACGGCCAGCACCATGACCGCCATCGCCGAGGCGCTGGGCATGACACTGCCGGGCGCATCGTCTATCCCCGCGCCCGACGTGAACCACATCCGTATGTGCGCAGCGTCGGGCCGCCGCATCGTGGAGATGATTCTTGAAGACCTGACACCCGGCAAGATACAAACCCACGACGCTTTCCTGAACGCCATCAATGTCGCCATGGCCATGGGCTGTTCCACCAACGCCATCATCCATGTGATCGCCCAGGCGCGCCGCGCGGGCTGCGACATCAGCCTTGACGATTTCGATCGCGCCAGCCGCGTGGTACCGGTCATCGCCAACATCCGCCCCAGCGGTGAACGCTACCTGATGGAAGACTTCTACTACGCCGGCGGGCTGCCCGCCATGATGGCGCAGATGAAGCCGCATCTGAAGTTGGACGCCTTGACGGTGAACGGTCGCACGTTGGGAGAAAACCTTGAGGGCGCGCGAGTCTATAACGACGATGTGATCCGCAGCCTGGACCGGCCCATCTATGCCGAAGGTTCGCTGGCCGTGCTCCGCGGCAACCTTGCTCCCGACGGCTGTGTGATCAAGCCCGCCGCCGCCGAGCCGCGCCTGCGCCAGCACACCGGCCCCGCCCTGGTGTTCGACAGCTACCCAGACATGAAGGCGCGCATCAACCTGCCCGACCTGGACGTGACACCCGATCATGTACTGATTCTTCGCAACGTGGGCCCGCAGGGCGGCCCCGGCATGCCCGAATGGGGCATGATCCCCATCCCGCAGAAGCTGGTCGAGCAAGGCGTGCGCGACATGCTGCGCATCTCCGACGCGCGCATGAGCGGCACCAGCTATGGCGCCTGCATCCTGCATGTGGCGCCTGAGGCCTATATCGGCGGCCCGCTGGCCTTGGTGCGGACGGGCGACATGATCACCGTGGACGTGCCCAGCCGTACGATATCGATGGACGTGGCAGACGAGGAACTGGCGCGCCGCCGCGCCGCCCTCGTCCCGCCCACGCCTCGCTATGGGCGCGGCTATGGTTGGATGTTCTCACGCCATATTCAACAGGCCGACACCGGCTGCGATTTCGATTTTCTGCAAACCAGCTTTGGGCCCTCCGCCGGCGAACCCGACATCTTCTAGGAGAACTTCAGCATGCAGGCATTGACGCCCGAGATTCGGGCCAAGCTCGAACAGGTAAGCGTGGCAACCATCACCACCACACTGTACAAACGCGGTCTGCGCAACCAACTCATCCAACAGGTGTATCCGGTGGGTGCGCCCAAGAAAAAGCGCATGATCGGGCCGGCCTACACCATGCGCTACATCCCCGCACGCGAAGACCTGAACGAGTTATCCGTCTTCCGCGACCGCGCCCACCCGCAGCGCAAAGGCGTGGAAGAATGCCCGCCGGGTGCGGTGCTGGTCATGGATAGCCGGAAAGACGGCCGGGCGGCGTCCGCAGGCGGGATACTCGTCACGCGCCTGCAACAGCGCGGTGTGGCCGGTGTGGTGACAGATGGCGGCTTTCGCGACTCACCCGAAATCGGCGCGCTGGACATGCCCGCCTACCACAGTCATCCCTCGCCACCCACCAACCTGACGTGCCATCAAGCCATCGCGCTGAATGAGCCGATCGGCTGCGGCGACGCACCGGTTTTCCCGGGCGACATTATTTTCGGTGATGAGGAAGGGGTCGTTGTGATCCCCGCGCACCTGGTGGCCGAGGTCGCGCAGGAAGCCTTGGACATGACGGTGTTCGAAGATTTCGTGACGGAGAAGGTGCGCGAGGGGCGCTCGATTCTAGGCCTGTATCCGGCCACTGATCCGGCCACGCTGCCGGAGTTCGAAACATGGCGCAAGACGCGTGGCCGGTAGGCCCGCGCGCCTTGTGCCACGCTATGCTCAGTGCTCGACGTTGAGCGCGGCCTGCACAACTTGTTCACGATCGTGCCGAGCGCCATTGAAGAACAAGTTCAACACCACGGCGGACACAGACGTCAGCAGGATACCGGACTCGATCAGCGGGTGTATGGCATGCGGCATCCACTGGCGGAAGTGGGGCGCCACGAGGGGAATCATACCCAGGCCAATCGAAATCGCCACGATCATGGCATTGTGGCGATTGCTTTTGAAGTCTACACCCGCCAGGATGCGAATGCCGGTTGCCGTCACCATGCCGAACATCACGATGCCCGCACCGCCCAGCACGACGGTGGGCAACGACTCAACCAGCGCCGCCAGCTTGGGCAGCAGGCCAAAGATCACCAGAATAATACCGCCGGCCACACATACAAAACGGCTGCGCACGCCCGTCACCGCCACCAGCCCCACGTTCTGCGAGAAGCTGGAATACGGGAAGGTATTGAAAATACCGCCCAGCAAGGTACCCAGGCCATCTGTACGCAAGCCACGCGCCAGATCCTGCTCCGTTACCTTCTTGCCCGTCATGTCGCCCAACGCCAGGAACATGCCCGTAGACTCGATCATCACCACAATCATGACCAGCACCATGGTGGCGATCATCACCGGATCGAAGCGCGGCATACCAAAGTGAAACGGCAAGATCACATCGAACCAATTGGCGCGGGCCACTTTTTCAAAGGTCATCAGGCCCATGGACGACGCCACCACTGCACCGATCACAATGCCGAGCAGAACCGACACGTTGGCCGCAAAGCCCTTGCAGTATTTGGCGATCACCAGAATAGACACCAGCACCAGGGCCGCAATGCCCACGCCCGTCAGGTTGCCGTAGCGCGGATTGGGCATGGATGGCTGCAATTTAAGCCCTTGCGGCAGCGGCGGCAATGCCGAGCCGGGTGCGCCGGCCAACTGGGCGGCCTTTTCCAGCCATTGCGAATAGCTGGGATCAACGAGGTTGGGCGCGGTTGGCCCGACCGGGTTGCCGAAAATCCAGTTAACACCCACCCGCATCAAGGTGATGCCGATGATGGCAATGATGGTGCCTGTCACGACAGGCGGAAAAAATCGCAACATGCGGCTGACGGCAGGCGCAATGATGATGGAGATAATGCCGGCCGCAATGATTGTGCCGAACAGTAATTGCGCCCCCTCGTGCCCCGGATTACTGGTGGCGATGGACACCATGGGCCCTACAGCCGCGAAAGTCACCCCCATCATGACAGGCAGTTTGATACCAAACCACTGCGTCGCGCCGAGCGACTGAATGATCGTGACTAAGCCGCAGCAGAATAGATCCGCCGCGATCAGAAAGGCCACCTCATCCGACGATAAGTTCAGCGCCCGCCCCACGATCAGGGGTACGGCGACGGCGCCTGCGTACATTACCAGGACGTGCTGCAAGCCAAGCACGGCCAGCTTGCCGCTCGATATGCGCTCGTCGGCAAGCACCTGGGTCTTGCTCATGTTATGTCTCCTCCGCACGATGTGCCTTATTTCAGCGGCATGGTTGCCGCAAAATGCGGGAGCACATTGTCTGCCTCAATCCCCGCGCAAACAAATTTACTGGAGAAATTGTCCGGCTTCGCATACAAAACCCGATAGCGTTCTTTACGGATTCAATATAACTCCGTATAAACCCGAAGTTCGCACGGTCATGCGACAACACATGGCAGCGTCAGCCGACGCATGCCCAACTCGCCAGGAAACCGGCCATGTCCAGCAGTTCAACACCTCCCACTCCCCCCGCTTCCAACCGTGCGCGCAGTGCCGGCCCCGTCTACTTTGGCTGGTATATCGCTTTTGCCGGCACACTGCTCACCTTGCTCACGGTCGGGGCGCGGCTGAGCATCGGTCCGTTTTTTCTGCCCATGGCCCACGACATTGCGCTGTCGCGCAGTGAACTGTCAGGCGTCATCGCCGCCGGCATGCTGGCCTATGGGCTGGCCATGCCACTGGCCGGCTATCTGGTCGCCACCTACGGCACCCGCCGCGTGCTGCTGCTGGGCACACTGATCATGGCGCTCTCGATCGCCGGCACTGTCACTGCAACCTCAGGCACCGGCCTGCTGCTGTCTTTCGGCATTGGTCTTTCCGTCGGGCTGGCGTTCACCAGCCCCGTCGCGCTCACACGCGTGCTCAGCCTCTGGTTCGTGCGCCAGCGCGGCCTGGCCATGTTCGTCCTGTCGGCGGGCTCCATGGCCGGCATCGCCCTGCTTACGCCCGTCTTCAGCTGGGCCATCGAAATTGCGGGCTGGCGTGAAACCTTGATCGGCTTCGCAGTGATTTTTGCATTGGTGTGTGTACCGTCAGCGCTGTTCATCATCCACGAGAACGTGCCGCCCGGCGCCGATACACGGCCAGACACGCCACGCGCGGCCGCGTCGCGCGCACAGGGCCGGCAGGGTGGCTCGCACGATGCGGGCGTTGCAGCCACGCCCGCCATCAGCATGCGCGACGCGTTGCGCACCCGGCCGTTCTGGCTGCTCACGCTTGGCCTGTTCGCCTGCGGCTTCAGTATGAACTTGCTGGGCACTCATGCCGTGCCCATGTTGATGGACCACGGCTTCGGCCCGCAAACCAGCGCCTTTGGCATTTCGCTGATCGGCCTAGTGGCCATCTTCAGCTCAGTGGCGCTGGGCAAGCTGTCCGACCGCGTACCGCGCCGCAATGTCCTGGCACTCATCTATGCCGTTCGCGGCCTGGGCTTCCTGGGGCTGGTCGAAGCTGCCAGTTCGTGGCAGCTCTATACCGTCGCCATTATCGGCGGGGTCGTGTGGGCCGGCAGCGTCGCCATCTCGTCAGCACTCATGGCCGACATTTACGGCACACGCCTGGTGGGGATATTGTTCGGCTGGGCCTATGTGGGCCACCAGTTGGGCGGCACCCTGAGTGCCTGGATGGGCGGCTGGGCGTATGAAGCCTTCGGCACCCACCTGATTTCATTTGGTGCGGCGGGTGTGCTGCTGTTCTGCGCTGCCGCCATCGCGTTGCGTTTGCCCGACGTTGGCGCCCACCGCGCAAGCGGGTTGGCACTGGCACGAAAGCAGGGTTGAGAAGCGCCCGGCACAGCCGCTGGCGGCAGGCCGACGGCTCGCAACGCGTGTCGCCGGCACGATTACTGCCAGGCGTTAAAAAAGCGGGATGTGCGAAGCCGGAATGAACAGCGCGGGTCACGAGCCCGCAGACCTGCAAAGCCGGATATACAAACCTGGATATGCAAAACGGAAGAGGCGGGGCCATGAATGGCCCCGCCTCTTATCGCTGCCTGGCTTGCCGATCAGCGGCCGCGCACCTTGCCGATGATCTCATCCAGCATGGACAGCATCTGGTCGACTTCCTGCTCGGTGACGTTCAGGGATGGCATGAAGCGCAGCAACGAAGGCCGGGGTGCGTTCAGCAGCAGGCCTTCGGGGCCCATGTCGCGGGCGAATTCGACAATCGCGTTGCCTTCATCGCGCCCCAACATCAGGGCACGTAGCAGGCCTTCGCCGCGCTCGCCCTCCATGTCCCACTTGGCCGACAGGGCGAGCAAGCCTTTGGAAAGCTGTTTGGCGCGCGCCTGAACGGAATCCATGAAGCCGGGAGCCAGCAGCGTGTCGAACACCGCCACGCCGGCAGCCGTCATGAGCGGGTTGCCATTGTAGGTGCCGCCTTGGTCGCCATGCTTGAAGACACATACCGCCTCGCGCGCGCACAAGGCAGCCAGCGGCACGCCGCCGCCTATGCCCTTGCCCAGCGTCATGATGTCGGGTTCGACGCCCGAAAGCTGATAGGCGAACATTGTGCCGGTGCGGCCGCAGCCTGTCTGCACTTCGTCGACGATGAGCAGCAGGCCGTGCTCGTCGGCCAGCGCGCGCAGGCCCTGCATGAACTCTCGCGTGGCGGGGATAACGCCAGCCTCGCCCTGCACCGGCTCAAGCATGATCGCCACCGTCTGGTCGTCGATCAACGCACGCACCGAGTCGAGATCGTTGAGGTCTGCCTTGGGAAAGCCCTCGACCTGGGGCGCGAAAATGCGATCCCAGCCCGGCTTGCCCGATGCCGACATGGTGGCCAGGGTACGGCCATGAAAGCTGTGATCAAACGTGATGATTTTGTAGGCGCCATTGCGGTTGACCTGGCCCCATTTACGCGCCAGCTTGATGGCGCCCTCGTTGGCCTCGGCACCGCTGTTGGCAAAGAAGACGCGGTCGAAACAGGATGCACCCGTAATGCGCTTGGCCAGCTCCATGGAGGGCTGGTTGTAGAACGCGGGCGACGGGTTGATCAGCTGTGCGGCTTGGTGGTTCAGTGCCTTGACCACCGGCGCCGGGCAATGGCCCAGGCAATTTACGGCCCAGCCCTGTATGAAATCCAGGTATCGTTTGCCGTTGTGATCCTCAAGCCACGAGCCCTGCCCGCGGACGAAAACCAGCTCGGGACGCGATGTGATTTCCATGAGCGCGTCCACGCCCGACCGATCAAATTTCATGAGGAGATCCTGTAAAAAAAGAGGAAGAACGGCTGCCAGCCCGGAATAGCCTGTTGTGAGCCTCGAATTTTACCGCAGCGTGCCGCGCTGCACGGGCAGCACCGCCAGCAGCCGCGCACCGACCAGATTGATGGCCAACCCCAGCATCACAACCGCGCCGCCATACCATTGCACGGACGCAAGATGCTCGTCAAGCAACAGCGCCGACGATATCAGCCCAATCACCGGAATCAACAGGCTCAGCGGTGCGACCTTGCCGGCTGGATGGCGCGAGAGCAGCCGGCCCCAGAGCGAATAGCCAATTATCGTGGCGACGCCCGCGAGGTAAAAGACTGCCAGCACGCCCGCCCAGGTCACATGCGCCACACTGTTGAATATCAATGCCGGGCCCTCGTACAACAGCGACAGCGCCAGAAAGGGCAGGGGTGGGATCAATGCGCCCCATACCACCAACCCCAGCATATCGACCGTGCCGGCGCCCTTGACCACAATATTGCCTGTTGCCCACGACAGCGCGGCGGCCAGCGTAAGCATGAAGCCAATCAGTGTCATGCTGCCTGTCTCGGCGCCTGCCTGGACCATGGCCAGGCCGGCGGCCGCCACCGCCAGCCCCGCCAGATTATTCCAGCGCAGGCGCTCGCCCAGAAACAGCGCGGCGATGAGCACCGTGAACAAAGCCTGCGACTGCAGCACCAGCGACGCCAGCCCTGCTGGCATGCCCAGCGACATGGCCAGAAACAGGAACACGAACTGCCCCAGGCTGATGGTGAAGCCGTACAACACGATGGTGCGCCACGGGATGGCAGGCCGTCGCACGAAGAAAACAGCGGGAAACGCCACGAAGGCAAAGCGCAGTGCCCCCAACAGCAAGGGTGGGAGCTCGCTCAGGCCCACTTTGATGACGACGAAGTTCATGCCCCACGCAATGATGACGATGAGCGCGGACAACAGATCTTTGAGCGGCACGGCTGACCTTTTCTGCTTTTGGCGAAACCGGTATTATGCGCCATGACCCTCCGCATTCTCAGCCTGCACACCTACCCCGTAAAATCCTGTGCCGGCCTGCGCCACGATGAAATCCGCGCGGGCACGGGCGGCTTGTCCATGGACAGGCAATGGGTGTTGGTCGACCGCTACGGCATTTTCATGACGCAGCGCCAATACCCCCGCATGGCGCTGATCCACCCGGCGTTTCCCGAAGGCTTCGATGGCGCGCTCGCGCTGTCAGCGCCCGGCATGCCGGTGCTGGCCGTCCCGCCCGCGCAATTGCACGCCGCCCCGCAAAGCGCGGCACCGGCCAAAGTGCCGGTGCGTATCTGGGGGGCCGACACACTCGGCGCCGATGAAGGCGACGCACCCGCACAATGGCTGTCCCAATTTTTAGGCACACGCTGCCGCTTGCTGCGGGTACACCCCGACGCGCACCGCGTGGCCAGCCCGGGGCGCGTGCAGGCTTGGCGGGAACAATACGGCGATCGGGCGCCGGCGCTGGCGGATGAGCATGTGTTTGCCTTTGCCGACGGTTATCCTTATCTGGTCACCAACCAGGCCTCACTGGCCGAACTCAACCGCCGGCTGGCGGCCCAAGGTGCGCCCGTGGTCGACATGGCGCGCTTTCGGCCCAATATCGTGGTGGCTGGGCTGGCAGCCTACGAAGAAGACTATCTGTGCGGCATGCGCAGCGGGGCGCTGTCGCTGGCGATCGTCAAAGCCTGCGCTCGCTGCAGCATCCCCAATATCGATCCTGTCACCGCCATACCATCGCCTGAAACCGGGCTGGTGCTGGCGCAGCACCGCCAGTTTGCCGAGGGGGTGATGTTTGGGGTGAACGCGGTGGCGGCCTGCCCGGTGGGCGGCGCCGTGCTGCGCACGGGCGATGCACTAGAGCCTGAATACACGGTTTGACGGCGTGCGCCGCCAGCAGCCACACCTACACCCGGCGCACGCTGCGCCCAAAGTATCGCTCCAGCCGGCCCTGCACCTGCTCCAGCACCAGGCTCATCACCCAATAGATGCCGGCCGCGGCCATGTACAGCGGTAGCGGCTGAAAAGTAGTGGCGATCACATCCTTGGTCGCCAACAGCAGCTCCGTTACGGTAATAACGGACACCAGCGAGGTGTCCTTGATCAAGCTGATGAGCGAATTGCTCATCGCCGGCACCGCAAGCCTGAAGGCCTGCGGCAACACCACGTAGTGCAGGTTCTGCCAATAACTGAAGCCCAGGCTGTAGCCGGCATGCCACTGTCCGGTCGAAATACCCAGAATGGCGCCGCGCAGGCTCTCGGAGATATACGCGCCGGCGTTCAGGCTGAGTGCCAGAATGCCGGCCGTAAGCGGCGTGAACGAGATGCCGATGCTGGGCAGGCCGTAATACACAATGAAAACCTGCACCAGCAGCGGCGTGCCGCGCATCATGCTCACGTACACGCGCGCGGGGATTTGCGTCCATTTGCTGGGCACGATGCGGGCGACCGCCAGCAATATGCCCACCAGCAGGCCGCCCACCATAGCCGAAAATGCAAAGATCAATGTATAACCCGCCCCCTTGAGCAGCACAGGGGCGGCCAGCGTCAACAATTCTGACAGGTTCATTGATTATTCCGGCTTGCGTACTTTGCTGACGTCAATGCCGAACCATTTATTGGAGATCTTGGCGAATTCGCCATCGGCGAATGCATCTTCCAACGCTTTGTCGATGGCCTGTTTGAATGCCGGGTTCCCTTTGCGGAACGGGATGCCATTGAACTGCGGCTCGCCCACGACGGCGCCACCCTTGATGGGCACGTTTGAGGTCTTGACCAGATACGCCGTCATCAGCACATCATTGAGCGCGGCATCGACGCGCCCGTTAACCAGGTCGGACAGATACTCAGGTGCGCCGGGGTAGCTCTTTACCGTCACGCCTGGCTGCGACTTGGCCAAGGCCTCGTAGTTGCTGCCCTGCGAAACGCCGAGTGTCTTGCCCTTCAGGTCGGCAAAGCTTTTGTAGCCGCTGTCGTCCTTGGCGCGCAGAATCAGCTGCGGGCTGGACGCCACATAAGGGATGGAAAAATCAAAGGCGCGCTCCCGCTCGGGCGTTATGCCCACTTGGTTGACGATCACATCGAACTTGCCCGAACCCAGGCCGGCAAGGATAGCGCTCCATTCGGTCTTGACAAACTGGGCCTTCACACCCAAGCGGCGCGCAATCATGTCAGCCACGTCGATGTCGAAACCCTCGAGTTGACCGGTTTTGGCATTCACATAATTGAAGGGCGGGTACGTGCCCTCCACCCCCACAATCAAGCTGCCGCGCGATTTCACCGTATCGAGCAGGTCGGCGGCCTGCGCCACGCCACCCGCCAGCAACGAACCGGCCACCGCACCCGCCGCCAGCAGGCTGCGCACAAAGGTAGAAAATTTCATGAGATCTTCCAGTCTGGAAACAAGGAGCCGGGCAGACGCCCGGGCCTGGCAGCGTCACTGCACTCAGTGTGCATCGCGCGGCCGTTATATGGATGCTAGCAAGCAATTGATTTTTTTATAACTACAGGTTGATTAGTATCTTATGCCTGGCGCTTATTTGATCATGCGCCACACATTGAATCCCGCCCGCTGGCCGCCTGACAAGCAAGGATGCGGATTCGGCGGCCGTTGCGGCTGCAGCAATTGGCGGGCCTGGCGTTGGCAAACCCTTTCTTAATGCTGACCTTCCTAATACAGGCTGAGCTGGACGGGCGCCGGGTGGCCGGGATCATCCTGCGTCAGGCCGCTGGCACGCACACCGAACAACCGAATGCGGCGATCCAGTACCACGCGCTTGAGGCACTGGCCCGCGGCGCGATGGATGGCCTGGGCATCGCGCACGGGCACCGGCAGCGTGAGATCGCGGGTGACGGTGCGGAAATCGTCGAAGCGCAGCTTGATGCCCACCGTACAGGCCCCATAGCCTTTGCGCGCAAGGTCACCCTCCAGCTGTTCACACAGGCGCAGGAATATGGCTGACAACTCGGCCCTGTCATGGCGCACGTGCAGATCACGCTCGAACGTGGTTTCACGGCTGATGGACTTGGGCTCGGAATACGTGCGCACCGGGCGCTCATCAATGCCATGGGCAACGTCCACCAGCCAGCGTGCGTAGCTAAGGCCAAAGTGCTGTTGCAGCCAGTCGGGCTGCGCCTGCGCCAGGTCGGCAATCGTATGCACGCCCAAAGCCTTGAGCCGCGCGGTGGCCTTGGGGCCGATGCCATTCACCTTGCCCACGTCCAAAGGCCAGATCCGCCGCTCCAGATCACCCGGACCGATGATGGTGATGCCATCCGGCTTGTCCAGTTCGGACGCCAGCTTGGACAGCAGTTTATTGGGCGATATACCAATCGAACACGACAGGCCCGTGGCCTCGCGCACAGCATCCTTGAGGCGCTGCGCGAGCGGCAGCGAGGCCTCAGGGTGATCGGTCAGGTCTATATAGATTTCGTCGATGCCGCGATCCTCGATGGCGGGCGCTATGCCCGCTACCGCCGCCTTGAACAGGCGCGAATAGTGGCGATACGTAGTGAAGTCGGTCGGCAGCAGGACGGCCTGGGGCGCCAACTGGGCCGCCTTCATCATGCCCATGGCCGAGAACACACCAAGCGCGCGCGCCTCATAGGTTGAAGTGGTGACAACGCCTCGGCCCGTATAGTGCCGCAGCACCGAGAATTCGCGCGTGCCATCGGGCAATATGCGTGGCTGATGCCGCGCGCCGCCGCCGATCACCACCGGGATTCCGCGCAGCTCGGGGTAGCGCAGCAGTTCCACCGACGCATAGAACGCATCCATATCCAGGTGCGCAATGCGGCGCGCCTCGGGTGCTTGCGGTATGGCGTCCTCGTTCATGGGTTCATACGGCGGTGGTGCCAAGCCTGGCACACCGCATCGGCGTTGGGAATCCGGCTTGTGATTGGGGTTGCGGCACATGGCCGCAGGCAGGTGGCGGCCCGCCTGCGCAACTGCGCCTGTATACATGCACAGCATTATAAGTCGCCCCCATGTGCCACACCACGCTCCACAAATGGCACGACTTTGGCGCATGGATGGGTCGCACCTCTACTACGGCGCACCATTGCGGCGCCCGCAGGGGCCATCCAGGCGAAGCATAGTTGGCACAGCTTTTGCGTTATCCATCCTGGAAACTTAGCAAGGATGGACGAAATGAATCGCAAAGATACGCCAGACGCTTGCGCGGCACCCGCCATAACGGCGTCTCACACTGGCCACGGCCACAACGCCAGCCGTCGCAAGCTGCTGCGCGGTGCGGCGCAACTGGCTAGCGGCGCCGGGCTGATGTCATTGCTGGACCCTTGGACCCGTGCTGCCGTCTGGGCGGCGGGCAGCGACGCGCCTGAGCAGACCACGGTGAAGATCGGCTTCATCCCCCTTACCGACTGCGCATCAGTGGTAATGGCCTCACTCAAGGGCTTCGACAAGAAGCATGGGGTCACAATCGTGCCGTCCAAGGAAGCCTCCTGGGCCGCCGTGCGCGAGAAGCTGACCAACGGCGACCTGGATTTCTCTCATGCGCTGTACGGCATGATCTACGGCACGCACCTCGGTCTGGCGGGCACGCAAAAGGATATGGCGGTCTTGATGAGCCTGAATCAGAACGGGCAGGCCATTTCATTGTCCAATCGATTGCACGAGGCGGGCGTCACCGATGGCGCGACCCTGCGCAAGCGCATGACGGCGGCTCCGCGCGCCTACACCTTTGCGCATACCTTTCCCACCGGTACACACGCCATGTGGCTGTACTACTGGCTCGCTGCCCATGACATCGATCCGGCCACTACGCGCAACGTCACAATCCCGCCGCCGCAAATGGTTGCCAACATACGCATCGGCAACATGGATGGCTTCTGTGTAGGCGAGCCCTGGAATGCGCGCGCCATCCGCGACAAGCTCGGCTTCACCACCACTACCTCGCAGGACATCTGGGCGGATCACCCCGAGAAAGTGCTGGCCACACGCGCCGAGTTCGTCGACCACAACCCCAACACGGCCCGGGCCGTCACTGCGGCGATCCTGGAGGCCAGCCGCTGGATCGACAGCTCGCCAGGGAATGTGCGCGAAACCGCCCGTGCCATTGCCGCCAAGGCCTACGTGAATACCGATGCCAGCTTGATAGAAGGACGCATGCTGGGGGAATACGAGAATGGCCTGGGAAAGAAATGGAAAGACGCACATGCCATGCGTTTTTACGGCGAGGGCGCGGTCAACTTTCCGTATCTGAGCGACGGCATGTGGTTTCTCACGCAACACAAGCGCTGGGGCCTGCTCACGGCGCACCCTGATTATGCGGGTGTCGCCAGGCAGATCAACCGCCTCGATCTGTACCGAGACGCAGCCAATGCATCCGGCACTATGCTGCCGGCCGGCGAAATGCGGTCCAGCGTGCTGATGGATGGGTCGAGGTGGGATGGCAACGACCCGGTCGCTTATGCCGACCACTTCAAGATCAAGACACGTTGAGGAGGTATAGATCATGGATTCCGTCGACATCAAAGCATATGCCCCTCCGCGTCGTGGCCGACTGAGCGACTTGCTCGAACGCATGGCCGCAGCGTGCGCCGGGCCGGTTATCGGCCTGGCCCTGTTTGCACTGGCCTGGAAGCTGGTGGCGATCACGATCGATGACATTCCACCCCCTGAAACCACACTCGCCGCAGCGGTTGAACTGTTCCGGGATCCGTTCTACGACAACGGCCCCAACGACGTAGGCATAGGCTGGAACCTGCTGGCATCACTGGGCCGCGTGGCGCTCGGCTTCCTGCTGGCCGCCGCCGTCGGCATCCCGGCAGGTTTTGCAATCGGCCGTGTGCACGTGCTGGACCGTATCTGCGCCCCCGTGATCAGCCTGCTGCGCCCGGTGTCGCCGCTGGCCTGGCTGCCACTCGGCCTGCTGCTGTTCAAGGCCGCTGACCCAGCAGCCATCTGGGCCATCTTCGTCTGCGCCATCTGGCCTATGGTCATCAACACCGCCGACGGCGTACGCCAAGTGCCGCGCGACTACCTGAACGTGGCGCGGGTGCTGGACCTGAGCGAATGGAAAATCTTAACGCGCATCCTGCTGCCCGCCACGCTGCCCAGCATGATGACCGGCGTGCGACTGTCCATCAGCACGGCATGGCTGGTGATCGTGGCCGCCGAGATGCTCACAGGCGGCACCGGCCTCGGGTTCTGGCTGTGGGACGAATGGAACAACCTGAATGTGCAGAACATCCTGATCGCCATCCTCATCATCGGTGCCGTCGGCATGGCGCTGGACACTCTGCTGCTTGCCCTGGCACGCCGCCTGGATCATCGCGAGGCCTGAGACATCATGGAAAAATTCGTTCGCATCGAGTCGTTGCACCAACGCTTTTCAACACGCAGCGGCACCTATGAGGCTCTGCGCAATATCAGCCTGAATATCGCAGAGGGCGAGTTCGTGTCGCTGATCGGCCACTCGGGCTGCGGCAAATCGACCTTGCTGAACTTGATCGCCGGCCTGGAGCGCCCCAGCGACGGTGTGCTGCTGTGCGCAGAGCGCGAGATCGCCGGGCCGGGCCCGGAACGCGCGGTCGTGTTTCAGAACCACAGCCTGTTGCCTTGGCTCACATGTTTCCAGAACGTTTACCTAGCGGTGGAAAGCGTGTTCGGCAAACGCGAATCCCGCACCCTTCTGGCGTCACGCACCGAAGCGGCCATCGACATGGTGGGCCTGCATCACGCCATGCACAAACTGCCTGCCCAGATTTCTGGCGGTATGAAGCAGCGCGTGGGCATTGCGCGCGCACTGGCCATGGCGCCGCGCGTCTTGCTGCTGGACGAGCCTTTCGGCGCGCTGGATGCGCTTACCCGTGCACAGCTGCAGGACGCGCTGATGCGCATCGTAGCCACCACCGGCACCACCGCGATCATGGTGACGCACGATGTGGACGAAGCCGTACTGCTGTCAGACCGCATTGTCATGCTGACCAATGGCCCCGCCGCCACCATTGGCGAGATCCTTTCCGTGAAGCTGCCGCGCCCGCGCGACCGCGTTGCGCTGCTCACCGATCCCGACTATGTCGGCTGCCGAGCCACTGTACTCGGCTTCCTGCACGAGCGGCACCACAGCCGCCACGCATTGGGCGCCGGGCAGGCCAGCACGGATGTACGCGCCCAAGCCGCGCATATTCTCGATAACGCGCGCCGCGCCAATACGCCCCGCCCTCAACCCTCCACCTCCGATGCATCATGAAGAAACGCAGACTCGTCGTCGTCGGCAACGGCATGGCCGGCATACGCACTATCGAAGAATTGCTCAAGCTGGACGCCGATCTCTATGAGATCACTGTGTTCGGCTCGGAGCCTCACCCAAACTACAACCGCATCCTGCTTTCGCCGGTGCTGTCGGGCGAACAGACGCTCCAGGACATCATTCTGAATGACCTCGATTGGTATCGCGACAACGGCATCGCGCTGCATATGGGCAGCACCATCACCCAGATCAACCGCGGGCGCCGGGAAGTGGCGACCGGCGATGGCAAGGTAACGCCGTATGATCGCCTGCTGATCGCCACGGGCTCCACACCTTATATCCTGCCGGTGCCCGGCAACAGCCTGCGCGGCGTCGTCGCCTTTCGCGACATCCATGACGTCAACCTGATGATAGAAGCCGCCGGCCGCCTCAAGCGCGCAGTGGTGATCGGCGGTGGCCTACTCGGTCTGGAGGCCGCCAACGGCCTGGTTTCGCGCGGCATGGATGTGTCGGTGGTCCACTTGGGCGAGGCACTGCTTGACCGCCAGTTGGACTCCGAAGCCGCTGCCCTGCTGCGCCGCAGCCTGGAAGAACGAGGCCTGCGCTTTTTGATGTCGCGTCAAACGTCCGAAATTCTGGGCAACGACGAAGGCGCGGTGCGCGGCCTGCGCTTCAGCGACGGCACCGATATCGACGCTGATGTCGTGGTGATGGCAGCGGGCATACGGCCCAACACTGCACTGGCCCAATCAGCGGGCATCCATTGTGATCGCGGCATTGTCGTCAACGACACCATGCAGACTTTCGACCCCAGCATTTATGCGGTGGGCGAATGCGTGAGTCATCGGGGCGTGGCGTACGGACTAGTAGCGCCGCTGTTCGAACAGGCCAAGGTCGCCGCCAACCACTTGGCCATGTTCGGCATTGGCCGCTACGGCGGCAGCGCTACGTCCACCAAACTGAAAGTCACCGGCATCGATGTGTTTTCGGCCGGCGATTTCACGGGAGGGCCGGAAACTGAAGCCATCACGCTCGCCGACCCGGTGGGCGGCGTTTATAAGAAGCTGGTGATTCAGGACGACAAACTGGTGGGCGCCTGCCTGTATGGCGACACGGTGGACGGTGCGTGGTACTTTCGCCTGATCCGCGAAGGAAAGCCCGTCAACGAGATCCGCGAGCACCTGATGTTTGGCGAAGCGGCCATCGGCGACACCGGCCATGCGGGTGAAACCAGCATTGCCCAGATGCCCGACAGCGCAGAAGTGTGCGGCTGCAACGGTGTATGCAAAGGCACCATCGTCAAAGCCATCCGCGAGCAAGGCTTGTTCACGGTGGACGATATCAAGAAGCACACCAAGGCCGCCAGCTCCTGCGGCTCCTGCGCGGGGCTGGTAGAGCAGATACTGATCAACTGTGTGGGCGGCGCGGCCGACATCAAGCCCAAGTCCGAGAAGCCCATCTGCGGCTGCGCGGATTACACCCACGGTGATGTGCGGCGCGTGATCCGCGAGCAGCACCTGACCACCACGGCCGCTACCATGCGCTTCATGGAGTGGCGCACGCCCGACGGCTGCGCCAGCTGCCGCCCTGCGCTGAACTACTACCTGACATCCACTTGGCCCGGCGAGGCGCGTGACGATGGGCAATCGCGCCTGATCAACGAACGCGCCCACGCCAACATCCAGAAAGACGGCACCTTCTCGGTGGTCCCGCGCATGTGGGGCGGCGTCACCACGCCGGCGCAGCTACGCCGCATTGCCGACGTGGCCGACAAGTACAAGGTGCCCATGGTGAAAGTCACGGGCGGCCAGCGCATCGACCTGCTGGGCGTGCGCAAGCAGGATTTGCCGTCAGTCTGGAAAGACCTGGACATGCCCTCGGGCTATGCCTACGGCAAAAGCCTGCGCACCGTGAAAACCTGTGTGGGTAAGGAGTTCTGCCGCTTCGGCACACAGGACTCCACCAGTATGGGTATCGCGCTGGAGAAAGAGCTTGCCGGCATGGGCAGCCCACACAAGGTCAAACTCGCTGTCTCCGGCTGCCCGCGCAACTGCGCCGAATCAGGCATCAAGGACATCGGCATCATCGCGGTCGACTCCGGCTGGGAACTGTACGTAGGCGGCAACGGCGGCATAAAGACAGAAGTGGCGCAGTTCTTCGCCAAGGTACAGACCGCGGAGGATGTGCTGAGCTATTGCGGCGCCTTTCTGCAGTTGTACCGCGAAGAAGCGTTTTACCTGGAGCGCACCTGCCATTATCTGGCGCGCGTGGGGCTGGAGCACGCCCGCGCCCGGGTGGTCGAGGATGCGACCAACCGCGCCGAGCTATACGCCCGGCTCAAGTTCGCCCTTTCCTTCGTGAAAGATCCGTGGGCGGAACGCATTGCGGACGAACACGCGCGGCGTGAATTCGAAGCCCTGCCGGCCTGATATTTTCTGGAGTCATAATGGACACTACTATGCTGGATTGGACCGAGGTCTGCGGCTTGGAAGACATCCCGCAGGCTGGCTCGCGCGTCGTACACCGCGCCAGCGGACACCCCGTGGCGCTATTCCGCGCATCCGATGACCGCGTCTTTGCCCTGCTCGACCGCTGCCCGCACAAGGGCGGCCCGCTATCGGACGGCCTGGTGCACGGCTACGCCGTAACCTGCCCGCTGCACGGCTGGAATATTGATCTGAACAATGGCCACGCCTGCGCGCCCGACGAAGGCTGCGCGGACACGTTCCCTGTGCGTGTGGAGCACGGCCGTGTGCTGCTCGCATTGAAGGGTGTGGCGTAGCCATGGAAACGGCCGTCCGCGTGACCTCATCCATCTGCTGCTATTGCGGCACAGGTTGCGGCGTGCGCATCCACAGCCGCGGCGAGCGCGTGCTGGCTGTGGAAGGCGACGAAAGCCATCCCTCCAGCCTCGGCCAGTTGTGCGGCAAGGGATTAAACCTGACGGCAACGGTGCGCCATGATCAAGGGCGTATCCTGGCCGCGCAATGGCGGGCCGACCGGTCGCAGCCCCGGCGCGAGATTGCGCTGAGCGATGCCTATGACATCGCGGCTGCAAAGCTCGCCGAAACCATTGCCATGCATGGGCCCGATGCAATCGGCTTTTATCTGTCCGGCCAGTTGCTGACCGAAGACTACACCGTTTTCAACAAGCTGGCGCGCGCGCTGATCGGCACGAACAACATCGACTCCAACTCGCGGCTGTGCATGTCCAGCGCGGTAAGCGGCTACAGCCTCACATTAGGCGCGGACGCACCACCCGCCTGCTACGAAGACCTGGAGCACGCGAACGCCGTACTGATCGCTGGGTCAAACATGGCGTACGCGCACCCTGTGTTGTTCCGGCGCCTGGAAGCGGCAAAGACACGGCGGCCGGACATGAAAATAATCGTGGTTGACCCACGCCGCACCGATACTGCCAGCATCGCCGATCTGCACTTGGCCATACAGCCCGGCACTGACGTTGCCCTGTTTCACGCCATGCTCAACGTGCTGGTGTGGGAAGACCTGATCGACCGCAGCTATATTGCGCACCACACGCGCGGCTTCGCGGCTCTAAAGCAGCGTATCCGCGAGTTCACACCCAGCGCGGCGCAGGACGTATGCGGCGTGGCGGCCAGCGACATCGTTCAGGCGGCGCGCTGGTTCGGCGAGGCAAAGGCCGCACTATCGCTCTATACCATGGGCCTGAACCAGTCCTGCAGCGGCACAGCCAAGAACGCAGCACTCATCCACCTGCATCTGGCCACCGGGCACATCGGCCGCCCCGGCACCGGCCCTTTCTCGCTGACCGGCCAACCCAATGCTATGGGCGGACGCGAAGCAGGAGGCATGGCTACGCTGCTGCCTGGCCACCGCAAGCCTGGCGATGCCGCCCACCGCGAAGAGGTGGCGCGGTTGTGGGGCGTGGACCGCCTGCCCGAACAACCTGGCAAAACCGCTATCGACATGTTCGACGCCGTACTTGCGGGAGACATCAAAGTGCTGTGGATCGCCGCCACCAACCCCGCCCAGTCCCTGCCCGACACAGGCCGCGTGCATGCCGCGCTGGAGAAAGCCGAACTCGTCATTGTGCAAGAAGCCTACGCCAACACCGAAACACTGGCCTTTGCGGACCTGGTGCTGCCCGCCGCCACCTGGCCAGAGAAGAGCGGCACCGTCACCAATTCTGAACGCCGCATCAGCCGCGTGCGCGCCGCCATCAACCCACCTGGAAACGCACGCCCCGACTGGGAAATAGTCTGCGCCGTGGCGCGCAGGCTGGCCGGACATATCGCACCGCACAAGACCGAACTGTTCAACTATGCCAATGAGGCGGCAGTTTTCGCGGAACACGCCCGTTGCACAGCGGGACGCGATCTGGACTACAGCGCCCTGACGCACGCAATACTGGAAAGAGACGGGCCGCAGCAATGGCCGTATGCGGGCGTCGGCACGCAGGCATCTGCGCGCCTGTATGCTGATGGCAACTTCCCCACTGACGATGGCCGCGCACACTTCTACGACACGGGCTATGTACCCGTCGCCGAAAACATATCGCCCCATTACCCACTGCACCTGACCACAGGCCGCATGCGCGACCAATGGCACACCCTTACCCGCACCGGACTGGTGCCGGCACTGATGCGCCATGTCGAGGAGCCTTGCGTGTACCTGAACGCCAACGACCTGCGACGCTACCGCCTGCAGGAAGGCGGCCTGGCACGCGTCAGGACGCGGCGCGGGCAAGTGATTCTGCCTGTCGCGGTCGATGAAGGGCTGCAACCCGGTCATGCCTTTTTGCATATGCATTGGGGAAGCGGCTTTATTGCTGGCACCGGCGTCAACGCGCTGGCCTGCAGCGCGCGCGACCCGGCCTCGCGCCAGCCAGAGCTGAAACATAGCGCGGCCAATGTAGCGCCGGTGGAAATGACCTGGCACGCACAGGCATGGATCAAGGGCTGCGCCGTCACGCTGCGAACGCGACTGATGCCTTGGCTGCGGCGCTTTCCCTATGCCGTACTGGTGCCCAGCGCGCTGGGCGGAGAAGGTGTGCGGCTGCGGCTGGCGAGCGCCGCCGCGCCGGATCGCAAAACACTCGATCATCTGATCCACGATCTCGGCCTGGACGCTGCGGATCTCGCCTTCGACGATCCCGCACGCGGCATCGTGCGGCGCCTCCTGCGCGACATCCCAGCGCTCTCTACCGTTGCGGCGGCTGGCGCAGCCTCTACGCGAACACCTGCGGGAACAACGACTGGCGCATTGACTGCAATGCCTGGCGCGACGCCCGCTGCATCACACATCGCCCTTCCGTCGCCGCCCCGTCAGGCAGATGCACAGATCAGCACCGGCGCCCTGCGCGCCTGGCTGCTTACTGGCGACGTGCGCGCCGCGCCGGCGCTGCTGGACTGGACACAGACGGGCACGCCCTCCGCCCCGCCCGGCCAGCTGCTGTCGGGCCGCAGTGTGCTCGTTGCGCGCGCCCGCATCATTTGCAGTTGCGCCAGCGTCACCGATCAAGCCATTGTCCAGGGCTTGGAACAAGGCCTGGACTTGAACGGGCTCAAAACCAAGCTCAACTGTGGCGCAAGCTGCGGCACCTGCCTGCCGCAAGTGCGACAGTTGGCCGGGCAATATGCCCGCACTCATGCAGCCCCCAACTCCACGGAGCACATATCATGATTGCCCACACTGTCGCCCCCCCTTCTTCGCGCCCCCTCGGCCAGGTCTGGCTCGTCGGTGCAGGCCCCGGCGACCCCGAACTGCTGACGCTAAAGGCCTTGCGCGTGCTACGGCACTGCAGTGTCTGGCTGGTGGATGATCTTGTCGGCGATGGCGTGCTGACTTATGCCACGCCGGGCACCCGCATCCTGCTTGTGGGCAAGCGCGGCGGCTGTCCGTCCACGTCGCAATCATTCATCCTGCGCCTGATGGCGCGCTATGCCCGCCAGGGCCACAATGTTGCCCGTGTAAAAGGCGGCGACCCTTTCATTTTCGGGCGTGGCGGCGAAGAGCTCGGTTGGCTGCACACGCGCGGCATCGCCGCCTACAGCATCAGCGGCATCACCGCCGGCCTGGCCGCCAGCAGTGCGCTAGGCCTGCCGCTCACCCACCGCCAGCGCGCCCGAGGGGTCACCTTCGTAACCGCGCATACAACCGATGGTTCGCGGCCCAACTGGCGTGCGCTGGCCGATAGCGGCATGACGATCGTGTGCTACATGGGCATGAGCAAGCCGGAAGCTCTTACCCAAGAACTGCTGATTGCAGGCTTCCCCGCCTCACTGCCCGTGGCCATCGTGCAGCATGTGTCGCGACCTGAGCAGCGCCATGCCATCACCACGCTGGCGCAACTTGCCGCTACCCAGCGAGCGCACGATCTTGCCAGCCCCGCCGTCATCATCCTTGGCGAGGTCGTGGCCGAAGCGGCCTGCCAACCCTTAGGGGCCAATACCGCAGCAGCCAGCGACGGCGGCCTCGCCGAAAGCCGCCGCGCGGGTTAATCCGCCAATCACAACGTCGGGCTTTTCCGCCCGCCGTGCTCGGGTTATTGTGTCGGCTTGCACATGCAGCCTCGGGGAGGGGGCCTTGGGTAGCCACAGCCAGCACGCACGGCGCCGCGCGCGCACGATCCGCCTATGCGCCTGAACCATCGTGGCGCCGTGGTAGGCGCCCTGGGCATCACACAGATGCTGGCATGGGCGTCAACCTACTATCTTCCTGCCATCCTGGCCGCGCCCATGGCGCGGGATCTGGGCGTCGGCGTGCCCACCATATTCGCCTCGTTCTCTTTCGCGCTTCTGATCTCGGCCCTCACCGGCCCGCTGGCCGGGCGCGCCGTCGATCGTTGGGGCGGACGACCCGTCCTGATTGCCAGCAACGTTATCTTCGCCATGGGCCTGGCCATACTCAGCCAGGTTACCAGCGTGGCGGGGCTGTTCACCGCCTGGGCACTCATCGGCGTCGGCATGGGCAGCGGCCTCTACGAAGCCGCCTTTTCCACACTCGTGCGTCTGTACGGCGACAACAGCCGCGCGGCGATCTCGGGCATTACATTGATCGGCGGCTTTGCCAGCACCGTTGGCTGGCCGCTCAGCACGTATATGGGCCTGCATATCAGTTGGCAAGGCGCCTGCCTGGGCTGGGCCGGCCTGCATCTGGTGCTTGGTCTGCCGCTGAACAGCCTGCTGCCGTCGGCCACCCCGACACCGCCCGAATCCGGGCCCGCATCGTCGGCCACTGCCGCCTGTGCACCCCACACAGCGAACACACCCGCGCCAACCACCACCTGCATGACGCAAAGCGGCCACACTCCCGCTACAGGCTCCACTACCGCGTTCGCCCCTACATCTGCCGAGGCACCCATTCGCACCGCCACCGCTGCATTCACTTCCGGTTTGCCACCAGCCCAGTCACCACGCCTGATCTCCGTGCTGCTGTCCATCATCTTTGCGGCCGCTTGGTTCAACAGCACGGCCATGGCTGCACATCTGCCGCAATTGCTTATAGCCAGCGGTGCAACCCTTGCCACCGCGGTGGCAATTGGCGCGCTCATCGGGCCCGCTCAGGTCGGCGCGCGAATACTCGAATTCAGCTTTCTGCAGCGCTTCCACCCCTTGCTCTCGGCACGCCTGGCGGCGACGGCCCATCCTGTAGGCGCAGCACTGCTCCTGCTGATCGGCAGCCCAGCCGCCGCCGCATTCGTGATTTTTCATGGCGCCGGCAATGGCATCCTGACCATCGCCATCGGCACTCTCCCCCTCGTGCTGTTCGGCCCGAAAGGGTACGGGGCGCGCCAAGGCATGCTTACGGTGCCATCACGCATTGCGCAGGCCGCCGCCCCCTGGGTGTTCGGCCTGAGCCTGGAACACTGGAGCGTGAGCGCACTCTGGCTGTCCAGCGGCCTGGCATTGCTGGCGCTGGCCTGCCTGTTGTGGATACATCCGCAGGCGGCGCCGCGCTGACAGTGTGCCGCGCGACGTCCCAGCACACACCCGCCCAACCCCCGCCGCATGATCGACGGCGCCACCTGCGGCAGGCGCTGCTCTATAGCTTGCTGATTTTCGTGCCTTCGAGCGATACCCCAGCCATCAAGCCGGCATTGGTCATCACAAAAGCGACCACAGGCTGTCGCAAGGTATTGGAATCAATGACACCGTTGGCACCGATGTTGGCGACGGCCACTGTGGCATCGGCTCCCACCTTCCAGCCATTGCTCTTGCGGAAATGATCCAGTGCTTCCTGTGTCTTGAACAGCATGACGATCGCCTTGGACTGTGCCCCCGCCTGCAAGCCGAAAGAGCCGCTGGTGGTGCTGTAATAGCCTTCGTTACGTCCTCCCACGCGCAGCACGCCATCGCCGTGCTCACCGCCCACGATGAAGCCCGCGCTTAATACCTTCGGAAAGATGAGCACGCCCTTGGCGTTCGCCACTTCCGCGCGCGCGGCCGGCGCCACCTCATATAGACGCTGTAGGGTCGCATCCACCCTGGAGTCCACCGCGGCACGCCTTTCGGAGGTGCTTTGCGCACTGTCAGGCGCAGTAGTCGTGCACCCTGAAAACACCATACCTGCGACAGCGAACGCCAGGGCAGTGGCCACTTTACGCGGCGTGGAAAGTTGACGTGATGACATACTGTTCTCCTTATTGCGGCCTGCGGGAAGCACCCCGCAATGGCCAACGCCGGAGCGAACAGCAAGTATCGGGCCTACATGTGGCGCTGAGTCATGGAAAGCATGCAGGCGCACTATGCCGCGCGCCTGCGCGCAGCGCAGGCTGCTTACTGATGCACAGCGTCAGCCGCCTTGCGCGCCGCCAGGGTGTCCACCGGCCGGCGCACCACGCGCAGCTTGCCGCTGTTGCCGCCGCCGCAGTAGAACAGGCCCGCGCCGTCATACTCCAGCCCTGCTACACCGACGCCCTCCGGCATATCCAGTTGCTCGAGCACATCGCCCGTGCCCGCATCGATATGCCTGAGCTCGCCGCTGCCACCCTCCCAGGTGCCGTGCCATAACTCGCCATCCACCCACGTAACGCCGGTAACATAGCGGTTGGACGTGATGGTGCGCAAAACCTTACCGGTTTCCGGATCGATCTGGTGGATCTTGCGGCCTTCATAATTGGCAACCCACAACGACCCTTCAGCCCACGCAAGCCCCGAATTCTCCTTGCCCTCCGGCGAAGCAATAGCGCTCAACACCTTGCCGGTCTCAGGGTCTATCTTCTGGATACGCCCCTCGCCAATCTGATACAGATACCGCCCATCAAACGCGGTGCCCGCGTCGGCCAGCACGGCGATCCGCCTGACCACCGCGCCGGTGGCCGGGTCCACCGCCTCAATAGCATCACCGGTTGCGATCCAGACATGCTTGCCGTCAAACGTAACACCGTGCACATGGCCTGTGGGGCCAAAGGGCCCAAACTCGCGGGTGATGGTGGCTAGTGACTGTTTCATGATGTGCTCCTCGTAGTAGAGTGATTGACGGTTCCCATGCTAAGCGTCTGGCAGCGGCGCGGGGAGTAACAAGGTTGTCGCGAAACCAGGCAGCAGCGGCATCACCCAGCGACGCGCGCGTCCGTGCCCAAAGGGCTCGATCGTCCCCGCCCGCGCCAGCTCATCAACAGCGCGCTGCACACTGCGCTGGCTCGTACCCAGCGCCATTGCCAGTGCCGAGGTCGACCACGCCTCGCCCTCGGCCAGCAAGGCCAGCACTGCCGCGTGCTTATCTTCCACAGGGCGCGCCAGCACCACAACATGGCCTTCGCCTCGCGGCGCCAATACAAAGCCTTGCGGTGTTGCCCTGATGCCCGCCAATGGCGCAATCGCCTTGCGCAGCCGCCCGATCTCCACCCGCAGCCGCGCCCGATGCGTCTCATCGGGATGGCGGGTGCGAAATGCCAGCGCAATCAGCGCATCGCGCGCCACGTCCGCCGGCCAGGCATCGCCCAGGGCGCGCACCAACGCAAACAGCACCCGCCGCCCCGCCAGCGGCACCACGATTTCCGATTGACGCAAGACATAACGGCATGCATCGACAATCAGCGCGTCCGACACAAACAGCCGCGCTACGTCGCCCAGCCGCAACACGTGCTCGCTGCCTTGATCCACCAGCCGCGCCACCGGCTGCTCCAGTAAGGCTGCGGCACGCGCCACGTCGGCCTGCAACGCCGATATACCGGCGCGCTGGGCCGCATCCCGTGCGCGAGACAGCGCCGCCCGGGCCGCTTCCTCGCGCAGCCGCCGCATGGCAATGCCGGCCATAACCAGCGCATGCAGCGCCTGCAACGCTGGCGAGCATGCATGTGCATCGATATGCGCCAGCGCGTCGCCCGCATCGTCCAGCCGCCCGACCAGCAAAGCCCGCTGTGCCTGCAGGTACCGCGCATATGCCGCATTGGCAACGTCGCCATGCGCCTCCAGCACCTTGCGCGCAGTATCCAACGTATGGACAGGCCACTTCAACTCGCGCGCGGCCAGGGCGATCTCGGCTTCGGCCACTACACATCGGGCGCGCGCCACCATATCGCGCCCGCCAAAAGCCCGCGCGGCGCCCTTGACCAGTTTCTTTGCAGTGCCATAATCGCCCAACTGGGCCAGCGCAATGCCGCGCAAGGCCAGCGCCGGCGCGTCATCGCGCAAGGCAACACAATTAAGTGCGCCCAGCGGGTCCCCCGCTGCCAATGCATCTGCCGCCTGCGCAAGCGCTGTATCCACGCCACGTCTCCATGGGGCCGCCAGCCCAGCGCCCCCAATGTGTAAAATCAACGGTTTTTAATGCTGTTAGTATGGTGCAAGAACCACCACGGCGCACAGGCTTCAGCGGCCCGACGCTGGTTCGGCTGCTGGCCCGCCTGACAGACACAGATGTCCGGGAGTCCAGGCAATCGCTTTCAGACCAGCTCAGTCAGTGGCTGGGCTGGGGCGACGCTATCGCCCTGTCTGGCGTGCTCAACAGCGCGCCACCGGTGCCGCGCGGGGGCATACAGGCCGCAGCCGACGACAGCACCGACGAGTTCGCCCGCCTGCGTGCAGGCTTCGAAAAAGCCATCCTGGGCATCGCCGCGCCACAAACGGCCCGCACACCGGCGCATCGGCGGCCGCCACCCGGCCAAGTCAAGGCCAAGGCGCCCTCCAGTGCCGATTACGGGGTGTTTCGCGGCGAGTACGTATCACTGCAACGCTCGATGGAGGCCGGCATTACGGCGCTGCGGGGCAGGCTGCGTGCCCGCCTGGCGGCCCGTTCACCAGAAATGGCGCGCCTGGCCGTTATCGATGCAGCCATGGAACAGGCATTGATGGTCAAAGAATACGGCCTGCTGGCAGGCATCCCGGCGCTGCTCGAGCGGCATTTCAAACGCCTGCGGCAGGCCGAGGAAGACGCACTGGCCGAGGCTCAGGCCAACGGGCAGCTCGCCCCCGCAAACACCGGGGCGTGGCTGGATACCTTTCGCCACGACATGCAAAGCGTGTTGCGTGCTGAGCTCGGCATCCGCTTACAACCGCTCGAAGGGCTGCTGGCAGCCTGCCGCGCTTGTTAACCTAACCTATGAACCGAATTCTCTATTTCATTATCTTCATCGCGGGCCTGGCGGTCGCAGGCTGGATAGGCGCCGGCTACATCGGCACCAACCCGCTGGCCCTGGCCGTCATCGCGATGATCATCGCGGCCTATCTGGCCGGCACGGCAGAGCTGTACCGCTACAGCCAGGCCACGTCGGGCCTGAGCCGCGCAGTCGCAGGCTTATCCGCCCCACCTGGCAATCTCGAGGGCTGGCTGTCTTCGCTGCACCCCAGCCTGCGCAATGCCGTGCGGCTGCGCATAGATGGCGCACGTGTCGGCCTGCCCGGGCCGTCCCTTACCCCTTATCTTGTCGGGCTGCTGGTTCTACTGGGCATGCTGGGCACCTTCCTGGGCATGGTGGCCACACTACGCGGCACGGGCCTGGCACTCGAAAGCGCCACCGACCTGCAAGCCATTCGCGATTCACTGGCCACGCCCGTAAAGGGGTTGGGCTTTGCCTTCGGCACCTCTGTCGCGGGCGTCGCTACCTCGGCAATGCTGGGCCTGCTTTCCGCGCTGCTGCGCCGCGAGCGCCTCGGCGCCGCGCAGGCACTGGACACGCATATTGCCACCACGCTGCGCACGCATTCTCACGCGCACCACCGCGAAGAAAGCTACAAATTGCTGCAGCGCCAGGCAGAAGCCATGCCATCCGTCATCGACAAGCTCGAAGCCATGATGACGGCCATGCAGCGGCACAACGAAGCCTTGAACCAGCAGTTGGCCGCCGGCCAGGCAAGTTTCCACGCCAAGACGGAAGCCGCCTATACCCGCCTGGCGGCATCGGTGGAGCAGTCCCTCAAAGACGGGATTGCCGAAGGCGCACGCGCCGCAGGCACTGCCATCGAACCCATCGCGCAAGCCACCATGGCCGGGTTGGCCGCCGAGACTGCCACCCTGCACGACAACATTGCCCAATCGATGCGGCAACAATTGAATGGGGTATCGGAGCAACTGGACAAGACCACCACCGCCATGGCGGGCACGTGGGCTACCGCCGTCGCTGAACACCGCCACGCCAGCAAATCGCTGGCCGACGGCCTGCGCGCCTCGCTCGATGCGTTTATCGCCCATACGGGCAGCCAGTCTTCCAGCCTGATCGAAGGCGTTGCGGCCCGCCTGGATGGCGTCGCCGGCGACGTGTCGCAAGCATGGCAAACGGCGCTGGTCTCGCACCAGCAAACCAGCGCAACACTGGCCGAAGAACTGCGTACCTCGCTCGGGGGCTTTGCAGCGAACACACGCCAGCAGTCCAGCGACCTGCTTGAAGGCATTGCGGGCCGTCTGGATGAAATCAGCGGCAATCTTTCCCGCAGTTGGGCCGACGCCCTAGCGCGTCAGGAATCAGCCAGCGCCAAACTCGCCAACGATAGCCGGCAGGCCCTCACGGCCACCGTCGACGCGCTTGGACAGCACTCGGCGTCGCTCATACAGGCCGTCGACGCTTCGCACGATGCGCTGCGGTCCAGCCTGACCGAGCAGGAAACACAGCGGCTGGCTGCATGGTCCGCCAGCCTCGACACCATTGCGGCCGGCCTTCGACAAGAATGGGCCCGGGCCGGCCAAGAAACCGCCGCCCATCAACGCGAAATCTGCGACACCCTGGCGCAGGCGGCCCGCGAGATCACCAGCGAAACGCAGGCGCAGGCGCGCGGCACCATCGCCGAGATCGGCCAACTGGTGCAGGCCGCATCCGAAGCCCCACGAGCCGCCGCCGACGTCATCACCGAAGTCCGCCAGAAGCTCTCCGACAGCCTCGCACGCGACAACGCCATGCTGGAGGAACGCAGCCGTCTGCTCGAAACCGTGGGCACACTACTCGATGCCGTCAACCACGCCTCCTCCGAGCAGCGCGCCGCCGTGGACGCGCTGGTCAGCACCTCGGCCGACATGCTCGAACGCGTGGGCCGACAGTTCACTGACAAGGTCGAAAGCGAGGCCGCGCGGCTCACGGATACCGTCAGCACGGAGGCCCGCAAACTGGCCGATACAGTTGACACTGAGGCACGCAGGCTTAGCGATACCGTCGGCACCGAAGCCCGCAAGCTTACAGACACTATAGATGTCGAGGCGCAACGGCTCACGTACAGCATCGGCACGGAAACCCGCCGGCTGGCGGACACGGTCAGTGCCGAAACCGGTAGGTTGGCTGGCGTGGGCGAGCATGTGGCTGGCGGCGCCGCCGACGTCGCGGCCCTGGCTCAGGCGTTCAGCACAGCGGTGCAAGCCTTCGGCGCATCCAGCGCATCCCTCGAAGCCCACTTGCAGCGCCTTGAAGCCGCACTCGACAAGTCTTTGGCACGCAGCGACGAACAACTGGCCTATTACGTCGCCCAAGCCCGCGAGGTCGTCGACCTGAGCGTGCTGTCGCAGAAGCAGATTCTGGAAGAACTGCAGGCGCTATCCGAGCAACGCGCCACCACCGGCACAGGCGCCGCATGAAAGACGACCTCGATACCGGGGTGGAACCGGCTGTGCCGGTGTGGGCCGTCTTCGGCGACCTGATGTCGGTGCTGCTGGGCGCCTTCGTACTGGTGCTTGTAGGCGTGATCGGCATCCAGCTCGAACTTTCCACCCGCCTGGAAAAAGAAATCGAGCACCGCCAAGAAGAAACCCAGCGGCGCGTAAGCCTCGAGCAGGCGCTTGCCCGGCCGCTGGCCGAGGGGCGCGTCACATTGATCAACGGCCGCATCGGTATCAGCGGCAGCGTGCTCTTTGCACTCAACTCAGACCAACTTCAACCCGAAGGCCGCGAGGTGCTGAAAGGCCTGGTGGGGCCGCTGTCCGAATACCTGCGCATGCACAATGAGATTCTGATGGTGAGCGGTTTCACCGACGACCAGCGCGTGCACGAGCAAAACCGCCGCTTTAGCGACAACTGGGACTTGTCCGCCCAGCGCGCGCTGACGGTGACGCGCGTATTAATCGAGGAAGGCATTGCGCCGTCACGCGTGTTCGCCGCCGCATTCGGCGCCGAGCAGCCGGTAGCCTCGAACGCGGATGAAGCGGGCCGTGCAAAGAACCGCCGCGTTGAAATCGCGCCCATTCCGCAGTCGTCGGCCGGGACGACGCAAAGCCATGAATAGGCATCCGGTGTCCGAAACGCAGGCACAGCGTCCCGCATTGCAGCCGTCGGCGGCGCACGCCACATCGCAACCGTCGGATGAGCGCCCGACAGCGGAAGAGCGGGATGCGCCCACGGCGTCAGCGCCACTGGCCGAGCTGGTGGCCGACATCGCCCGGCTCAAAGCCAACGCGGCACCGCCGGACGGCATCCTGGCAGCCATGCGCGCCGCCTACCCAGAAGTACACGACATGGAGTACTTCCGCGCCACGTGGACGCGCCTGAACGGGCGCCGTCAGCTGCGGCAAGCGCTGGCCAACGCCCCCGAGAACGCCGGCCCGCTCAACTCCAGCAGCGTCGTGCATCGCGCCATAGTGTTGATGCGCGAACTATCGCCGGGGTATCTGCAACACTTTCTTGCACACCTCGACGCGTTATCATGGATGGAGCAGCTCGCCAACAGCGTCGAAGCCGCCCGCAACGCCGCCCGCGCCGGAGGGGGCCGCAAAAGCGGGCGCGGCAAGTAGCGCAAGGCGCTTGCTGTCGCACGGGCATTCGGCTTACGCAGCCCAGGCCCAGCCATACGAGCGACGCATCCGGCACAGCCTGATACCCGCCCGCGCATACGCGCATCGACAGCTTCGCCTTGCAGGCGCGCCCCTGGCTTCTGCGCACGCTGCTGCCCGCTTTCCCCTCTGACGCAGATGGAGACCCCTGCATGAAACGCTGCAAATGGTGTTCCGACGATCCGTCTTATATCGCCTACCACGATCAAGAATGGGGCACGCCCTCACGCGACCCAGGCTATCTGTTCGAGATGCTGCTGCTCGAAGGTTTCCAGGCTGGTCTGTCGTGGATTACCGTGCTGCGTAAACGGCCGCGTTACCGCGAGGTACTGTTCGGCTTCGACCCCCACGCCATCGCAGCCATGGACGACGATTACATCCACAATACCCTGATGCAGGATCCCGGCATCATCCGCAATCGCCTCAAGCTGAACGCCGCCCGGCAGAATGCTCAAGCCTGGCTACGCCAGGATGATCCGGTCAGCCTGATGTGGTCCTTCACCGGCGGCCGTCCACTGGTGCATCACTACACCCGCCACGAGGACATCCCGCTGATCACGCCCGAAGCCCAGGCCATGAGCCGCACGCTCAAGAAGACCGGGTTTACCTTTGTGGGCCCGACGATCTGCCAATCGTATCTGCAATCCTTCGGCGCCATCATGGATCACACCACTGACTGCTTCCGGCACGCGCAGCTGACGCGGGCTTGAACACCCGCCGCACGCAGGCCACATGGCAGCGATTTACCGGAGCATCGCCATGCACGCCCTACCCCCGCACGATGTAGACGTGGACGCCTATTTCAGGCGCATCGGCTATACCGGCACGCCTGCACCCTCGCTTGCCACGCTGCGCACGCTGCACGCCCTTCATGCCGAAACCATTCCCTTTGAAAACCTGGATCCGCTGCTCGGGCGCGTGGTACGGCTCGATCTGGCATCCATCGAGGCAAAGCTGGTGGCCGGCAGCCGCGGCGGCTACTGCTATGAGCACAATCTGCTGTTCGCACATGTCCTCGAACGCCTTGGCTTCGCGCCGCGGCGCCTGGCCGCCCGGGTGCTGTGGAACCAACCCAAACACGCGGTCACACCGCGCTCTCACATGCTGCTGCTGGTGCCTGTGGACGGCAAGGACTACATCGTCGACACGGGCTTTGGCGGCAATACGCTCACCGGCCCCATCCTGCTGCGCGATACTGCCCGCCAGGAAACGCCCCACGGCGCATTCCGTGTGCTGCCGCGCGACGACGAAGACTTTCTGCTCGAGGCTTTTGTGCAGCAGGAATGGCGGAGGCTCTACGCATTTGATCTGGCGCGGCAACTGCCGATCGACTACGAAGCGATGAGCTACTACCTTTGCATGCACCCTTTGTCGCACTTCCGTCATGCACTGTACGCGGCGTTGGCGGGGTCCAACGGCCGCCTGTCGCTGCTGAACGACCGCCTGACACTGGTGCACCCCGACGGCACCGTACAGCGCGAGGTCATCCGCGACCCCTCGCAAGCGCTGCGTGTGCTGGAAACACGCTTTGGCATACAAGTGCCCGATGCCGCGGAATTCCATGCCGCCTGGCCGCACCTTCGCACCCCTAAACAGCCCGACAGCGGCACACGTTGACGCATACCCTCACGGCCAGTTCTTGGTTTGGTGTGGTTTGGCCATGGCTTTATCATGACCTGGATCGCGGCATAAAAATTGCTGGCATGGCTTGATGCGCAGCAATCATTCGCAGCGCTGTGCGGCTACACCACGAAGCAGTATCACCCAGCCACACCATATTGTGGCGCCACACCGAGACGCCACGCTTCACACAAAGGAGGCGCCATGGCCTACCGTTCTACCTTTCCGCGCAATATTTTTGCAGAGCTGGACCGTTTCCAGCGCGACATGCAACAGGCCCTGGGCATCGCGCCCGCTATCCGCGGCTCGGCATGGGGCGGTTTCCCGGCCATGAACATGGGCCACACACCCGAGGCTGTGCTGGTGTACCTGTTTCTCCCCGGCATGGCCCCCGAGAGCATCGTCGCAGAGGTTGATAAAGGCGTACTCACGATACACGGCGAACGCAGCGTGGAGCGCCCCGCCGAAGCACCGCACCAAACGCTGCATATCGACGAACGATTTTCCGGCCATTTCCGCCGCGCCATCATCCTGCCGGACGACGTGGACGACGACAATATCCAGGCCAACTACCGGGACGGCATCCTGTACATCCGTCTGCAGCGGCGCGAAACCGCCCGCAGCCGCCGTCTCGACATCCAGTAAGGAGGACGCCATGGTCACGCTTTCAGCCGACTACCCCAGCGATGAAGACCGCGCTGCCGAACTGTCCGCCTCGCCGCCCACGACCGACCCCATGGCGCCCGCGGTAGACGTATACGAAGATGACGACGGCCTGACGCTGTGGGCCGACATGCCGGGTGTGCCCAAGGATCAAGTCTCGGTCAACATCAAGGAAAACACCCTCACCATTGAGGGATCCATTTCCCTGGATCTGCCCGCGGGACTCACCGCGATCCACGCAGAGATCACCAGCCCGCGCTACCAACGCATGTTCACGCTCTCGCGCGAACTCGATGCCGACAAAGTCCAGGCATCGTTCGTGGCGGGGGTGTTGCGCCTGCGTATCCCCAAGCTCATGCAAGAGCGCTCCCGGCGCATCGATGTGCGGGTGAACTAAGTTGACGAGAAGAAGCCTTGAGGGCTGAATGCAGGCTGCACAACCATAGGGCACAGGACAGCGGACGATGGACGGATAACGAAAGCCGCAGGAGAACACGCCGGGGATAGGTCAAGGCCGAACGGATAACGGATGCCGCCTCAGTGCGCCGGCCCGCACGAGCCAGCGCTGCCGGAGGGATACAATCTATAGCCAACATTTCCCAGTTTTTCGTCGGAGCCCACCGCCATGACCGAACCCATCCGCCTTACTCAGTACAGCCACGGGGCGGGTTGCGGCTGCAAGATCTCACCCAAGGTGCTCGACGTCATCCTGGCCGGAAGCGGCTCACAGACGTCGGACGCCAATCTCTGGGTCGGCAATACCTCGCGCGACGACGCGGCTGTCTATGGCATCGACGCGCAGCGCGGCATTGTGTCCACCACAGATTTCTTCATGCCCATCGTCGACGACCCGTTCGACTTCGGCCGCATCGCCGCCACCAACGCCATCAGCGACATCTACGCCATGGGCGGGCGCCCCATCATGGCTATCTCAATCCTGGGCTGGCCCGTCAACGTGCTCCCGCCCGACGTCGCACGTGAAGTCGTGCGCGGCGGCCGCGCCGCCTGCGACGCGGCGGGTATCGTGCTCGCCGGCGGCCACTCCATCGATGCACCTGAGCCCATCTTCGGGCTGGCCGTCACCGGCACGGTCGACAAGGCCCACATGAAGCGCAACGACACAGCAACCGAAGGCTGTGCACTGTTCCTCACCAAGCCACTTGGCGTGGGCATCCTTACCACCGCTGAAAAAAAAGGAAAGCTGCGCCCGCAAGACGTCAACGTTGCTCGCGACTGGATGTGCACCCCCAATACCGCCGGCGCGCGCTTCGGTCTGCTGCCGCAAGTCAAAGCCATGACAGACGTCACCGGCTTCGGCCTGCTGGGCCACCTGCTCGAAATGGCCAACGGCAGCGGCCTGAGCGCCCGCATCCACTACGACGCCGTGCCGCGCATCGACAGCGTCGCCCACTACCTGGCCGAAGGCTGTATCCCGGGTGGCACACTGCGCAACTTCGACAGCTACGGCCAGGGCGTCGCGCCGCTGCCCGAAGCGCAGCGCCATCTGTTGTGCGACCCGCAGACCAGCGGCGGCCTGCTGGTTGCCGTAGCAGCCGACGGCGTGGACGAGTTTCTTGATGTCGCCGCCGCCGAAGGCCTTGCCCTGGCGCCCATCGGCCACTTCGAAGCGCGCGGCGAGCATGGCGTAATTATTCAATGATGATTCAAGACACCCGCGCGGACACGTACGAAGAGACTCGCGACTACCAAGCGCTGTTTGTCAACGACATCCCGCTGCTTG
The DNA here is from genome assembly GCF_021653995.1 of Paracandidimonas lactea. NCBI lineage: Bacteria > Pseudomonadati > Pseudomonadota > Betaproteobacteria > Burkholderiales > Alcaligenaceae > Paracandidimonas > Paracandidimonas lactea. The sequence continues at coordinate 190,155 of NZ_JAJJOZ010000009.1, forward strand.
ATGTCCGTGCACCGGTCGAGTTCATAAAAGGCGCATTCCCTTGCGCCACCAACATGCCGCTCATGAACGACGAAGAGCGGCAAGCCGTGGGCATCCGCTACAAACGGCAAGGCCAAGAAGCCGCCATCGAACTCGGGTACCAGCTCGTGTCAGGCCCACTGCGCGAAGCCCGCATCCAGGCCTGGGCAAACTTCGCGCGCCAGCATCCACACGGTTATCTGTACTGCTTTCGCGGCGGGCTGCGCTCGCGCATCACCCAACAGTGGCTGAACGAAGCTGGCATCACCTACCCCCGCGTGGCCGGCGGCTACAAGGCCATGCGCAATTACCTGATCAACGAGCTAGATCGTGCCGTAGCCGAATGCGACCTTACCCTGCTGGGCGGCCTGACGGGCACCGGCAAAACAGAACTGCTGGTACAGCTGCCGCACGCCATAGACCTCGAAGGCCATGCGCATCACCGCGGCTCCAGCTTCGGCAAGCATGCCACCCCGCAACCGGCGCAGATCGACTTCGAGAACCGCATCGCCATCGACCTGATCAAGAAGCGCGCCCGAGGCATGCGGCAGTTCATCCTCGAAGAAGAGGGCCGCATGGTGGGCAGCTGCTGCCTGCCCGAGCCACTACGGCTGGCCATGCAGCAACATAGCATCGTCTGGCTGGAAGACAGCCTGGACAACCGCGTGCAGCGCATTCTCAAAGACTACGTCATTGACCTGGCAGCCGAATTCACCGCCCTGCACGGCCCCGATGCCGGCCTGGCAGCCTTTGCCGCCCAACTGCGCCAAAGCCTGGCCAACATTACCCGCCGCCTGGGCGCGCAGCGCTATGCCGAACTCGCCGCGCTGATGGACGAAGCCTTGGTTGTGCAACTGCGCACAGGCGACGTGGCACTGCACACGCAATGGATACACCACCTGCTGAACGACTACTACGACCCCATGTACGCATATCAACGCGACAGCAAGGGCGAACGCATCGTCTTTCGCGGCGACCGCGACGCCGTGATGGCGTATTTACTGGAGCGACAGGGGCGCTGACGCCTTTGTACACTTCGAAGTGCTGCACGCAGGTACGTCAACCAACCGCAGCCGCTTCGATCGCAGCGATGGCCACGTCACCCTTGATCGCGAAAATAAAAAGGGCACTGTCGACATCGTCGTGCACCCAGCGCCAGATGTCGAGCGCATCTGGCGCCTTCACGCGATGTACATTGGCAGCAAAACCCTACTCACGTGATCACCCCCATGAACGCACTCACAAACCGTGGCGTCGCAGCGGCTCTCAGCGCCGCCGTGCTCTTTGGCGCGGGTACGCCGGCTGTAAAGATGTTGCTGGCCCATGCAAGCCCTTGGTTGATGGCGGGCATTGTGTACTTGGGTTCCGGCCTGGGGTTATGGGTCTACCGGCTGCTCCGCGCCGCGCCTGCAGTGCGGCTTGAACGCCGCGAAACAGGCTGGCTTGCCGCTGCCGTCATTGCTGGCGGCATGCTGGGGCCACTGCTGCTGATGAGCGGCCTGTCGGCGATGGCCGCATCCGATGCCTCATTGCTCCTGAACGCCGAAGGCGTCTTCACGGCGGTGCTTGCCTGGTTTGTGTTCAAAGAGAACGTCGACGGCCGCATCGCCCTGGGGATGCTTGCCATCGTTGCGGGCGCCATCGTGCTGAGCTGGCCCGCACAGCAAGCAGGGCTGACAGGCCTATGGCCAGCCCTTGCCGTCCTGGGCGCCTGCCTGTGTTGGGCCATCGACAACAACCTGACCCGCAAAGTGTCTGTTGCCGATGCGTCCTTCATCGCAATGGTAAAAGGCCTGGCCGCCGGCGCCACCAACCTGGTGCTCGCCCTGGCCACCGGCGCTGCATTGCCGTCAGTGGGCATCATCACCCTCGGCGCTATCATCGGTTTTCTTAGTTACGGAACAAGCCTCGTCCTGTTCGTCATCGCCTTGCGGCACCTGGGCACCGCACGCACCGGAGCCTACTTCTCGATAGCCCCCTTCGCCGGCACCCTGCTCGCCATCGTCCTGCTGGGCGAGCCAGCGTCACCCAGGCTGCTGATAGCAGGCCTCTTGATGGCAATCGGCGTGTGGCTGCATCTCACCGAAAAGCACCACCACGCACATACTCACGATGCCCTGGAACACAGCCACGAACACGAACACGACGAACATCACCAGCACATGCATGCGGATGGCTCAACACCCGTTGGGCGGCACACGCATTGGCATCGGCACGCGCCCATCACCCACGCGCATGAGCATTACCCGGATATTCATCATCAGCATAAGCATTGATACGGTGTAAGTCGTGGGCCGGCGCTCTCACGCACAGGCTCTGCGCCTATGGATGAACGGCGCCTTCGTCGGCACGTGGAGTGGCCGGGGCTCGAGGCGCGAGCGAACGCCTCAGGCGCGATCCGCCTTGCGCGTCAGACGGCGAGCCCGTGAAGCCACCGCACGGCGCGACATTTCCGAGTCAAGAATCAGGCGCCCATGCAGCCGACCGTGCAGGCGCTGCACGGATGCCTGCGCGTCCTGCATGTGCTCGCGCATGAGGGTGCGTACGGTCTCGGCATCGCGCGCGCGGGCGGCCGCCAGCAGCCGCCGGTGGTAGTCAACGTTGCTGGCGCCGAAATGCTGCTGTTCGTGCATCGGCATCTGGTTGTCGTAGACCGTGAGCTGACGCAGCATCTGGTTGATCATTTCGCACATGAAGCGCAGGAAAGGATTGGGGCTGGCAGCGGCCAGAATGTCATGAAAGGTCATGTCTTCCTGGCGCTGCGAGAGCTGGTCGGCATCCGGGTCGCTCAGGGGATCGCATTCTTTGATGTTGCGCTCCAGCGCTTCGAATTGTGCCTCGGTCAAGTGCGGCACGGCGCTGGCGGCGAGTTCAGGCTCCAGCAGCTTGCGCGCCTGATAGATGTCGTCGATCGAGACTTCCTTGAAGAACAAATAGTTCTGCATGAGCTGGAACGCCCGGTCCAGCGGCACCTCGACCGCCATGCCGCCGCCGCTGGGCCCGGTGGTCACCCGGATCAGGCCCTGAACCTCCAGTGACTTCAAGGCCTCGCGCACGGTGCTCTTGCTGACGTTGAACATTTCCTGCAGCTCGGTCTCGCGTGGCAGGCGATCGCCCGGCAGCAGGTTTTTGGCCGTCATGAGGCGCTTGATTTCTTCAGCGACCAGATCGCTGCGCTTGGGCTGCGCCACGCTGCGCGCCACGGCCAGTCGTTTGCCTCGTGTGACGTTCAACAATTCTGCTCCTTGGCCTATTCACAACCTTTTCCGTCCCGTGCGCAGGCGGCGAACGGCGCCTTCGGGTTTCACCTGAGATGAATTGGCTTGACATGAAAATTTCAGAAATTCATTATACCAATAATCCTATTTATCATGATAAATAGGATTGTCTTCCGAGGGCTCCCGGCACAGATGGAACACCGCCGACAAGGCCCCATCCATCGACACGCCGCCTTCGGCGGCCAGGAGACATCACGTGAATCGCCGCGACCTACTCAAATTGACAGCGCTGAGCGCCCTCCCCGGATCCTTGCTTTCGGCGCGTGCCGCCATGGCCCAGGCCGACACCATCCAGTTCGGCTGTCCAGTCCCGATTTCCGGCGCGTTCGCCGCCAACGGCAAGTTTGCCGATATCGGCATGAAGCTGGCACTGGAGGAATACGGTAAAGTCTTGGGCAAGCCGCTCTCCTATACCGCCCTGGACACCGAGGGCAAGCCAGCCACCGCCGTGCGCAAGGTGCAAGAGGCGGCACGCCAGCGCGGCACTAAGTTCTTCGCGGGCGGCATTCTGTCGTCCGAGTCGCTGGCCATGGGCAAGGAAATCGAGCGTCTGGGCGGCGTGTTCATCACCACCGCCGGCGCTGACGAAATCACGGGCACTGACTGCAATCGCGCCACATTCCGCTGGTCGGTCCCCACGTTCGGCGCCATCAACCAGACGGTGCGCCCATTGATTGACCTGCACCCCAACGCCAAGCGGTGGTACACCATCACGCCGCAGTACGTATTCGGCGACGGCCTGCTCAACGCGGCCAAGGCGATCTTCAAGGAAAAAGGCCTCGAGCACGTCGGCAACAGCTACCACTCGCTAACGGAAAAAGAATTCAGCGGCCATCTGACCAACGCCATGGCGGCCAAGCCCGACGTGCTGCTATTGCTGAACTTCGGCTCGCAAAACTCCGACACGCTGCGCCAGGCCGTCAGCTTCGGCATGAAGAAGAACATGGTCATCCTGGTAGCCTGGGCCTCGGGCCTTGAGCAATTCGAGAGCCTGGGCGCCGACACCTGTGAGGGCGTCTATTTCGGCGCCCAGTACTGGCACGGCATCGACAGCTCGGCGAACGCGGCGCTGGTCAAGCTGTGCGGCGACAAGCTCGGCTACAACCCCAACTACAGCCTGGCGGGCTCGTACACCTGCACCCGGATCATGCTGGACGCCATCGCCAAGGCGAACAGCGCCGACCCCGCGCAGGTCATCAAGGCCATGGAAGGCATGCAGTACGAGGGCCTGACCGGGTCCGAGACCATCCGCGCCGCGGACCACCAGGTGCTCAAGAATTACTACCTGCTCAAGGCCAAGGCCAAGTCCGCCATGAAGGACAAGGACGACTACGCCGACATCATCAGCAGCGGCCAGTCCTTTCTGTCGCCCGAACAGGCGGGCTGCAAGCTCTAGGTTCGGCCTCGCCGCGCACGGATGCCTGTATCCGCGCGGGCGACCCCAACCGAATGGCGGGGGCCCGGCCCCAACCGCGCCCCCGCCCATCTCTTGCGTCCGCCCGGACAAAGGCCCTCATGAACGTTTACCTGCTGCAAGTCATCAACGGCATAGGCATCGGCATGCTCTACTTCCTGCTGGCGGTGGGGATGTCGATCATCTTTGGCCTGCTCCGATTCGTCAACTTCGCCCACGGCGCGTTCTATCTGCTGGGCGCCTATTTCTGCTTCCAAGCCGTCGAATGGGGCCTGGACTTCTGGCTGGCACTGGCCATCGTGCCGCTGGCAGTGGGCTTCATGGGCTGGGCGCTCGAACGCATCGTGCTGCGCCACGTCTACGACAAGGCGCATGAATTCCACATCCTCCTGACGGTCGGCCTGGCCCTGATCATCCAGGAAGCCGTGATCATGGTCTGGGGGCCGATCGGCGAGAACGTCGCCCCGCCCGACATCCTGTCGGGCGTGGTCATGTGGGGCTCCTTCATCTATCCCAAGTACCGGCTATTCGTGATCGTCTTCACCGCGGTGATCGCCGCCGGACTGTGGTGGCTGCTGGAAGGCACCCGGCTGGGCAGCGCGGTGCGCGCCGGCAGCGAATCCACGGACATGGTCTCGCTGCTGGGCATCAACGTCACACAGATCTTCAGCCTGACTTTCGGGCTGGGCGTGGCCACTGCCGCGCTGGCCGGCGTGCTGGCCGCACCCATCCGCGGCGCCGAGCCCTTCATGGGTCTTGAGGCCCTGGGCATCGCCTTCGTGGTGGTGGTGGTGGGCGGCATGGGCCGGTTCTCGGGCGCCCTGGTGGGCGGCCTGCTGATAGGCATCGTACAAAGCCTGATGAGTTCGATATGGCCCCAAGGCGCGCAACTCATGATCTACGTGGCCATGGGCGCGGTGCTGCTGCTGCGTCCGTACGGGCTGCTCGGGAGGGGATGATGCAGGCGATCAAGGACAATCACCAATTTCTGATGGCCCTGGCCGTCGTGCTGGCCATGCCGCTGTTCATCGATTCGGGGTCGCTGGCCTCGGAGGTGCTGATCTACGCACTGGCCGTGCTGGGCTGCAACCTGCTGCTGGGCTTTACGGGCCTGCTCTCGTTCGGCCAGGGGATATTTTTCGGGGTAGGCAGCTACACATTGGGCAATCTGCTGGTGCGCCTGGACCTGCCGCTGGCCGTGACGCTGCCGTTGACGATCCTGGCCGGGGTGGCCAGCGCTGTCTTTGTGGGCTCGCTCGCCATCCGGCGGCGCAACGTATATTTCGCTCTGCTGACGCTGGCGATGGCCCAGATGTTCTACTTCCTGGCTTACACCATGACCGACGTGACGGGCGGCGACAATGGCCTGCTGGACGTGCCACGCCCGCCGCTGTCGATCCTGGGGGTGGAATTGCTGTCGCTGGAATCTCCCTGGCAGTTCTACCGCTTCGTCGCACTGTGCTTCCTCGTGTCGTTCTGGCTACTGCAGCGGGTCACCACCTCAGTGTTCGGGCGCACCCTGCTGGCCATCCGCGACAATGAGACGCGCGCGGCCGCAGTGGGCTATGACGTGCACGGCCTGAAACTCGTGGTCTTTGCGCTGTCGGGCGGCGTCACGGCGCTGGCCGGCGGGCTGCTGGCGATGATGGCCGGCATCGCGCCGCTGTCCAGCATCGAATACCACAGCAGCGAAATGATCCTGGTCATGACCATCATCGGCGGCACAGCCAACCTGTTCGCCTCGCTTCTGGGTGCGGGATTCTATGTACTGACGGCAGACTGGCTTTCGTTCATCTGGCCGCGCTGGCTGCTCCTGCTGGGCCTGCTGCTCATGGTGATCAGCCTGTACATGCAGCGCGGCTTGTGGGGGGTGTTGGAAAGCCTATGGCACCTGCTGCGCGGTCGCCGCGGCGTATCGGCCGAAACCACTCAACCGGAGCAGCGCCCATGACCGCCACGTCAGTCCGTCCGATCCTGCGCGCGCAGGGCATCGTCAAGCGCTTCGGCAAGTTTGCCGCTGTGCAGAACGTGAACCTGTCGGTCATGCCCAATACCATCCATTCTGTCATCGGGCCCAACGGAGCAGGCAAGACCACGCTGTTCCATACCTTGACCGGCACCTTGCCGGCCACTGCCGGCACGATTGAGTTCAATGGTGTCGACGTCACGGCGCTGGCCGACCACCAGCGTGTGCGCCACGGCATCGCGCGCTCATTCCAGGTCACCAGCCTGTTCCCCTCGCTGGACGTGCGCGAGAACCTGCGGCTGGCCGTGCAGGGCGTGCACAAGCTGACGGTGGCGGACGGCTGGCTCCCACCGACCGGGCAGCGCGCGCGTCGTGAGCTTGTCGACGAAATCCTCGAACGTATGGGGCTCACGCGCGTGGGCGACCTGCCGGCGGCCACGCTGTCGCACGGCCAGCAGCGCCGCCTCGAGGTCGGCATGGCGCTGGCCGCCAGGCCCAAAGCGATCTTCCTGGATGAACCGACCTCCGGCATGGGCGTGGACGACATCGGCGGCATGAAGGCCTTGATCCACGGCCTGCGCGGCGACCATACGGTCGTGCTAATTGAGCACAACATGGGCATCGTCATGGACATCTCGGACACCATCACCGTCATGCAACAAGGCCGGGTGCTGGTCGAGGGCAAGCCCGCAGACATCCGCAACGACCCGCGGGTACGTTCCGCCTATCTGGGCAACATGATCACCGGAGGCGCGGCATGAGCTTGTCTGTCAAGGAAATCCACAGCTACTACGGCAAGAGCCACATCCTGCAAGGCGTCTCACTGGAGGTACCGGAGGGCAGCGTGGCCACCCTGCTGGGCCGCAACGGCGCCGGCAAGTCGACCACGCTCAAGACCATCGCTGGACTGATCGCGCCTCGCCCCGGCTCGATCACCTTTCGCGGGAAGGACATCGCTGGCTTGCCGGCGCATCGCGTGGCGGCACGTGGCATCTGCCTGGTGCCCGAGAACCGGGGCATCTTCAAGCTGCTGAGCGTCGAGGAAAACCTCAAGCTGGGCCTGCGGCGCGAGTCGCCCTGGCAGCTGGCCGACATCTACCGCATCTTTCCGCGCCTGAAAGAGCGCCGGGGCAACGGAGGCGGGCAGCTGTCGGGCGGCGAACAACAGATGCTGGCGATCGGGCGCGCACTGATGAACAACCCGCGCCTGCTGATGCTCGACGAACCGGTCGAGGGCCTGGCGCCGGTCATCGTCGAGGAGATCGTGGCACAGATCGGGCAGATCCGGCAGGCAGGCGTCTCGATCCTGCTGGTCGAGCAGAACCTTGAGGTCTGCACCCAGTTGGCCGACCGCCACTTCGTCCTCGAGCAGGGGCAAATTGTCTATTCGGGCTCGAACGAGGAATTCCGGGCCGACCATGCGGTCAAGGACCGCTACCTGGGAGTAAACGTATGACTGCAACAGCGAATGAACGTCCGGGATTGGATGCCTCCGGGCTGCGCATCGACAGCGAACGCCTGTGGGATTCACTGATGCGCCTGGCGCGCATCGGCGCGACTGACAAGGGCGGGGTCTGCCGCCTGGCGCTGACGGACCTGGACGGCCAGGGCCGCGACCTGGTCCGGGAATGGGCGGTGGAGCTGGGCTGCGAGATCCGCGTGGACGCCATCGGCAATCTGTTCATGCGCCGCGCCGGCACCCGCGATGATCTGCCTGCCGTCATGGCGGGCAGCCACATCGACACCCAGCCGACCGGCGGCAAGTTCGACGGCAACTACGGCGTTCTGGCGGGCATCGAGGTCCTGCGCACACTGCGCGACCATGGCATCCGCACTGAAGCTCCACTGGAGGTCGTGGCCTGGACCAATGAGGAAGGCTCGCGCTTCGTGCCGGTCATGATGGGCTCCGGCGTGTTTGCGGGCGCCTTTACACTGGAGCACGCCTTGACGCAGCGAGACCGCGAGGGCATCTCGGTGGCCGAAGCCCTGGCGCGCATCGGCTATGCCGGCCACGCTTCCCACGGCCCGGTGCGCGTGCGCGCCTATTTCGAGGCGCATATCGAACAGGGTCCGGTCCTGGAAGCCAACGGCACAGTAATCGGCGCCGTGCAAGGCGCGCTGGGCCAGCGCTGGTACGACGTCACGATCCAGGGCCAGGAAGCCCATGCCGGGCCCACCCCCATGGCGATGCGCCGGGATGCCCTGCTGGCGGCCGCGCGGCTCATCGAGTCGGTCAATGTCATCGCCCTGCGACATGCGCCGCATGGCCGCGGCACTGTCGGCTGGATCGACAATTTCCCCAATTCGCGCAATGTCATCCCCGGCCGCGTGCGCCTGACCGTGGACCTGCGCGCCGCGGACGACGAAGTACTGGACGCCATGGACCAGGCGCTGACGCAGTCCTGCCGCGCACTGGAGGATGGCGGCGGGCTGAGCGTATCGCTGGAGCAGGTCGTGTATTTCCCGCCGCAGGCCTTCGATCCGGAACTGGTTGGCCTGGTGGGCGAATACGCCGAGCGCTTCTCCTACAGCGTCATGCCGGTCGTCAGCGGCGCGGGGCACGATGCCGTGTATTTGGCGCGCGTGGCGCCCACCGCGATGATCTTCGTGCCGTGCAGGGACGGCATCAGCCACAACGAGATTGAGGACGCCCGGCCCGAGCATCTGGAGGCCGGCTGCAATGTGCTGCTGCATGCCATGCTGCGGGTCGCCGGCGTGGGCGCTATCGAGGGGAATATCGCATGAAAGTCCTGATCGCCCGCATGAACCACGAAACGAATACGTTCTCACCCGTGGCCACGCCCCTGTCCGCCTTCGGCCCGCAAGGCCCTGTCTACGGCGCCGATGCCCTGGCAGCCAACCTGGGCAAGCGCACCGCGATGGCAGCCTTCATCGACCTGGCGCAGCAGCACGGCGCCCAGATGGTCACACCGATCGACGCCTCTGCCTATCCCAGCGGCCCGGTGGACGGGGACGCCTACCAGCACATCTGTGACCACATCGTCGCCGCCGCGGCAGGCTGCGACGCCCTGCTGCTGGACCTGCATGGCGCCATGGTGGCCGAGACCACCAACGACGGCGAGGGCGACCTGCTGGAACGGCTGCGCGCCTCCGTGCCCGGCGTGCCCATCGCGGTGGCGCTGGACTTGCACGGGAACGTCACGCAAAAAATGATCGACAACGCCGACGTGATCGTCAGCTTCAAGACCTATCCGCACATCGACATGTACGAAACCGGCGCGCACGCCGGACGGTTGCTCTTCGACATGCTGGCCGGGCGCAAGCGGCCGGTCGTCGCCTGGCAGCGGCTGCCGTTGATCAGCCATACGCTGCGCAGCGCCACAGAGTCGCCTGCCATGCGCAACGCGGTCGAGGCCGCGCGCGCGGCCGAGGACGATGGCCTGCTGGCCGTCTCGGTGCTGGCCGGATTCGGCCTTGCGGACATCCCCCACCCCTGCCTGAGCGTGGTGGTCGTCGCGGATGGCGACCGCGAAGCCGCGCAGCGCGCGGCACGAGACCTGGCCGAACAGATCTGGCGAGAGCGCGAAGGGTTCAGCTACCAGCGAGAGCCACTGGAGCAATCCCTGGCGCGCGCAGAGGCCATGGCCCGCGCTGCGGACCGCCCGGTGCTGCTGCTGGATCATGGCGACAACTGCATGTCCGGCGGCACCTGCGACACCATGGACGTATTGTCGGCCGCGCTGGAGCAAGGGCTGGATGGCATCCTGGCGGGGCTCTATTGCGACCTCGAGGCAGTCGCTACCCTGCACGCGGCCGGCGTCGGCGCGGTTGTCTCATTGCCCGTTGGCAACAAGAAATCCCTGGCCCACCTGGGCCGCGACGCCCAGCCCGTGCCCTTGCGCGGCACCGTGCTGGCCGTAAGCGACGGCTGGTACACCATCACCGGCCCTACCTACACCGGCCAACGCGTCTGCATGGGGCGCAGCGCCGTTCTGGACATCGGCGCCGCGCGCCTGGTGCTGACCGAACGCACGCACGAGCCCTGGGATCTCGGCGTTTTCGAGAGTCTCGGCCAGGATCCGCGCAAGGCGCGATTCCTGCTGCTCAAATCCCGCATGTACTGCCGGCCAGTGTTCGTGCCCATCTCGGGCGGCCTGGTCGAATGCGACAGCCCCGGCGCCACCAGCGCTGACTGGCAGCTGTTTCCATTCAGGCAACGCGTACGACCGCTGTATCCCCTGGAAAACGTGGGCGCCGACCGGGCGGCCTACGCGCAGTGAAAACACGCTGCGGCCGCGCTATGGATGGATACCGGTCACAGTCGCCGGTAACGCCCCCGAAGCGGCCCGCCGGAAGGTGGACGGCGAGACGCCGGTATGCCCCTTGAAGAAGCGCCAGAAATACTGATACCGGCAACACAAGATCAAGCGAGATGTCCGTCAACAGCGCGCATGTCCATAGGTTCAACGGCCAGGCAGATCCGATCGAGGTGAATAACCGCATCCAGCGTGCTCTAACGATTAATAGCTTTAATTCAATTAGGCTTGCCCGGGCGTATACAACGGTCCTACAGTCTTAGATTTGTAAACCGGAAAATACAGGTTTTATTGCGTATTTCAATTTTACAGATTAGAATGCGTAAATTCGGATCCAGCATGGGGTTCTCATGGCCGACTTTACTATTCGCACGGCGGAGCAGCTTCCCGTACTGCTTCACGCGTTTCGCAAGCAGGCTGGCCTGTCCCAGTCCGCTGTGGCAATGCGCCTGGGCATCACGCAACAGACGCTCTCAGCCCTGGAGCGTAACGCGGACAAAGTCAGCGCCGACCGGCTGCTGGCGCTTCTGAGCATCCTGGGCGTGGAACTGGTGCTGCGCCAGGGCAGCGACTCGCCAGCGCCAACGCCGCCAACGGGTCCGAACTGGTAGGCGATGGGCCGACGCTCTCACTTACAGGTTCTGTACCTCTGGATGAACGGCGCTTTCGTCGGCACCTGGCGTATGCGGCCCCACGTCGGCGAAATCGTGCAGTACGACGACAGCTGGGTGGCCTCGGCACAAGGTCGGCCGCTCTCCCTGTCGCTGCCTTTTACGCCGGGCAACCAACCGCATCGCGGCGATGCCGTACGTGCCTACTTTGAAAATCTGCTGCCAGACAGCAAGGCTATCCGCGAACGTCTCGCGCGCCGGTTTCAGGCGGGTTCGACGGAGGCGTTTGCGCTGCTGGCAGAGGTCGGACGGGATTGCGTGGGAGCGCTGCAGATACTCCCTGGCAACGTTCCACCGCCAAGCGTTCAAGAAGTGAAGGCAACGCCATTGAACGATGCCGAGGTGGCCCAAGTGCTGCGCTACACCGTGGCGCCGGCATCAATAGCCGGCCGAGACAGCGGCGATGTTGACTTCCGGATTTCCATCGCCGGGGCGCAGGAAAAGACAGCGTTGTTGTGGCTCAATGATCAGTGGTGTCTGCCGCATGGCGCGACGCCAACCACGCACATCTTCAAACTACCTCTGGGCCTGGTCGGCAACCTCAGGTTCGACATGAGCGATTCGGTCGAAAACGAGTGGCTATGTTCGAAGATACTTCACGCGTACGGGCTGCCGGTGGCGAGCACGCAGGTCCTTCAGTTCGAGGACATGAAGGTGCTTGCTGTCGAGCGCTTCGACCGCACGTGGTGGGAGGACGAAGAAGGCAAGAGATGGCTTCTGCGGCTACCGCAGGAAGATATGTGCCAGGCGACAGGAACCGCGCCTCACCTGAAGTATGAGTCCGACGGTGGCCCCGGCATCCGCGCAATCATGACACTCCTGGGCACGTCCAGCGGCCCCGACCGTGACCGGCGTACGTTCTTCCAGGCGCAAGTCCTCTTCTGGATGCTTCGCGCCACCGACGGCCATGCGAAGAACTTCAGCATTTTCCTGCGTCCTGGCGGAACTTACGAACTCAGTCCGCTGTACGACGTGCTCTCTGCCTACCCTGTCATAGGCACCGGCGCAAATCAGCTATCCCCGTTCAAGGCAAGGATGGCCATGGCAGTGCGCTCAAAGAACACGCACTGGGTCATGCGGGACATTACACGTCGCCATTGGCTGGCTGTAGGGAAAGAGCATGGCATCGTAGCGCCGGATGGTCGCGGCGCCGATGTGGTGCTCGACGATATCGTGGCGCACACTCCCGAAGTCGTGCGTTCAGTCCGTGCACTGCTACCCAAGAACTTTCCGGAATATCTGGCGGACAGTATCCTCAACGGACTGCAAGCTGCAGCCAACACACTGGCCGGCTAGCATAGGCAACGGCCCGCTACCGCACCGTTGTCGTGCTACGCAGGCTTTGCCATTTACTCAGCATAGACACTATCTGTGCTGACTGAGGACACCCGCCCTGTCGAGGCCAGCATCAAAGAAACTCCCAAGCCATTGCTGCAGTGGATCACACAACCACCGCTCACGCCCACGAGGCGTTATGCCCGTCCTTGGCAGATGCACTCGAAAACGTCCGGCTTACGCTCAGCCGCACTCGAATCTGGCCAGGAACTGCCTTAACAGATCATCCAGCTGACTGCGTCGCTCATCTGTAAGGGTGGCAACCAGCCTTGCCTGAGTCTCGACATGGGCCGTAACCGCCTTGTCGATGAGCTTGTATCCGTTTGACGAAAGCGAAATCAGAAAGCCGCGGCCATCGTCGGGATTCTTTACCCGCTCGACGAGCCCGGCCTTTTCCAGTTGATCGATACGGTGCGTCATCGTGCCCGACGTCACCATGGTCGACGCCATCAGATCCCCCGGCGATAGCGCATGGGGAGAGCCCGCCCGCCGCAGCGTTGCCAAAACGTCGAAGCTCGCCGCATTCAAGCCATACTCGGCCCAGGTTGTTTCCATGCTGCGAACCAAATGCTGGTTCAGCCGCTTGATGCGTCCGATCGTCCCCATCGGGCCGACGTCGAGATCGGGCCGCTCTTGCTTCCATTGCAGGAGAATTTTATCGATTGCGTCCATGCGTCATATTTTCGTATGGTTTTATCTTGACATCAAGATTCTGAGGATATATCTTGATGTCAAGATAAATAGGAAGGCGCAAATCATGAAGAGTTCCGCAGCGAACGAACGCCCAGCCACCCATCAAAGGGCTGGTTTGGTTTCGTTGTTATGTCTTTTTTTTGGTGGCGCACTGTTGGGGCTGTCGACCAATTTGGCAAAACTCGCGGGCGAAGCACAGCTATCGCCGTTAGCATTCCTGTGCTGGTCCATCATCGGCGCGGCGTTTGTCCTGATGATTGTGTCTGCGCTGCGCCGCGACCTGCCGCCGATCAACGCGCGTGCATTTGAATACTACGTCGTCTCGGCACTGGTGGGGGTAGCGGGATCCAACCTGATTTTCTTTTCGGCCATCCCGCATGTTGGTGCCGGCTTTGTCGCGCTGATCATCTCACTTCCGCCGCTACTAACCTATGTGGGCGCGCTGGCATTGAGGATGGAGCGATTCAAGACGATGCGCGCGGCCGGCGTCGCAACCGCGCTGGCCGGGGCCGTTGTTCTCGCGGCCGGTAAACTATCTTCGCCTGATGCCGAGGGGTTCTGGATTCTCCTCGCCCTGATCGGCCCAGTCTTGCTGGCGATCGGGAACCTCTATCGGACGCTGCGCTGGCCCGCTGGCGCGTCTGCGGATGCCCTGGCTACCGGAATGCTGATCGCCGCTGGCGCCATGTTGCTGGCCGCAGGGTTCTTGCCCGGCTTCTCGCTCGCCGTGCCGCTGAACCGAGCCCTGCCGCTGGGCCTGATCGCCACGCAATCGGTGGTTTTCGCTGGCATGTTTCTGTTGCTGTTCATGCTGCAGAAAACAGGCGGGCCGGTACTCCTGAGCCTGCTGGGGTCTGTTGGCGCTGTCGTCGGTGTGCCAGTCGCGATATTCCTGCAAGGCGAAGCACCGCCCGAAGGTCTGCTGCCAGGCGCGGCCCTGATCGCCGCCGGGATCGCCCTGCTGACGTTGGGCAAAACCACATCCAAATAAGCTTGTAACCATACAGACTGGAGGAACTATCCGATGGATATCACGGTTTACGGCGCCGCCGAGAATGTCGGCCGGCGCATTGCAATTGAAGCGCTGACGCGCGGACACAATGTCACTGGCGTAGTCAGAACGCGCTCACACCCTTGTCGTTGATGACAGCGGGGTTTTGCAGCCGAATCAGGCGCGAGCGCTTTACACTGGGCGGGTATGTAACAAGGAGCACAGCCAAGTGTCTGCAGATTTAAACCAACAATACGGATTAAACCCGGCCCATAGCGAAGTCGTGTCGGCTTGTCAGGTTGTCAACCCCGGCGATGCCTTGGATATGGGGTGCTCCAATGGCCGTAATGCGCTGTATTTGGCGCAGCGGGGTTTCCAGGTCACGGCGGTAGACGTCAACCCCCATGCGCTGGGGCAATTGCAGTCCATCGTTGACCAGGAAAGCATAAATGCCATCACGCCCCGCCTGTACGACATCAGCGATGCAAGCCTGGACGCCGATTACGATTTCATTACCTGCACAGTGACACTCATGTTCATCGAACCCTCCAGGGTCGCCGCCGTGCTGGCCGACATGCAGCAGCGTACCAGGGCGGGCGGCTACAACCTGATCGTCTGCGCCATGGATAGCCCTGACTACCCTTGCCCCATGAATTTTCCGTTCACCTTCCGGCCAGGCGAGTTGAGCGCAGCGTACCAAGGCTGGGAGTTGGTCAAGTACAACGAAGACGTGGGGGCCATGCACAACGGCGCCCGGTTGCGGTTCGCGACCATGCTGGCGCGCAAGGCGGCTTAAGGGCTGGTTAACCCCGATGCCTGCGCTCGCCTTTCTCGCGTCAGGCATCGCCGAGATAGGTGTTCCAAGCGCCCGTTTCGGCGCTGGCTGGCACTACTATGCGAAAGAAGGTCCGAATCAAAGGGATGCTGTTTGACGTCGCCAGGCCACGCTGACCCATTCAAACAGAACGGGCTCCGGCAGCATTGCCGGAGCCCGTTTTCCTTACCCGCCTCACTGCGGCATTTTTTCGCTAACTATGGGAACCGATTTTCGTTCCAATATTCGTCAAGGACTATGTGCAAGGTTGGCATGCATGCACCGTATCGCCGGCGGAATGTCGCGAGGGTGCGAGCCGGTCTCAGCGGCCCACGTCAGTGCATTTTCGGTCCTCCAGCGCGCGCTATTCCGTATCGCCGAGATAGCGTTCGACCAGATAGGCCCAGTAGGCGCCGCCATCCACCAGATTACAGTCGTTGAAGTCGTAGTTGGGGTTGTGCACCGCGCAGGCGCCGTGCTGGTCTCCGGCGCCATTGCCAATGAACAGATAGCAGCCCGGGACTTCTTCCAGCATGTAGGCGAAGTCTTCGCTGCCCAGACGGGCCGGGGTCTGTTCCACCACGTTTTCCGCGCCGTTGAATTCGATGGCGGCGCGGCGGGCGAAGCCGGTTTCGTCAGGGGTGTTCACCGACACCGGATAGCCTCGCTCGTAGGCGATGTCAGCCTGCACGCCGAAGCTTTCGGCCTGCGCATTCACTAGCGCCTTGATGCGCCGTTCCAGCAGCGCCCGGACGTCGGCGTCGAGCGCGCGTACCGACAGCTGCAGAACGGCTGACTGGGGGATGACGTTGCTGATGTGCCCGGCGTTGACCGCTCCGATGGTGATCACCGCCAAGTGACTGGGGTTCACTTCGCGCGAAACAATGGTCTGCAGCGCCATAATGATGCTGGCGGTCGCGACGATGGGGTCTTTGGCCATATGCGGATGGGCCCCATGCCCGCCCACGCCGGTAATGGTAATGGTCACGTAGTCGGATGACGACATCGAGGCCCCATCGCGGGGCAGCAGCTTGCCTTGCGGAAACCCCGGCGCGTTGTGCATGCCGAAAATGGCATCGCACGGGTGCTGCTCAAACAGGCCATCATCCATCATTTTCTTTGCGCCGCCCAGGCTCTCTTCGGCCGGCTGGAAAATCAGGTTCAGCGTGCCCGAGAATTCCCCCTTTTCCGCCAGGTATTTTGCAGCGGCCAGCAGCATGGTGGTATGGCCATCGTGGCCGCATGCATGCATCACGTTGTCATGCTTGCTGGCGTAGGGCAACTGCGTGGTTTCGCGGATAGGCAAAGCGTCCATGTCGGCCCTTATGCCGATACGCCGGCTGCCCGTGCCCTTTTTCAGCACACCGACCAGGCCGGTTATGCCGTACCCGCGATGCACGTCGTAGCCCCATTCGCCCAGCAGCCGGGCAACGATGTCGCTGGTGCGCCGCTCTTCATACCCGAGCTCCGGGTGCTGGTGGATGTTCCGGCGAATCGCCGCGAACTCGTCGAAATGGGCCTGACCTGGGTGGCGATCTGTCTCTGGTGGTTGATGTGCAGGTTGTGGAACTTGCGTCGAGGGAACGGCGTAGATGCGGGATCTCGTCATGCATTATCGCTGCAGCGCAAGGTGAGCCAGATTGCCCCTGATGCCGTCAAAGATTGTGTCCATTACATGAGCGGGAAATCCTTCCGGAATTTTCTTTTGCACAAGTGTTATTGCGCCTTCCACGATACCTGGTAGCTCTTCCAGGATGGTCGTTGTTGGCTCTACGCCGATATACCGCTCACCCACGGAAACCCAATGCCTTCGGTAAATTTCGCGCATACGGTAATGAACATTTTTCCTGCGCAAAGCCATGGCCATTTTTACATTTCGCAGGTGCACTTGTTTGGCGCCGCTCCCTACCCAGGGCCAGGCGGACAGTACATCGTAGAGCGGGGCGAGCTTGAATGTGCCACCCGGAGCAATTGCTAAGCTGAAATTCTTGGCGTGACCGTCGGTAGCCGCTAGAAGCCAAAAATACAGCAGCGCCCTGAAGAAGGTTTGTCGGTCATCTCTCGCGGTGGCAGAGCCGCGAAGAAGGTGCATGATTGAATCGAACCGGGTTTTGAGGAGGCTTCAATTCTTGAGAGAATGGAGTCATGAGCAAGAACAACAAGTTTTCCCCT